>NZ_BSBI01000011.1:0-338913 GCF_034961445.1 Streptomyces yaizuensis
CCGCGCCTCAAACGCCGGCGAGGCTGAATTTTGCGCGGGTCAACGTCGGCGAGGCTGGGATTTGTGCGGGTCGACCCGGCCCGGGTAGTGGTGCGGGTTGGTGGTGGCCTCCGGGCTCACCTCCTCGGGGTCGGCGGACCGAAGGCCTACGGTCAACGCACGCCGGACTTACCGCCGATCCCCTGCGGGGGCGACCCTGCACCCCCCACCCACGAAGCCAGCCAAGGCGACCGGTACCCCGAGCCGGGGGAAAAGAAGGGTGCGGGACCCCGTACCGACACGGGCCGGGCAGGGTCGGGCCCCGGACGAGCGCCACGTACACGTACCGACGCGGGTCGGGCAGCGCGAGGCCGCACACGTCCGCGTGCGGGTCGGCGGTACCCCGGGTGGGGGAAAGCGGCGCCGAGGGGACCGTTTCGGGAGCAGGGTCCCCCACCTTGTGCGGTGGGCGTGATCCACTGTGGTCGTCTTATCCGACCGGGGGGCTCTCCGAGTGAAGGAGGCGCGCGGTGCGGACTCTGCGCGGACTGCGGGCCCTGGCGCTCTCCCTGTTGCCGGCCGCCGCCCTGCTCACCGGCCCCCCGGCCGCCGCCGCGGACGGGACCGGGACCCCGGGCCCGGCGGTGCGCCGGCTGCCCCTGGCGGACGGGGCCTTCGGGCTGACCGTCACGGACCACCGGGCCGCCGCCGACGAGCTGATCCGGACCCGGCTGACCCGGCGGGCGGGCCTCGCCGAGGTCGTCGGTACCGAGCTGGCGGCCGACTCCCGGGGCCGCCCCGACCCCTGGCTGGGGCTGCGCCGCATGCGGGCGTGCGCCGGACGGGAGAATCTGGCGCTGCCGCCGGTGGGGCGCCGGGCCGCGTGGTGCTGGGATGCGGCCCACGGGGACGACACCACCATGGAGTGGCTGCCGCAGGGCATGAGCACCACCGGGATGGCCGACGCCGGTGACGGCGCCATCCAGAATCGTTTCGCCATCGCCGTGGCCTGGCACTACGAGAACCCCGGCCGTTCCGCCGCCGGCTGCCGGACCCACAATCTGCTCCGGCTCACCCTCATCGACCACACCACCCGCCGCTACCGGCACGTCCTCCTCGTCGAACCCACCGCGAAGGGCGAGGCCGGCCAGGGGCCCGGCTTCCGGTTCGTCACCGGGCACGGCGGCGGGGTGGTCTGGTACGGGAACCACCTCTATGTCACCGACACCGTCAACGGGCTGCGGGTGTTCGACCTCGGCCGGATGGCGAAGGTCGACACGTACGGCTCCGGGGTGACGACGTACGGCGTCGGCGCGGACGGCCGGTCCAGCGCCTGCGGCTACCCCTATGTCGTGCCGCAGACGCACACGTACCGCCAGAGCGTCCCCGTCCCGGCGGGCGGCTGCGGGGCCCGGGGCGTCGGCGGCCGGCCCGCCGCCCGGGCGCTGTGCTTCTCGTGGCTGTCGCTGGACCGCACCGGCGCCCGGACGGCGGCGGGCGGCACAGGCGGCCCCGGGCCCTACCGGCTCGTCGTCGGCGAGTGGTACGGCGCGGCGCGCGGCGCCCGGGTGGTCCGCTACCGGCTCAACCCGATCGGTGCACCGGCCGCACCCGGCGGCCCCGGGCTGCTCGCCCTCTCCGGCGGGCGGACCGTGGTCGAGGACGCCTACAGCGCCGACCGGTACACCGGCCTCCAGGGCGGCATGACCTGGACCGATGCCGGAGGTGTCCTCAACTTCGCCTTCCACAAGGGCTGCGAGACCCTACCGAACATCTTCTCCCGCACCTGGCTGGGGGACACCCGCCCCACCCTCACCACCACCTGCCAGACCCGGGACCGCAGCCCGGACGGCATCCTTCCGCGCGGCAACTGGGCGGCGGGCACCGTCCAGGCCCTCAGCCACTGGCCCCGGCGCGGCGCGCTCCCCGTGGACGAGCTGTGGGGGCTGACGGAGAAGGTGTGCCCGCCGTGGTCCGGCACCCGGCCGGACGCGGTCCGTACGCCGCTGGATCCCCGGGACGCCTGCGCCGGTCACTTCCGCAGCGGGCCGCTGTCGCTGCGTACCGTTTTCGCCGTCGGCTTCTCGGACCCCCGGGTGCAGGGCCTGCACTGAAACCGGCCTGTCTGAAATTGGCCGGTCACAGGGGGCGGCCCCGCGCGTCGTACAGCCCGGTCAGCCGCCCCCGCCCGGTGGACAGGCCCGCGAGGACCGCCACCGTGGAACGGGTGACGAACATCTGGGTGCGGAACGCCAGCAGCGCCGTGTCCCCGGTCCTGGCCGTGCCCGGCGGCGCGGGCACGGCCAGCGGCCGGTGGTAGTCGATGTGCCCGGCCGCCGCCCCCGCCACCGGCAGCCGGACCCCGCTGCGGGGCAGCAGCGCGGAGGCCACCCGTGAGCGTGCGTAGAAACCGCCCCCGAAGAGCGCCGGACGCCCATCCGGGAGGGTGTGCGCCACCTCCGTGACGTACACGTACGCGGGGGTCTCCGGCTGCCCGGGATCGGTCGCGTGCAGCGGGGTGGTGCCCGTGAGCGCGTGCCCCGGCTCGCCGTGGGTGGCCCCGGCGGCGGCCAGCAGCGGCAGGGTCGCGGCGCAGGTGACGCCGGGGGCGCTCAGCAGCAGCCCCCGGTGGCCGCGCGCGGCGAGCAGGTCCACGGCGGCGCGGGCGTGCGCCAGGCCCGGGGTCGCGGCCGGCTGTCCCGTGGCCGGATCCGCGCGCAGACAGGGGAAGGCGGTGACGCCCGCGATCCGTACCCCGGGGAGCCGTTCCGCGTCCGCCGCGAACTCCGCGAGCCCGGTGAGCGGTACGCCGCCCTCCTGCCCCGGATGGCCGGTCCCCGGCGGGCTCTCCAGGCGTACGAGGACATCCTGCGTGTACCCGGCGCGGCGGGCGGCCCGGCCGACCGCACGCGCGTTGGCCAGGTCGTACACCGTGACCGCCGTCGGGCGCAGGGCGAGGAGTTCCGGCAGGGCACGAACAGGGACGGGCACGAGATGGCCGAGATTGCCCGGCCGGGATCCAACGGCGGCCGCGTGGACCGCGCGGGCGTCGGCGGCGTCGATCGCGGCGTACCGGGGGATGTGCCGGGCGATCGCCCGGATCGCCTCCGGGTTGCGGCCGAGCTGCTTGACGACGAACCACAGGCTGAGTCCGTGCCGGTGGGCCGCCGCCGCGAGCAGGGCCGCGTTGGCGTCGACGGCGTCCAGGTCCAGGACGTAGGTGTCCGGCGGGATCCGGCCACGGCGGTGCAGGACGGCGGCGGCCCGCAGCAGCGCCGGGTTGCGGGCGAGGACCGTGTCGAGGAACACCGGTGCCCCTCAGCGCCCGGGGTCGAGCGCGGCGACGGCCCGCCGGATCATGTCGACCACCAGATCCGCGCCGGCCCGCATCGGGTTCACCCGGACCGCCCAGTCGGCGAGGCCCGGCTCGTCCTCCAGGGAGGACCCGGAGAGCCGGTAGACCAGCGGGGCGATCTCGTACCGGGAGTTGGCCCCCACCGGGTGCGGCGCCGCGCCCAGCCGCGCGGCGGCGGCGGGCAGCTCCCGGGCGATCGGCCGCTCCAGCCGCAGCAGCAGACAGCGGTCCTGCGCGTTGGCGACGGCGACCTCCGCGACCCCCGGCGCCTCGCCCGCCGCCAGCCGGTCCGCGACCTCCTGCGTCACCTGTGACTGGATGGACCACATGACGGGTACGTGGGTGAGCGCCCGCAGCGCGTCCAGCGCCTGGTGGCCCTGGACCTGGCCGCCGCCGGAGTAGTTGTCGGACCGGATCCGCGCGACGAGGTCACGGGCGCCGACGACCACCCCCACCCCCTCCGGCCCGTGCAGCTTGAACAGCGAGAAGCAGGACGCGTCGGCACCCAGCTCGACCCCGCAGGCGGGGACCCGCAGCGCCGCGTAGTTGTCGTCGACGACTGTGCGGACCCCGGCGGCCCGGCAGGCGGCGACGACCGCGCCGGTGTCGTACGCGTCACCGAGCCGCTGCCGGGTGTGCTGGATGTACGCCCAGCGCACCGAGGGCAGGGCGGCGGCGAGCGCCCCCGGGTCGTTGAAGTCGGCCTCGACGGTCCGGACCGCCATGCCGACGAGGGTGGTCCGGGTGGTGGGGTAGAGCGGGGCGCGGTGCACCAGCAGCGGCGCGGTGCTCCAGGCCGCCGGGCGGATCCCGGCGGCCTGGAGCGCGGCCCGGATGGCCCCGGTGCCGGCGCCCTGGACGAGGGCCGCGTCCTCGGCCCCGAAGAAGTCGGCGAGCACCGCCTCCACCTTCGCGGTCGTCCGGGGGCGCCCGGGGCCCGGCACGACGCCGGCGTCCGCCGTGAACAGCTCCTGCCCCTCGAAGTGCGTGGCGGTGCACTCCAGCAGCCGGAACTGGCGGTCGACGGCGTCCTGGAGCGGGACGGTGGGGAGCGGATGGGTCCGGGGGAGGGACGGGGGAGCGGCGGTTTCGGTCATCGGCTGTCCTCCGGGCGGGGATGAGGGCGGGGGTGCGGGCGGGGGCGGGGCCGCCGGGGCCCCGGGTCGGCGCCCGTGAGCAGGCGCAGCGGGTTGCGGCGGGTCAGCAGGTCGATCAGGTCGGCCCCGGCCCCGGCGGCGCGCAGCCGGGGCAGGAAGGAGCGGAAGAGATGTCCGTAACCGGGTCCGCCCTCGGACCAGAGATAGCGGTGGCGGGAGATGTCGCAGCTGAGGAGCGCCCGTTCGGCGTGTCCCGCGTCCAGGAGGGCGAGCAGCAGCCGCAGCCGTACGGTGTCGCTCTGATAGTGCTCCTTGCCGACGGTGTCGAAGGCGATGTACGCGCCCTCGGCGGCCAGCTCCCGGTGGGTGGCGGGGGAGTCCAGCAGGTCCTGGTGGCCGATGCTGATCCGGTCGGGGGCCAGGCCCTCGCGGGTGAGCAGCGCGAGCTGGGCGGGCCCGCCCCGGCCGAGGTGGGCGTGGGTGGCGACGGGCAGCCCGGTGGCGAGGGCGGCGCGGGCGGCGGCGCGCAGCACCCGGGCCTCGGGTCCGGTGGGGGTGTCGCCGTGGCTGCCGACCTCGCCGATGATCCCCGGGACGACGCCGTCCACGCCGTCGGTGATCTCGGTGAGCAGGACGTCCGTCAGCCGCTCCACCGTGCTGCCGTTCACCTCGGGCGGGTGGAAGGGCTCGTAGTACCAGCCGGTGGCGGCGACCACGGCGACCCCGGACGCCCGGGAGATCCGTACCAGGGCGGCCGGGTCCCGGCCCATGCCCCGGCAGGTCAGTTCGGTCACCAGGCTCAGCCCGGTCTCCTCGCGCAGCGCCGCCAGCTCGGCCGCGACGGCCGGGGCGTGCCGCGCGGCCAGGACCGCCGCGCCCTCCCCCGTACGGTCCAGGTCCAGGGCCAGATGCTCGTGGGGCAGGACCGGGCCGGTCAGGTCGGTGACGGGGACGGGGCCCGTGACGGTGGTGACGCGGGCCGCTGGGGCGCTGCTGTCCATGGCGGTCTCCGGATCGGAAACGACGGGGAGTACGCGGGTACGGGTACGGGTACGGGTCAGGCGGCCGGCGGCGTGAACAGGCCGAGCCAGTGCAGCAGGTTGAGGAGTATCCCGCCGGCGATGACGGCGGCCGGCGCCGCGGCCATCCGGACCAGCGGCCGGCCCATGGCCTCGTTCAGGAGGTAGAGGCCGCCGACGATCAGGATCCCCAGCCCGCCGCCCATGGCGTTCGCGGCCATCAGGGAGCCGAAGAGGATCGCGAGCAGCAGCGTCTCGGTGATCGCGGCGCGCAGGTGCTCCGAGGAGTCCCGTACGGTCGGCAGCCGCCCCAGGAGCCGGCCGATCGCCGACAGGGCCAGCACCTCGGCGGTGAGGACGGCGGCCCCGGCGGCGGCCGCGAGCAGCGGGCCCGGCATCAGATAGCCCAGCGGGTAGACGAAGGTGAAGCCCGCGATCGCGTACGCGCCGGAGGCGAGCGCGGTGGTGGCGATCAGCGGCAGGAAGCCGAAGGCGCGGTAGAAGTCGACCTGGGCGGCCTCGGTGTGCTCGCCCTTGGCGATCAGGAAGCTGGTGGCCTCGCCGCCGCCGAAGGCATGGCTCTGGGCGAGGACGGCGACGCCCGCGCCGAGCAGGGCGAAGAGCGGGAGGAAGCGCCGCAGCCGGGCCGCGCTGGCGCCGAAGAGCGAGGCCACCGGGGAGGCGGCGGTTTCCCCGGCTGCTGTGTCGCGGCTCTGGCGCAGATCGCGGGCGAGGGCGAGGCCGATGAGCAGCAGCACACCCGCCGCCATGGCGAGCGCCCCGGCGAACATTTTCGGCCATAGCTCCATGGTGGCGACGACCAGCGCGAGTTCCAGCACCCCCGCCGCCGCGCCCCAGGCCCGGCCGAACTGCCGGACGATCGCGAGCACCGGGAAGAGGGTGAAGAGGAAGAGGATCGGCGTCGACATCTGCTGCATCGCGGTGAGGAAGTCGACGGGCAGATCGTGGGCCAGGGCGTTCGCCCCGGACAGGCCGAAGACGACCACCGCCCCCCAGCCGGCGCCGAGGAGCAGGGCGAGCGCGCGGGTCGGGGCGAGGAGGCCGAGGACGTCGGTGGGGAGGAAGAGCAGCCACGGGTTGAGCACGCCGGTGGAGAGGGCCATCGGGGCGCCGAGGCCGAAGACGAAGCCCGCCGAGAGGCCGAAGGCGACGGCGGCGGTCGCGTTGCGGGTGGTCCTGCCGTGGATGAAGTCGAGGAGGAAGGGGCGGACGCCGTCGTTGAAGACGGCGAAGGCGAGATGGGCGACGAGGGCGGTCAGGGCGCAGAGGCCGATCACCGTCCACTGCTGGTACGCGGAGAACTCCAGGCCGGCGGCGAGGGGGAGGGGGAGGCGCACGGGTCACTCCTGTCACTCCTGAGGACCGGGGGTACGGGGGTACGGGTACGCGTATACGGGTACGGGTACGGGTCGCCGCTGCGGCGACGGCTCGGGCCAGGGCTCCGGCCAGGGCGCGGGCGCGGGACCCCGGCGCGGGCTCCGGCGCCGGCTCAGGCGTGGGCGGCCGCGATGGCGCGGGCGATGGTCGGCGCCACGGCCCCGATCCGGTCCACGGAGAAGCCGAAGACCTTCGTCCCGCCGGCCACCAGCGCGCCGACCTCGTCCGCCGTGGGCACCGAGCGGCCGAACGTGTGGCAACTCTCCCGCCCCAGCAGCCCCACGAGCACCCCGAGGGAGGCCCCGGCGCCCGTGTGGCAGCTCCCCAGGTAGTAGGCGGCCCGGCCGGGGCCGAGCAGGGCGGCGGCCTCCAGATCGCTGGAGACGGTGATCTCGACGCCGTCGAGGGCGAGGGCGCGCAGGGTGTCGGCGGTCTCCACCTTGCCGATGCCGCCGGTGAGGATCCTCATGGGGCTCCGTCCTGGAGAGTCGGGTCGTGGTCGTCTTTCGAGGCTCAGGCAGTGGGGCGGTGGGCCAGCACGGCGAGGTGCAGCCCGAGGAAACGGATCTCGGCGTCGGGCAGCGCGGCACCCAGCGCCGCCTCCGCGCGGGCGGCCAGCGCGCGGGCCTGCTCCAGCGCCCGTGGCCGGCCGGTCAGTTCCGCCGCGATCTCCTCGTCGGCGGCGGAAGCGGTGATCGGTTCACCGTCCAGCAGCCGGGTGAGCGCCAGCATCAGATGGCTCGTCAGCACTCCGGCGGTGGTCTCGGTGACGGTCCGGCCCTCGTCCGCGAGGGCGGTCAGCTCGGCGGTGACAAAATCGGCCACTTCGGGCCGTACCCGTCCGCCCGCCCGGAACAGCCGGATGCGCTCCGCGAGTCGGTCATCCATGGGGAACCTCCCGGTCCGGACAGTAAACCGGATTCCCGCCGCCGGACGGGGTCGGCCGCCGTCCCGGTGTGGCGGAATCGCCCCGGTGCGCCGCCGGTGCACGCCCCGGGGGCCTGTCGGGCGCGTGCGGACCGGTCCCGGGACCGGCCGGAGGAGTGGGGACTGCATCCTTCGGCCCACCCGGGGTTCCCCCCTGGGCAGGAGGCGGAGCGCGGCCCCGCGCGGGATGGTGGGGACATGAAGGACGAGATCATTCTGACCATCGGCTGGGTCACCGCGATCCAGGGCGGCCTGGGCGCGGCGGGCCGGCACTTCGGCGACGGGCCCTGGGGGCTGCTGCACCGCTGGTGGGACGTGCCCACCACCGGCTATCTCGCGATCCTGCTGGTGGGCGCGGTCCTGGCGGTGGCCGGGGAGAGCGCCAAGAGGCGCGCGCGGGCCTGACGAGGGGCCTGGCGGGGGCCTGCTGGGCGCCCCGCCATCACCCTCCGGCACTGCCTGTCCCGCCCGTACTGCCCGTACCGCTTGTCCCGCCCGTACCGGCGCCGTCAGGCGATGTGCTCGTCCATCAGCTCGGCCTGAAAACGCTCCTTGAAGGAGGGCATCGCCTGGCGCAGCAGCGCCGCGCTCCCGGCGTGGGTGACGCCGTGGACGTCGGAGAGGTGGATGTCGAGCTGCTCGACCTTGGGGTAGTCGCCGAGTTCCTGCGCGAGCTGGACGAAGACCGGGTAGGCGGCCTCGACGAACTCCTCCTCCTGCTCCTTGCGCTCCCGGCGCAGCACCCGCTTGGACGGCCGGGCGACCGGCTCGGGCGCGGGCTCCGGGGCGACAGGGGCCTCGGGCACGGCGACGGGCTCGACGACCTCCGGCAGCTGCTCCTGGACACCTGCGGCCGCGGCTTCGGCCGCCTCGAAGGCGGGGTCGTACCCGCCCTCGTACGTCTTCTGCTGGGGCTCCGCGAACCAGGGGTTGCCGGGGGCCTGCCCCGGCCGGCCCGGGCCCGCGTGGGGGCCGCGCCGGTCGCCCTGCGGGTCGCCGGGCTCGTCGGGGAAGTCCGGGTGCTCCTCGTACGGGTGCTCCTCGTACGGGGGCTCCGGCCACTCCTCCTCCGGCCAGCGCTCCTCCGCCCAGCTCTCCTCCGGCCAGTGCTCCTCGGGCCACAGCTCCTCGTACGCGGGCTCCTGCCTCTGCCGCGGTGCCTGCTCCTGCTCCTGCTCCGGCCTCTGCCGCGGTGCCTGCTTCTGGAGCTGTACGGGCCCCCGCGCATCCGGTACGGCGGGCTCGGCCCGCTCCGGCGCGGGCGGCAGCTCCGGCTGCTGGCCGGGGCCCTGCGCCCCCTGCGGCAACTCGGCCGGAAGCTCCCGTACCGCCGGCTGGACCGCCGGGACGGGCGGGACGGGCGGGGCGGGCGGCTCCGGCGCGGGCGGCAGCAGCACCGGATCGACGCCCGCCGCCGCGAGACCCGCGGGCGCCGTCTGCGCGAGCGGCACCCCGAACTTGGCCAGCCGCAGCGGCATCATCGCCTCCACCGGCGCCTTGCGCCGCCAGCCGCGCCCGTACCGCCCCTGGAGCCGGGCCCGGTAGACCAGCCGCTCCTGCTCCAGCTTGATGACCTGTTCGTAGCTGCGCAGCTCCCACAGCTTCATCCGGCGCCAGAGCTTGAAGGTGGGTATGGGCGAGAGCAGCCAGCGGGTGATCCGCACCCCGTCCATGTGCTTGTCGGCGGTGATGTCCGCGATCCGGCCCACCGCGTGCCGGGCGGCCTCGACGGTGACGACGAACAGCACCGGGATCACCGCGTGCATGCCCACGCCCAGCGGGTCCGGCCAGGAGGCCGCGCCGTTGAACGCGATCGTCGCCACCGTCAGCAGCCAGGCCGTCTGACGGAGCATCGGGAAGGGTATGCGCATCCAGGTGAGCAGCAGATCGAGCGCGAGCAGCACACAGATGCCCGCGTCGATGCCGATCGGGAAGACGACGGCGAAGTCGCCGAAGCCCTTCTTCTCGGCCAGCTCCCGCACCGCCGCGTACGACCCGGCGAAGCCGATCCCGGCGATGATCACCGCGCCGGTCACGACCACGCCGATGAGTATCCGGTGGGTGCGTGTCAGCTGCATGGCGGCCATACGCGACCCCCTCCCCTGTCGTAACGCGTGCACCAGGGCTGAACGCGTGTTCCTTTGTCGCCAGGGGCAGGCTACTTGTTGGCGCCCGGGAGCGAAGCGACAGCCTCCTTGGCGGCGCCTACGGCGTCCTGGGTGAGGTCCGCGACGGTCGGGGGCTTGGCGCCCGCGTAACCGGTGCCGTTGTAGGTCAGGCTGACGACGACGTTCTCCACCCGGCTGACGACGGTGACGTAGGCGAAGTCCTCGCCGGTCTTGCGCAGCTGGTAGGTGATGGTGGACGCTTCGTCGCCGACGCCCTTGAGGGGGGCGGTCGCCAGCTTCTTCGCGCCTTCGGTGGCCTTGGCCTTGGCCAGTTCGCGCTGGTACGTCTCGCCGGCGCGCGCGGCTCCGCTCTCGCCGAGCGCGGTCTCGGAGTCGTAGCGCTGGTAGGAGAGGTCGAGCCAGCGGTACTGCGAGCCCTTCACCCCGTTGTCGTCCAGGCCGTTCCAGGAGCAGCCCGCGCGGCTCATGGTGTCGGAGGTGCGGCTGGGGGTGCCGTTCTTCTTCTTGGCCGAGGGGACCAGCTTCTTGACGGTCTTCTCCGGCATCGACTTGCAGGCGGCGGGGAGCTTCGCGAACTTCGCGGGCTCGACCTCGGGGGACTTGCTCGCCTCCGGGGTCTCCAGGGCGGTGCCCGAACCGTCGCCCTGGGTCGAATCGCCCGTCTTCGCCGGGGATTCGGACTTCTTCCCGGAGTCGGAGTCGGATGAGCAACCGGAGACGACGAGCATCACCGGGACGACTGCGCAGGCGAGTACGCGGGCGAGCCGCGGGGCTGTACGGTGCATGGTTCCTTCGGTTTCGTCGGTCGTGCGCGCTCCGGCCGGCCGGGGCGGTGGTCGATGGCGGGCACGGTGGCCCGCCGGGGGCCACGCCCGGGGCCCGGCCACCGACACCGTACGCGCCGGGGACGGCCGGGCGAAGGCGGTCCCGGAACCGGACGGCCCCGGACCGGTGGCGGCGGGGCCGGTCAGTCGCCGACCTCGCCGACCAGTACCTCGGCCAGGTTCCTGGCTCTGTCCTGGAGTTCCTTGCTGTCGGGGACGTCGGTGACCCGGGCCGCCTGCTCGCGGTAGACCACGGTCGCGACGACGTTCGATGTGCGGAACACCACGCTCACGGTACGGCTCGGGGCGGTCGACCCGCCGCCGCCCGTGCTCCGTACGTCGTTGAGGAAGGCGGCGTCCCCGAGGTCGTCGAGAACGCGCGGCTCCAGTGCGGCGCCGTCCTCCCCGTCCGAGCCGGTGCCGTCCGGGTCCGGGGTGCCGCCGGTGCCCTCGTCGCCCGTGGAGCCCGTGGCGCCCGTGGAAGCGGAGGACGAACCGGACGGCGAGCCGACGGTTGTCATCGAGGACTGCCCGGTGGACGGGGCGGTCCCGGTGGCGGCCCCGGTCGCGGAGCCCGGGAGCGCGGCGGACTGCTTGCGCGCGTACACCTCCTGGGCCCGGTCGTTGTCGCTGACCTCGGGGTCGTACGACACCACCCGCTCGAAGTCGAGCGTGAGGGTGTGGACGGCGCCGCCGGTGGACTCGGCCCGCCAGGAGCAGCCGACCCGGCGCTCGGTGTCGAAGGTGCCGGTGGCCTCGCCGCGCAGCCGCTGCCGCTGCTGGTCCTCGGGCAGCTCCGCGAGGCCGGGCAGCATCTTCCGCAGGGTGGAGTTGTCGACGGCGCCGCAGGGTTCGAGGAGGGTGCGGAACTTGCCCGGCTGGGCGACCGCCGTGCCGGTGCCCGGCTTGGCGTCGGCGGCGGACCCCTCGTCGGGCGAGCCGGCCGTGCAGCCGGTCGCCACCGCCCCGGCGACCACCGCGATCAGCGCGGCCGCCAGCGCGGGCGCCAGGGCCCGCTGGTTCCCTCGGGACCCCCGGCCTTCGCGGCGGGTCGCGTACCCCAGTCGCTGCACGGTTCCAGGCTCCCTTCGGGCGGAAAAAGCGTTTGCCGGGCGACGGCGCCCGATGGACACAATGTCTACCGCACGCACCGCTGTGCCTGCCGGTCCGCTGAGTCTTTCGCTGGCCTTGGCACCTGTTTTTACGATCTGCGGATTTTATGAGTTCGGTCAGGGTATCGGGGGAATCGGGGAAGTATGTCGTACGTAGAGGTGCCGGGGGCGCAGGTACCGATCCGGATGTGGACGGATCCGGCCTCGGTCGAGCAGCAGGCGATGCAGCAGCTGCACAACGTGTCCACGCTGCCGTGGGTCCGGGGCCTCGCCGTGATGCCGGACGTCCACTTCGGCAAGGGCGCCACCGTCGGCTCGGTGATCGCCATGGAGGGCGCGGTCTGCCCGGCGGCGGTCGGCGTCGACATCGGCTGCGGCATGTCCGCCGTGAAGACCTCGCTCACCGCGAACGACCTGCCCGGTGACCTCTCCCGGCTGCGCATCCGCATCGAGGAGGCGATCCCCGTCGGCCGGGGCATGCACCCGGAGGCCGTGGACCCCGCGCGGATCTTCGGCTTCTCCGCCGTCGCGGGCAGTGGCCGCTGGGACGACTTCTGGGCCCGCTTCGACACGGTCGCCGACGCGGTGAAGTTCCGCCGCGAGCGGGCCGCCCAGCAGATGGGCACCCTCGGCGGCGGCAACCACTTCGTGGAGCTGTGCCTGGACGAGACCGGCGCCGTCTGGCTGATGCTGCACTCCGGCTCCCGCAACATCGGCAACGCGCTGGCCGAGCACCACATGGGCATCGCCCAGGGCCTCCCGCACAACCAGGGCATCATCGACCGTGACCTCGCCGTCTTCGTCGCGGAGACCCCGCAGATGGAGGCGTACCGGAACGATCTCTACTGGGCCCAGGAGTACGCCCAGCACAACCGGGCGATCATGATGGGGCTCTTCCAGGAGGTCATCCGGCGGGACTTCCGCAGGGCGAAGGTCACCTTCGACCGGGTCATCTCGTGCCACCACAACTACGTCTCCGAGGAGCGGTACGAGGGGATGGACCTCCTGGTCACCCGGAAGGGCGCGATCCGGGCCGGCAGCGGCGACTACGGGATCATCCCGGGCTCCATGGGCACCGGCTCGTACATCGTGCGCGGCCTGGGCAACGAGAAGTCCTTCAACTCGGCCTCCCACGGCGCGGGCCGCCGGATGAGCCGGATGCAGGCGAAGAAGCGGTTCTCGATCCGCGATCTGGAGGAGCAGACCAGGGGCGTCGAGTGCCGCAAGGACTTCGGGGTCGTGGACGAGATCCCGGCCGCGTACAAGCCGATCGAGCAGGTCATCGATCAGCAGCGGGATCTGGTCCGGGTGGTCGCCAAGCTCAAGCAGGTCATCTGCGTGAAGGGCTGACGCGGCCCCGGGGACGGGGGAGATACGGGGGAGTACGGGGGAGGGCGCCCCGGACCGGTGTGGTGCCGGTCCGGGGCGCTCCCGCGTACCCGCTGGGGATCAGAGCTCCCGGTGCACCTTGGTGTTGGACGCCTGGGCGCGCGGGCGCAGCACCAGCAGGTCGACATTGACATGGGCGGGGCGGGTCACCGCCCAGGCGACGGTCTCCGCGACGTCCCGCGCGGTCAGCGGCTCGGCCACGCCCGCGTAGACCTTCGCCGCCTTCTCGGTGTCGCCCCGGAACCGGGTGGTGGCGAACTCCTCCGTCCGCACCATCCCGGGCGCGATCTCGATCACCCGGACCGGGGTGCCGACGATCTCCAGCCGCAGGGTCTTGGCGAGGACGTGGGCGCCGTGCTTGGCGGCGGCGTAACCGGCCCCGCCCTCGTAGGTGTCGAGGCCCGCCGTGGAGCTGATCACGACGACCGTCCCGGCGCCGCTCGCGGTGAGGGCGGGCAGCAGGGCCTGGGTGACATGCAGGGTGCCGATGACGTTGACCTCGTACATCCGCTGCCAGTCGGCGGGGTCGCCGGTGGCGACGGTCTCGGCGCCGAGCGCGCCCCCGGCGTTGTTGACGAGGACGTCGCAGCGGTCGAGGGAGGCGGCGAGGGCGTCGACCGCCGCACGGTCGGTGACATCGAGGACGTGGGCCCTGGCCCGGTGGCCCGCCGAGGTCAGCTCGTCGGCGAGGGCCCGGATCCGGTCCTCCCGGCGGGCGGTGAGCACCACCTCGTACCCGGCGGCGGCCAGCTCCCGCGCGGTGGCGGCCCCGATGCCGCTGCTGGCTCCGGTGACGACGGCGACGGGGGTACCGGCGGCGGTGGTCATGTCATCGCTCCTCAGGAATCCTGGCGGTGCCCGGGGCCGGTCCCGGCGGGCGCCCAGAGCCGTGCGGGGCCCGGATGACCAGGCCCGGCGGCCAGCATAGGCGGGCCGGGGGAAGCGCCGTCGGGGGCGGGGCCGGGGGCCGCGCGGGTGCGCTGCCGGGTACGGGGTCGGCGGCCCGGGGGAGCGCTGCCGGGTACGGGACTGCCGGGTACGTCGTACTGCCGGGTAAGGGCTTCAGCGGCCCCGGGGCGCGTACATGATCAGGGCCATGCCCAGCAGGCAGACCAGTGCGCCGATCACGTCCCAGCGGTCGGGGCGGTACCCGTCGGCGACCATGCCCCAGGCGATCGAGCCGGCGACGAAGACCCCGCCGTACGCGGCGAGGATCCGGCCGAACTCGCCGTCGGGCTGGAGGGTGGCGACGAAGCCGTATGCGCCGAGCGCGATGACGCCCGCGCCGATCCAGATCCACCCCCGGTGTTCGCGGAACCCCTGCCAGACGAGCCAGGCGCCACCGATCTCGAAGAGGGCGGCGACGAGGAAGAGGGCGGCGGAGCGGAGCACGAGCATGGCCCCCACCCTGCCATGGGCGCGGTGGGACGCGCCGGTTTGTTGGATTGTCAGGTTACGAAGCGGGCAAAAGGTATCTTCTGCACCATGGCTGTGATGCACAGGACCCTGCTCGCCACCTGCGCGGGTGTGGTGATGGTGGCCGGCACCGGGGCCGTGAACGCGGGCGCCGGCATGGTCGCGCCCAAGGCCGACCTCGCCCACCACGGGCGGGCCTCGCTCTCCCAGGGGCGCCTGGCCGTCTCCGTCGAGACCGAGAGCCGCGGCCCGGCGAAGCTGGAGAACGCCACCGTACGGCTCGACTTCTCGGTGCCCCTGGCGGGTGCCGGGGAACTGTCCCCCTCCTGCCTGTGGAGCGGCGACACGACCGTCCTGTGCGCCACCGGACCCCTGCGGGCGGGGGCCGCCGGCCGCAGGACCGTGATCGACCTGCGCGCCGACGGCACCCCCGACGAGCTGGTGATGACCGTACGGACACACTGGAACGGCGGCGCCGTGGACCCGGAACCCGGGAACAACGAGCACGAGGTGCTGGTCACGGCCACCGGGGCGGCCTACGTCTTCTGACCCCCTGTTCACTCGCGGTTCGCGGCCCAGGCGATATAGCCGTCCGGCCGGATCAGCAGCGAACGGCGCTGCTCCCCGGCCCAGTGCGCCCGCAGCGCGTCCGCCGGGGCGGGTGCGTCCGGCGGGGTGTGGCCGGGGGGCGCCACCAGCACGAAACGGCCCTGCCGCAGCAACTCGTACAGCCGCCCCTCCGTCAGCCGCAGATCCGGGGCGCGCTTCCCCGTCAGCGGATGGGAGCCCCGGGGACGCCGGTAGGAGATCCCGACCCCGGATACCTGGCCCACCGCCTGGCCCATCGCCGGAGGCAGCACGGTCAGCGCCCTGGCCGCGAGCCTCCGCACCGCCCGCCGGGCCCGGGAGTCGGCCATCACCACCCGGATCAGCAGACCACTGGAGCGGATCACCATCCGGCCCACCGGATACCGCTCCGCGTGATAACTGTCGAGCAGCCCCTCGGGGTCGGGCGCCCGGCCCCGCACCACGGCCGCCAGCTTCCAGGACAGGTTCGCCGCGTCCTGGAGCCCGGTGTTCATGCCCTGCCCACCGGCCGGCGAGTGCACATGGGCCGCGTCCCCCGCCAGCAGCACCCGCCCCCTGCGGTACGCGGGAACCTGCCGCTCGTCGCTCCGCAGCCGGGACAGCCACCGGGCCTCGCCCACCCCGGGATCGAAGCCGAGCGCCCGCCGGGTCACGTCCCGCACCTCCGCGAGATCCAGCGGATCGTCCGGCTCCGCCGTGCTGTGGGCGTCCCAGGCGATGATCCGGTGCCAGCCGTCCCCGAACGGGACGACCAGCGCGACCGCGTCATCGCCCTCGTTGCCCGAGATCGGGCTGTCCGGCGGATCCGTCAGCCGGACATCCGCGAGCACCATGGAACGGATCACCGCGTGCCCCGGGAAGGGCATCCCCAGCGCCTCCCGGACCGTACTGCGCACCCCGTCCGCGCCGACCGCGTAACGGGCACGCAGCTCGACGGGCGCACCATCGGCGCCCTCGGCCCGGGCGGTGACCCCGCCGGCGGACTGTTCGAGCCCCACCAGCCGCGTCCCGTACCGGAACTCCACCCCGGCGTCCCGGGCCCGGCGCTCCAGCAGCCGTTCCACCTCGTACTGCGGCGTGATCAGCACAAACGGGAAACGGGTCCGTGTACGCAGCGCGGACATCCGCAGGGTGAACTCCCGGAAGAACCGCAACCGGTCCACCGGGGTCCCCGTGGCGACCAGCTCATCGGCGAGCCCCCGCGCGTCCATCACCTCCAGACTGCGCGCGTGCACGGCGAACGCCCGCGTCAGATTGCTGACCCCGGCCGCCCGCCGCTCGACCAGCACGGTCCGCACCCCGGCGGCGGCGAGATCCCCGGCGAGCAGCAGCCCGGTGGGTCCGGCGCCGACGACGAGCACGTCGGTGGTGGTATCGGGCTCGCTGTCGCTCATGACTGCCTCCTGGCTTCAGCCTGGGCGGCCGACGGCGCCCTGGCAATCCCGTACGCCGATGATGGCCCGTGCGCACCCGTTCTCCACCGCGCGGTGATATCGCTCGTTCGGGTGGGTCGGGCGGCGGACGGCCGTTCGGGACGTGGGGTCGGGAGTAGTTGTACGACCATGGCACTCGGAGACCGTCATCAGAAGAAGGACGTGGAGGCCGCCCTCAGGCGCGCGGAGGCGGCAGGGCTGAAGGTGAAGCACGACAAGGCCAAGCACCGCTGGGGGCTTGTGATCTGCTGCCCATGCCAAGCGCAAGTGGGTGTTTCGTGCACCCCGAAGAGCCCCAGCGAAGAGGCGAGGAAGGTTGATGAGTTCGTCAAGAAGCACCGAAGCTGTGTCTGAGCCGGCTGCACGCACTCACCCCGCATGGCACTTCCATCTCGTCCTGGACGAGCCGCTGACCCCGGAGCAGTCGGACACCCTGGACGGGCTCGACCGCTTCCACGAGGGGGGGATCGGGCTCGTCCAGACGCCAGAGAGGCACTACTTTCTGTGCGTGGTCCGGGCTGCCACTCTCACCGAAGCGATTGCCGACACCCTGGCTCGCTTCGAGGACTTCCCGGGAGTCCTTGTGCGAAGCGTGGAGCTGGACGAGATCGCACTCGACTCCAATGGCATGGCGACGGCGGCGGTGCTCCCGGTGCCGTAGCTCCCATCCGCGTGACGGTGCGGGTGGTTTGTCGGGGACCAGTCCCCGAACCCCTGCGCCTCAATCTCCCCCAGACTTCGTCCGGGGGGACCCCCAAGGGGCTGGTTTTGTGCGGGTGGTCCCGGCCTCGGGGTGGTGGTGCGGGTTGGCGGGGCCTCCGGGCTCACCTCCTCGGGGTCGGCGAGTGCACTCACCAGGTTGAGTGCGGGCCTGCCTCCGCCGATCCCCTGCGGGGGCGACCCTGCACCCCCACCCACGCAGCAAGCGAAGCCGGACCGTACCCCCGCCGGGGAAAATGAAGGGTGCGGGCACCTGTTTCGACGCGGGCCGCCCGGACTCGCCGGGATTTCCCTTTCAGGAGCGCTCCACCTCGGCCATGAGCATGCGCAGGGTGAGGGAGTGCTTTTCCGGCGGCAGGGCGGCGAGGGCCGACTTTGCGTGGGCGACTCCGCCGGTCACGTCGCCGGAGCGGGCCAGCATGAGCCCTCGATGCATCTCCAGGTGAGTGGAGAATCGCGGCAGTTCGGTGGGCAGTTCATTTCTTGCCGCTTCCTGTGCGGTAACTGCTGTGCTCTCATCGCCCAGCCTTGCCGCGAGCAACGAGATGAACACGTTGAGCCGCCACCAGGGCACCGCGTAGTCGCTGGTCTGCTCCTGGGAACCGGACCTGTCGAATACATGGCGACCGCGTTCCAGGAGACTTCTCGCTGTGGCCGCATCGCCTCGGATCGCCGCTGAATGCGCTTTCCCGAAAATTGCGTTCAGGAGGCCGAGCGATGGCCGATCGCTGATGGCCATGGCCTGATCGGCCAGTGCATCGGCAATGCTCAGGGATGCCCCTTCGTAGCCTAGGGCAATAGCCGCTCGTCCTCGAACCCAAACCCGTGTTCCGTCGTCACCGGAACGGTCCGCCGCCTCTGCCGCCATGCGGTACCAGTGGACCGCCTGCGAACCATCGGAACCGGGAAATGTCTTGGCGTAGAGCGTCATCAGCCGGGCGGCCACCGACCAGAGGCGTGGCTCGTCCAACTGCTGCTGAACGATGACGAGTTCATGGGAAGCCCGTCGCTGAATGTCCTCGGCGCCAAGGCTCATGTACTCCGATCCGTACCTGAGCAGCTTGGCTTCCCACGCGTCGGCGGATGGTCCGCCTGAAAGGCGGGCGGCGAATCCGGTGTTGAGGAGATCGGAGGTGACGACCGGGGCTATGGCTACACCGGCAATATCCGTGAGAAGGGTGCGTCGCTTCACTTCATTCTCCAGAACAGCTAGGGGTACGTCCAGAACGGCGGACAGGCACCGGAGGTAGTACGCCTCCGGAGCGACTTTGGAACGCTCCCAGCGGCTCACGTACTCCCGATCAAGGTTCGTTCCAAAGGCGTCGTTGACAGCAGACGCCAGCCGTCCCTGGCTCCAGCCTCGGTCGGTACGCAGATCCCTGATCAGTGCCCCGATCGTCATAACCTCATCATGCCCCTCCATCTGGACCATCGGTTGACCGATGCAATGGGGTGACATCAAGGAAAAGCAGGGCAGCAGGCGGCCGAACACCTGCATCAGGCCGAGGGGGCGACATGAACAGCCTCCGTGCGCGAGCGGCCCTCGGCCCCGGTCGCCACTCCGTTCCCCCGCACAGGCGACCGGGGTCACCCCTTCTTCCCTCCCGGCGGGGGTACCGACCACCCCGCACCGGCTTCGTGGGCGGGGGTGCAGGGTCGCCCCCGCAGGGGATCGGCGGAGGCCGACCCGCACAGAACCTCGTGAGTACGCTCGCCGACCCCGAGGAGGTGAGCCCGGAGGCCCCGCCAACCCGCACCACCACCCGGTCCCGGGCCGACCCGCACAAAAATCAGCCTCGTGGGGGTCCCCCCGGACGGAGTCTGGGGGAGATTGAGGCGCAGGGGTTCGGGGACTGGTCCCCGACAACGGACCCGCACCCCACACCCGTCACACGGTCGTACGACCGAACTCCGCCACCGCCGCCGCCACAATCGCCTCCAGCCGCGCATGGTGCGCCCCCCGCCAGTACACCCTCTCGCACACGACGCACTGCGCGAACACGTCGTACGTCCGCTCGGTCCCCGCCTCCAGCAGCCCCTGGACCGCGTCCTTGTCGGCGTCCCGCAGCTCCCCGTTGCACGCGGTGCACCGGGTCCAGGGATCCAATGCCGGGGCGAAGCGCTCCAGGACATCGCGGAGCTGGGCGTCGGGCTTGTCGCTGTAGACGTACGCGCCCGCCCACAGTTCGCGGCGGCGCAGGAGTCCCCGGTCGCGGGAGAGCAGGACCCGCCGGTCGCGGGCGGAGTACGCGGCGAGGGCGGGGTCGCCGATGTCCTCGCTCTCGTACGCGGCGTCGACGCCGAGGAGGCGCAGGCGGCGGGCGAGGGTGCCGAGGTGGACGTCGAGGAGGAAGCGCAGGGGGGCGCCGGGGACGCGCTGGGGGCGTTCCACGGCGGACACCTCGACGCGTTCCCCGGCGTGCGGGATGTGGGAGACGGTCACCGGGCGGCCGTCGGCGAGGAGGCGGCCCGCCTCGGTGAGGGGGACGCCCAGGGATTCGACGGCGTGGCCGAGGGTGGAGACGCCATCGGTGACCAGGGTGGCCCCGGTGTCCGCCCGGTATGCGGAGGGGACGAAAAGGCGCAGCTCAGGGGCGACGCTGAGGTGGATCTCGGGTCTGTTCACGCGGTCAGCATCGCACCGGGCGGCGCCGAAATCACCCGGGTTCCCCGAGGGAGGCGGCCGGGCCGCCGGCCGGGTCCCCGGGGCCGGGGTGGAGGTCGAACCGCCAGTCGTTGGAGAGGTGGAAGGAGCCCTTCGGGAAGTCCACCTCGACCTGGCCGAGGAGGGTGAAGCCGGCCTTGCGGCAGACGGCGTTCGACGCGGCGTTGCCGACGCGGGGGAAGGCGTGGAGGTGGCGGTGGCGCCCCTGGGCGCGGGCCCGTTCGATCACGGCCCGGGCGGCGGCGCCGGCGATGCCCCGGCCCTGGAAGGCGGGGAGCACGCTCCACCCCGTCTCGTACGCTGGGGCCTCGTCGCCCCGGTCCCAGTAGCCGATCAGGCCGGCGGAGTCGCCCTCGGGGGTGACCACGCGGTACATCCGGCCGTCGGCTTCGGCGTCGGGGACGGCGCTCAGGCCGACGTAGCGCTGATGGCGCCGGAGGACCTTCTCCTCGGTCTCCGGGCCGCCGAGGTGGGCCATCATCCCGGGGGCGTTGGCCGCGTGCAGCAGGGCGAGATCGTCCGGGCCCCAGGGCACGAGACGGACGGCGGGCGGGGTGCTCGTGTTCTCCATGGCGGCACCCTAGGAGGCGGCTCTGACAACCGCCCGGGACCTGTGCGTATCCCGGGCCCGGGGGAAACTCCGGGCCCGGGACTCCCTGGGGTCAGGGCCAGACCAGGCAGTACGGCTGGTGGCCCGCGTCGTGCAGCCGGTGGCTGAAGTCCTGCCACTCGTGCAGCAGCTGGTAGACGTCGAAGGCGTTGCGCGGCCCGCCCCGGTCCGGCACGGTCGACCAGATGAAGGCGGCCGCGCCGACGGACTCCTCGCCGACGTCCCGCAGCGGGTCGACCACCGTCATCGGCAGCTTCACCACCGCGTAGTCGGGGTGGAGCACCACCAGCTCCAGCGGCGGCACCTTGTGCAGGGGCATGCCCTGGATGCCGGTGAGCACCATCGCGGCGATCGTCTCCGGCTTGATCTTGGTGAAGAGCCCGCCCATGCCCAGCTCGTCACCGCCCAGCTCCTCCGGGCGCATCGAGATCGGCACCCGGGCCGCCGTGGCCCCGTTGGGAGCGCCGAAGTACTTGTAGGTCACCCCCATGCGGGCGTTCCTGCCTCCCGTGGCACGGGCGTCCGCTTCGCCGCGCCGGTGCCTGCCCCGTCGGGCCGGCTCAGGACCCAGGTCGTCGGTCCCCTCGCCCAGTCCGCCACCGCGATACATATCTCCACCCGACCACTCGCAGCCCCCGCCGCGCAACCCGATCATCGTGTCAGTGACCTCCCCCGCCGGCGCCTGGTGAAACACCTGTCGGCGAGGAACACGGCGGCCTCTGACACCATGGATTCCGTGAGCCTTCCCTGTGTCGACCCAGTTTCGCAGATGCGAGGAGGCTGAAGCCGTTCCGTAATACGACGGGCCCGCTCTCTTCGCTCACCCGTGGCCGAGATCATCCGCCCCGGCCACCCGACACCCTCATCGCAGATCAGGACCAAAGTGGCGTATTCATACGAAGCCCCAGTCTCGCAAGCGCTCTTCGACCGTGCGTCCGTGGTGACGCCCGGCGGAGTCAACTCTCCCGTGCGGGCCTTCCGGGCCGTGGGCGGTACGCCCCGGTTCATGGTGTCCGGTACCGGTCCGTACCTCACTGACGCGGACGGACGTGAGTACGTCGACCTCGTCTGCTCGTGGGGGCCGATGATCCTCGGCCATGCGCACCCCGCCGTCCAGGAGGCCGTCCTGGCCGCCGTAGCCCGGGGTACCTCCTTCGGTACGCCCGGCGAGGGCGAGGTCGCGCTCGCCGAGGAGATCGTCGCCCGGGTCGCCCCGGTGGAGCAGGTGCGCCTGGTCTCCAGCGGCACCGAGGCGACCATGTCCGCGATCCGCCTCGCCCGGGGTTTCACCGGCCGGGCGAAGGTGATCAAGTTCGCGGGTTGCTACCACGGACATGTGGACGCGCTGCTCGCCGCCGCCGGTTCCGGTGTGGCGACCTTCGGGCTGCCCGACACCCCCGGGGTCACCGGCGCCCAGGCGGGCGAGACGGTCGTGCTCCCCTACAACGACCTGGACGCCGTGCGTGCCGCCTTCGCCGCGCACCCCGGTGAGATCGCCTGTGTGATCACCGAGGCCGCCCCCGGCAATATGGGTGTCGTCACCCCGCTGCCCGGCTTCAACCAGGGCCTGAAGGACCTGTGCGCGCGAAACGGCGCGCTCTTCATCTCCGACGAGGTGATGACCGGCTTCCGTACCAGCCGGTCCGGTTGGTACGGCGTGGAGGGCGTCGAGCCCGACCTGCTGACCTTCGGCAAGGTCATGGGCGGCGGCTTCCCGGCCGCCGCGTTCGGCGGGCGCGCGGACGTGATGGCGCACCTCGCCCCGGCGGGCCCCGTCTACCAGGCGGGCACCCTCTCCGGGAACCCGGTCGCCACCGCCGCGGGCCTCGCCCAGCTGCGGCTGCTCGACCAGGCCGCGTACGACACGGTCGACGCGGTCTCGCGGGAGATCCAGGGCCTGGTCACCGGCGCCCTGGCCAAGGAGGGCGTGGCCCACCGGATCCAGACGGCGAGCAACATGTTCTCCGTGTTCTTCACCCCCGACGAGGTGCGCGACTACGAGGACGCCAAGCAGCAGGAAGCGTTCCGCTTCAATGCGTTCTTCCACGCGATGCTCGCGGGCGGGGTCTATCTGCCGCCGTCGGCCTTCGAGTCCTGGTTCGTGTCGAGCGCCCACGACGCGCGGGCGATCGAGCGGATCGCCGCCGTGCTGCCCGCCGCCGCCCGTGCCGCCGCCGAGGCCGTGGCATGAGCACGGAGCAGACCCCGGGGCAGAACCGGGAGGAGACCGGGGCCGCCGTGGAGCGGGCCGGGGCCGAGGAGCGGACCGGGACCGTGGAGCGGGCCGCCGCGCCCGCCCCGGCCCGGCGCGACGAGCCGGCCGCCGCGCCCGTACGGACCGTCGTCCATCTGGTGCGCCACGGCGAGGTCGACAACCCCGAGGGCGTCCTCTACGGCCGACGCCCCGGCTACCACCTCTCCGAGCTGGGCCGCCGGATGGCCGACCGCGTCTCCGAGCACCTCGCCGGCCGGGACATCACGCATGTGGTGGCCTCCTCGCTGGAGCGCGCCCAGGAGACCGCCGCCCCCATCGCCGACACGCACGGCCTCTCCCTCGCGACCGACGACCGGCTGATCGAGGCGGGCAACGTCTTCGAGGGCAAGACCTTCGGCGTCGGCGACGGAGCCCTGCGCAGGCCCGGGAACTGGCGGCACCTGACCAACCCGTTCCGCCCGTCCTGGGGCGAGCCGTACCTCGACCAGGTGGCCCGGATGATGGCCGCGCTCGATACGGCCCGGTCCGCCGCCAGCGGCCACGAGGCCGTCTGCGTCAGCCACCAGCTGCCCATCTGGATCGTGCGCAGCTTCGTGGAGCGCCGCCGGCTCTGGCACGACCCGCGCCGCCGGCAGTGCACGCTCGCCTCGCTGACCACGTTCACCTTCGAGGACGACCGCATCGTGTCGGTCGGCTACGCGGAGCCCGCCCGCGATCTGGTGCCCCCGCATCTGCTCGCCGGGGCCAAGCCGGTGAAGGGCCAGTCCAAGGCGTTCGGCGCGTAGGTCCGGTCGCATCGCCCGCCGCCGTCGGCCATCACTTCGAGGGGTGGCCCGGCGCGCGGCGGGTGGACCGGGCCCGCCGGTTTTGGCACAGGGTCCCGCCGAATGCTTAGGGATGCCTGACAACGGCCTCTATGGGGCCTTACGGGCACTCAGGGGGGCGCCCAAGATCGCCGCAACCGCCATGCGAAACTTTTCACATGAGCCTTAGCCGTGCGCCTCGCGCCGCCCTGCTGACCGCTGTGATCGTGGCCGGCGGGCTCCTTCTGTCCGCCTGCGGAGGCACCTCCGGCGGCGGGGGGGACTCCAACTTCGTCACCGACACCGGAGGCATCTCCACCGTCGAGCGGGGCGAGCGCAGAGCGACGGGCAAGCTCGCGGGCGAGACCCTGGAGGGCGAGCGGCTGGACATCGCCGACCTCAAGGGCAAGGTCGTCGTACTGAACGTATGGGGCTCCTGGTGCGGCCCCTGCCGGGCCGAGGCCCCGCACTTCGTCAAGGTCGCCAAGGAGCTGAAGCCGAAGGGCGTCGAGTTCGTCGGCATCAACACCCGGGACCCCAACAAGAGCCCGGCGATCGCCTTCGAGAAGGACTACGGCGTCACCTATCCGAGCCTCTACGACCCGGCGGGCAAGCTGATCGTCGGCGGTTTCCCCCGGGGCACCCTGCCACCGCAGTCCATCCCCTCCACCCTCGTCCTGGACCGGGAGGGGAAGATCGCCGCCCGCTCGCTCCAGGCCCTGGACGAGGAGCGGCTGCGGAAGATGATCGACCCCGTCGTCGCGGAGAAGTGACGTGGCAGCCGCAACCTCCGTCGCCGCTCTGGCCACGTCGTACGCTCCCGCCGACGGCGCCCTGACCCTGGCCGCCCTCACCGGCACCAACGGGACCGTCCTCAACGGGACGCTCGCGATCGCCCTGCCGATCGCCCTCCTCGCCGGTCTGGTCTCCTTCTTCTCCCCCTGCATCCTGCCGCTCGTCCCCGGCTACCTCTCGTACGTCACCGGCGTCGGCGGCACCGACCTGGCGGAGGCCAAGCGCGGCCGGATGGTCGCCGGGGCCTCCCTCTTCGTCCTCGGCTTCACCGTCGTCTTCGTCTCGGGCGGGGCGCTCTTCGGCTACTTCGGCGCCACCCTCCAGGAGGAGCAGGAACTCCTCAGCAGGATCCTCGGCGTACTGATGGTCGCGCTCGGCGTCTTCTTCATGGGCGGCATGGCCTGGCTCAACCGGCGCGAGTTCCGCTTCCACCACCGGCCCGCCGCCGGGCTCGCCGGCGCCCCGCTGCTGGGCGCCCTCTTCGGCGTGGGCTGGACCCCCTGCATGGGCCCGACGCTGGCCGCCGTGCTCACCCTCTCCGCCAATCAGGAGAGCGCGGGCCGGGGCGCGGTGCTGACCATCGCCTACTGCCTGGGCCTCGGGCTCCCCTTCGTCTTCGCCGCCGTCGCCTACCGCAAGGCGCTCGGCACCTTCGGCTGGGTCAAGCGCCACTATGTCTGGGTCATGCGCGTCGGCGGCATCATGATGATCGTGACCGGGCTGCTGCTGCTCACCGGGGTGTGGGACCTGATGATGCAGCGCATGCAGACCTGGTCCGGCT
Organism: Streptomyces yaizuensis; assembly: GCF_034961445.1. NCBI lineage: Bacteria > Bacillati > Actinomycetota > Actinomycetes > Kitasatosporales > Streptomycetaceae > Streptomyces > Streptomyces yaizuensis. The sequence continues at coordinate 25,256 of NZ_BSBI01000011.1, forward strand.
CCTTCACGGTTGGAATCTGAAGAACCATGAGCAAGACAGAGACGACGGCGACCGGCCCGGAGCGGCCCGAAGCCGAGGCCGACGCCCGGGGGATGTCCACCGCTCCCCGGGAGGAGCCGGCCGAGAGCCGCGCGGAACTGGCCGCCGGGCCCTCGCTCGGCCTCGTCGGCTGGGTCCGCTGGTTCTGGCGCCAGCTCACCTCCATGCGGGTGGCGCTGCTGCTGCTCCTGCTGCTCTCGCTCGCCGCGATCCCCGGGTCCCTGATCCCGCAGAACGCGGTCGACGACCTCAAGGTGCAGGGCTGGAAGGAGGCGAACGAGCGCTGGGCGGGCCCCTTCGAGACGCTTCAGCTCTTCGACGTCTACAGCTCGGTGTGGTTCTCCGCGATCTACATCCTGCTCTTCGTCTCCCTCATCGGCTGCATCGTCCCGCGCACCTGGCAGTTCGTCGGCCAGCTCCGCAGCCGCCCGCCGGGGGCGCCGGGCCGGCTGACCCGGATGCCCGCGTACACGACCTGGCGCACCGACGCCGATCCGCAGGAGGTGCACGCGGCGGCCCTGGCGCTGCTGAAGCGGAAGCGTTTCCGCGCCCACACGACGGGCACCCCGGGCGGCTCCGGCGCCTCGGTCGCCGCCGAGAAGGGCTATCTCCGCGAGGCCGGGAACCTGGTCTTCCATGTCGCGCTGATCGTGATGCTGCTGGCCTTCGCCTCCGGCCAGCTCTTCCGGTCCGAGGGCGGCAAGCTGATCGTCGAGGGTGACGGCTTCTCCAACACGCTCACCCACTACGACGACTTCCGATCCGGCCCGATGCACGACGTGGACGACCTGACGCCGTTCAGCTTCATGCTGGACAGCTTCACCGGGACGTACGAGAAGAACGGCCCGCAGAAGGGCACCCCGCGCACCTTCGAGGCGGCGGTCACCTTCTCCGTCCCCGGCGGCCCGGACCAGAAGAAGAAGATCGAGGTCAACCGGCCGCTGAAGATCGGCAACACCAAGGTCTACCTGCTCGGCCACGGCTACGCGCCCCAGGTCACCGTCCGGGACCGGCAGAACAAGGTGGTCTACGAGGGCGCGGTGCCCCTGCTGCCGCTGGACTCCAACATCACCTCGCAGGGCGCGATCAAGGTGATGGACGGCTACCGCGACAAGAACGGCAAGAAGGCGCAGCTGGGCTTCAAGGCGTTCTTCGTGCCGACCTTCGCCGGGCACGGCGAGGGCACGATGTTCTCGACCTTCCCCGGTCTCGCATACCCGGTGCTGGCGCTCAACGCCTACATCGGCGACCTGGGTGTCGACGCGGGCCTGCCGCAGAACGTGTACCAGCTGGAGACCCGCAAGCTGAAGCAGTTCAAGGACAAGGACGGCAACAAGCTCGCGAAGCTGCTGCTGCCGGGTGAGACCATGACGCTGCCCGACGGCGCCGGTTCCATCACGTTCGAGAAGGAGGTCAAGGAGTGGGCCAGCTTCCAGATCTCCGAGTCGCCCGGCAACGGCTGGGCGCTGACCGGCGCCGTCGCGGCGATCACCGGCCTGGTGGGCTCGCTCTTCGTCCAGCGCCGCCGGGTGTGGGTGCGGGCCGTGCGCGGCGCCGACGGGGTGACGGTCGTGGAGATGGCGGGCCTCGGCCGCAGCGAGTCCCCGAGGCTGGCGGAGGAGCTGACCGAGCTGGCCGGCACGCTGCACGAGCGGGTGCCCACCGCGCCCGCGCCACCCGCCCCCGACGACTCCTCCGCCTCCTCCGACTCCTCCGCCTCCACCGACACTGACGATCCCGACACATCCGTGGTTTCTGCCGAAGGGGCTGAGAAGTGACTCTCGCCGCCGCTACCAACGAGAATCTCGCCCAGATCAGCAACAACCTGATCTATTCGGCGATGGCCGTCTACATCCTGGCGTTCCTCGCCCACATCGGGGAGTGGGTCTTCGGCAGCCGCAGCAAGGTGGGCCGCACCTCGGCCGCGCTGACCGGCGCCGTCAAGGCGGCCGCCGGGGCCCCGGTGGTCACCACGGCCAGGGCCGAGGGCGGTACGGCCGTCCTGGACAAGCCGAAGGTCGTCACCCGCGCGGCCACCGGCGCCCGGGACGTCCCCGACGGCCCCGGCGCGGCCGGCGGCACGGTCAAGGGCGACCTCTACGGCCGGATCGCCATCGCCCTGACCGTCCTGGCGTGGGCGATCCACGCCGGCGGTGTGGTGGCCCGCGCGCTCTCCGTGCAGCGTGCCCCCTGGGGCAACATGTACGAGTTCTCCATCACCTTCTCCATGGTGCTGGTCGGCGCGTACCTCGGCTTCCTGGCCGCCGGGAAGAACGTCCGCTGGCTGGGCCTGCCGCTCGCCGGGACGGTCCTGCTCGACCTCGGCATCGCGACCAAGTACCTCTACACCGCCAGCGACCAGCTGGTGCCCGCGCTGGACTCGTACTGGCTGTACATCCACGTCTCCACGGCCATCTTCTGCGGCGCCGTCTTCTACCTGGGCGCCGTCACCACCGTGCTCTACCTCTTCCGGGACAGCTACGAGAGCAAGATCGCGGGTGGCGGCAAGCCCGGCGCCTTCGCCACCTCGGTCCTGGAGCGGCTGCCCGCCGCCGCCTCGCTGGACAAGTTCGCCTACCGGGTGAACGCGGCGATCTTCCCGCTCTGGACGTTCACGATCATCGCCGGCGCCATCTGGGCGGGCGACGCGTGGGGCCGCTACTGGGGCTGGGACCCCAAGGAGGTCTGGTCCTTCATCACCTGGGTCGCCTACGCCTGCTACCTCCACGCCCGCGTCACCGCCGGGTGGAAGGGCCGCAAGGCCGCCGTGCTCGGCCTGATCGCCTTCGCGTGCTGGCTCTTCAACTACTACGGCGTCAACATCTTCGTGGACGGTCTGCACTCGTACGCGTAAGGGACGACCCGCGACGACGAGGGCCCCGCCGGTCTCCGCCGGCGGGGCCCTTCTCGCGCGTCTCACACGCCGTCGTCGTCCTTCTTCTTGTCCTTGTCCTTCTCCGGGTCGCCCTCCGGCTCCGGTTCCGGCTTCCGCTCGTCCTTCAGGGAACGCAGGAAGTCCGGGTTGTCGTCGGGGGCGACCCAGCCGCCGCGTCCGCCCGCGTACCCCACGGTCCGGCGGGGACGCCCCGCGATCAGCCAGGCGATCGGCCCGAGCAGCACCTGCCCGAAGAGCAGCACGATGAAGACCCACGCGATCTTCGGCAGATTCCTGACCTCCTTCTCGGGAGTGTTCAGGCAGTCGATGAAGGCGTAGATCCACAGCGCCAGGACCAGGAGGAAGGGCAGATACCTGAGCATGGTGGACGGTCCCCCAGTACGAGGCGGATGGGCGCGGAAACGTGCCCCGGTGACGCGGCCAGGGTAACCGGTACCGGATACTGGAGCGCATGGCTTACGACGATCTTCGTTCCCTGCTCAGGGCCCTGGAACGCGAGGGAGACCTCAAGCGGATCAAGGCGGAGGTGGATCCCCATCTGGAAGTCGGGGAGATCGTCGACCGGGTGAACAAGGCCGGCGGGCCCGCGCTGCTCTTCGAGAATGTGCGCGGCTCGTCGATGCCCCTGGCGATGAACGTCTTCGGCACCGACCGCCGGCTCCTCAAGGCGCTGGGGCTGACGTCCTACTCCGAGATCAGCGAGAAGATCGGCGGCCTGCTCAAGCCGGAGCTGCCGCACGGTTTCGTCGGGGTCCGCGAGGCGTTCGGCAAGCTGGGCTCGATGGTCCACGTCCCGCCGAAGAAGGTGAAGGACGCCCCCGTACACGAGGTCGTCCTGCACGGCGACGACGTCGACCTCGACGCGCTGCCCGCCCTCTTCACCTGGCCGAAGGACGGCGGCTCCTTCTTCAACCTGGGGCTCACCCACACCAAGGACCCCGAGAGCGGCGTCCGCAACCTCGGCCTCTACCGGCTCCAGCGGCACGACCGCCGCACCATCGGCATGCACTGGCAGATCCACAAGGACAGCCGCAACCACTACCAGGTGGCCGCCCGGCGCGGGGAGCGGCTGCCCGTCGCGATCGCGTTCGGCGCCCCGCCGGCCGTGACGTACGCCTCGACCGCGCCGCTCCCCGGCGACATCGACGAGTACCTGTTCGCGGGCTTCCTCCAGGGCAAGCGGATCGAGATGGTGGACTGCAAGACGGTCCCGCTCCAGGTCCCCGCGCAGGCGGAGGTCGTCCTGGAGGGCTGGCTGGAGCCGGGGCAGATGCTCCCGGAGGGCCCCTACGGCGACCACACCGGCTTCTACACGCCGCAGGAGCCGTTCCCCGCGCTCACCATCGACTGCGTGACCATGCGGCGCCGCCCGCTGCTCCAGTCGATCGTGGTCGGCCGGCCGCCGACCGAGGACGGTCCGCTGGGCCGCGCCACCGAGCGCTTCTTCCTCCCCCTGCTCAAGATCATCGTGCCGGACATCGTGGACTACCACCTGCCGGAGGCGGGCGGCTTCCACAACTGCGCGATCGTCTCGATCGACAAGAAGTACCCCAAGCACGCCCAGAAGGTGATGTCCGCGATCTGGGGCGCGCACATGATGTCCCTGACCAAGCTGATCATCGTGGTGGACGCGGACTGCGACGTCCACGATCTGCACGAGGTGGCCTGGCGGGCGCTCGGGAACACCGACTACGCCCGCGACCTGACCGTCACCGAGGGACCCGTAGACCATCTGGACCACGCCTCCTACCAGCAGTTCTGGGGCGGCAAGGCGGGCATCGACGCGACGGCGAAGTGGCCCGAGGAGGGGTACACGCGCGACGGCGGCTGGCCCGACATGGTCGAGTCCGACCCGGCGACGGCCGAGCTGGTCGAGCGCCGCTGGAAGGAGTACGGGCTGTGAGCGGTCATCCCGCGACGGCGGCCCGGCACGGGCGGGGGAGCGGGCGGGGGCGGGAGCGGTGAGCGCCGAGGCGATGGCCGTGCCCCGGCCGCCCGGCCGCACCCGGGCCTTCCTGCGGCTCGTGATGATCGAGCACTCCGTCTTCGCGCTGCCCTTCGCGTACATCGCCACGCTGACCGCGATGTACCAGGACGGCGGCAGCGTCGACTGGATCACCCTGCTGCTGGTCACCGTGGCCATGGTGGGCATGCGGACGTTCGCGATGGCCTGCAACCGGATCATCGACCGGGAGATCGACGCCCGCAACCCCCGCACGGCGGGCCGCGAGCTGGTCACCGGCGCGGTCAGCGTCCGCTCCGCCTGGACCGGCGCGCTCATCGCCCTCGCCGTCTTCCTGGGCGCGGCGGCGCTGCTCAACCCGCTCTGCCTGGCGCTGGCGCCCCTCGCGGTGGTCCCGATGGTGGTCTACCCGTACGGCAAGAGGTTCACCGACTACCCGCACGCCATCCTGGGCCTCGCCCAGGCCATAGGGCCCGTCGGCGCCTGGCTCGCGGTGACCGGGGAGTGGTCCTGGGAGGCCGTGATCCTCGGCTTCGCGGTGGGCATCTGGATCGGCGGCTTCGACCTGATCTTCGCCACCCAGGACGTCCAGGCGGACCGGGCCGAGGGCGTGCGCTCGGTCCCCGCCCGCTTCGGCGTCCCCGCCGCCCTCCACGGGGCCCGCGCCTGCCACGCCGTCACCACCGGCCTGCTGATCTGGTACGGGCTGGCCACCGGCGCCGGCGCGTTCTACTGGGTGGGCATCGTGATCGTCGCCGCCGCCTTCGGCTACGAGCACACGATCGTGCGCCCGCACGACCTCTCCCGTCTGAACAGGGCCTTCTTCACGGTCAACGGCTTCATCGGGATCGCCCTCTTCTGCTGCGCGCTCCTCGACCTGATCGTGCGCGGCCTGACGGTGTAGCCGTCCCGTCACGGACGGTCCCGGGCCGGGGCCGGCGGGCCTGCCGCCCGCCCCGGCGCCTGGGACACGACCCCTCCCGGCGTCCGGATAGGCTCCCTTGTGTGGAGCCAGCAGAAGTGAAACCCCGCCGCCCCTGGATCGTCGGAGTCTCCGGCGCGTCCGGGACGCCCTACGCGGCCGCCGTGCTGCGGGGGCTGATCGACGCGGGGGAGAGCGTCGACCTCGTGGTGTCGCGGGCGTCCCGGCTGACCCTGCTCGACGAGACGGGGATCTCCTTCCGGGACGCGCACTGGCAGGACGATCTGCGCGCATGGCTGGGCCGGGGCGCCGACGGCGAGCCCGGCACCTTCGAGGTGGATCTCGCGGACGTGCGGTACTGGTCCGCCGGGGACCTGGCCGCCGGGCCGTCCTCCGGCTCGTACCCGGCGCGGGGCATGCTGATCGTGCCCGCGTCGACCGCCGCCGTCGCCGGGGTCGCCCTCGGGCTCTCCAAGGATCTCCTCCAGCGCACGGCGAGCGTGACCCTCAAGGAGCGGCGGCCGCTGGTCGTCGCCGTCCGCGAGACCCCGCTGAACGGACAGACCCTCGCACACCTCGTCACCCTCGACGCGGCCGGCGCGGTGGTCCTGCCCGCGTCGCCGGCGTTCTACGCGGGAGCCACCCACATCCAGGACCTGGTGGACTTCGTCGCCGGGCGGGTGCTGGACGCGGTGGGGGTCGAGCACCGGCTCTACCGGCGCTGGAAGGGCGAGCTGGGGGGCTCGCGCACCGACTGATCCGCGAGCGCCCCGGGCACGGCGCCCCGGGGAGCCGGTCCCGGGGGACCTCGGCGGTCCCCCTGGCTCCACGCAGTAAGCGCAGGGCCCGTCCCCGCGCGCCTCAGGTTCAGCAACTGCCTTTGGTTCGGCAACTATGGAAGGCTCCAGGCACATGGACGCGGTGGACAGACAGCTCATCCAGGCCCTCCGGGAGAACGGCAGGGCCTCCTACGCCGAGCTGGGACGGCTCGTCGGCCTCTCCGGTCCCAGCGTCACCGACCGGATCAACCGCCTGGAGACGGCGGGCGTCATCACCGGCTACCGCGCCACCGTCGACGCCGCGTCGCTGGGGCTCGGGGTCACCGCGCTGATCGGGATCTCCCTGTCGGACGCGGCCGACCACGAGGACGTGGCCCGGCGGCTGCGCGATCTCGCCGAGATCGAGGACTGCTGGTTCATCGCGGGCGACGACTCGTACATGCTCAAGGTGCGGGCCAGCGACGTCGACGGACTGGAGAAGACGATCCGCCGGCTCAGCGGCACCCGGGGCGTCTCCCGGACCCGTACCACCATCGTCCTCTCCACCAAGTGGGAGAACCGCGTCGGCGACCTCCCGGGCGAAGCCTGACGCGCGAGCCGCGACGCCCCCCCGCGGTACCGAGCCGTCCCGAGTGGCCGGGTACCGTGGGGGAAGCCCGATTTTGGCTGCTGACACATGGGAGGCGGGCGCATGGACGCTGGGCTCAAGCGCGAGCTGGAGGCGAAGGTCGAGGCCGGAGAGCGGCTGAGCCGGGAGGACGGCATCGCTCTGTACGCGTCGGACGACCTGGCCTGGCTCGGCGGCCTCGCGCACAAGGTGCGGACCCGCAAGAACGGCGACGTCGTCCACTTCAACGTCAATCGCCACCTCAACATGACCAACGTGTGCACCGCGTCGTGCGCGTACTGCTCGTTCCAGCGCAAGCCGGGCGAGAAGGACGCGTACACCATGCGCATCGAGGAGGCCGTCCGCCTCGCCAAGGCGATGGAGAGCGACAACCTCACCGAGCTGCACATCGTCAACGGGCTCCACCCCAACCTCCCCTGGCGCTACTACCCGCGCTCCCTCAGCGAGCTGAAGAAGGCGCTGCCCGACGTCTCGCTGAAGGCGTTCACCGCCACCGAGATCCACCACTTCGAGACCATCTCGGGCCTGTCGGCCTCCGACATCCTGGACGAGCTGATCGAGGCCGGTCTCGAATCGCTCACCGGCGGCGGCGCGGAGATCTTTGACTGGGAGGTGCGGCAGCACATCGTGGACCACCGCACCCACTGGGAGGACTGGTCGCGCATCCACCGCCTCGCGCACAGCAAGGGCCTCAAGACCCCCAGCACCATGCTGTACGGGCACATCGAGGAGCCCCGCCACCGCGTCGACCACGTGCTGCGGCTGCGTGAGCTCCAGGACGAGACCGGCGGCTTCCAGGTCTTCATCCCGCTGCGCTACCAGCACGACTTCGTGGACATGAAGGACGGCAAGATCCGCAACCGGCTCCAGGCGCGGACCACGATGGCGACCGGGGCCGAGGCGCTGAAGACCTTCGCGGTCTCCCGGCTGCTCTTCGACAACGTGCCGCACGTCAAGGTCTTCTGGGTGATGCACGGGCTCCAGACCGCCCAGCTCGCCCTCCAGCACGGCGCGGACGACATGGACGGCTCGGTGGTCGAGTACAAGATCACCCACGATGCCGACAACTACGGCACGCCGAACAAGCTCACCCGCGACGACCTGCTGGAACTGATCCGGGACGCCGGCTTCCGCCCGGTGGAGCGCAACACCCGTTACGAGATCATCCGTGAGTACCCGGGGCCGGACGCCGAGCGCCGTGAGTCGCCGCAGCCCATGCGGGTCTGAAGGCCGCGGCCGCCGTCCGGTGGGGCGGCAGGGGGGCCGTGATGATCCGTTCCGGGCCGTGCTTGACTGGTCCGGCACGGTCGGCGGCCGAAGCGCCCCCTGCCGCACCGAAGCGCAGTACAGCGCAGTACAGCAGTACAGAGCAGTGAAATGCAGGGCAGAGCAGTGAAGAGCAGTGAAGAAAGCAGGCACCCCGCGATGAACGCCAAGTCCAGCGCCGCGCTCAAGTACACCGGCATGCGCCTCGGCCTGTTCGTGGCCTGCTTCGCCGTCGTGGCCGTCCTCGTCCACTTCGGCATCCTGCCCGCCGGACTCGGTGAGTCGAACTTCGTCTGGGTCGCCCTGCTGGCCGTGGTGATCTCCGCGCCGCTCAGCTTCGTCCTCCTGCGCAAGCAGCGGGACGCCATGTCGGAGCAGATCGTGTCGAAGATCGACCGCACGAAGCGGCGGCTGGACTCCAGCCGTACCCAGGAGGACTGACCAGGTCCCCCTCCCCGGTCGATCCGGTCGATCCGGCCGGTCCGGCGATCCGGCCGGTCCGCACCAGCCCCCGAGCCCCCGGCCGGGGGCTTTCGCATGCCCGGCGGTTTCTTCCCCACTCCCACGTGGCGAAGATCCCAAAGGGGGCCTTTGAGGTACTCAAAGTTCAAGTGTTAATGTACTGGACATGAAGTCAGCAGCGCGCACCCTCGATGCCCCGGGCACCCCGCTCGTGGCGCGCCTGCATGTCGACCTCTGCCGCTGTATGTCCGCGGTCTGTCGCCGTCCGCTCTGACCGGCCCGACAGCAGCGGCTCCGCCCACTCGCGCACGGGCGCCGCACCCCCCACTCGTCCCCGTCTCCCCATACGCCGCACTGGAGTGTGTCCGTGTCCGCGAACGCCGCGTCGACCACGACCGGAAGCCCATCGGGCTCCGGTTTCCGTATACCCAAGGTCCCCTTCTGGGCACAGATCATCCTCGGTCTGGTGCTCGGCGCACTGCTCGGCTGGCTCGCCCGCGGCCAGGACATCGGCTGGCTCAAGGAGACGCTGAGCCAGATCGGCGGCATCTTCGTCCGGCTGCTGAAGCTGGCCGTGGCCCCCCTGGTCTTCTTCGCGATCCTGGTGTCGATCACCAACCTCCGCAAGGTCAACAACGCCGCCCGGCTGGCCGGCCGCACCCTGCTCTGGTTCCTGATCACCTCGCTGATCGCGGTCGGCATCGGTCTCACCATCGGTCTGCTCACCAACCCCGGCGCGGGCACCGGCCTCACCCCGAAGGACGGCGAGCTTCCGGCGAAGGAGGGCTCCTGGATCGACTTCCTCACCGGGATCGTCCCCACCGATGTGATCACGCCGTTCACCGAGCTGAACGTGCTCCAGATCGTCTTCCTCGCCGCCGTCGCCGGTATCGCCGCGCTCGCTCTCGGTGAGAAGGCCAAGCCGATCCTCACCCTCAGCGAGGCCGTCCTCGAACTGCTCCAGAAGGCCCTGTGGTGGGTCATCCGGCTGGCACCGCTGGGCACCGTCGGCCTGATCGGCTACGCGGTCTCCAGCTACGGCTGGAACCTGATCAGCAAGTACGCCACCTTCACCGCCGATGTCTACATCGGCTGCGCCCTGGTGCTCTTCGGCGTCTACCCGCTGCTGCTCGCGACCGTCGCCAAGGTCAACCCCGTGCACTTCTTCCGGGGCGCCTGGCCCGCCATCCAGCTGGCGTTCGTCTCCCGCTCCTCCGTCGGCACCATGCCGGTCACCCAGCGGGTCACCGAGCGCCTGGGCGTGCCGAAGGAGTACGCCTCCTTCGCGGTGCCGTTCGGTGCCACGACCAAGATGGACGGCTGCGCCGCGATCTACCCGGCGCTGGCGGCGATCTTCATCGCCGAGATCTTCGATGTGCAGCTCGGCATCCAGGACTATCTGCTGATCGCCTTCGTCTCGGTCGTCGGCTCGGCGGCCACCGCCGGTCTGACCGGTGCGACGGTCATGCTGACCCTGACCCTCTCCACGCTGGGCCTTCCGCTGGAGGGCGTGGGTCTGCTGATGGCGATCGACCCGATCATCGACATGGCGCGGACGGCCACCAACGTGGCGGGTCAGGCGCTGGTCCCGGTGATCGTGGCCGCCCGGGAGAAGATCCTGGACCACGACGCGTACACGTCGGCGAAGTCCTCCCCGCTGGACGTGGAGCCGGAGGCCCCCGTGGCCGACCGGGTGCCCGCCACCGCCTGACCGAGCCATTCCGGCCCCTGGCCCCTTGCCCCCCCCGCAGTCGTGCGGAGGGGCAGGGGGCCTTCGCCGTGCCGGAGACAGGGAAGGCGCCGGAAAAGGCAGGAGCCCCGTTCCTCGAAAGGGCGGGGCTCCTTGGTACTGCTGGTAAGTCGTGCGCGATCGCCGACCCTGGCCGATTAGGCCGGGGTGACGTTCTCCGCCTGCGGGCCCTTCGGGCCCTGGGTGACGTCGAAGTTCACGACCTGGTTCTCCTCAAGGGAGCGGAAGCCGGTCGCGTTGATCGCGGAGTAGTGAACGAAGACATCCGGGCCGCCGCCGTCCTGGGCGATGAAGCCGAAGCCCTTTTCAGCGTTGAACCACTTGACGGTTCCGGTAGCCATAAGCCCTCCTTGGGCCAAAGGGTTGCCCTGCTCCAGAACCTGCAAACAAGTCTGAAAACTACAAAAGCCTGCGGGTCACATGCTCCGCAGGCTCTGTACTGCAAGGGAAACCAAACTGCAACTTGCGTCGAGCGTAGCACGCAGGGTGTTCGCAGCGGTAGAGGCAAAGATCACTTCACCCGGATGCATGAAACACGCGTCCGGGGTGACGGGGCCGGGTCGGGACCGGTCGTCCCGCGCCGCCCGGACCAGGGGCGGGGCGACACGCGGGGTCCGCGCACGGCCCCGGCGTCGGGGAGCGGGGCCGGCGGGTCTAGCCTCGCGTTGTGGACAGTCTCGGAGAAATCGCAGCAACCGGTCACCGCCCCAGCAGGCCCCGGGTCGGTCATATCCAGTTCCTCAACTGTCTCCCCCTCTACTGGGGACTCGCCCGTACCGGAACCCTTCTCGATCTGGAGCTGACGAAGGACACCCCGGAGAAGTTGAGCGAGCAGCTGGTCCGCGGTGATCTCGATATCGGACCGATCACTCTGGTGGAATTCCTGCGCAATGCCGATCAGCTCGTGGCCTTTCCCGATCTCGCGGTCGGCTGCGACGGTCCGGTGATGTCCTGCGTGATCGTCTCCCAGGTGCCCCTGGAGAAACTCGACGGCGCCCGGGTCGCGCTGGGCTCCACCTCCCGCACTTCCGTACGGCTGGCACAACTGCTGCTCGCCGAGCGCCACCGGGTGACGCCCGACTACTTCAGCTGTCCGCCCGACCTGCGCGTGATGATGCAGGAAGCGGAAGCCGCTGTGCTGATCGGTGACGCGGCCCTGCGGGCCGCGCTCCACGAGGCCCCGCAGCTCGGCCTGGAGGTCCACGACCTTGGCCGGATGTGGAAGGAGTGGACCGGACTGCCGTTCGTCTTCGCGGTGTGGGCGGCCCGCAGGGAGTACGTGGCACGGGAGGAGGCACTCGTGCACGAGGTGCACCGGGCCTTCCTGGCCTCCCGCGACCTCTCCCTGCGGGAGGTCGCCAAGGTCGCCGAGCAGGCGTCGCGCTGGGAGAGCTTCGACGCGGAGCTGCTGGAGCGGTACTTCCGTACGCTCGACTTCCGCTTCGGCCCGGAGCAGCTGGGGGGCGTACGGGAGTTCGCCCGCCGTATCGCCGCCGACACCGGCTTCCCGGCGGACGCGGCGGTGGAGCTGCTGCCCGCCCTCCGGTAGCCACCGCCCGAAGGGGCCCGAAGTCCCTGGCGTAGGCTGGTCGGGCCCACGGCGGACGCGGACGAGGACGACATGTCGAGCGCCCCCGTCAACAGCCCGCCAGCCCGCCAGCCCGCCAAGAACCGCCGAAAGGTGACATCCGGTGACCGAGAAGGCCGACCTTCAGTCCGTGCTGGACCGCGCCGCCGCAGGGGGCCGGATCACCCCGGAGGAGGCGCTCGACCTCTACCGGTCCGCCCCGCTCCACGCCTTGGGCAGTGCCGCCGACGCCGTACGCCGCCGCCGCTACGCGGGGACCGAGCACATCGCGACGTACATCATCGAGCGCAACATCAACTACACCAATGTGTGCGTCACGGCCTGCAAGTTCTGCGCCTTCTACGCCCCGCCCAAGGACACCCGCAAGGGCTGGACCCGCGATCTCGACGACATCCTGCGCCGCTGCGCGGAGACCGTGGAGCTGGGCGGCACCCAGATCATGTTCCAGGGCGGCCACCACCCGGACTACGGCGTGGAGTACTACGAGGAGCACTTCTCGGCGATCAAGAAGGCGTTCCCCCAGCTGGTGATCCACTCGCTGGGCGCCTCCGAGATCGACCACATGGCCCGCATCTCCGGCGTCTCGGCGAAGGAGGCGATCGAGCGCATCCACGCCGCCGGTCTCGACTCCTTCGCCGGCGCGGGCGCCGAGCTGCTGCCCGCCCGGCCGCGCACGGCGATCGCCCCGCTCAAGGAGTCCGGCGAGCGCTGGCTGGAGATCATGGAGATCGCCCACGGGCTGGGCGTGGAGTCCACCTCCACCATGCTCATGGGCACCGGTGAGACCAATGCCGAGCGGATCGAGCATCTGCGGATGATCCGGGACGTACAGGACCGGACGGGCGGCTTCCGGGCCTTCATCCCGTACACGTACCAGCCCGAGAACAACCACCTCAAGGGCCGCACCCAGGCGACGCTCTTCGAGTATCTGCGGATGATCGCCATCGCCCGGCTCTTCTTCGACAACGTCGCCCACATCCAGGGCTCCTGGCTGACCACCGGCAAGGAGGTCGGACAGCTCTCCCTGCACTACGGCGCCGACGACCTCGGCTCGATCATGCTGGAGGAGAACGTCGTCTCCTCCGCCGGCGCGAAGCACCGCTCCAACCGCCAGGAGATCATCGACCTGATCCGCGCGTCGGGCCGGGTGCCCGCGCAGCGGACCACGACGTACGAGCACATCGTCGTCCACGACGACCCGGCGGACGACCCCGTGGACGAGCGGGTGGTCTCCCACATCTCCTCGACCGCGATCGAGGGCGGCACCGCCCACCCCGAGCTGAAGCTCCTCGACGCCCGCTGACGGTCCCTAGGGCCTCTCGTTTGGATCAGGCTGGGCTCGCGGGCCCTGGCACCGCACCTCGCTGCGTTGTCGTCAATCACCAATGGCCCCCTGGGCCTGGCGGCCCGGGAGGTACCCCCACCGCAGTGGCTCAATCCTCCGCCTTGCGATGCACGGCACCAGACCCCGCTCCCTGATCCAGCCTGATCCAAACGAAAGACCCCAGGTGCTCACGCTCCACATCGCCGACGCCCTCCTCACCGGGGACGGACCGCTCCGCCCCGGCCCGCACGCCGTGCTGGTCGACGGGGGGACGGTCCGTGCCCTCGGACCGTACGGGGAGCTGGCCGCCGCCCACCCGGGGGCCCGCGAGCGCCGCTGGCCCGGGCTGCTGGCCCCGGGCCTGTGGCACACCAGCGCGGGCAGCCTCCTGGAGGCCGCCTACCACCCCGACCCGCGCGAGGCCGACGCGCTCGGCACCGAACCGCTGACCGGTGCCGCGCTGGCCGCGCTGGAACTCGGCGACACCGGCTGGGGCGGCAGCGCCCGGCGCGGCATCCAGCGGCTCCTGGCCCACGGCTGCACGGTCGTCAGCGGGCCCTTCACCCGGGCCCCGGTGCGCACGGCCCTCGCCCGCTCCGGGCTCCGGGTCCGCACCGTGCCCCCGGACGCGCCCGGGATCCTGTTCGCCGGGGCGCTCGGCGCCGGCTCCCCCGCCGACTTCGCCGTCTTCACCGGTCCCGCCGTCCCCCTGACCGCCGAGGACCTTGCCGAGGGCCCTGCCGTGGACCCCGCCCGGCTGGCCCGGGACGCCGAGTGCGCCGCCACCGTCCTCGCCGGCCGGCTGGTCCACCGCAGGCGGTAGGCCCCGGGAACCGGCCCGGGGCGCCCTGCTTGAATGGGCGGCGTGAACCGAGCCTCCCTGGACAAGCAGCCGCACGACGTCGCCGCGATGTTCGACGACGTCGCGAAGAACTACGACCTCACCAACGACGTGCTCTCGCTCGGCCAGGACCGCAGATGGCGCCGGGAGGTCACCCGGGCCGTCGACCCGCGCCCCGGACAGCGGGTGCTCGACATCGCGGCGGGCACGGGCACCTCGTCGCTCCCCTTCACCGAGGCCGGCGCCTACGTGGTGCCCTGCGACTTCTCCCTCGGCATGCTCAGCGTCGGCAAGGCACGCCACCCCTGGCTGCCGCTGACGGCGGGCGACGCCACCCGGCTCCCGTTCCGCGACGACGTCTTCGACGCGGTCACCATCTCCTTCGGGCTGCGCAACGTCCAGGACACCGAGGGCGCGCTGCGCGAGATGCTGCGGGTGACGAAGCCGGGCGGCCGGATCGTGGTCTGCGAGTTCTCCCACCCGACCTGGGCGCCGTTCCGGACGGTGTACGAGGAGTACCTGATGCGGGCGCTGCCGCCGGTGGCCCGCGCGGTCTCCTCCAACCCGGACGCGTACGTCTATCTCGCCGAGTCCATCCAGGCGTGGCCGGACCAGCCCGCGTTCGCGGGGCTGCTCCAGAAGGCCGGCTGGTCGAAGGTGGCCTGGCGCGACCTCTCCGGCGGGATCGTGGCCCTGCACCGCGCCACCAAGGTCTGAACCGGCCGCCCCCGGTGGCCTTGGTGGCCCGTCCGCCGGCTCCCGGCGGGCGGGCCGCACCCCGTTTACCGCTTTTACCTTTACCGGGCTGACCGCTCTTGCAGCGTCAGCCGGAAGCAGTTCGCCGTCCGGCCGTCCGGCAGCTCGTAGCTCTCCGCCTGCTCCATCCCCAGCCGCCGGGTCACCGCGACCGAGCGCTCGTTGCCGTCCACGACCATCGCGACGACCCGCTCAAGCCCCGCCGCGCGCAGCCGCTCCAGGGTGGCCTGTGCCGCCGCCGTGGCGTACCCCCGGCCCCAGGCGGAACGCGCCAGCCGCCAGCCGATCTCTATCTCGCCGGCCGGGCCGGTTCTCCCCTCCGGCCAGGGCTGGGCGCCGGTGAAGCCGATGACCTCCCCCGACTCGTCGAGGAGCGTCCAGAGGCAGAAACCCAGCTCGGCGTCGTGCCGCCGCTGGCGTGCCGTCAACTCCTCGTACGCCGACAACTCGGCGGACCCACCGCCGAAGAACTCCATGACCTCGGGGTCCGCGAAGATCCGGTGCCAGGCGTGGGCGTCCTCGTCGGTGGGCACGCGGAGCCGTACAGCGGGGAGGAGCCTGCTCATGGGAGGGAGCCCTTCGGTCGGTGATCGGTACGCCCCCATAGACTGCACATGTCGGGTGCCTTCAAGCACGTTTTATCGAGTCTTCGGGAGAATCACCGTGGCCGAGCCCCACTCCGAACACAGCGCCGATGTGATCGTCGTCGGCGCGGGCCCGGCCGGTTCGACCGCCGCGTACTACCTCGCCAAGGCCGGTCTGGATGTCCTCCTGCTGGAGAAGACGGCCTTCCCGCGCGAGAAGGTGTGCGGCGACGGACTGACCCCGCGCGCCACCAAGCAGCTGGTGGCGATGGGCATCGACATCTCCGAAGAGGCCGGCTGGCTGCGGAACAAGGGCCTGCGGATCATCGGCGGCGGGATGCGGCTCCAGCTGGACTGGCCGGAGCTGGCCTCGTACCCGGACTACGGACTGGTCCGCAAGCGCGACGACTTCGACGAGCAGCTCGCCCGGCAGGCCCAGAAGGCCGGCGCGCGGCTGTACGAGCGCTGCAATGTCGGCAGCCCCGTCATCGACGACCGCACCGGCCGGATCACCGGCGTCGAGGCGAAGCTCGGCGAGGAGAAGACGCCCGTCACCTTCCATGCCCCGCTGGTCGTCGCCGCCGACGGCAACTCCTCCCGGATCTCCCTGGCGATGGGGCTGCACCGGCGCGAGGACCGCCCCATGGGCGTGGCGGTACGGACCTACTTCACCTCGCCGCGCCACGACGACGACTACCTGGAGTCCTGGCTGGAGCTGTGGGACCGGCGCGGCCCCGGCCCGGACCGGCTGCTGCCCGGCTACGGCTGGATCTTCGGCATGGGCGACGGCACCTCCAATGTCGGCCTCGGCGTGCTCAACACCACCAGCGCCTTCAAGGAGCTGGACTGGCGCGAGGTGCTGAAGGCGTGGTGCGCCTCGATGCCCGAGGAGTGGGGCTACACCGAGGAGAACATGACCGGCCCGATCCGGGGCGCCGCGCTGCCGATGGCCTTCAACCGGCAGCCGCACTACACCCGGGGCCTGCTCCTCATCGGTGACGCGGGCGGGCTGGTCAACCCGTTCAACGGCGAGGGCATCGCGTACGCCATGGAGTCCGCGCAGATCGCCGCCGATGTGATCGTCCAGGCCCATGCCCGTGCCACCCCGGCCCACCGGGAACTGGCCCTCCAGCGCTACCCGAAGGTCCTCAAGGACACCTACGGCGGCTACTACACGCTGGGCCGTGCCTTCGTGAAGCTGATCGGCAACCCGAAGGTGATGAAGCTGGCGGCGGAACGCGGGCTCTCCCACCCGCTGCTGATGCGCTTCACCCTGAAGATGCTGGCGAATCTGACGGACCCGACGGGCGGCGACGCCATGGACCGCATCATCAACGGCCTCTCGCGGGTGGCCCCGAAGGCGTGATGCCGGGCCGGTGCTCCGGCCCTGCCGTCCAGTGCGCGGGCGGGGCCGGCCCGGCCGCCCCCGCCCATTGTCCTGAACCTCAGCCGAACCTCAACCGCGCCTGCGCCAAACCTCTGCCGAATCCGTACTGCACCTGTCCTGACGTGCGCTTTCGCTGTCCGGGACAGGGTGAGGGCTGTCCCGGACAGGGATGTTGTTGCCGCCGGCGGACACGACCCCGCAGGCTGGATCTCGTCCACCGCACCAGGCGGCGGACGGAACCACTCAACGGGGGATCAGTCATGGAGCGCATCACACAGCCGAACAGCGGTATCGACGTCAGCAGCCGCAACAGCGGTGACGACGACGGGTCCTGGGACCCGTCGGTCCTGTCCGCCCCGGCCGGGGCCTGATCGGGGGTGCCGCACGGCTTGCCGGGCATCCCCAGCGCCCGGGGGGTGGGGATCGTGCGGCACCTTCACCGGGGTCCGTCGGTCGGACCCCGGGGGGCGGACCGGCCCGGCGGTCTTCCGTGCTGCTGCCGCGGGGACTGCCGTGGCGGCAGAGGACGCGCACCGCGCCCGTCGCCCGGTGGGCGGACCGGCCCTCTGCCCGGGGCCGGTCCGCCCGCCACCGATGAGCGCGGCGCCCGGAGGTAAGGGGGACCTTGCCTCCGGGTGTCGCGCCACCCTCTATTCTGTAATACATGGACTCGTTGAAGGACCCTTACGAACTGCGGGTCGGCGTCCCCTCCGTCGAGGACTACCGCCGCCTGCGTACCACCGCGGGACTCTCCGACAAGGCGCCGGAGGCGGTTCGGATCGCCCTGCCGGGCACCTGGTTCGGCGTCGTCCTGCACCACGGGGGACGGCCCGTCGGCATGGGGCGGATCATCGGTGACGGCGGCACCGCGTTCCAGGTCGTGGACATCTGCGTCGAGCCCGCGCACCAGGGGAAGGGCCTGGGCCGGCGCATCATGGCCGCGCTCACCGGGGAACTGGAGCGCCGGGCGCCCGCCACCGCGTACGTCTCGCTCATCGCCGACGGCCCCGCGCGCTTCCTGTACGAGAAGTTCGGCTTCGCCGACACCGCCACGCACGGCTCGATCGGCATGTACCGGTCGATGGGTACGCGATAGAGCGCCGAGAGGCGCAGGGGAACGCCGCAGGGCCGGTCCGGACGGGGAGTCCGGACCGGCCCTGCGGTCTTCCGTGCTGCTGCGGCGGGTACTGCCGTGGCGTCAGAGGACGCGCACCGCGCCCGTCGCCGGGTAGCCGGAGAGGTCCTGGATGACGACGCCCTTGGCGGGGTTCGCCGCGTCGAGGTACTTGCCGTCGCCGATGTAGACACCGGTGTGGTACGCGCTGCCCGCCGCGCCCCAGTAGAGGATGTCGCCCACCTGGAGGTTGGACGTGCCGACCTGGGTGCCGGCCGTCGACTGGTCCTGGGAGACCCGGGGGAGGTCGATGTTGACCTGGCGGAACGCGGCCTGGACCAGGCTGGAGCAGTCCCACGAGTTGGGCCCGGTGGCACCCATCACATAGGCGTCGCCGACCTGCGCCTTGAGGAAGGCGATGACGGTGGCCACGGAGCCGGAGGCGGGCGTGGAGGTGCTCGGGGCCGGGGTGGACGCCGAGTTGCCGCCGGAGGGCGCCGTGGAGCCCGAAGAGCCCGTGGACGTCTGCGTGGTGAGCGTGGTGCGCTCGGCGGTACGGGAGGCCCGCTCCCGCTCGCGCTCCCGCTCGGCGGCCGCGGCGGCCTCGCGCTCGCGCTGCTCCTCGGCCTTCTTCTCGGCCTCGGCCAGGCGCACGGCCTCCGCCTTGGCCTTCACGGCGGTCTTCTCGGCGGTCTGCGCGGCCGCGTCCTCCTGCGCCCGCACCTCCTGCTCGAAGGCGACCTGCTGCTGGGCCTGGACGGACTCCTCGACGGCCAGCGAGAGACCGGCGGTGGGGGAGAGGACCGGCATCTCGACGGTCTCGGTCACCGGCTCGGCGCTGGCCGATCCGGATCCGGCCACGGCGATGGTGCTGAGCACGCCACCGGCCACTCCGGCACGGAGCGCCATGGCGGAAGCGCTCCGGCGGCGGGGCTTCCGGTGGCTGGGTATGTGAGCGGTGTGGGACATGAGGACAACCGCTATCAGCCATCCATGGTTCCCGACAAGAAACGTGTGTTGCGCCACAGTTGCGGGCGGAACTAATCAATCCGCTTTCCATGGGCCCTTATTGACGCCGCAACGGGCATATCGGACACAAGTGATCATGGCTGTGATCATGGACTTTCAGAAAAAAGTCCGAATTGCCATCGGCCTACCACCGGCACGGGTCGATGGCCAAGCCCTTGGCTCCGGGCCTCCGGGGCGCGTGGCGCAGGTCACAGAACGGCAACGAGGGTGCTCGCGGACCGTGTCCGGGTCGTAACGATAAGCGGCGGCACGGTCGGTGACGCCCCGACTCGTCCGGGTGACGCCGGTCGTACCCCTTCCGGGGGTGCCGGCGGGGCATCGGGACGGGTGTCGGGGCGGGTGCCGGGATGGGTGCCGGGATGGGTGCCGTCGCGGGTTCCGCGCAGGTCCCGGCGGCGGCCGCACCCGGCCCCGCCGCCACCGTCCGCGCCCGCTCCGGCAGGTGAGGCAAGGCTTACTATCACTCGCCCGCGTCCACCGCCAATTTGCGTCCGCAGGCATACGCTTGATAGTGCGAAACGCTCTCGACCAGCGGAAACGCTGGAAGATGTCACTTCTGGTGATCAACTGCGTGCTTCACGTATGAAGATCACCCCTCATCCGCCTTCATGATCGTTCGACGGGTGGTGGAGATCACAAGAACGGTTCCCGACCCCGTGTCGCAGATCACAGACCGGCGGGCATAGGATGCGGGGCAATCGGGCTTGTGAACTGCCTCACATGAACACGATCTTCGTGGCGGAGCGGTCGGAACCCGGTGCGGTCCACTCGGTCAAGGACGACTGGAAGGAGCGAGGAGGGTGAACGCCTACGCGCCCATCCTTGTGCTCGGCGCCCTCGGGGCAGGGTTTGCGATCTTCTCCGTGGTCATGGCCACGCTGATCGGCCCCAAGCGGTACAACCGGGCGAAGCTCGAAGCGTACGAGTGCGGCATCGAGCCCACTCCCACGCCGGCCGGCGGCGGCCGCTTCCCCATCAAGTACTACCTGACGGCGATGCTCTTCATCGTCTTCGACATCGAAATCGTCTTCCTCTATCCCTGGGCGGTCAGCTTCGACGCACTGGGCCTCTTCGGCCTGGTCGAAATGCTGCTCTTCGTGCTGACCGTCTTCGTCGCCTACGCATACGTATGGCGGCGCGGCGGCCTGGAATGGGACTGAGGAAAAGGGGCAAAGGGGCTGAGAGGCACCAATGGGACTCGAAGAGAAGCTGCCGAGCGGTTTTCTGCTGACCACCGTCGAACAGGCCGCGGGCTGGGTGCGCAAGGCGTCGGTCTTCCCCGCCACCTTCGGCCTGGCGTGCTGCGCCATCGAGATGATGACGACCGGCGCCGGGCGGTACGACCTCGCCCGCTTCGGCATGGAGGTCTTCCGGGGCTCCCCGCGCCAGGCCGATCTGATGATCGTCGCCGGCCGGGTCAGCCAGAAGATGGCCCCCGTACTGCGCCAGGTCTACGACCAGATGCCCAATCCCAAGTGGGTCATCTCCATGGGCGTGTGCGCGTCGTCCGGCGGGATGTTCAACAACTACGCGATCGTGCAGGGCGTCGACCACATCGTCCCCGTGGACATCTATCTGCCCGGCTGCCCGCCCCGCCCCGAGATGCTGATGGACGCGATCCTCAAGCTCCACCAGAAGATCCAGTCCTCCAAGCTCGGCGTCAACGCGGAGGAAGCGGCCCGGGAGGCCGAGGAAGCGGCGCTCAAGGCGCTGCCGGTGATCGAGATGAAGGGGCTGCTCCGGTGAGGCGGGCACACCCGGCCGCCGGACGGCCGACGAAGGACCGGGCCGCACCCCCCAGCAGCGGCGGGAACGCGGCCCCCGAGGAGGGGCGATGACGGACCAGCCGAACCCCGAGAAGGAACTCAGCGAGCAGAACCTTCCGGGCCAGCGCGGCGACCACGGCGAGGAGATCCGCGTCCAGCGCGGCATGTTCGGCGCCAACAACGGCGGCGACACCTCCGGCTACGGCGGACTCGTCCGATCCGTACGGCTGCCGGGCCCGGCCTCCCGCCCCTACGGCGGCTGGTTCGACGAGGTCGCCGACGAACTGGAGGGCGCCCTGGAGGAACAGGGACTCGTCCCCGAACACGCCATCGACAAGACCGTGGTGGACCGGGGCGAGCTGACCTTCCACATCGCGCGGGAGCACCTGCTCCGGACCGCCCGCACCCTGCGCGACGACCCGGCGCTCCGGTTCGAGCTGTGCACCGGCGTCAGCGGGGTCCACTACCCCGACGACAAGGGCCGCGAGCTGCACGCCGTCTACCATCTGCGCTCGCTCACCCACGGCCGGCTGATCCGGATCGAGGTCTCGGCCCCCGACAGCGATCCGCACATCCCCTCGCTGGTCTCCGTCTACCCGACCAACGACTGGCACGAGCGCGAGACCTACGACTTCTTCGGCCTGGTCTTCGACGGGCACCCCGCCCTCACCCGGATCATGATGCCGGACGACTGGCAGGGCTTCCCGCAGCGCAAGGACTATCCGCTCGGCGGCATCGCCGTCGAGTACAAGGGCGCCCAGATCCCGGCTCCGGACCAGCGGAGGTCGTACAGCTGATGGCCACTCCCCACGCAGATTCCCCCACCCGGGCCTCGCGGGCCGCGGCCCGGGAGACCACCGAGGGCACCGTCTACACGGTCACCGGCGGCGACTGGGAGGAGGTCGCCCGCAGCGCGGCCCGCGCCGACGACGAACGCATCGTCGTCAACATGGGCCCCCAGCACCCCTCCACCCACGGTGTCCTCCGGCTGATCCTGGAGATCGACGGCGAGACCGTCACCGAGGCCCGCTGCGGCATCGGCTACCTCCACACCGGCATCGAGAAGAACCTCGAATTCCGGACCTGGACCCAGGGCACCACCTTCGTGACGCGGATGGACTACCTCACGCCCTTCTTCAACGAGGCCGCCTACTGCCTCGCCGTGGAGAAGCTGCTCGGCATCGAGGACCAGATCCCCGACCGCGCCTCCGTGATCCGGGTCCTCCTCATGGAGCTGAACCGGCTCTCCTCCCATCTGGTGTGCATCGCCACCGGCGGGATGGAGCTGGGCGCCACCACCATCATGATCTACGGCTTCCGCGACCGCGAGCTGGTCCTCGACCTCTTCGAGCTGATCACCGGACTGCGGATGAACCACGCCTTCATCCGGCCCGGCGGCCTCGCCCAGGACCTGCCCGCCGGCACCGTCGACCGGCTGCGCGAGTTCGTGAAGACCATGAAGAAGAACCTGCCGGAGTACGACAAGCTCGCCACCGGCAACCCCATCTTCAAGGCCCGGATGCAGGGCATCGGCCATCTCGACCTCACCGGCTGCATGGCCCTGGGCGCCACCGGACCCATCCTGCGCGCCGCCGGACTCGCCCACGACCTGCGCAAGACCGACCCGTACTGCGGATACGAGACCTACGACTTCGAGGTCCCCACCGCCGACACCTGCGACTCCTACGGCCGCTTCCTCATCCGCCTGGAGGAGATGCGCCAGTCGCTGCGGATCGTCGAGCAGTGCATCGAACGGCTCGCCCCCGGCCCGGTCATGGTCGCCGACAAGAAGATCGCCTGGCCCGCGCAGCTCGCGCTCGGCCCCGACGGCCTCGGCAACTCCCTCGACCACATCAAGAAGATCATGGGCACCTCGATGGAGGCCCTGATCCACCACTTCAAGCTGGTCACCGAGGGCTTCCGGGTCCCCGCCGGACAGGTGTACGCGGCCGTCGAGTCGCCCAAGGGCGAACTGGGCGCCCATGTCGTCTCCGACGGCGGCACCCGCCCCTTCCGGGTCCACTTCCGCGACCCGTCCTTCACCAACCTCCAGACCATGGCGGCGATGTGCGAGGGCGGCCAGGTCGCCGACGTCATCGTCGCCGTCGCGTCCATCGACCCCGTGATGGGAGGCGTCGACCGATGACGGCCCAGTCTTCCAACCAGGAAGTCGCGCTCGGGATGCCCCAGCTCCCCGCCCCCGACTACCCGGCCGAGGTACGCGCCCGGCTGGAGACGGACGCCAAGGACGTCATCTCCCGCTACCCCGACTCCCGTTCGGCGCTGCTGCCGCTGCTCCACCTCGTCCAGTCCGAGGAGGGCTTCGTCTCCCGCACCGGGATCCGGTTCTGCGCCGAGGTGCTGGAGCTGACCACCGCCGAGGTCACCGCCGTCGCCACCTTCTACAGCATGTACCGCCGCCGGCCCTCCGGCGACTACCAGGTCGGCGTCTGCACCAACACCCTCTGCGCGGTCATGGGCGGCGACGCCATCTTCGCCGACCTGAAGGAACACCTCGGCGTCGGCGACAGCGGCACCACCGACGACGGACTGGTCACGCTGGAGCACATCGAGTGCAACGCGGCCTGCGACTTCGCCCCCGTTGTCATGGTGAACTGGGAGTTCTTCGACAACCAGACCCCCGAGTCCGCCCGCGGGCTCGTCGACGACCTGCGCGCGGGCCGCCCCGTCGCCCCCACCCGGGGAGCGCCGCTGTGCACCTTCAAGGAGACCGCGCGGATCCTCGCCGGCTTCCCCGACGAGCGCCCCGGAGCCGTCGCCGCCACCGGAGGAGCCGGGCCCGCCTCCCTCGCCGGGCTCCGCCTCGCGAAGGGCGAGGGCCCCGCCCGCGTCGTCGCCCCGCGCGGCGAGAGCACCGAGAGCGGCCAGAGCGCCGAGAACGCCGAGGACACCACCCCCGCGGCGCCCGGCTCCACCGGGGACGCCGAGGACGCCGAGGAGGGGAAGTGATGACCTTGTCCACCGAACACGACGACACCGCCCGTCGCGAGGGCGAGGCCGCCCCCGAGAAACTGCTCTCCCCCGTCCTCTCCGCCTTCTGGGACGAGGACGAGTCCTGGACGCTGGAGACCTACCGGCGCCACGACGGCTACCAGGGCCTGCGCAAGGCCCTCGCCATGGCCCCCGACGACCTCATCGCCTACGTCAAGGACTCCGGACTGCGCGGCCGCGGCGGCGCCGGCTTCCCCACCGGGATGAAGTGGCAGTTCATCCCGCAGGGCGACGGCAAACCCCACTACCTCGTCGTCAACGCCGACGAGTCGGAACCCGGCACCTGCAAGGACATCCCCCTCCTCTTCGCCAACCCGCACTCCCTGATCGAAGGCATGATCATCGCCTGTTGGGCGATCCGCTCGAACCACGCCTTCATCTATCTCCGCGGCGAGGTCGTCCCCGTCCTGCGGCGGCTCCACGAAGCCGTCCGCGAGGCCTACGAGGCGGGCTACCTCGGCCGGAACATCCTCGGCAGCGGACTCGACCTCGACATCACGGTGCACGCGGGCGCCGGCGCGTACATCTGCGGTGAGGAGACCGCACTGCTCGACTCGCTCGAAGGACGCCGCGGCCAGCCCCGGCTGCGCCCGCCCTTCCCCGCGGTCGCCGGCCTGTACGCGTGCCCCACTGTGGTGAACAACGTCGAGTCCATCGCGTCGGTTCCCGCGATCCTCAACCGGGGCAAGGACTGGTTCCGTTCGATGGGCAGCGAGAAGTCCGCGGGCTTCACGCTCTACTCCCTCAGCGGCCATGTCGCGGGCCCCGGACAGTACGAGGCCCCCCTCGGCATCACCCTGCGCCAGCTCCTCGACATGAGCGGCGGCATGCGCCCCGGCCACCGCCTCAAGTTCTGGACCCCCGGCGGCTCCTCGACCCCGCTGCTCACCGCCGAACACCTCGACGTCCCCCTCGACTACGAGGGCGTCGGCGCGGCCGGCTCCATGCTCGGGACCAAGGCCCTCCAGTGCTTCGACGAGACCACCTGCGTGGTCCGGGCCGTCACCCGCTGGACCGAGTTCTACGCCCACGAGTCCTGCGGCAAGTGCACCCCCTGCCGGGAGGGCACCTACTGGCTGGTCCAGCTGCTGCGCGACATCGAGGACGGCAAGGGCGTCCACTCCGACCTCGACAAGCTCGCCGACATCGCCGACAACATCAACGGCAAGTCGTTCTGCGCCCTCGGCGACGGCGCCGCCGCCCCCATCTTCTCCTCGCTCCAGCACTTCCGCGCGGAGTACGAGGAGCACATCGACGGCGCCGGCTGCCCCTTCGACCACGCCAGGTCCACCGCTTGGGCCGATCACCGTACGGAGGTGACCGCATGACCGTGACCACCAGCGCTCCTCCCGGGGGCGGCCAGGGCGGCGAGCCGCCACAGGATCTGGTCACGCTGACCATCGACGGCGCCGAGATCAGCGTGCCCAAGGGGACGCTCGTCATCCGCGCCGCCGAACTCCTCGGCATCGAGATCCCCCGCTTCTGCGACCACCCCCTCCTCGACCCCGCGGGCGCCTGCCGCCAGTGCATCGTCGAGGTCGAGGGCCAGCGCAAGCCGATGGCCTCGTGCACCATCACCTGCACCGACGGCATGGTCGTCCGCTCCCAGCTCACCTCGCCCACCGCCGAGAAGGCGCAGAAGGGCGTGATGGAGCTGCTGCTGATCAACCATCCGCTGGACTGTCCCGTCTGCGACAAGGGCGGCGAGTGCCCCCTCCAGAACCAGGCGATGTCCCACGGCGACACCGACTCCCGCTTCGAGGGCAGGAAGCGGACGTACGAGAAGCCGGTGCCGATCTCCACCCAGGTGCTGCTGGACCGCGAACGCTGTGTGCTCTGCGCCCGCTGCACCCGCTTCTCCAACCAGGTCGCCGGCGACCCGATGATCGAACTGATCGAGCGGGGCGCGCTCCAGCAGGTCGGCACCGGCGAGGGCGACCCCTTCGCGTCGTACTTCTCCGGCAACACCATCCAGATCTGCCCGGTGGGCGCGCTGACCTCGGCCGCGTACCGCTTCCGCTCCCGCCCCTTCGACCTGGTCTCCTCGCCGAGCGTCTGCGAGCACTGCGCCGGGGGCTGCGCCACCCGCACCGACCACCGCAGGGGCAAGGTCATGCGGCGGCTCGCCGCCGACGACCCCGAGGTCAACGAGGAGTGGATCTGCGACAAGGGGCGGTTCGGCTTCCGGTACGCGCAGGCGCGGGACCGGCTCACGACCCCGCTGGTGCGCGACGCCGATGGCGTGCTCCGGCCCGCGAGCTGGCCCGAGGCGCTCGACGCGGCGGCCGCCGGACTCGCCGCCGCGCGTGGCCGGGCCGGGGTGCTGACCGGTGGCCGGCTCACCGTGGAGGACGCCTACGCGTACGCCAAGTTCGCCCGCGTCGCCCTCGGCACCAACGACATCGACTTCCGGGCCCGGGTCCACTCCGGCGAGGAGGCCGACTTCCTGGCCTCGCGCGTCGCCGGCCGGGGCCGGGACCTGGACGGCACCGGCGTCACGTACACCCTGCTGGAGCAGGCACCCGCCGTGCTCCTGGCCGGCTTCGAGGCCGAGGAGGAGGCCCCCGGGGTCTTCCTGCGGCTGCGCAAGGCCCACCGCAAGCACGGCCAGCGCACCTACGCGCTCGCCTCCCACGCCACCCGCGGCCTCACCAAGGCCGGCGGCACCCTGCTGCCCGCCGCCCCCGGCACCGAGACCGAATGGCTCGACGCCCTCGCCGGACAGGTCGGACTGGACGCCGGCGGCGCCGAGGCCGCGGAGTCGCTGCGGGCCGAGGGCGCGCTCATCGTCGTCGGCGAACGCCTCGCCGGGGTCCCCGGCGGGCTCACCGCCGCCGTCCGGGCCGCCACCGCGACCGGTGCCCGCCTGGTGTGGATCCCGCGCCGGGCCGGTGAGCGGGGCGCCGTCGAGGCCGGTGCGCTGCCCTCGCTGCTGCCCGGCGGGCGCCCCGCGACCGACCCCCGGGCCCGCGAGGAGACCGCCGAGGTCTGGCGGGTGCGCGACCTGCCCTCGCGCTACGGCCGCGACACCGCCGGAATCCTGGACGCGGCGGCCACCGGGGCGCTGGGAGCGCTGCTGGTCGCCGGGGTCGAGGTCGCCGACCTGCCCGATCCGGCCCGCGCCCGCGAGGCCCTGTCCGCCGTCGGCTTCCTGGTCTCCCTGGAGCTGGCGCCGAGCGAGGTCACCGAACGGGCGGACGTGGTCCTGCCGGTGGCGGCCGTCGCCGAGAAGTCCGGCACCTTCCTTGACTGGGAGGGCCGCGCCCGGTCGTTCGAGGCGGCGCTCAAGCCGGAGCAGATGACCCGCACCCTCGCCCCCGGCGACGCCCGGGTCCTCCATATGCTCGCCGACGCCATGGACGTCCCCCTGGGGCTGCCCGATGTCGCCGCCGTGCGCCGGGAGCTGGACCGGCTCTCCGGCTGGCGCGGCGCCGGGGCCGGGGAGCCCATGGAGTCCGCCCGTCCGCTGCCCCGCGCCGGTGAGGGCGAGGCCGTGCTCGCCGGTCACCGGCTCCTTCTCGATCAGGGGCTGCTCCAGCGCGGCGACACCGCGCTCGCGGGCACCCGGCACGCGGCCGTCGCCCGGCTGTCGGCGGCCACGGCCGCCGAGTCCGGTGTCGAGGCCGGCGGTGAACTCGCCGTCACCGGCCCCGCCGGCACGGTCCTGCTGCCGCTGGAGATCACCGAGATGCCCGACCGGGTGGTGTGGCTGCCGCTGAACTCCACCGGCGGCGGCGTCCTCTCCGACACCGGGGCCCGCCCCGGCGAGCTGGTCCGTATCGCACCGGCCGCCCCCGCGTCCGCGACCGAGGCACCGGAGGTGCGCGCATGATCTCCCAGGTGCAGGTCCTCGCGGCCGAGGACCTCTCGATGTTCGGCCACGACCCCTGGTGGCTGGTGCTGATCAAGGCGGTGTTCTGCTTCGCCTTCCTGATGGTGACGGTGCTCTTCTCCATCGTCTGGGAGCGCAAGGTCGTCGCCTGGATGCAGTTGCGCATCGGCCCCAACCGGCACGGCCCCTGGGGCCTGCTCCAGTCCCTCGCCGACGGCGTCAAGCTGATGCTGAAGGAAGACGTCATCGTCAAGCGGGCGGACAAGGTCGTCTACATCCTGGCGCCGATCATCGCCGCGATCCCGGCCTTCATGGCGATCGCGGTCATCCCCTTCGGCCCGGCGGACAACCAGGTCTCCATCTTCGGCCACCGCACCGCGATGCAGCTGACCGATCTGCCGATCGCGATGCTCTACGTCCTCGCGGTCGCCTCGGTCGGCATCTACGGCATCGTGCTGGCGGGCTGGTCCTCCGGCTCCACCTACCCCCTGCTCGGCGGGCTCCGCTCGTGCGCGCAGATGATCTCGTACGAGATCGCCATGGGTGCGGCCTTCGCCTCCGTCTTCCTCTACTCGGGGTCGATGTCGACGTCGGCGATCGTGGAGGCGCAGGCGGACCGCTGGTACATCCTGCTGCTGCCGGTCTCGTTCATCATCTACGTCGTCACCATGGTCGGCGAGACCAACCGCGCCCCCTTCGACATGCCGGAGTCCGAGGGCGACCTCGTCGGCGGCTTCAACACCGAGTACAGCTCCATCAAGTTCGCGCTGTTCATGCTGGCGGAGTACGTCAACATGGTCACCGTCTCCGCCGTCTCGGTCACCCTCTTCCTCGGCGGCTGGCGCGCCCCGTACCCCATCTCCGCGTTCTGGGAGGGCGCCAACCAGGGCTGGTGGCCGCTGCTCTGGTTCGTCCTCAAGGTCCAGCTGCTGCTGTTCTTCTTCATCTGGCTGCGCGGCACGCTGCCCCGGGTCCGCTACGACCAGCTGATGAAGCTGGGGTGGAAGGTGCTCATCCCGGTGTCGGTGGTCTGGCTGATGCTGGTCGCGACCGTACGGGCGCTGCGGAACGAGAACTACGACTTCCAGCAGATCGTGCTCTACGTCGCCGGGGCGGTGCTGTCGCTGCTGGTCCTCTCCTACGTCGTGGACCTCTTCCGCGGCGACAAGGAGAAGAAGGAACGGGCCGTACGGGAGGCGGAGGAGGCCGCCGCGCCCTTCGACCCGATGGCGGGCGGCTACCCCGTACCGCCGCTGCCCGGCCAGAGTCTGCCGCCGGTGCCGCGCCGGCGTCCCCGCCGGGAGCGCGAGCTGATTGTCAGTGGCGGACCCGACACGGTGAGTGAGGGATCTCGCGAGGGAAAGGAGGGTGACGGTGTCTGAGGAACGGGAACGGGAATCCGAGCAGGGGTTCCAGAATCCGGTCGCCGGCTTCGGCGTGACCTTCAAGGCCATGTTCAAGAAGCGGCTGACCGAGCAGTATCCGGAGCAGCCGAAGGTCACAGCGCCGCGCTTCCACGGGCGGCACCAGCTCAACCGGCATCCGGACGGGCTGGAGAAGTGCGTCGGCTGCGAGCTGTGCGCCTGGGCCTGCCCGGCCGACGCGATCTATGTGGAGGGCGCGGACAACACGGAGGAGGAGCGCTACTCCCCGGGCGAGCGGTACGGCCGCGTCTACCAGATCAACTACGCCCGCTGCATTCTGTGCGGGCTGTGCATCGAGGCGTGTCCCACCCGGGCGCTGACGATGACGAACGAGTTCGAACTGGCCGACAGCTCCCGCGAGAACCTCATCTACACCAAGGAGCAGCTGCTCGCGGGGTTGACGGAGGAGATGGTCGACACCCCGCACGCCATTTTCCCCGGGATGGACGAGGGCGACTACTACCGGGGCCTGGTCACGGAGGCCGCCCCCGGCACGGTCCGCCAGATCGCCGTCTCCCAGGGGGAGAAGGGCGAGGAGGTGGACGCATGAGTGGCCCGATCCCGCTGGAGGCCCTGGCCGCGACGGCGACGTCGACCGGCGAGGCCGTGCAGTTCTGGGTGCTCGGGACCGTCGCCGTGGCGGGAGCGCTCTGCACGATCCTGATGAGGCGGGCCGTGCACAGCGCGCTCTGCCTCGCCGGGACCATGATCATTCTGGCGGTCTTCTACCTCGCCAACGGCGCCTACTTCCTGGGCGTGGTCCAGATCGTCGTCTACACCGGCGCGATCATGATGCTCTTCCTCTTCGTGGTGATGCTGGTCGGCGTCACCGCGGCCGACTCCCTCAAGGAGACGCTGAAGGGCCAGCGCTGGCTGGCGGCGCTCTGCGGGACCGGCTTCGGGGTCCTGCTGACCGCCGGCATCGGCAACGCCTCGCTCAAGGAGTTCAACGGCCTGGGCGCGGCCAACAGCGAGCACGGCGGCAATGTGGAGGGCCTCGCGGCCCTGATCTTCACCAAGTACGTCTTCGCCTTCGAGATCACCGGCGCGCTGCTGATCACGGCGGCGGTGGGCGCGATGGTGCTCACCCACCGGGAGCGCACCGAGCGGGCGCGGACCCAGCGCGAGCTGGCCGCCGAGCGGGTGCGCGCGGGCACACAGCTGCCGCCGCTGCCCGCGCCCGGTGTCTACGCCCGGCACAACGCGGTGGACATCGCCGGCCTGCTGCCCGACGGCACCCCGTCCGAGCTGACGGTGAGCCGGACGCTGCGGGAGCGCGGCCAGATCCGCGATGTCTCCCAGCGGGCGCTGGGCGATCTGAAGGCACTGGAGCAGCGTTCCGAGGAACGGCTCGGACGCCATGGACACGGACCGGACGACCGCACCGGTGACACCGATACCGGTACCACCGATGACGCGGCGGCAGCCGAGGACAGGGGCCGGGACGACGAGGAGGCCCATCGGTGAGTCCGGTCAACTACCTCTATCTGGCCGTGCTGTTGTTCACGATCGGCGCGGTCGGTGTACTGATCCGGCGGAACGCGATCGTGGTCTTCATGTGCGTCGAGCTGATGCTCAACGCCTGCAATCTCGCGCTCGTCGCCTTCTCCCGGATGCACGGCAACCTCGACGGCCAGATCATCGCCTTCTTCACGATGGTCGTCGCCGCCGCCGAGGTCGTGGTGGGCCTCGCGATCATCGTGTCCCTGTTCCGGTCCCGCCACTCGGCCTCGGTCGACGACGCCAGCCTGATGAAGCTGTGAGGGGCTGAACGTGGATAACCTGATTGCGCTGCTGGTCGCCGCGCCGCTGCTGGTCGCCGCGCCGCTGCTGGGAGCCGTGGTGCTGCTGTGCGGAGGCCGGCGGCTCGACCGCGCCGGCCACTGGCTCGGCACCGCGCTCGCGGCCGCGTCCTTCGCCGTCGGCGCGGTGCTCTTCGTGGACATGCTGGGCAGGGACGTGGACGACCGGGCCCTGCACCAGCATCTGTTCAGCTGGATCCCGGTGGAGGGCTTCCAGGCGGACATCGCCTTCCAGCTCGACCAGCTGTCGATGACCTTCGTCCTGCTGATCACCGGTGTGGGCACGCTGATCCACGTCTACTCCATCGGCTACATGGAGCACGACGAGCGCCGCCGCCGCTTCTTCGGCTATCTCAATCTCTTCCTGGCGGCGATGCTGCTGCTGGTCCTCGCCGACAACTACCTCCTGCTGTACTTCGGCTGGGAGGGCGTCGGTCTCGCCTCCTACCTGCTCATCGGCTTCTGGCAGCACAAGCCGAGCGCGGCGACGGCGGCGAAGAAGGCGTTCCTGGTCAACCGGGTCGGCGACATCGGCCTGTCGATCGCGATCATGCTGATGTTCACCACCTTCGGGACCTTCGCGTTCGGGCCGGTGCTCGGCTCCGTGGGGGAGACGGGGGAGGGCACGCTGACGGCGATCGGCCTGATGCTGCTCCTGGCGGCCTGCGGCAAGTCGGCGCAGGTGCCGCTCCAGTCCTGGCTGGGGGACGCGATGGAGGGCCCGACCCCGGTCTCGGCCCTGATCCACGCGGCCACCATGGTGACGGCGGGCGTGTATCTGATCGTCCGCTCCGGCGCCATCTTCAACGCGGCCCCGGACGCCCAGCTGGCGGTCGTGGTCGTCGGCGCGGTCACTCTGATCTTCGGTGCGGTCGTCGGTTGCGCCAAGGACGACATCAAGAAGGCCCTCGCCGGGTCCACGATGTCGCAGATCGGCTACATGATCCTGGCCGCGGGGCTCGGGCCCATCGGCTATGTCTTCGCGATCATGCACCTGGTGACGCACGGCTTCTTCAAGGCCGGGCTCTTCCTCGGCGCCGGTTCGGTCATGCACGGCATGAACGACGAGGTGGACATGCGCAAGTACGGCGGCCTGCGGAAGTACATGCCGGTCACCTTCGTCACCTTCGGCCTCGGCTATCTCGCCATCATCGGCTTCCCCGGGCTCTCCGGCTTCTTCTCCAAGGACAAGATCATCGAGGCGGCCTTCGCCAAGGGCGGCACCGAGGGCTGGATCCTCGGCTCGGTCGCCCTGCTGGGCGCCGCCATCACCGCGTTCTACATGACCCGCGTGATGGTGCTGACCTTCTTCGGCGAGAAGCGCTGGCAGCCCGACGCCGAGGGCCATGAGCCGCATCCGCACGAGTCGCCGAAGTCGATGACCATCCCGATGATCGTGCTGGCCTTCGGCTCGGTCTTCGCGGGCGGCTTCTTCTCCATCGGCGACCGCTTCCTGAACTGGCTGGAGCCGGTCACCGGCGCGGAGCACGGCCACCCGCCGATGAGCGCCGCGACCGTCACCGGGCTCACCGTCGTCGCCCTCGCCGTCGGTGTCACCATCGCCTGGGTGATGTACGGGCGGCGGCCGGTGCCGGTCACCGCGCCGCGCGGCTCGCTGCTCACCCGGGCGGCCCGCCGCGACCTGCTCCAGGACGACTTCAACCATGTGGTCCTGGTCCGGGGCGGTGAGCATCTGACCCGTTCGCTGGTCTACGTCGACCACACCCTGGTCGACGGGGTGGTCAACGGCACCGCGGCCTCCGTCGGCGGCCTCTCCGGCCGGCTGCGCAAACTCCAGAACGGCTACGTCCGCTCGTACGCCGTGTCCATGTTCGGCGGTACGGCGGTACTGATCGCCGCGACCCTGCTGATGAGGGGTGTGTAACCGCGATGTCCTTTCCCCTCCTCACCGCGACGGCCGCGGTCCCGGCGATCGGTGCGATCGTCACCGCCGCCGTGCCCGCCGCCCGGCGCACGGCCGCCAAGTGGGTGGCGCTGTTCTTCTCGCTCGTCACCCTGGCGCTGGCCGCGGTCGTCTTCGTCCGCTTCGACCC
Source organism: Streptomyces yaizuensis (assembly GCF_034961445.1). Classification (NCBI taxonomy): domain Bacteria; kingdom Bacillati; phylum Actinomycetota; class Actinomycetes; order Kitasatosporales; family Streptomycetaceae; genus Streptomyces; species Streptomyces yaizuensis. The sequence goes on from NZ_BSBI01000011.1 coordinate 58,474, forward strand.
GGGCGGCGACCGCTACCAGCTCACCGAGAACCGCTCCTGGATCGCCGACTTCGGCGTCCGCTACGAACTGGGCGTCGACGGCATCGGGGTGGCGCTGATCGCGCTCACCGCGCTGCTGATCCCGTTCGTGATCCTCGCCGGGTGGAACGACGCCGAGCCGCAGGAGACCGGCAGCAGCCGCTGGCGGCCCACCCAGGGCTTCTTCGCCCTGATCCTGATGGTCGAGGCGATGGTGATCCTCTCCTTCGAGGCCACCGACGTCTTCCTCTTCTACATCCTCTTCGAAGCCATGCTCATCCCGATGTACTTCCTCATCGGCGGCTTCGGCGACCGGGCCCACGCGGGCACCGACCAGAACGCGGCCGCCCAGCGCTCGTACGCGGCGGTCAAGTTCCTGCTGTACAACCTGGTCGGCGGGCTGATCATGCTGGCGGCCGTGATCGGTCTCTACGCGGTCGCGGGCAGCTTCTCGCTCACCGAGATCGCCGCCGCCCGCGCCAGTGGCGAGCTGGAGATGGCCACCAACACCGAGCGGTGGCTCTTCCTCGGCTTCTTCTTCGCCTTCGCCATCAAGGCGCCGCTGTGGCCGCTGCACACCTGGCTGCCCAACGCGATGGGCGAGGCGACCGCGCCGGTCGCGGTCCTCATCACGGCCGTGGTCGACAAGGTCGGCACCTTCGCGATGCTCCGCTTCTGCCTCCAGCTCTTCCCCGGGGCCTCCGAGTGGGCCACCCCGGTGATCCTGGTGCTCGCGCTGATCAGCATCGTCTACGGGGCGCTCCTCGCGGTCGGCCAGCGGGACATCAAGCGGCTGATCGCGTACGCGTCGATCTCCCACTTCGGCTTCATCGTCCTCGGGATCTTCGCGATGACCTCCCAGGGCCAGTCGGGCGCCACGCTCTACATGGTCAACCACGGCATCTCGACCGCCGCGCTGATGCTGGTGGCCGGCTTCCTGATCACCCGGCGCGGCTCGCGGCTCATCGCGGACTACGGCGGGGTGCAGAAGGTCGCGCCGGTGCTCGCGGGCACCTTCCTCATCGGCGGCCTGGCCACGCTCTCGCTGCCCGGCCTCGCCCCGTTCGTCAGCGAGTTCCTGGTGCTGGTCGGCACCTTCTCCCGCTATCCGGCGGCCGGGATCATCGCCACCTCCGGCATCGTGCTGGCCGCGCTCTACACCCTCGTCCTCTATCAGCGGACCATGACCGGACCGGTGAAGGAGGAGGTGGCGGGGATGCCCGACCTCAAGGCGCGGGAGCTGGCGGTGATCACCCCGCTGATCGCGCTCCTCATCCTCCTCGGCGTCTTCCCCAAGCCGCTGACGGAGGTCGTCAACCCGGCGGTGGAACACACCCTGTCGGATGTCCAGAAGACTGACCCCCGGCCCGATGTGGAGGCGGCGAAGTGAGCCCTGAAGCTGTCCACACCCTGTGGACGACGGCGGCCGGGCCGGTCGATCGGATCCCCGCCCCGGAGATCGAGTACGCCCAGCTGGCGCCGATGCTCATCGTCGTCGGCGCGGCGATCGTCGGCCTGCTCGCCGAGGCGTTCCTGCCGCGCCGGCTGCGCTACCCCACCCAGGTGGGGCTGACGCTGACCGCGCTCGCCGCCGCCTTCGCCGCCGTCGTCGGCCTCGCCGAGGCCGGCTACGGCACCTCGAAGGTGAACATCGCCGCCATGGGCGCGATCGCCATCGACGGGCCGACGCTCTTCCTCCAGGGCACGATCCTGCTGGCGTCGGTGGTGGCCGTGCTCACCTTCGCCGAGCGCAGGCTCGACCCGCTGGACCACGGCCACGCGGTGGACTCCTTCACCGCCCAGGCCGCGGCCGTCCCCGGCAGCGACAACGAGCGGGCCGCGGTCCGCGCCGGTTTCACCACCACCGAGGTCTATCCGCTGGCGCTGTTCGCGATCGCCGGGCTGCTGGTCTTCCCCGCCGCCAACGATCTGCTGACGCTCTTCATCGCGCTGGAGGTCTTCTCGCTGCCGCTGTACCTGCTCTGCGCCCTCGCCCGCCGCCGGCGGCTGATGTCGCAGGAGGCCGCGGTGAAGTACTTCCTGCTCGGCGCGTTCTCCTCGGCGTTCCTCCTCTTCGGTGTCGCGCTGCTCTACGGGTACGCGGGCTCCGTGTCGTACGCCCGGATCGCGGACGTGGTCGACGGCAGCGTCCGCACCATCGATCCGGCGCTCGCCGACACCATGGGCAACGATGCTTTGCTGCTGACCGGTTCGGCGCTGATCCTCATGGGGCTGCTCTTCAAGGTCGGCGCGGTCCCGTTCCACATGTGGACCCCGGACGTCTACCAGGGCGCCCCGACACCGATCACCGGCTTCATGGCGGCGGCGACCAAGGTGGCGGCCTTCGGCGCGCTGCTGCGGCTGCTCTACGTCGTCCTGCCGGGGCTCAACTGGGACTGGCGGCCGGTGCTGTGGGGCGTCGCCATCGTCACCATGCTGGGTGGCGCGATCGTGGCCATCACGCAGACCGACATCAAGCGGCTGCTGGCGTACTCGTCCATCGCCCACGCCGGGTTCATCCTGGTCGGCGTCGTCGCGGTGACCGAGGAGGGGGTCTCATCCGTCCTCTTCTACCTGGGCGCGTACTCGTTCGTGACGATCGGCGCGTTCGCCGTGGTCACGCTGGTGCGGGACGCGGGCGGCGAGGCGACCCACCTCTCCCAGTGGGCGGGGCTCGGGCGCAGGTCTCCGCTGGTCGCGGCGGTCTTCGCGGTCTTTCTGCTGGCCTTCGCGGGGATTCCGCTGACGGCGGGCTTCTCCGGCAAGTTCGCCGTCTTCAAGGCGGCGGCCGAGGGCGGCGCGGGCGCGCTGGTGGTCGTGGGTGTGATCGCGTCGGCGATCGCCGCGTTCTTCTACATCCGGGTCATCGTGCTGATGTTCTTCAGCGAGCCCAAGGCCGACGGCCCCACGGTCGCCGTGCCCTCGCCGATGACCATGGCGGCGATCGGGACGGGTGTCGTCGTGACCCTGGTGCTCGGGGTCGCACCGCAGTACTTCCTCGATCTGGCGGGCCAGGCCGGGGTGTTTGCCCGCTGAGCCATCAACACCCTTCAGCGTCACCGATCGCGGGGCCCGGTCTTCCCGGGCCCCGCTGTCGTAGGGGCGTCGGCGCCGGAGCCGAACCCGCCGGGCTGGGGCCCTGCCCCGTACGCCCGGCCGCGCCGGCCTCCTGAGCCCCCGGGATTCAGTACTGCTGTCAGGCGGAGGGCACCACGCGGCCGGTGACCTCGCCCAGGCCGACCCGTACCCCACCGGGGCCCGGGGCCCACGCGGTCATCGTCACCTCGTCGCCGTCCTCCAGGAAGGCGCGCTCGCCCTCCGGCAGTGCCAGCGGGTCCCGCCCGTTCCAGGTCAGTTCGAGGAGCGAGCCGCGCTGGTGCCGCTCGGGGCCGCTGACCGTGCCGGAGCCGAACAGGTCGCCCGTGCGCAGCGAGGCCCCGTTGACCGTCATATGGGCGAGTTGCTGGGCCGCGGTCCAGTACATCGTCGCGAACGGCGGCTCGGCGATCACATGGCCGTTGACGGCGACGCTGATCCGCAGGTCGAAGCCGCCGGGCTCGTCCTCGCCGGCGTCGTCCAGGTAGGGCAGGAGGGCGACGTCGCGGGCGGGCGGCGCGCAGCGGGCGTCGTCCAGGGCCTCCAGCGGGGTGACCCAGGCGGAGACGGAGGTGGCGAAGGACTTGCCGAGGAAGGGCCCGAGCGGGACGTACTCCCAGGCCTGGAGGTCGCGTGCCGACCAGTCGTTGAGGAGCGAGAGCCCGAAGACGTGGTCGCGGAAGTCGGCGAGCGGCACCGGTGTGCCCCGCTCGGAGGGGACGCCGACGACGAAGCCGACCTCGGCCTCGATGTCGAGCTTGACGCTCGGGCCGAAGACGGGCACGGGGTCGGCGGGCGCCTTGCGCTGGCCGCGGGGGCGTACGACGTCCGTGCCGGAGACGACGACGGTGCCGGAGCGGCCGTGGTAACCGATGGGCAGGTGCTTCCAGTTGGGGGTCAGCGGCTCGCCGTCCGGGCGGAAGATCCGGCCCACGTTGGTGGCGTGGTGCTCGCTCGCGTAGAAGTCGACGTAGTCGCCGACCTGGTACGGCAGCCGCATGGTGACGGCGGGGAGCGGGATCAGCAGGGGCTCTATGACGGCGCGGTGGGCGGGGACGCTCACCCAGCCGGTGAGCGCCCGGCGCACATCGCGCCAGGCGGTCCGTCCGGCGGCGAGCAGCGGGTCGAGGCCCGGTCCGCCGAGCAGGGCGGTGTAGGGGGAGCCGAGGGCGGCGGCGGCCGCTCCCGCGTCGAGGACGTGGTTGCCGATCCGGACGCCGAGCCGCCGGCGCTCGGGCTCGTCCGCCGTGGTGAAGACGCCGTAGGGGAGGTTGTGCGGGCCGAAGGGGTCGTCCCCGGCCAGTTCGAGCGGGCTCTGCTCGGACATCGGTGCGTGCCTCGCTTTCCTTGGGGTGAGGACACCGTACGTCGCGGGGGTGCCGGCCCGGCAGAGGTGATCATCCGGCCAGTCGCGGAATCCGTTTCTCCCAGGTCCGGTGGAAGACGATCTCCGTTCCGTGGCGGCAGACGACTTCGTCCCTGAGGGTGAAGTCGTCGGCGTCGGCACAGACATGGGAGCGGGTCTCGACGCTGGTGTCCCAGCCGAGCGCGGGCCGGTGCAGCCGGGTGTGCCGGACGGCGGTGATCCCGGCCGAGTGGGGGTCGCGCTCCTGGACGGTACGGGTGTGCAGGGCCTCGTCGGTGACCTCCAGGCCGTCGGGCAGGACCTGGGTGCCGCCGGGTACGGGGACGGTCTCCAGCCGCCACCACCCCGCTTCCGGGTCCCGGGTCAGCAGCCGGGCCGGGCGGGAGGGTCCGTCCAGGGTGCCCGCCGTGCCGATGAGGGGCCCGGCGGCGGCTTCCGGTTCGGCCTCGGGCGGCCGCACCCGGCCGGGCCTGTCGGGTCCGTCGGGTCCGTCGGGGCTTTCCCGTACGGGGAGTTCGAGCAGGGAGCCCCCGGGGGCGAGGAGGAACCCGGCCGCGCCGGGCGGGGGCCAGAACCAGGGCCAGTAGGCGGAGGAGACGGCGAGCCGGATCCGGTGGCCGGGCCGGAAGGTGTGGCCGGTGGCGGTGAGGGCGAAGGAGACGTCCTCGGTGGTGCCGGGGGGCCAGGCGTGGGCGCGTTCGGTGCCGTGGCGGGCGGAGAGGTCGAGGACGCCCAGGGTGACGGGGGTGGAGGTGCCGTCGGGGGCGATGTCGCAGAGCCGGGCGACGGCCAGCCCGTGGGGTACGGCCAGGCGCAGCCGCAGGGTCACCCGGGGGCTGCCCAGGATCTCCAGCGGCTCCTCACCGGTCACGGGGAACTCGAAGCAGGCCGAGCGGGCGTCGTCGGCGCGCTGGTCGCCGGTGGTGGCACTTCCGTCGGGGAGGTACGGGCCGGCTTCCAGGCCGGTGCACTGGGGGGAGGCGACGACGAGGCCGGGGCCGTCGGGGCCGCCGTGCAGCTCGTACCCCACGGGGGTGACGGCCGGGGCGGGCCGGGCGGGCAGGCCGGTCCACCGCCCGGCGGGATCCGGCCCGGGGCTCTCGCTCCACAGGCGGAGCGCGGGTCCGGCCATGACGTCGTTGTCGATGCCCTTCAGATGGTGGTCCCACCAGCTGCGGGTCTCCTGGAGGAAGCCGATCGCGGGGCCGGGCCGCCCGTGGTCGGGGTACTGGTGGGACCACGGCCCGATCAGTCCGCGCACCCGGTCCGCGGGGAGCGTGGCCAGCAGCCGCAGCACGGTCTCGCGGTGGGGGTCGTACCAGCCGCCGGCGGCGAGGACGGCGGCCCGGGCGGCGGCCAGGGCCTGTGGACCGGCGCCCGCGGCGGCCCAGAAGTCGTCCCGGAGCTGGTGGGCGAGCCAGTGGTGGGCGGCGGGCTCGACGGCCGCCAGCCGCTCCAGCCAGCGTTCGCGCCAGTCGTCGCCGGTGTGGACGGGGTCGGGCGGGCGGCAGCCGGCGGAGAGCTGGTCGGCGGCGGTGAGGGCGGTGGCGTCGGCGGTCGCGGCGCCGCCGGGGTAGAGGTCTGCGTAGGGGTCGGCGCCGCAGCAGACCGCGACGACGGCGGCCAGGGGCTCGGGGTCGAGCCCGGCGGTGCCCAGGGCGCAGGCGCCGCCCCAGCCGATGCCGAACATGCCGATCCGGCCGGTGCTCCAGGGCCGGGTGGCCAGCCAGTCGACGACATCGACGGCGTCGGCGAGGACGGCGGGGGAGGTGGGGAGCCCGGCCGGGTCGGGGGTGCCGCCGCTGTTGCCGTGGCCGCGCGCGTCGACGCGTACGGAGGCGTAGCCGTGTCCCGCGTACCAGGGGTGGCGCTGGGCGTCGCGTGCGACGGTCGTGTCCGTCAGCCTTTCCGGCGAATACTCCAGCAGTACGGGGACAGGCTCATCGGTGAGCGGGCGCCAGACCCGGGCGAAGAGGGTGGTGGCTCCCCGGCTGCCGTGCACGGGGATCCGGACATCCTGATGGCTGGTTTCATAGGGGAACCGAAGGCGGTGGCGCATGGCGGGGCCTTGTCGCGCGGTGGGTGGCCGTTCGCCGGAGTCGCTGGTGGGCACTTTCCCCGGTTGAACGCTGACTTTGGCGAAATAGACCGTTTCTGGCAGATTCTTGTCTTATGTGCTGATCACGAACATACCGGGGGAGGCGGGCGGGCGCTCACGGTGATCGAAAGGCGACCGGATACGCTGACTTGAGTGAATCCACCGACACATCGACAATCCGTGTGATGATCAGCAGACAGGAGACCACCTCGTGACCGTCGTCGGGCCGTTCGGGCTGAGCGTGCGGGACCAGGCTCTTGAGGCCGATGTCCACAGCGGACTGTCGGCCGTGGAAGCGGGTCTGCTCGATGCGACCAAGAGCGAGGTGCCCTTCATCACGGAGGCGGCACAGCACCTCGTACGGGCCGGGGGGAAGCGGTTCCGGCCCCTGCTGACGATGCTGGCGGCCCAGTTCGGCGACCCGTACGCCCCGGGTGTGGTCCCGGCCGCCGTGGTCGTGGAGCTGACCCATCTGGCGACCCTCTACCACGACGACGTGATGGACGAGGCCGACGTGCGGCGCGGGGTGCCCAGCGCCAACGCCCGCTGGGGCAACTCCGTCGCGGTCCTGACCGGCGACTTCCTCTTCGCGCGCGCCTCCCACATCCTCGCCGACCTCGGCCCCGAGGCCGTCCGGATCCAGGCCGAGGCCTTCGAGCGGCTGGTCACCGGCCAGATCCTGGAGACGGCCGGACCCCGGGACGGGGGCGACCCGGTCGAGCACTACCTCGACGTCATCGCGGGCAAGACCGGCTCGCTGATCGCGGTCTCCGGCCGGATCGGCGCGCTGATGGCCGGCGCCGACGAGCGGTTCGTGGACATCCTCACCCAGTACGGGGAGCGGCTGGGGGTCGCCTTCCAGCTCGCGGACGACGTCCTCGACATCGCCAGCGACTCGCACGAGTCGGGCAAGACCCCCGGCACCGACCTGCGCGAGGGCATTCCGACGCTGCCGGTGCTCCATCTGCGGGAACGGGCCAAGGCGCTGGGGCTCCCGGAGGACCTGGAGCTGGTCGCGCTGCTGGACGGGGACCTCGCGGACGACGACCGCCTCGCGGAGGTGCTGCGCCGGCTGCGGGGGCATCCGTCGCTGGAGCGGGCCCGCCGGGACACCGTGCGGTACGCGGAGGAGGCGCGGTCGACGCTGGCGCCGCTGCCGGAGTGCTTCGCGAAGGCCGCGCTGGAGGAGCTGTGCGACGCGGTGGTGCACCGGGCGGGCTGAGGCACGTTCCCGCAGGTACGTTTTTGTCGGCGCCCCGGGGTCGGTGACCTCGGGGCGTTTTGCCGTTCTGAGGGCTGAAGTGCCTGGTCAGGGCGGTGGAGTAGACCCGTGACGCAGGTCACAGGTCTGGACTGAGTCCGGATGGGGACGCCCTTCGTACCCATGCCCGGAAGCCGACGCACAGGGCGTAGGCACCGGTACGGGGAGTTTCCTCATGAAGCGCACCAAGGCCATACTGATCGGCACCACCGCTGTCGCTGCCGCAGCCGGTGTGGGGCTCGCCGTACTTCCCGCCGTCGCCGCCGACGGCAAGGGCTCAGCCGCCGGGAGCGGCCACGCCGGACACGGCGCCGCCGAGGTCGTCACCGCCCGGGGCGCCGACGCGAAGGCGAAGGCGTGGTACTTCGCGGCCGGCCTCAACGGCGCCAACGAGGTCCCCGTGCCGGGCGGCCCCGCTGTCGGCGACCGCGACGGCCAGGCGCTCCAGTTCGTCCGCGTCCAGGGCGACCGGGTCTCGGTCGCGGTGAAGTTCCGGGGCACCGACAAGCCGACCGCGCTCCACATCCACCAGGGCAAGCGCGGCACCAACGGCGGCGTCAAGATCGACTTCACCCCGCTGCTCAGCAGGATCACGTACCTGGACGGCTGGAAGGGTGCGGTGACCGGCACGGTCAAGGTCAAGGACAAGGCCGTGCTGGAGGAGTTCGTCAAGAACCCGAACGGCTTCTACGCCAACCTGCACACCGCCCGGTTCCCCGGCGGCGCCGTCCGCGCCCAGTTCCACCGGGTGACCCAGGGCTTCCCGTTCGCCAAGGCCCTGGACAACTTCCAGGCGTCCGTCGTCAAGGGCCGGCAGGTCTACGAGTGCAAGAAGGCCCCGGCCGGCGGCTGGTCCTTCCAGCAGCGCGATGTGACGGCGACCCTCGGCGGGAAGATCGCCCACTCCTTCGTCGCCCCCAACTCGGGCACGCCGCAGTGGATCGCGCCCGACCGCAGCGCCGTGACCGGCACCCTCATCAGCAAGGTCGACAACGGCGCCAGGAACATCCCCGAGCTGGTCCTCAAGGCCACCCGGTCCGGCCGGGCGAGCGGTCTGCTCGCCAGGAACCACGAGATCCTGCGGCTCAACACCGTCGGCGGCGTCGCCCCCCGGGGCAGCTGCGCCAAGGGCGCCATCGCGAAGGTCGCCTACGGGGCCGACTACGTCTTCATCCTGAAGTAGGCCCCGGCGTACGGCAGTCCACCGCCCGGCGCGGGACCAGCGGCGACGGCGGCGGGCCGCTGCCCGCGGGGTAAGGATCCCCGGCTTCGGACAGGGCGCCTCCCCTACGGGAAGGGGGAGGCGCCTCGCCGTTCCGTCATCCCTGAGCAGTACGCCAAGTTGCTCCCGGGGGCGGACGCCCGCGCGGCGCGGATTTGGTGTCATGGATACATCGCCCCGGAGCGAGGCCGCCACCGAACGGCCCCTTCCGGGGAGAGGACGGTACGACCCGGCGGCTGGACCGTCCGGCACCGACGCTTCTGACCGACCACGGAGGTAGGGCCCACCATGGCAGCCAATGACAGCGCACAGAGCACCGAGCAGAACCAGGACGCGGGCGGCCGCCGCAAGCTGGCGGCACGCTACGCCGTCCCGGTCGCCGTGGCCGGTGTGGCGGCGGCGACCATCGGACTGGTGCCGGCGCTGGCTGCCTCCGGGGACCCCGACCTGCCCAAGGTCACCGCCCAGCAGCTGATCGAGAGGATCGCCGCCTCCGACACCGAGCGCCTCTCCGGCACGGTGAAGATCACCACGGACCTGGGCCTCCCGGGCCTCGACGCCCTGGAGTCCTTCGCCCCCGGCGCCACGAAGGGCGGCGGCAGCCCCTCGGCCTCCCCCGAGGAGAAGCTGACGGAGCTGGCGACCGGCACGCACACGCTGCGCGTCGCCGTCGACGGCCCCGACCGCCAGAAGGTCTCGCTCCTGGACGACACCTCCGAGTACAGCCTGATCCACAACGGTGGCGAGCTGTGGGCGTACAACAGCGAGAGCAACGAGGTCTACCACGAGAAGGGCCTCCCCTCCGGGAAGTCCGCGAAGGACGCGGGGAAGGGCGCGAAGGGCGGCGCCGACGCGCTGCCGACGACGCCCCGGGAGGCCGCCGAGGCCGTGCTGAAGGCGGCGGACGGCTCCAGCACCTCGATCACGGTCGACGGCACCGCGCAGATAGCGGGCCGGGACGCGTACCAGCTCGCGATCAAGCCCAAGCAGAGCGGTTCGACCATCCGCTCCATCAAGATCTCCGTGGACTCCGAGACCGGCACCCCGCTCAGGCTGACGCTCAACGCGAGCGACGGCGGCAAGCCCGTGGTCGACATCGGCTTCACCAAGGTGAACTTCGCCAAGCCAGCGCCCGCCCTCTTCGACTTCACCCCGCCGAAGGGCGCGAAGATCACCGAGGGTGACGAGAAGGACGGCGGGAAGGGCGAGGGGAAGGCCGGCCACGGCCTCTCCGACCGGGAGCTGAAGGAGCTGGAGAAGGAGCTCGGGGGCGACCTCGACAAGGGCCTCGCCGAGCTGGAGGACCTGGAGAACGGGGCCGGTGACTGGGCGGGCGGCCTGCCCGGCAGCGGCCTGGACATCCTCGGCAAGGACTGGACGTCGATCGCCACCTTCAAGGCCCCGGGCGGCGGCCTGCTCGCCTCGGCCGACGCGGAGGACCTGCCGAAGGAGGCGAGCGGCGTGCTCGACATGTTCGGCGACACGGCCACGGGCGACTTCGGCTCGGGCCGGGTCTTCAGCACCCGCGTGGTCAACGCCCTGGTGACGGACGACGGCACGGTGTACGTGGGCGCGGTGACGAAGGACGCCCTGGTGAAGGCGGCGAACGCGAAGAGCTGAGCGGGATGTGCGACAGCCCTGCCCCTTCCGGTCCGAGGGGGTGGGGCTGTCGTGCGTACTGGTGTCACGAGCCGAGGGCGTCGAGCAGATGCCGGAAACGGCTGTTGCTCGCGGCTGCGGCTGCTTCTCCCACGCTCGCGGTGAACTCGCTGCACGTCGCGGTCACGAACGCCTCAACCGCTGGGGGGTTGGCCTGTTGCCAACTGGGGATGCCGGACAGCCACGTCATCGCCTCCCCGGGGTCCTGGCCAAAGGTCATGAGCCACGTGGCGGTGTACGCGGCGTCGACCCATGCGGGTCCGAGGGCAGGCATGGCCCAATCGATGACATGGGCGTGTCCGCCCTCGTCGATGAGGACGTTGTGGGGGTTGGTGTCGGTGTGCAGGAGGTGCGTGCCGCGCAGCGCGTCCGCTTCTCCGGGCCGCAGATGTCCGGCGAACCGGTCCGGAAGCTGCGGGACGGGAACCCGGGGAGTCCGTAGGCGGTGCATCCGGCGCAGGGTGCGCGCGACGGCTTCGAGGTCGCGCGTTCCGGGCCCGTAATCGACGTGCCGCCCGTCGATGTGCGCGAACGCCAGACAGACCCATCCAGTCGTCTCGAAGCGGTAGCGGATGGTGGGGCCGATGCCGCCGACCGCCGCATTGATCCGCTCTTCGCAGCGCAGGCCCGCCACCCCGGCATCGTCGGACGTCCGCACACCTTTGAGGAACAGGCGTCCGGCGCGGTGGGTGTGCAGCACCAGCGCCACGGAGCAGTTGAACCCGCTCGTCACGCTGCCCGACGCGAGCACCGGTCCGGTACGCGCCTCAACTGCCTTGCGCAGATCATCCGGGAGGTCTTCCCATCCGACTCGCTCCGTCATCGGCTCTCCCACTCGACGCGGGGAGGGGCACCGGTTGTCCGGCACCCCTCCCCCTTGGCTGGATCAGCGCCGGGTGGCGCCACACTTGCGGCACCGGTCAGCGCCACTCCACTTGACCCAATCGTGGTCGCAGTCGCTCAGAATCCACGGCTTCATCGCCTTCATCGCTGGACCTTCCTGTTGGGTGTGATGCCTTACCGGCCCGTCGGGCTGCCGACCGTCCCCGCTGTGGGCAGGGGCAGCCGAACGGGGTGGTGCCCGCCCTCGCCGTGATCTTTGCCGTGGGGGACACGATGCGGATCAGGTGGCGGGGGCGGAGTCCTGGTGGTGCGGCTGCTACGCGACCGGCTCCCCGAGCAGCAGCAGCGGCAGCGATGTCCCGCCCGCCCGGATTTCGAGCGCGGCCCGGATACGGCGTTCCTGGTACGGGCGGACGTACTCGCCCAACTGCGCCGGCGGCACCCACCGCAGGTCTTCCAATTCGGCGCGGGCCGTGTCGGGGATCGCTGCGGCCTCGGTTTCGGCGGGGGTCAGTGTGCCGCCGTCGCAGACGACGTTGAACCCTTCGGCGGACCCGGTGTCCGGGTTGGCGGGGACCTGGTCGAGGACGAGGAAGCGGCTGACCCGCAGCCGCAGCCCGGTCTCCTCCGCCAGCTCCCGCGCGGCGGCGTCGGTGACGGCCTCGCCCGCACGGGCGCCGCCTCCGGGGAGCTGCCACCCGGGCTTGTACGTGGGCTTCACGAGCAGGATCCGGCCGGCCGGATCCTGGACGAGGACGACGGCGCCGATGCGGCGGCGGGGCTTGGTTTGTTCGGGTGGTCCGTGCCGGGCGGTGCGGGTTGTTCGTCTGTGCACCCGGGGCGGGGTACGGGTCCGTCCTCAAGCGCCGGACGGGCTGGTTTTGTGCGGGTTGTCGTCGGGGGCCAGCCCCCGAGGCCCCCGCGCCTCAATCGCCGGCGAGGCTGGAATTTGTGCGGGTCGACCCAGCCTCGGGTGGTGGTGCGGGTTGGCGGGGCCTTCGGGCTCACCTCCTCGGGGTCGGCGAGCGTACTCACCAGGTTCAGTGCGGGTCGGCCTCCGCCGATCCCCTGCGGGGGCGACCCTGCACCCCCACCCACGGACCACGCAAAGGGCAGCCGGTACCCCCGCCGGAGGAAATGAGGGGTGGCCCCGGTCGCCTGTGCGGGGGAATGAAGGGGCGACCGGGGCCGGGGGCCGCTTCCGCGCGGTGGTGCGCAGTGGCAAGGGACCACTGCCGCGCGGAAGCGGGGTCTGGGGGTTTCTTAGAGCTGGTCGCGCGCTGCGGATATCAGCAGCCCGACGATGGAGAGGTAGGCGGATATGAGGACCGCCGTCGCGGCGCCTTCCTTGAGCTTCTTCACAGGACACCTCCGGTACTGCTGCGCACGTTCGCCTTGGCCAGCGCGGGCCTGAGCCGATCCGCGACGGTCGCGGCCCGGATGTCGGTCCGGGGCGCGTCCCACTCACACCCACCGTGCGGCGGACGCAGGTAGTACCGCGTGCCGTACTCCGCCATCACCACCCCGATCGCCCCCGTCACCGTGTCGAGCGCCAGTACGCCGATCCGGAGATCGTCGGTCATGTCTCCCCCTCGGCTCAGTGCGGGTGCTCTGCGATCACGGCGGTGCAGTGGCGGACCTGTGCAGATGCGGCACCTGCGGGCCGGCCTGGGGACGCCGTTCCCACGAGGCGGGGCCGCGAGAACAGACCCGTGAGGGTGGTGTGGAGCACCCGCACGCTCGCGGGAGCCCAGCCCTGGGGAGGCGCGTCCCAGGGACGAAGGCCGTCACGGTGGTGGGGTACGGGGGTGTTCCCGCGACGAGAGGTGTCCCTGCTCCATCCCATGGCCTGCCTTTCGCGCCCTGTCGTTGTGTTCACGATCCAGAGAACCGGGCAACGGGCAGCGCGGGTACCGTGGAAGACGCAGCAGGCTGTAAATACAGTAAACATCGCTTCCACAATGGGAGTTGAACATCTGTGGCGACCCGGGAACCGAACACACGTCTGGCACTCCTGCATCGCGAGGCAGGGTGGACCAACAGCCAGTTCGTCATGGCGGTCAATCGCATCGGCACTGAGCGCGGAACTCCGACCAGATACCAGCACCCGTCCGTCAGCCAGTGGATCGGCGGACTCCTGCCCAAAAAGGAGACACGGCCTCTCATTCTTGAGGCGCTGACGCGGAGGCTGAAACGCCCCATCACGGCTGACAACGCCGGTTTCCCACCCACTGTCGACGCGGATTCACCCGGCATCACGGCAGGGATCATCGACCTCGGGAGCAAGGACATGCTCCCCTCCCGGCGCGGAATCACGAATGCGACCCTTTTCTCCGTCGCTCTCACCATCCCGAACTGGCAGGAAATTGTCGGGCGTATGGAAAAGACTCAGCAGGGGTCGACAGTCCGCATAGGACAATCTGACGTGGACTCGGTGATCGCCATGACTGAGCGGTTTTCTGAACTGGACGATCAATTCGGCGGACGGTACGCCAGGCCATCGGCAGCGGCCTTCCTGGTCAATATCGTCGCACCGTATCTGAGGGCGGACGCGCCGGACGCGGTGCGCAGATCCATGATGGCGGCGGCATCCGACCTCTGCTATCTCACCGGGTACATGGCGGTCGACGAGGGCCTGGAAGGGCTGGCGCAGCAGTACTACCTCAGGGCTCTGGAACTGGCGGGAGCCTCGGGGGATCACCTTACGTACTGCACAACCCTGCGGGGTATGAGTGTTCAAGCGGTCGGCCTGGGGCACGGGGGCACCGCGCTGAGGCTCGCTGATGCCGCTGCCGCAGCTTCCCCCCAAGCCGGTCCGCGAATGCGCGCCTTCCTTGCGGGGCAGCAAGCGCATGCAGCGGCCCAGTGCGGGGATTCGGTAACCGCATTGCAGTACCTCAAAGAGGCCGAAGTGGCCATGGACAAGGCGGAGTCCCGCGAAAAGACATTCGGGTCCTACGACCCCTCGGCGCTCTACTATCACATCGGTCATGTTCGGCATCAACTAGGTGATCTGCCGGGGGCGATCGAAGCGATGGGCGAGTCGGGCAGGCTCTGCTATGAAATGCGCCGGCGCTCTCGAATCAGACATCGCGCGACTCTCGCCCAGTTCCAGATTCAAAACGGGCACTTGGAGCAGGCGTGTGCAACGTGGGGTCTGGTGCTGGATGAGTATCCACTTGTGCAGAGCGGAAGGGTCGACCGGCAAGTCAAGCAGATGATTTCCGCGATCGGGCAACACGGCAGGAATCCCTACGCGAGATCTCTTTACGAGCGGGCGCGATCCTTGATTCCCGCGAGCCTGAATTCCTGAGGCAGGGGAGTTCCATGGAACCGGACAGCCCCGCCTCCCGGGTATGCCAGGGGCGGGGCTGTCCTTTGGTGTCATGCCGCCGGCGGGGCTGCCTCCAGCGGGGGCGGCGCGGGGACCACGGCGGGCGTCGCCATGCCATTCGCCGCGAGGTCGACGTGGTCCAGCACCACGCTTCGCACCAGTACACCGGGGAAGTCCTCGAAGCGGTCCAGAGCGTCCGCGATGGCGTCCGTGAGGGTTTCGGCCGGGATTACGCAGAGGAAGCCGCTGTAGCCCGGCCCCTCTTCCAGCCCGATGCCTCCCTCGTGGAAGCGGTCGAGATGGTCCAGGGTGTCTTTCTGCTCCTCGGTGAGCGGGGCGTCCAATACGAGGTTGAAGTACCAGCTACGCACAGTTCCGGTGCCTCCAGGCAAATCGGTCGATCATTTTCGCTTCTTCCCCCTGGCTCTGGGGGGTGCAGGACACCACCACGTTCTTGTTGCACGGGCAGCAGACGACCACACCCCAGCTGTGTCCCGTCCCTGTGCGCGTCACTTTGAGCCCGGCCGCCTCCGCTCGCTTCAGCGCTGCTTCGACGTCCTTCTTCTGGTGTCGGTCTCCGAGTGCCATGCCACCACGTCCTACGCGCCGGCGACGACCGAGGCTGCCGAGTCGGAGGCGAACCGCTCGAACGGGTTACGAGCCAGGCCGGTGGGCCTGATCGAGCCCACGGCGGGCACCGCCACCGTTGGTCAAGAACCGCCATCGGCTGTCAGCAGGCCCGCTCTCGCAGGCAGAGTCCGTAGCCTTGAACGAACAGCTACGAAAGGGCACTTCGTGACCACCAACTCCTCCTCTCTGCGGTGGCTCAAGTCGATTTACAGCAACGGGAACGGCAACTGCGTCGAGTGGGCCCCAGCGCACGTAGCCACTACCGGAACCGTTCCCGTCCGGGACAGCAAGTGGGCCGATGGCCCGGTCCTGATGGTTTCCGCCGACGCCTTCGCTGGACTGGTGACCATGGCCCGGTCCGCCGACCTGTAGCAGCAGAACGCATAACAGCCCCGCTCCCGCAGACCTGGGGAACGGGGCTGTCCGCTGCTGTCACACCGCCGGAGGTGCTGTTCCTAGCCGGGTACCGGACCACAGCCGGCGTCGACATCCCGTTGTGGTCGAGCGCGACCGCGTTCAGCTCAACGCTCTGAACCAGGACGCCGGGGAAGTCCTCGAAGAGCCCCGGAGCCTCCCCAATGGCCCCGGTCAGGGTCCCACCCTCGAAGAGACAACTGAGCTGTGTGTGCTCCGGGCTCTCCACACGGCCGATCCGCCCGTCGTTGAATCGGTCCAGGATCTACAGATCCCGCAGCCAGGAGGCGAGCGCTGTTCCGATGTCGTCTGGTGCGTCTTCCTGGACCATATGGCTGCCTGTGATCGTCAGATGTGTCTGGTTCGGCCATGACCGTGCGACGGCGCGGTGCGCCTCGAACATGACACCGGGGACCGACTCGATGAACAACTTGGGAATCGAAGAGGTGGCAAGCCATTCCGCATAGCGGGTGATGGTGTCGTGGACATCCTTGGGCTCGCCCGCGATGGGGACCTGACGCGGCCAGGTCAGGGTGGGCCTGCGGGATTCGCCCGGTTCGGTGTAGGGGCGCCGGTAGACGGCCATCTCCTCCTCGGAGAGCCCTCGCAGGACCTGATGGGGCAGAACGTCCTCGATGAAGAGGTTCCGGTCGAGGACCATTTCCTCCCCTGCGGTGGAGCGGATTGCCTGGAGGAACGCGGCTCCCTGGTCGGGCAGGTCGTCCCAGGAGGGAATCGTGGCCACGAAGGCTTCCATGTAGGCGATGCCCCGGACTGCGGCAGGGTTCCGGTAGGCCCAGTCGAAGCCCAGGGCCGACCCCCAGTCCTGCACCACCAGGGTCACCCGCTCGCGCACGCCCAGGGTCTGGAGGAGTTCATCCAGGTACCGGCGGTGTTCGGCGAAGCGGTAGGAGTTCGGGCCGCTGTCGGGAAGCTTGTCCGAATCGCCCATCCCGATCAGGTCCGGGGCGATACAGCGTCCCTGGTCCACCACGTACGGGATCACCTTGCGCCAGATGTAGGACGACGTCGGGTTCCCGTGCAGGAAGACGATCGGGTCGCCTTCTCCTTCATCGACGTATGCCATATCCAGGCCACCGACCTGGATCCGATGCCTCTGGTAGGGGTCCTCTGGCGAAGTCACTCCTGCTCCTTGTCCTCGGGTCCGACACGCCGTCGGCTGGTGGCGCTGGTGTAGTACACACGAAAACAGCCCCGCTCTCTTCATCAACAAGGGCGCGGAGCTGTTCCGTTGGTGTCATGCCACCGGCGGGACTGCCTCCAGCGGGGGTGGCACGGGGACCACGGCGGGGGTCGCCATGCCGTTGTCCTCAAGCGCCATTTCGTCCAACTCGACGCTGCGGACGAGCACTCCGGGGAACTCCTCGAAGCGGCTCAGCGCGTCCGCGATGGCGTCCGTGAGCGTCTCCGCCTCGATGGTGCACCAGAATTCGGCCGTATCCGGCCCCCTGACCAGGTTGGTCCGCCCATCGCAAAAACGGTCCAGGACGAACAGAGTGTCCAACTGCTCCGAGGTCAGTACATCCTGTAGATGCAGGGTGAAACGCCAGTCACGCACAGTTCTCGTGCCTCCGTGTGAATCGATCGATGTCCCGGGCCAGGTCGCCGGCGCTCCGGGGGGTGCAGTACACCGCGACATCCGCCTGACAGGGGCAGCAGAGGACGAAACCCCAGTTGTGGCCGTTCGTCTTGCGCGTCACCTTGAGTCCTGCCGCCTCCGCCCGCCTGAGCGCTGCTTCCACGTCTTTCTTCTGATGACGGTCTCCGAGTGCCATGCCACCACGTCCTACGCGCCGGCGACGGGCGAGGCCGCCGAATTGGCGGCGGACCGCTCGAACGGGTTACGAGCTGGACCGGCCGCTGTGACAAGGAACGGAACCCCGACCGGACTCCAGAGCACCCCCGTACGCTCGTCACAGCGGGGTGGACGGGTACGGGACGCGCACACGGGTACGGGGGACGACGCATGGCAGCCGCTATCGAGACGCACGGCCTCACCAAGCGCTACCGGAGCGGGCGGCTCGCCGTCGAGCGGCTGGATCTCGTCGTGCCCGAAGGGAGCGTCTTCGGCTATCTCGGGCCCAACGGATCCGGCAAGACGACCACCATCCGCATGCTCATGGGCCTGATCGAGCCCACGGCCGGCACCGCCACCGTCCTCGGCGAGCCCATGCCCCGCGCGGCCCGGACCGTCCTGCCGCAGGTGGGGGCGTTGATCGAGGGGCCGGCGCTGTACGGGTTCCTCAGTGGGCGGGACAATCTGCTCCGGTACGACGCCGCCGACCCCACCGCCGACCCCGCCACCCGCACCGCCCGGGTCGCCGCCGCGCTCGACCGGGTGGGGCTCGCGCCGGCGGCGGGACGGAAGGCCAAGGCGTACTCCCTCGGCATGAAGCAGCGGCTCGGGCTCGCCGCCGCGCTGCTCCAGCCGCGTCGGCTGCTCGTCCTGGACGAGCCGACGAACGGGCTCGACCCCCAGGGCATGCGGGAGATCCGCACCCTGGTCCGGGAACTCGCGGCGGACGGCACCACCGTCTTCCTCTCCTCCCATCTCCTCGACGAGATCGAGCAGGTCTGCACCCATGTCGCCGTGATGGCGCAGGGACGGCTGCTCACCCAGGGGCCCGTGGCCGAACTGGCCGCGCGGGCCCGGGGGCGGCTCACCGTGACCACCCCCGACACCGGGCAGGCGGCCCGCGTGCTCAAGGAGCTGGGGGTCGCGGGGGTGACCGTCCAGGACGACGCCACCGTGACCGGGGAGCCACCGGGGGAGGGGACGGAGCTGTCCGACCTCACCGCCGCGCTGGTCCGCGACGGGGTACGCCTACGGGGCTTCGGGATCGAACGGGCCTCACTGGAGGACGCGTTCGTCGCACTCACCGGGGAGGGTTTCGATGTCGCCTGAGGCGAGGACCGCACAGCAGGCCCCGGCACCCGGCGCGCTGTGGACGCTCGGGCTCTTCCGCTCCGAGCTGCTGATCACCCTGCGCCGCGTGCGCACCCTCGCGCTCCTCGGGGTGCTGGCCGCCGTCCCCGTACTCATCGGCGTCGCCATCCGGATCGAGACCGGCGACGGCGGCTCCGTCGGCGGCGGCGACGGAGCCGACGGCGGCGGGCCCGCCTTCGTCGCCCAGGTCACCAACAACGGTCTCTTCCTGGTGTTCGCCGCGCTCGCCGCCACCCTGCCCGTGTTCCTCCCCATGGCGGTCGGAGTCGTCGCCGGTGACGCCATCGCCGGTGAGGCGAGCGCCGGCACCCTGCGCTATCTGCTCGTGGCCCCGGCCGGCCGGAGTCGGCTGCTGCTCGCCAAGTACGTCAGCACGCTCGTGTTCTGCCTGGTGGCGACCCTGGTGGTGGCCCTCTCGGCGCTGGCGGCCGGCGCGCTGCTCTTCCCGCTCGGGGACGTCACCACCATCTCCGGCACCACGATCCCGTTCAGCGAGGGACTGCTGAGGGCCGGGCTGATCGTGGCCGTCGTCACGGCCTCGCTCGCCGGGCTCGCCGCGCTCGGGCTCTTCGTCTCGACGCTCACCGGCAGCGGGGTCACAGCGATGGCGACGACGGTGGGAGTCCTGATCACCGCGCAGATCCTGGGCACGGTGCCGCAGCTGGACGCGATCCACCCGTATCTCTTCCCGCACTACTGGATGTCGTTCGCCGATCTGCTGCGGGACCCCGTCCACCTGGACGACATCCAGCGGAACCTCGGGCTCCAGCTGCTCTGGACGGTCGTCTTCGGGTCGGCGGCCTGGGCCCGCTTCACCTCCCGGGACATCACCTCCTGAAGGCCTGGGAGCGGACGCGACTGCATGCGTGTGCAGTAGGTGCACACGCATGCAGTCTGTGGGGGGCGGCGGTGCGGTTGGTCGATCAGCGCCCGGTGCCGAGGCCGGAGCGGGCGGTCGCGCCGCCCACGGTCCAGATGGCGTGGGCGATGGCGTCGCTGTTGCGGTTGAGCGCGGTGTCGTTGATGTTCGCGGTGTTGTCGCACGCGCGGTGGTAGCAGCGGTCGAACGCCACACCGGCGCTCCCGCCCCACTTCGCCGCCTGTGCCGCCGACTTGAGCCGTCCCGCGCCGGCGAAGAGGCCGCCGACCGTGATCCCGACGTTCTTGAACGAGGCGTGGTCGGAGCGGCCGTCACCCTCGGTCTCGATCTCGGTGGGGACGCCGAGAGTGGCGAAGTAGGTCTTGAAGACGTTCTCCAGGGCGACGTTGTCGTCGTAGACGAAATAGCCCGGGTTGGGCGACCCGATCATGTCGAAGTTGAGGTACGCGGAGACCTTGGCCCGCTCGGCCGACGGCAGGCTGTTCACGTAGTACCGGGAGCCGACGAGACCCAGTTCCTCCGCGCCCCACCACGCGAACCGCAGATGCTTGGTGGTCTGGAGCTGGGCACGGGAGACGGCGAGCGCGGTCTCCAGGACGGCGGCGGAGCCCGAGGCGTTGTCGCTGATCCCGGCGCCCGCGCTGACGGAGTCGAGGTGCGCCCCGGCCATCAGGACCTGGCCCGGGTCGCCGCCGGGCCAGTCCGCGATGAGGTTGTACCCGGTGGCCCCGCCGGTGGTGAACTGCTGCACCGTGGTGACGAATCCGGCGGCGTCCAGCTTGCCCTTCACATAGTTGACCGAGGCCAGATAGCCGGGCCGGCCGTGGGCCCGGCTGCCGCCGTTGGCGGTGGCGATCGACTGGAACTGCGTCAGATGCGCCTTCACATTGGCGAGGGGGATGTCGGGCGCGGCGAGCGCGGAGACGGGGATGCCGGCCGGGACACTGCCTGGGGCGCCTGGTGCGGCCGTGGCCGCCGGCGTCGCGGAGGCGAGCAGCCCGGCCAGGGCTATGACGGCCGCTGCGGCGGCACGCCGGGGCGTGGTGAGCTTCATGGGGTGGCTCCGTGTTCCGTGTGGGGACAGGACGGAAGGGCGCGACGCCTCGGATCGGCGGATTCCAGGCGCTGGAGCGGCGGTGCGGGTGTGCGGCATGGCACCAGGTGCCATGAGGGGCCGGCGGATCGGTGCGGCGGGTGCACTGAGTGCGTGGTGCGTCCCCAGAGTTCAGCGAGACTTCGGCCGACCGTCAAGGGCGGAAACCGGTCAGTTACGTTCGTATAGAGGACAGTTATGACCCCTTGCGGGTACGGGGTACCGGCGCGGGGCGGCGCCCGCACCGACGCCGGGGCCCTCCGTGGCGCCGCGTCTTCCGTCCCGTCGCAGCCCGTTCCCCCGGGGCCCGGCGGCCCGTACCGGTCACTCCACGCAGAACTCGTTCCCCTCGGGGTCGGCCATGGTGGTCCAGCTCCCCATCGGCTGGTCCTGCCGGTACAGGACGGTCGCCCCGAGCGCCGTCAGCCGGGCGACCTCCTCCTCTCGGCGCTCCGGCCCGACATGGACATCGAGGTGGAGCCGGTTCTTCGTGGTCTTGCTCTCCGGCACGCGCTGGAAGAGCAGCCGGCGGCCCAGCCCGACGCCTTTCTCGTCCACCGGGTCGTCCGGATGGCGGACGGCGGCGAAATCGCGCCAGACCTCCCGGTCGTACGCCTCGGTGGTCGACCCCTCGGGGAGGTGCCCCTGCTCCCTGAGCCGCTGGATGAGCGAGCTGTGGTCCTCGATCCCGTAACCGAGGGCACGGCCCCAGAAGTCGGCCTGCGCGATGGGGTCCTGGGCGTCGATCGTGAGCTTCCAGTGCAGCGTCATGAAACCAGTTATAGTGGTTACATGATGGCAGCGGCAAGAGGATTCGTCCTGCGTACGCGAGACGGACACAGCTTTCGTTTCGACGCCGGGGCGCTCTGTCTTGAGCTGCTGCTCACCGGCGGGCCGGGCCCGCTGGCCCCCTTCGACACCCTGCACACCCCCGCCGATCTGGTGCGCTGGGCCGGTGACAGCCGCCTTCCGGCAGGGCTCGACCCGGTGGTGACGGAGGCCGAGCTGACGGCCGCGCGGGCGCTCCGCGACGCTGTCTACGGGATCACCATGGCCCGGATCGCCGGCCGGAAAGCGTCAGTCGCCGATCTCTCCGTGGTCAACGAAGCCGCCGCACTGCCCCCGCCCGTGCCCTGCCTCACCCCGGCGGGGGAGCGCGGCTGGGTGCCCGGGGCCGGCGGGTCCCAGCTGCTCTCGGCGGTCGCGCGGGACGCGGTGGAGCTGTTCAGCGGGCCGTACGCGGAACGGGTGCGGGAGTGCGGCGCGGGGGACTGCCGGCTGCTGTTCGTGGACACCTCGCGGCCCGGCCGCCGCCGCTGGTGCTCGATGGAGCGGTGCGGCAACCGTCACAAGGTGCGCGCGCACCGGGCCCGGCCGACGGCCGCCGACCCCAACCCGAACCCCGGCAGCGCGGAGGGCTGAACGGTCAGCAGTCCTGCTCCGCCGTACGCGTGTCGTAGTCGGCCCGCGCCGCCGCGATCTCGTGCTGGTGCTCCTCGGTCCAGGTGACGAGCGAGCGGATCGTCGTGTGCAGCGTGCAGCCGAGCGGGGTCAGCGCGTACTCCACCCGGGGCGGCACCACCGGGTGTACCGTCCGCGTCACCAGCCCGTCCCGCTCCAGCTGACGCAGGGTCACGGTCAGCATCCGCTGGCTGATGCCGTCGATCTCCCGGCGCAGCTCCGTGAAGCGCAGTACCCGGCTGTCGAGCAGCGCGATCACCAGCAGTGACCACTTGTCCGCCACCCGGTCGAGGATCTGACGGACCTCGCAGCCCTCCCGGGTGTCCCACTGGAACGGGTCCGGGTCGCCGCTGTCGGTGAAGTCGGTCACCGCCGCGTGCCTCGGTGACTTCGAAGTGCCTACTTCCATGACCGGTCATGCTGCCGCAGGATCGAGACGGTTACAAGAGGGAACCGGCCCCACGGGAAGTAACCGGGCACGGCCGCGCACACCCCCTCTCTCTGCTCTCCCCGACTCTCCCTCCCTCTTTCTCGCGGAGCCCTGCCATGCCCTCGAAACCCCTCCCGCCCCCCGCGTCCCCAGCCCTCCCCGGGCGGCCCTGGGCCCTGCTGCTCGTCCTCTGCGGCGCGATCTTCCTGGAGGGCATCGATGTCGCCATGCTCGCCATAGCCGTCCCCGAGATCCGGGCCGACCTCGGCCTGTCGACCGCCACGGCCGCCTGGGTGATCAGCGCGTACGTCATCGGGTACGCGGGCTTCACCCTCCTCGGCGGGCGCGCCGCCGACCTGCTGGGCCGCCGCCGGATGTTCCTCGGCTGGCTCGTCGTCTTCCTGGTCTTCTCCGCCCTCGGCGGGGTGGCCACCGAAGGCTGGATGCTGATCGTCTCCCGCTTCGTGACCGGCGTGGCCTCCGCGTTCATGACCCCCGCGTCGCTGTCGGTGATCACCACCTCGTACCCGGAGGGCCCCCGGCGGAACAAGGCGCTGCTGATCTTCGCCGGCACCTCCGCCGGCGGCTTCTCCCTCGGCCTCGTCATCGGCGGACTGCTCACCCAGTTCGGCTGGCGCTGGGTCTTCTTCGCGCCGGTGCTGCTCGCCGCCGCCATCCTGCTGGCCGCCGTCCGGCTGATCCCCCGGGACCGGCCGGCCGTCCGGCAGGGCGGCTTCGACCTGGCGGGCGCGGCCTCGGGGGCGGGCGCGATGGTGGTCCTGACCTACGGGATCGTCCGCCTGGAGCACGGACTCGACGGCTGGGTCCTCACCCTCGCCGCGATCGGCGCCGGCCTGCTGCTGCTCTCCGTCTTCGTCGTGGTCGAACGCCGGTCCCCCGCCCCGCTGGTGCGCCTCGGGATCCTTCGCCGGGGTCAGCTGGTCCGGGCGGACCTGGGCGCGATGATGCTCTTCGGCGGCTTCTTCGGCTTCCAGTTCATGCTCACCCTCTACCTCCAGGAACTCCGGGGCTGGTCCTCCCTGGAGACCTCGTTCGCGCTGCTGCTGATGGGCGTGGACGTACTGCTCGCGCCGACCGTCACCCCCCTGCTGGTGAACCGGTACGGCCACGGCCGGGTGATCTTCTCCGGCTTTGTGCTGGCCGCCGTCGCGTACGTCCTCTTCCTGCCGGTCGGCAGCGACTGGACCTACCCGATGATGGTGCCGACCCTGCTGCTCCTGGGGCTCTCCTTCGGCCTGGCGTACGGGCCGCTGACCATCGCCGCGACGGACGGGGTCGACCCCTCGGAACAGGGGCTGGCCGGTGGGCTGATCACCACCGCGAACCAGTTCGGCGCGGCGGTCGGGGTCGCCCTCGTCACGGCGGTGCACGGTCTTTCGGGCACCGGGCTCGACGCCTTCCGGGCCTCGCTCGTGGTCCCGGTGGCGATGGCGGTGACGGGTCTGGCGCTCTCGGCGCCGGGGCTGCGTACGGGCGCTCGTGTGACCGGCCCCGGACCTGTCCCTGTTCCCAGGGCCTAGGTGTGTGCGACCAAGCTCACGCCGGCCGGTGGCCCGGCGGACCGTACGGTGGGGCAATGGACAATTCCCCCACCGGTGGCCAGGTCGGACCGCCGTCCGACTGCCCGCTGGTGGGGGTGGTCGCGACCTATCTGCCCCGGCTCTCGGAGTTCGCCTTCGAGCCGGGGCTCGTCGCCGAGGTCGACCAGCACGCGGCCGCCGTCCGGGACGCCCTGCTGCCCGGCCCCCGGCGGTCCGCCGCCGGCCCCGTGCGGGCCGGGGCCGCGGTGAGCACCCCCGTACGCCGGGAGGATCTGAGCGACTACGTCCTCGGCTTCACCGACTGGCTCACCGAGACCGGCTGGACCGAGCCGGTGGGACACGACTTCGCCACGCTGCGGCTGACGGCGGTCTGCTGGCTGGTACGGGAGTACGACCTGCTCTCGCCGTGAGCCGTGAGCCGTGAGGCGCGGATCGCGAACGGGGAGGCTCACATCGGGTCGATGTTCTCCCGGCCCCCCGGCTCCTGGCCGGGTCCGCGCCGGCCCGTCGTGCGGGTGTCCGGCGCCGGCCGGCCCGTCTGGGCGTCGGCCCGGCCCCGCTGGTACGCGCTGATGTTGTCCCGCGCCGTCGCCGACTCCTGCTCGGCCCGGGCGAGCCAGCGGTCCCACCGCGCGCGCATCGGGTTGATCAGACCGCCGCCCACGCCCACGATGAGGATGCCGGCGACGGTGGCGAGCACGGCCGTGAGCACCGGGCCGGTGACGGAGGTCGCGATCCCCGCCTGCCCCAGGGCCGCGATGATGCCGAGCCCGACGATGAACGCCCAGGCCACGGTGGCCAGGACCCGGCCGTACGACTGCCCGCCCAGCGCTCCCGTGATGATGTCGCGGACCGCGCGGGCGATGGCCATGGCCACCACGACGATCACCAGCGCGACGATGGCCCTGGGGATCCAGGCCACCACGGCGTTGATCATGTCGCTGATGGGGTTGGGGCCGAAGGCCCCGAAGGCCAGTTGCAGCACGATCAGCAGCAGACCGTAGTAGATGATCTTGGTGAGGATGCCGGTCGCGTCGTACTTCGAACCGCGCAGCGCGTTGGCCGTCCCGCTGCGTTCGGCCAGGCGCTCGAAGCCCACCCGCCGCAGCACCTTGTCCACCACCCTGGCTATCAGCTTCGCGATGAACCAGCCGATGAGGAGGATGGCGAGGAAGGCGATGAACTTCGGGATGAACCGGGCCACGGCGGACCACGCCTCGGTGAAGCCCTGACTGAAGTCCACCGAGAGGGCGAGGGGGGACTGGGACATGACGCACTCACTCCGTCCGCTGAGCGGGTCCCGCTCTCCGGGGCCTGGACTTCGGTCGTAACACCGGGGCACGGGGTGGGGCCCGCGCCCGGGGCCGGGGATAGGCCGGTGGAGTGGAAATTGATGAGCCGGAGGGCGGGAGTGTCAGGGGGTGGGAGCGTCAGGAGGTGGCGCGGTCGCCGTCCCGGGCCGCCTCGACGGCCGCAGCGCCGGTGACGGCCTCCACGGCCTCCACGACCACCCCGTCCGCGCTCTGAATCGGAACCGGTACCGGGACCGGAAGCTGAGCAACGGGCTCCGGGAGCGGTCCTGCGGCAGCGGCCAGACGTACCGCCTCCGCCTTGTTCTTTCGGGCCGTGTGGAGCGCGTCCCAGGTCAGAGCGATCAGCGCCAGCCAGACCAGACCGAAGCCCGCCCAGCGCTCCGGCGGCATGGCCTCCTTGAAGTACAGGATCCCCAGCAGGAACTGGAACGTCGGCGCCAGATACTGGAGCAGCCCCAGTGTGGACAGCGGCACCCGTATCGCCGCCGCGCCGAAGAAGACCAGCGGTACGGCGGTCACCAGCCCCGTGACGGCGAGCAGCACCGCGTGCCCGGCGCCCTCGGTGCCGAAGGTGGTGTCGCCCCGGGAGCCGAGCCAGAGCAGGAAGCCCAGCGCGGGCAGGAACAGGACGGCGGTCTCCGCCGCCAGCGACTCCAGGCCCCCGAGGTTGACCTTCTTCTTCACCAGTCCGTAGGTCGCGAAGGAGCAGGCCAGGATCAGCGAGATCCACGGCGGCCGGCCGGCGGCGATCGCGAGCACCAGCACGGCGGCCAGGCCGGTGCCCACCGCCGCCCACTGCACGGGCCGCAGCCGCTCCTTCAGCAGGAGCACCCCCATGGCTATCGTCACCAGGGGGTTGATGAAGTAGCCGAGGGACGCCTCGACGACCCGGCCGGTGTTGACGGACCAGATGTAGACGCCCCAGTTGACGCTGATCACGGTGGCGGCGGCCGTGATCAGGCCCAGCTTGCGGGGGTCGGCCAGCAACTCCCGTACCCAGCGGCCGCGCCGCACCACGAGCAGCGCGAGCGCCACCACGGCGAGCGACCAGACCATCCGCTGGGCGAGGATCTCCAGCGCGCCCGCCGGCTTGAGCAGGGGCCAGAAGAGGGGGACGAGCCCCCACATGCCGTAGGCGCCGATTCCGTAGAGCAGTCCCGCGCGGTGTTCGCCGTCCGGCTTCACTGGACTCACTGGATCTCCCGTCCCCTGCGCTCGCACCCCCCTTGACGGTACGCGCGCGGGAGGCGGGCTGTCATACCCGTATCGCATGACGGTACTGGCACCTCGGTCCGCCGGAGAACGGGCCGCCCGACCGTCGGGAACCAGCCGCTCGTACCAGGCGTCACTGCTGGCGCTCAGCCAGTGGCCGGGACGCGCACCGGAGGGGAGGCCGGGTCCGGTTGCGGGACGGGCCCTGTGATCGTCACGACTCTGGGGGAACGTGTGGTGGGGCGACCATGAGGTACGGGAGAGCGACGCGCGCCGTCGGCGGCGCACTGGCGGGAGCGCTGCTCTGGACGGGCTGCGCGGGACCCGCGGGGGACGGTGCCGGGAAGCCGGGCGGTGAGGCACTGCGGCCGGCCGCCGCGAGCACGGGCACGGGCACGGAGGCGGGTACGGGCACGGAGGCGGGTACGGGCGCGAGTCCGACGCCGTCGGGGCTGGGCTTCGACCCCGACCCGGAGCGGCTGCCCCGGACGGCGGCGCAGGCCCGCGAACTGGCGGAGGCGGTGGTCGCCGGGCCCGATCTGTGGGGTCCCGGCTATGTCCGGCGGAGCCCGCATCTGAGCCCGCCGGGGTCCTGGCCGGTGCTGGACGAGCGGTGCGTGTGGCAGGGCGGCACGCTCCCGGACACGGTGCTTGCGAGCGTCACGGCCTACAGCGAGCTGCCGGCGGCGGCCGGCAGGGGCCCGCTCCGGGTCGCCGCGACCGTCACCGTGCACCGCGATGTCCGGGCGGCCGACTGGGAGATGGCCGGGACGCTGGAGGAGGCGCTGCGGTGCCCCGACCAGAAGCTGCGGGACGGCGAGCGGGTCAGCGGGCTGTCGTCGATCGGCACGGCGTTCGGCAGCGGGACGAATCTGACGGCGGAGGACTCGCTCGGTGAGATCGGGAAGTACACGACCGGCGAGTTCCCGGGGACGCACACGTACGGCTGGTTCCAGTCACGGATGGGGCAGGTGACGATGGCCGCCGTCACGAAGGGGGCCGAGGGGCACCGGGATCCGGACGTCCACAAGGCGCGGGCGCAGGCCCTGACGGGGATGCTCAGCCGTGTCGAGAAGCGTCTGGAGGCACGGTGACCAGCTCGGAGGAAGGCCTGCCGGAGGAAGGCCTGCCGGAGGGTGGCCGGCCGGAGGGTGGCCGGCCGGGGGGCAATCGGCCCGGGGACGGCCCCGCGCGGGACGGCCGTTCGCAGGAGGCAGGGGCGCAGGGCTCGGACTCGCAGGACGCGGGGCCGGGGGATCCTCGCGAACCAGGTCCACCGCCTGCCGCGCCCGAGCACTTCGCGCCGGGTCCGGCTGTGCCCGGGGGCTCCCCGTCCCGTGCCGTCGTGGGTGATCCCCGTACGCCCGGGGCTGCTCCGGCCGGTCCTGGCCGGCCGGAGGACGGCAGGGGGGCCACCGGCTCGCCGGGCCGGTCCCCGATGCCGGAGCCGGAGCTGGAGCTGGAGACGCCTCGGGCTGCCCCCGGGACGGCTGCCTCCGCGCGTGCCGAGGACACCGGCGACGCCCGTGACCGCAGGCGCGGTGCCGAGCCGCCTGGTTCTGGTCCGGCAGGCGCGGACATGGCTGTCCAGGGCCCCGGCACCGGCAGCATCCGTGACCAGCGGCCCGCCACCCATCCGCACGGGGTGGTATCGGCCGCTGCGGCTGATGCCGGTGAGCCTGCTTCGGCGTCGGGTGGCTCTCCCACCGGCATCGGCCGCACCGGCGCCGCCGCCGTGGCCGATGCCCCACGGCCCGGAGCCGTGCCATCCGATGCCAGGGACCCCGGCGGTCCGCCGCCCGCCGACCCCCGTCAGTACGCCCCACCCGCCGCAGCCGGCGGCCCCGGCCCCCGGACCCGTACGCCCGCCCCGCCCCCCGACGCACCCGCCGGGCCCGGCACGCAGGGGCAGCCCGCCGGCTTCGGCCCGCCGCCCGCTCCCCTTCCGGCCCCTGCCCCCCTTCCCGTCCCCGCTCCCGCCCCCGAGCCCGCCGACGCGCTGGACCGGCTGCTCCCCGGGGACCCCTCCGCCATCGCCGGATACCGGCTCCTCGGCCGGCTCGGCGCCGGTGGCATGGGCGTCGTCTATCTCGGCCGTACCGACGCCGGTGAACTCGCCGCCGTCAAGGTCACCCGCTCCGACCAGCGCGACGACCCCGACTTCCGGGCCCGCTTCCGCCGCGAGGTCGAAGCGGCCCGCCGGGTCGTCAGCCCCTGGGCCGTACCGGTCACCGGCGCCGATCCGGACGCGCCCGAGCCCTGGCTCGCCACCGCCTTCGTCCCGGGCCCCTCCCTCGCGGAGGCCGTCGCCGCCCACGGCCCGCTGCCCGTCCGCAGCGCCCGCGTCCTCGGTGTCGGCCTCGCCCGCGCGCTCGCCGCCGTGCACCGGGCCGGCCTGGTCCACCGGGACGTCAAACCCGCCAATGTGCTGCTCGCCGTCGACGGGCCCCGGCTGATCGACTTCGGGATCGCCCGCACCGCCGACGAGACCGCGCTGACCGCCACCGACATCGTCGTCGGCACCCCCGGCTTCCTCGCCCCCGAACAGGCCGAGGCCCGGGGCTCCGAGATCGGCCCGCCCAGTGATGTCTTCGCGCTGGCCTGCCTGCTCGCGTACGCGGTCACCGGCCGGCTCCCCTTCGGCCGGGGCGCCGTCGACGCCCTCCTCTACCGCACCGTCCACGACGACCCCGACCTCAGCGGCATCGAGGACGGCCTCGCGGCCCTCCTCGCCGACTGCCTCGCCAAGGACCCGGCGCACCGGCCCACCGCCGACGAGGTCGCCGAACGGCTCGCCGAGGACGCCCCCGGCGGCGCCGCCGACTGGCTGCCCCCGGCCGTCGTCCGCACCATCGCCGAACGCTCCGCCCGCATGCTGGCCCTCCCCGACATCGAGGTCACCCGGGCGCCCGCCGCGCCGGAACCCGGCCGGACCGCCGTGCCGGGCCGGCGCCGGTTCGTGCTCGCCGCCGGGGGCGCGGTCATCGCCGCCGGCGGTGGTCTCGGCCTCTGGGCCGGGCTGCGCGACAGGGACGGCAGGGACGGCAGCGGCCAGGCGCCCCCGAAGAAGCACACCTGGACCATCGGGGTGCAGGCCGACCGGACCGGCCGTCAGGCGGCCATCGGCGAGGAGCAGGTGCGCGGGGCCGGCCTCGCGGTGGCCGCGTACAACGCCCGCCGCGACCGGCCCTTCCCGCTCGGACTCAGGGTCGAGGACGACGCCGGGGACCACGCGAAGGCGCGGGCCGCCGCCCGCCGGCTGGCCGGCGACCGCTCCGTCGCCGCCGTCCTCGGCTCCACCGGCGACTACACCACCGAGGCGGTGCTGTCCACGTACGAGGAGGCGCTGCTGCCGCTGATGTCGGTCTCCGCCGGACTCAACACGCTGACCGCGAAGCCGGGCGAATCCTTCATCCGCGTGATCCCCGACCATGTGATCACGGGCATTCAGCTGGCCTACCACCTCCAGGGCCTCTACCGGGAGAAGGGGGTCGCCACGGCCCGCCCCGGGCTGCTGCTGGACCGCACCGACGACCAGTACGCCTGGCAGCAGGTGGCGATCGTGAACCACGCGCTGCGGACCCGGTTCGGCCACCGCACCCTGCCCCGGGTGGTGCCCGCGTCCGTCGGGCCCGACAGGTCCGTCATCGACAGCATGCTGGAGGAGGGAATCGACTCCTATGTCCACGCCGGTCCCGCGCATTCGGCGGCCCAGGCCGCCCGGTTGCTCCAAGCCCGGGGGTTCGACGGTCCCCGGCTCTCGGGGCCCCACGCGCTGAACAGGAACTTCATCCGGCTCGCGGGCGACGCCGCCGAGGGCTGGGTGATCGCCGCACCCGTCGGCGACCCCACCCGGCGCACCGGAGCGGCCGCCAGGTCGTTCGTCGCCGCGTACCGCGCCGTCCACAAGAGGGCCCCCGGCCACTACGCGGCGGAGTCCTTCGACGCCGTCACGATGATGATCGAGGAGTTGGTGAACGAGGTACGTGACGACCCCGAGCCGGTACGGCGGAACCTCTGCGCCGCGCTACGGGCCCGGAACCACCGGGGGATCATGGGCGACTACCGGTTCGACGCCGAGCAGGGCCACCGGAAGAACTTCGGCACCGTGCTCCACCGGGTGAAGGACGGACGCTTCGAGTACGTCGCCGAGGCACCGACCCGGAGCCCCGGCGGGACACGGGGGGCCTGAGCGATGCGACGACCGGCACGGCCCGGGGCCGGCAGGAACGAACCCGTACGACCCGGGGCCCGGCAGGAACCGGCACGGCCCGGGGCCGGCAGGAACGAACCCGCACGGCCCGGGGCCCGGCAGGAACGAACCCGCACCCGCACGGCCGCTGGGACGACCCGGGGTCCGGCAGGGAACTCCCGGGCCCCGGCACGGAACCTCCGGGAGCCCCGCATGGCACCGCTGAAGCGCCCCGGAGGCCCCGCATGGAGCCGCTGAAGCCGGGTGACCCCTCCACCGTCGCCGGGTTCCGGCTCCTCGGCCGGCTCGGCGCGGGCGGCATGGGCGTCGTCCATCTCGCCCGCTCCCCCGGGGGCGCCCTGGTCGCGCTCAAGCTGATCCGCGCGGAGCACGCCGCGGACCCCGGCTTCCGGGCCCGGTTCCGCCGCGAGACCGAGGCCGCCCGGTCGATCACCGGCCCCTGGGTCGTCCGGGTGACCGCCGCCGACCCCGAGGCCCGCGAACCCTGGCTGGCCACCGAGTACGTTCCCGGCCCCTCCCTGGTCGCGGCGGTGGCGGCACACGGCCCCCTGCCCGAGCACACCGTACGGACCCTCGGGGCCCGGCTCGCCGACGCCCTCGCCGCCGTCCACCGGGCCGGACTCGTCCACCGGGACGTCAAACCCGCCAATGTGCTGCTCGCGCTCGACGGGCCCGGCTGATCGACTTCGGGATCGCCCGCTCCGCCGGTGCCACCGCCCTCACCGCGACCGACGCCATGATCGGCTCCCCGGGCTATCTCTCGCCCGAACAGGCCCGAACAGGCACCGGCGGCGGGATCGGACCGGCGAGCGACGTCTTCTCGCTGGGCTGTGTCCTGGCGTACGCGGCGACCGGCCGACGGCCCTTCGGTACGGGCACGGTGGCCGCGATCGTCTTCCGCACCGTCCACGAGGAACCCGACCTCGACGGGATCCCGCCCGGACTGCTGGCCCTGATCCGCTCCTGCCTCGCCAAGGACCCGGCGGCCCGGCCCACGGCGGCCGGCCTGGGCGCCGCGCTCACCGACCCACGGACCGGAGCCCCGCCCGCACCCGCCGACGGCTGGCTGCCGACCGGACTCCCCGCACTGATCGCGGAACGCTCGGCCCGCGCCCTCGACCTGCCCGTACCGGAACCGACGCTCGCGGTCGCCCCGGAGCCGCCCGCCGGGCCCCGGCCGCCCCGGCGCCGGCTGCTCGTCCTCGGGTCGGCCGCCGCCGTGACCGGGGCCGGCGGGCTCGCCGCCTGGATCAGCCGGGGCGCGGCGGACGGGAACGACGGGGGTGACGGATCCAGGACCGGGCGGGGGCCGCTGCCCCGGCATGTCATCGGCGTACAGACCGATCTGAGCGGACCGCACGCCGCCGGCGGACGGGCCCAGCAACGCGGGGCAACGCTCGCGGCCGAGGTCTTCAACGCCCGCCGGGACCGCCCCTTCGACCTGGAACTGAAGGTCGTGGACGACGCCGGGGACCGGGCGAAGGCACTCGCCGCCGCTGCCGCCTTCGCCGCCGACCGGCGGGTGCTCGCCGTGGCCGGACTCACCACCCGGGCGATCGCCGACGCCGTACGGCCGCGCTATCTGGAACACTCGCTGCCGCTGCTCGCCGTCTCCATCTCGGCCGCCGGCCGGCTCCCTCCCCCCGAACGCCGTGGCTACTTCGAGCTGCGGATCCAGGACATGCTGCTGATCCCCGCCATTACCCAGTACCTGCACACCGCCGGGGTGAAGCGGCTGAGCGTCGTCGAGGATCTGGCCGGCGGCGAGGACACCTGGGAGATCGTCCGCCAGATGCGGGTGAACCCCGGGGTGTCCGCCGTGGTCACGGTGCACACGGTCGCGGCGGACAGCGACGACTTCGGCCCCGCCGCCGCCCGGATCACGGCCGGCCGGGCCGACGGGATGCTCTACGCGGGGAACTCGCCCGCCCGCGCGGCCCGGCTCGCCCGCGCGCTCGCGGACCGGGGGTACGAGGGGCTGTGCGCGGCCCTCGGCCCCGTACTGGAACCGGAGTTCCTGGCCCGGGCGGGTCGCGCGGCCGAGGGCTGGATCTTCGGCACCGCCCACGCCGACCCGGCCCGGCTGACCTCCGTCGCCGCGAAGGCCTTCACCGCCGCGTACCGGGCCCGGTGGGGGGCGGCCGAGCCCGATCCGTACGCGGCGGAGATGTACGACGCGGTGAACTTCGCCGCCCAGGGGATCCGCGAGCTGGCGACCGCGACCCCCGGACGGCCCTCACTGCTCGTCCGGCTGCGCGAGGTGCGGCACGACGGCGTCGTCAGGACGCTGGGTTTCCGGAAGGAGACCGGCCTGCTGGACGAGCGGCTGGGCGGCGTCCACACCCGCCGGGTGGAGAACGGCCGGGCCCGCTTCCTGGGCCCGTACCGCGACGTCGAACCGCCGTCGCCCCGCTGAACCGGCAACCGGAACGCCCCGGCCACCGGTTCAGCTCCCGGAGCTGACGCCCACTCGGTGAGCCGGCGACTGGTCAGCCGACGACCGTCCAGGTGTCGTTGCCCGCGAGCAGCGCCCCCAGGTCACCCTTCCCCGACTGCTCGATCGCACCGTCGACCTGCTCGGCCATTTGGGTGTCGTATACGGGGCGTTGGATGTCGCGGAAGATGCCGATGGGGGTGTGGTGGAGGGTGTCGGGGTCGGCGAGGCGGGAGAGGGCGAAGGCGGGGGTGGGGGAGGGGTGGTGGGCGTTGTGGGTGATGAGGTGGTGTTGGTTGTCGGGGGTGAGGGTGGTGGCGGTGAGGTCGCCGGTTGCGGGGTCGCGGATGACGCCCTGGGTGTGGTCGGGGCCGAAGGTGACGGGTTGGCCGTGTTCGAGGCGGATGACGGCGTGTTGGGCTTGTTCTTTGTCCTTGAGGGCTTCGAAGGCGCCGTCGTTGAAGATGTTGCAGTTCTGGTAGATCTCGACGAGGGCGGTGCCGGGGTGGGCGGCGGCGGCTCGGAGGACGTCGGTGAGGTGTTTGCGGTCGGAGTCGATGGTGCGGGCGACGAAGGTGGCTTCGGCTCCGATGGCGAGGGAGACGGGGTTGAAGGGGGCGTCGAGGGAGCCCATGGGGGTGGATTTGGTGATCTTCCCCGTCTCGGAGGTCGGGCTGTACTGGCCTTTGGTGAGGCCGTAGATGCGGTTGTTGAAGAGGAGGATTTTGAGGTTGACGTTGCGGCGCAGCGCGTGGATGAGGTGGTTGCCGCCGATGGAGAGGGCGTCGCCGTCGCCGGTGACGACCCAGACGGACAGGTCGCGGCGTGAGGTGGACAGGCCGGTGGCGATGGCGGGGGCGCGGCCGTGGATGGAGTGCATCCCGTAGGTGTTCATGTAGTAGGGGAAGCGGGAGGAGCAGCCGATGCCGGAGACGAAGACGATGTTCTCTTTGGCGAGGCCGAGTTCGGGCATGAAGCCCTGGACGGCGGCGAGGATGGCGTAGTCGCCGCAGCCGGGGCACCAGCGGACTTCCTGGTCGGACTTGAAGTCCTTCATGGTCTGCTGCGCCGCTGCTTTGGGGATGAGGGTGAGGGGTTCAGCAGTCATCGGTGTGCTCCTTGAGGGCGGCGGCGAGCTGGGCTGCTTTGAAGGGCATGCCGTTGACCTGGGTGTGGGAGTGGGCGGGGGTGAGGTATCTGGCGCGGATGAGGGTGGCGAGCTGGCCGAGGTTCATTTCGGGGATGACGACCCGCTCGTAGCGTTCCAGGACGGTGGCGAGGTTGGGGGGGAAGGGGTTGAGGTGGCGCAGGTGGGCCTGGGCGATCGATGTACCGTCGCGGCGCAGGCGGCGGACGGCGGCGGTGATGGGGCCGTAGGTGGAGCCCCAGCCCAGGACGAGGACCTTCGCGGTGCCGTCGGGGTCGTCCACGGTGAGGTCGGGGACGGTGAGCTGGTCGATCTTGGCCTGGCGGGTGCGGACCATGTGTTCGTGGTTGGCGGGGTCGTAGGAGATGTTGCCGGTGCCGTCCTGTTTCTCGATCCCGCCGATGCGGTGTTCGAGGCCGGGTGTGCCGGGGACGGCCCAGGGGCGGGCGAGGGTGTGGGGGTCGCGTTTGTAGGGCCAGAACACCTCCACACCGTCGGGCATTGTGTGGTTGGGTCCGGTGGCGAACTCGGTCCGAAGGTCGGGCAGCTCCTGCGTTTCGGGGATCCGCCACGGCTCCGACCCGTTCGCCAGATACCCGTCCGACAACAGGAACACCGGGGTGCGGTAGGTGAGGGCGATGCGGGCGGCTTCCAGGGCGGCGTCGAAGCAGTCGCCGGGGGTCTGGGGGGCGATCACCGGCACCGGGGCCTCGCCGTTGCGCCCGTACATCGCCTGGAGGAGGTCGGCCTGCTCCGTCTTCGTCGGCAGACCCGTCGACGGGCCACCGCGCTGGATGTCCACGATGATCAGCGGCAGCTCCAGGGACACCGCCAGCCCGATCGTCTCCGACTTGAGCGCCACGCCGGGCCCTGACGTCGTCGTGACCGCGAGGGCGCCGCCGAACGCGGCGCCGAGGGCGGCGCCGATGCCGGCGATCTCGTCCTCGGCCTGGAAGGTCCGCACGCCGAAGTTCTTGTGCTTGGACAGCTCGTGCAGGATGTCGGAGGCCGGCGTGATCGGATACGAGCCCAGATACAGCGGCAGGCCGGCGCGCACCGAGGCGGCGACCAGGCCGAGGGAGAGGGCGAGGTTCCCGGACATGTTGCGGTAGGTGCCGGTGGGGAACGCGGCCGCGGCGGGGGCGACTTCGTAGGAGACGGCGAAGTCCTCGGTCGTCTCGCCGAAGTTCCAGCCCGCGCGGAACGCGGTGATGTTCGCCTCGGCGATCTGCGGCCGTTTGGCGAACTTGCGGCGCAGAAAGCTCTCGGTGCCCTCGGTGGGCCGGTGGTACATCCACGACAGCAGTCCGAGCGCGAACATGTTCTTGGAGCGTTCGGCCTCCTTGCGGGAGAGGCCGAAGTCCTTCAGGGCTTCGATGGTCAGCGTGGTCAACGGTACGGGGTGGACGCGGTAGCCCTCCAGGGTCCCGTCCTCCAGCGGTGAGGCCGTCCAGCCGACCTTCGCCATCGCCCGTTTCGCGAACTCGTCGGTGTTCACGATGATCTCCCCGCCGCGGGGCACGTCGGCGAGGTTGGCCTTCAGGGCGGCCGGGTTCATCGCGACCAGCACATCGGGGGCGTCACCGGGGGTGAGGATGTCATGATCGGCGAAATGCAGCTGGAACGACGACACCCCCGGCAGGGTCCCGGCAGGCGCCCGGATCTCCGCCGGGAAGTTCGGCAGCGTCGACAGATCGTTCCCGAACGACGCCGTCTCCGAAGTGAACCGGTCACCCGTGAGCTGCATACCATCACCCGAGTCCCCCGCGAACCGGATGATCACCCGATCCAACCGGCGAACCTCCTTGGCTCCGGCTTCATCGGGGGCGTCGGGCTTGCGCTGGCCACCGACGAGTGCCTCATCGGCATGCTCGGCGGGGCTACTGACCTGGCTGGTCACTGAACTGGACCTCCCTTGAGGCGGCTGCTCGGGCCGACCGTCCCACTGGTCGCCCAGAGAGCCACCCTACGTGGGTAAGGGTGCCCTTCCCTGGGTTGCTCATATGGTGGACCAGCCCGTGAGACGCCTCGATGACCTGGTTTGTCGTCATTTAACCCTCTCCCCGGGGGGTTCCAGGAAGAGGCTTCCCGCTCGTCCTTTGGTACTAGGACCGGCCGGCGGTCCGGGTTGATGGCGGAGTGCCGGTCCCGCTAGGAATTGATATAGGTCAGCACGGCCAGTACGCGTCGGTGATCCCCGTCACTCGGGGAGAGCCCGAGTTTGAGGAAGATGTTGCTGACGTGCTTCTCCACCGCTCCGTCGCTCACCACGAGCCGGCGGGCGATCGCGGAGTTCGTCCGGCCTTCGGCCATCAGACCGAGGACTTCCCGCTCGCGGGGGGTGAGATGGGCCAGTACGTCCTGCTTGCGGCTGCGGCCCAGCAGCTGGGCGACCACCTCGGGGTCCAGCGCGGTGCCACCGCGGGCCACCCGCACCACGGCGTCGACGAACTCGCGCACCTCGGCCACCCGGTCCTTGAGGAGATAGCCCACGCCCCGGCTGCTGCCTGCCAGCAGCTCGGTGGCGTACTGCTCCTCCACGTACTGGGAGAGCACCAGCACACCCAGCTCCGGATGGTCCTTGCGCAGCCGTACCGCCGCCCGGACGCCTTCGTCCGTATGGGTGGGCGGCATCCGGACGTCGGCGACCACCACATCCGGCAGCGCGCCCTGGGACGCCAGCTCGCCGACGATCCTGACCAGCGCGTCTCCGTCGCCCACGCCGGCCACGACCTCGTGTCCGCGATCGTTCAGGAGCCTGGTCAGCCCCTCCCGGAGCAGCACCGAATCCTCGGCGATCACGATCCGTACTCTGTCCTCCACCGCATCCACCACTGCCTGACGCCCCCATGTCCTTGCTGTCCCGCTGTCGGTACCGAAGACCCAGTATCCGGGGCCGGACCGGGTACGGGGAGCCGCACCGGGGGAACTGCGTCAGGTCAGCGGGCCGGCGACACCGGCGAAACGGCCTCGCGGGGGCCGTCGCGGGGCCCGTTGCGGAGGCCGTTGCGGGGGTCGGCGTGGGGCCGGACCGAGGGGGCCGTGGGTCAGTTGCGCCAGGGCAGCTCGGCGATGACCGTGGTCGGGCCGCCGGGGGGCGAGTCGATGGCGAGGACCCCGTCGACGGCGTCGAGGCGTTCGGTGAGCCCGGCGAGCCCGGTGCCGCCGTCCGGCGTCGCACCGCCCTGCCCGTCGTCGTCCACCTGGAGGAGGAGCCGGTCGCCCGCCCGCCAGACCTCCACGGTCGCGCGGGTGGCACGCGAGTGCTTGCTGATGTTCTGGAGCAGTTCGGAAACGGTGAAGTAGGCGATGCCCTCGATGGCCGCGGCCGGCCGGGACTCCAGGTCGACCCGGACGGTGACCGGGACCGTGCAGCGGGCGGCGACTGAGGAGAGCGCGGCGCTCAGTCCCCGGTCGGTGAGGACGGCGGGGTGGATGCCGCGGGCGAGGTCGCGGAGTTCCTGGAGGGCGAGCTTCACTTCGCCGTGGGCCTCGTTGACCATGGTGGCCGCCGCGTCCGGGTCCTCCAGCAGCTTCTCCTTGGCGAGTCCGAGGCCCATGGCGAGGGCGACGAGACGGGCCTGTGCCCCGTCGTGGAGGTCGCGTTCGATGCGGCGGAGGTCGGCGGCGGCGGTGTCCACGACCACGCCCCGGTCCGACTCCAGCTCGACCACCCGGGTCGCCAGCGACGAAGGACCGAGCAGCCCGCCGACCATCAGCCGGTCCACCTGGGCGAAGCCCCGGATCAGCCAGGAGGCCGCCAGCAGGACCAGCAGCCCCACGAGCGTCGCGCCCGCGATCTCGAACGGGGTGTCGAGGTAGAAGGCGTCGCCCTCGCTGTTCCCGTACAGCTGGATGCCGGGCTGGTCGGTGTAGGTCGGCAGGACCCACTGCCACAGCGGGTACAGCGCCAGGAGCCAGCCCGTCGTCCAGAACACCAGGCTCGCGGTGAAGGCCATCACGGCCCAGGGGAAGTGGATCAGCGTGTAGAGCAGCTGCCGCCAGGACGACCCGCTCTTGAGCACGGCGCCGACCCAGGGCATCAGCCCGCCGCCGCGGGGGCGCAGCGGCTCGGGGTCGTCGATCTCCATCCCGAGCAGCGCCCGGGCCCGCGCGCGCTCCAGCGCGCCGAAGCCCCGGCAGAGGGTGAGGCCGGCGGCCAGGATCGGCACCCCCAGGAAGGTGACCAGCAGGCCGGCGCTGAGCGTGACCGTCAGCAGACCGAAGACGAAGAGGAACACGCTGATCGGCAGGCTGAGCATCAGATGGCCGAACTCGCGCCAGGTCCGTGCCTCGAACGGGGCCCGCAGGGGCGCGGGCACCCGGCGGGCGGGGTACCCGGACCTGTCGGGCCTCTCCAGCTGGTGGTCCATGGCCATGGGGATCGTCCGTTCTTCGGTACGGGCTGTCATGGGGTCAAGGGTGCGCCGGACGGGGAGGGGCACACCATGTGGAGCGTCGGCGTCTTGGGACGGGGGTTTTCCCTACCCCGGGCCGACGGGCCGACGGGTCGTAAGCGTGCGGGCGTGCGGGCGTCCGGGCAGGCTGTCGTGGCTTCGTGGCTTCGTGGCCGGTCTCAGCCCCGGGGCCGGTCGCGCCAAGGCACCTCGACCGTGACCGTGGTCGGGCCGCCCACGGGGGACTCCACCACCAGGAGCCCGTCGACGGCGCCGAGGCGCTCGGCGAGCCCGGCGAGCCCGGTCCCCCGGTCGAGGCTCGCCCCGCCCACCCCGTCGTCGTCCACCTGGAGGAGGAGCCGGTCCCCCGCCCGCCAGACCTCCACGTTCGCGCTGCCGGCGCGGGCGTGCTTGCTGATGTTCTGGAGCAGTTCGGAAACGGTGAAGTAGGCGATGCCCTCGATCGCTGCCGCCGGCCGCTCGGCGAGGTCCACCGCCACCCGTACGGGAGCGGTGCAGCGGGCGGCGACGGAGGAGAGCGCCGCGTTGAGCCCCCGGTCGGTGAGGACGGCGGGGTGGATGCCCCGGGCGAGGTCGCGGAGTTCCTGGAGGGCGAGCTTCACCTCGCCATGGGCCTCGTCGACCATGGCGGCCGCCGCGTCCGGGTCCTCCAGCAGCTTTTCCTTCGCGAGTCCGAGGCCCATGGCGAGGGCGACGAGACGGGCCTGTGCCCCGTCGTGGAGGTCGCGTTCGATGCGGCGGAGGTCGGCGGCGGCGGTGTCCACGACCACCCCCCGGTCCGACTCCAGTTCGGCGACCCGCCGCTCCAGCTCGTCCGAGGGGGAGAGCAGCCCCCGCACCATCGCCCGGTCCGCGTTGGCCAGCCCGCGCACGATGAACGGCAGGACCGGCCAGAGCACGAAGAGACCCACCGTCACCACGGTGAAGGTGAGGAGCCCCCAGGGCAGCCGGATCAGGCAGAACAGCATCGTCCGCCAGCCGACCGGGTCCTTGAGCGCCTCCCACAGCCGGGCCGTGACGCCGATGTCGCGCCGGCCCCCGTGCGGCGGGCTCGGCTCGTCGATCCGTACCCCGAGGAGCTTCCGCGCCCGGGCCCGCTCGCCCTTCCCGAGCAGCCGGGCCCCGGCGAGAGCGAGCACCAGCAGGGGCAGCCCGACCACGGTGACCGACAGCGTCGCGCCCACCATGATTGTGAACGTCGCGTAAACAAATCCGACGATCGCCAGGGGCAGGTCGGCCACCAGATGGGCGATTTCCTTCCAGGTGTGACCGTCGTACGCGAGCCGGGGCGGCGGCGGGCGGTCGTCGCCGGCCTTTCCGAGCCCGCCCGAGCCGCCAGAGCCGGCCGATCCGGGCAGTGCGGCCGACCCGGCCGACCCGGGCAGCCCGGCGAGCCCGGCCTCGTCGGCCGGGGCGCGGTCGGGCGCCCGGTCGGCGGTGCGGTCGGGGGCGCGGTGCGGGGAGGGGACGCGCCGACGGTCGTCTCCGGCGGCCCGGAAGGCGGCGTCGGAGGGGGTGCTGCTCACGGTCATGCAGGCCAGCCTGCCTGGTATCGGGTCTTTCGCGCCATGGGGTGGCTCGGTGGGGTCGGCAGGGGGATATCCCCACCTCCCGACCCGGCGGCTGTGCCGACACTCCTGCTTACCGTCTCTTTAGCAGGGCCTAGACTCGCGTCCGTACGGAACACAGATCGTCGA
The DNA here is from genome assembly GCF_034961445.1 of Streptomyces yaizuensis. NCBI lineage: Bacteria > Bacillati > Actinomycetota > Actinomycetes > Kitasatosporales > Streptomycetaceae > Streptomyces > Streptomyces yaizuensis. The sequence continues at coordinate 99,243 of NZ_BSBI01000011.1, forward strand.
ACAGATCGCCCGGGAGGCCAGGCAGGGAGCCTGGTGGGCCGGGGGATCTGCACAGGTCAGGGAGCGAGGGGCGGACGTGCCGGAACCGACCGTGGCCGTGCTCGCGGCCGACCACACCGAGTACTACAACAGCTACTCGGCGGTCGGGCTGCTCGCGGTGATCGGCGTGCTCTTCGTCGCGGTGGCGTTCGGCGCGGGCCGGCTGCTGCGGCCCGTGGTGCCCACGCCCGAGAAACTGCTCACCTACGAGTGCGGAGTGGACCCCGTCGGCGAGGGCTGGGCGCACACCCAGGTCCGCTACTACGTCTATGCCTTCCTCTATGTGATCTTCGCGGTGGACTCGATCTTCCTCTTCCCCTGGGCCACGGTCTTCGCCGCTCCGGGCTACGGCGCGACCACCCTGGTGGAGATGTTCATCTTCCTCGGCTTCCTGGCCGTGGGACTGCTCTACGCATGGAAGAAGGGCGTCCTGGCATGGACGTGACCCCCTCGCCGGACTCCTCCTCGCCGGGCGCCCCGGTGCCGGCGGCCGCTCCCGCCGCGCCGGCGGGCTCCGGCCCGGTGCCGCTGCCGGAGCCCCAGCGGCTCGGGGTGCTCTCCCGGCTCGCCCCCGAGCCGATGAAGGTGGTCCTGAACTGGGGCCGCCGCTACAGCCTCTGGGTCTTCAACTTCGGCCTCGCCTGCTGCGCCATCGAGTTCATCGCCGCCTCGATGGCACGCCACGACTTCATCCGGCTCGGGGTGATCCCCTTCGCGCCGGGGCCGCGCCAGGCCGATCTCATGATCGTCTCCGGGACCGTCACCGACAAGATGGCCCCGGCCGTCAAGCGGCTCTACGAGCAGATGCCCGAGCCCAAGTACGTCATCTCCTTCGGCGCCTGCTCCAACTGCGGCGGGCCCTACTGGGACTCGTACGCGGTCACCAAGGGCGTCGACCAGATCATCCCCGTCGACGTCTACGTGCCGGGGTGCCCGCCCCGCCCCGAGGCGCTGCTCCAGGGCATTCTGAAGCTCCAGGAGAAGATCGCCCGGGAATCGCTCGGCGAGCGGTACGGCGCCACCGGCCGGGCCTCCGCCGGACAGCTCCGCAGCGGCCTGGTCACCCCGCCCCCGGCTCCGGCGCCTGTGTCTGTGCCGTCCCCGGAGCCTGTGCCGTCCCCGGACCCGCCTGCCGCGCCCGGTGCGGAGAAGGAGGCCGGGCAGTGAGCGTGTACGACAGCCTCCCGGACGGCGTCACCGACGTCTTCGGCCCGGACGCCACCGCCGAGTACGCCTACGACCTCCTCACCGTCGATGTGCCGGCCGGCTCCTGGATCACGGCCCTGGAAACCGCCCGTGACGCCCTCGGCTGCTCCTACTTCGACTGGCTGAGCGCGGTGGACGAGCCGGGTACGGGCTTTCGGGTCTGCGCCCACGTCGTCTCCCCGGCGGTGGGCCGGGTGCGCCGGCTGCTGCTCCGTACGACGGTTCCGCACGAGGCCCCCGCGCTCCCGACCGCCATCGGCGTCTACGCGGGCGCCGGCTGGCACGAGCGGGAGACCCACGAGATGTTCGGCGTCGACTTCACCGGCCACCCGCACCTCGTGCCGCTGCTGCTGCCGGAGAGCTTCGAGGGACATCCGCTGCGCAAGGACTTCGTCCTCGCCGCCCGGGTCGCCAAGGCGTGGCCCGGCGCGAAGGAGCCGGGCGAGTCCGAGCACGGCGGGCCCAAGCGGCGTCAGATGCTGCCGCCGGGCGTGCCCGACCCCAACGAGTGGGGCCCGCTCAAGGGCCAGCTGCCCCCGGCCCCGGCCCGCCCGGCCCGCGCCCCCCGCGCCGCGGCCGCCGCCGGGGACCGTCCCGTGCGCCGCGCCCGGAGCGTGAGCGAGGGTTCCGCGAGCCAGGCCGCCCCGGAGACGCCGGCCGCCGGGGAGCGTCCCGTACGCCGGGTCCGCAGCGCGAGCGACGGCTCGGCGAGCCGGCCGGCCCCGCCGCGCCGCACCCGCAGCGCCGCCGAGGGCTCCGCGAGCCAGGCCGCGCCGCCCCAGGACACCCCGGCACACGCACCGGAACCGGGCTCGGGCGCGGGCCCGGGTTCGCCCGGCCTGAGCCGGGCCGACGGCACCACTGAGGCCACCGGAACCACTGAGGCCACCGGAACCACTGAGGCCACCGGGACGACCGAGACCAACGGGACGGCCGAGGCCCCCAAGGACACAGGGGCGACCGGGAGCGCGGGGCCCCAGGGACCCGCCGCCGAGCCCCGGCCCGGTGCGTCGGACGCCCCGTGGCACCACGCCCGCCCGGCGTTCGACACCCCCGTGCCGGGGACGGCGCAGGAGCGGAACGGCCCGTCCGCCCCCGAGCCCGCCGGCCCCGCCGAGCCCACCGATGCCGGACCTTCCCACACACGGGACGGAAGCGGCACGAAGCCGGACCCCGAAGGCCGCCCCGAACCATCGGACCGGGACAAACCGGAGAACCAGGACGGCCCCGAAGCCGAGGCCGAAGCGGTCAAGGCGGCCGAAGCGGTCACAGCGGCCGAACCCGCGGACCAGGGCGTGACCGCCGGGCCCGATGACACCGACGAGCACCCCAGACCCCACGACCCCGCCGGAGGCGACCCCGCGTGAACGACGCTCTCGACGTCGCCCTACGGCTGCTCGTCGTCTTCGCCGTCTTCCTCGTCCTCCCGCTCGTCATCGGGCAGACCGAGCACAAGGTGATGGCCCATATGCAGGGCCGCCTCGGCCCCATGTACGCGGGCGGCTTCCACGGCTGGGCGCAGCTGGTCGCCGACGGTGTGAAGTTCGCGCAGAAGGAGGACGTGGTCCCGGCCAACGCCGACCGCCGTGTCTTCCAGCTCGCGCCCGCCGTCGCCCTGCTCCCCTACCTCCTCGTGCTGGTCGCCATCCCGATCGGCCCCGGTGAGGGCATGGTCGGCCAGGTCATCGACGCGGGCATCTTCTTCGTCATGGCCGTCATGGGCGCGGGCGTCCTCGGCTCGCTGATGGCGGGCTGGGCATCGGCCAACAAGTTCTCCCTCCTCGGCGGCCTGCGCACCGCGGCGCAGCTGCTCGCGTACGAGCTGCCGATGCTGCTCGCCGCCGCGTCGGTCGCCATGGCGGCGGGCACGGTCTCGCTCCCCGGCATCCTGGACGCCTTCGAGTGGTGGTGGATCCCCTGGCAGATCACGGGGGCCCTGGTCTTCTTCGTGGCGGGCCTGGCCGAACTCCAGCGTCCGCCCTTCGACATGCCGGTCGCAGACTCCGAGATCATCTTCGGTGCCTACACCGAGTACACGGGTCTGCGGTTCGCGCTCTTCCTGCTCGCCGAGTACGCGGGCATCGTCGTCCTCTGCGGTCTGACCACCGTCCTCTTCCTGGGCGGCTGGCACGGCCCCTGGGGCGCCGACGGCCTCGGCTGGGTGTGGACCCTGCTCAAGACGGCCGTGCTCGCCTTCGTCGTCATCTGGCTGCGGGTGAGCTATCCACGGATGCGCGAGGACCAGTTGCAGAAACTCGCCTGGACCACCCTGGTCCCGCTCGCTCTCGCCCAGATCGCCCTGACCGGCGTCGTGAAGGTGGTGACTTCCTGATCATGTCTCCCATCCCCGGCTCCGGACTGGCCAAGGGTCTGGCCGTCACCCTCCGCACGATGACGCGGAAGACCGTCACCGCGCAGTACCCGGACGTCCAGCCCGACCTTCCGCCCCGCACCCGCGGCGTGATCGGCCTGTTCGAGGAGAACTGCACGGTCTGCATGCTCTGCGCCCGTGAGTGCCCCGACTGGTGCATCTACATCGACTCCCACAAGGAGACGGTCCCCGCCGCCGCCCCCGGCGGCCGCGAGCGCAGCCGTAACGTTCTCGACCGTTTCGCCATCGACTTCTCCCTCTGCATGTACTGCGGTATCTGCATCGAGGTCTGCCCCTTCGACGCGCTCTTCTGGTCGCCGGAGTTCGAGTACGCGGAGACGGACATCCGCGAACTCACCCACGAGCGGGACAAGCTCCGCGAGTGGATGTGGACGGTGCCCGCGCCGCCCGCGCTCGACCCCGCCGCCGAGGAGCCGAAGGAGATCGCCGCCGCGCGGAAGGCCGCCGACAAACTGGCCGCCCAGGCCGCCACCGAGGCCGAAGCCGCCGCTGACGCCGCTGCCCAGGCCACCGCCGAGCAGCCCGCCGCCGGGCAGCCCGCCGCCGGGCAGTCGGCCCAGGACACCCGGCCCGCCCAGGACACCCCGGCGGGCCAGGACGCGCCCACGGACCGGCCCGGCCCGGACGTGCCCACCGCCGAGGAGGGCCCCGCATGACCGGCGCAGCAGCCATGGCCGGTGCGACCGGCGTGACCGGCGCGACCAGCACCGCCGGGACGGCCGTGACGACGCTGGCCGCCGAAGCCCCGGGCTTCCTCTCGCCCACCGGTGTCGAGATCACCTTCCTCCTCGTCGGCCTCGTCACCTTCGGCGCGGCCCTGATGACGGTCACCACCCGCCAGCTGGTGCACGCCGCCCTCTGGCTGGTGGTCGCCCTCGGCGGCCTCGCCGTCGAGTACCTCCTCCTCACGGCCGAGTTCATCGCCTGGGTCCAGGTCCTGATCTACGTCGGCTCCGTGGTGGTCCTCCTCCTCTTCGGACTGATGCTCACCAGGGCACCCATCGGCCCCTCCCCGGACGCCGACTCCGGCAACCGCTGGATCGCCGCAGGCGTCGCCGGAGCCGCCGCCACCGCCCTGGTCTGGGTGGTCGTGGACGCCTTCCGGACCACCTGGATCGACCTCGAAGGCCCGGTCCAGGGCTCCACCGAGGTCACCGGCGCCATGCTCTTCCAGCACTGGGTGCTGCCCTTCGAGGCGCTGTCCGTGCTGCTGCTGGCCGCGCTCGTCGGAGCGATCGTCCTCTCCCGCAAGCGCGCCGAGGACCGCCTCCCCGCACCCACCCGGAGCACCGCCGCACCCACCCGGGGCACCGGCACCCCCGCTCGGGGCACCGCCGCCACCGAGGACCCGGCCGCCCCCGCCCGGGACGGCGGCTCCGGCCCGGCCGCCGACTCCGAGGGAGAGCGCTGATGCACCTCGCCTACCCCGCCGTGCTCAGCGTCCTCCTCTTCTGCACCGGCATCTACGGCGTCCTCGCCCGCCGCAACGCGATCCTCGTCCTGATGTCCGTCGAGCTGATGCTCAACGCGGTCAACCTCAACCTCGTCGCCTTCGACGTCTGGCTCCGCGACGCCCTCCACTCCGGCCAGGCGCTCACCCTCTTCACCATCGCCATCGCCGCCGCCGAGATCGGCATCGGCCTCTCGATCGTCCTGATGGTCTACCGCAACCGCGGCACCTCCGACATCGACCGGCTCCGGGACACCGCCGAACCCCCCGGTGGCCCCGACGGCACCCCCGACGACCCCGGCGCGGCCGCCCCGGCGCAGCGGACGCAGAAGGCTGAGGCCACCGCGTGACCACCACGACCCTCGCCGTCCTCGTCCCCCTCCTTCCCTTCCTGGGCGCACTCGCCGGCCTCGCCGCCGGCCGCACGGCCCCCGGTTTCGTCCGGCCGCTCGCCATCGTGCCCACGCTGGCCTCGGCCGTCCTCGCGGTCGTCGTCGCCGTGCGCCAGGGCGGCGGGGAGACCGTCGACGCGGCCACCCGCCTCACCCCCACCGGCTCGGTCCCCATCGACCTCGCCCTGCACATCGACGGCTTCGCCGCCCTGGTCGCCGTCCTCGTCGCCGTGGTCGCGACCTGTGTGCAGATCTACTCCACGGCCTATCTCCGCGACGACCCCCGCTACCCCTCCTACGCCGCTCTCGTCTCCCTCTTCACCGCCGCGATGCTCCTCGTCGTCTACTCCGGCGATCTGATGGTGCTGCTGGTCGGCTGGGAGATCATGGGCATCTGCTCCTACTTCCTCGTCGGCCACTACTGGGAGACCCCCGAGGCGCGCGCCGCGTCCCTGAAGGCGTTCCTGGTCACCAAGTTGGGCGACGTCCCCTTCCTGATCGGTCTCTTCGCTCTCGCCACCGACGCCGGGACCTTCCGGATCAGCGGCGTCCTGGACGCCGTCGCCGAGGGGCGGATCGAGCACCCCACCCTGGTGGCGCTGCTCCTGCTCGCCGGTGTGGCGGGCAAGTCGGCCCAGTTCCCGCTGCACACCTGGCTCCCCGACGCGATGGCCGGCCCCACCCCCGTCTCCGCGCTCATCCACGCCGCGACCATGGTCGCGGCCGGTATCTACTTCGTGGCCCGGCTGCTGCCCGTCTTCGCCGCCTCCCCGGCCGCGCTGACGGTCCTTGCCGTCATGGCCGCCGTGACCATGGTCGGCTCGGGTCTCGCCGCCCTCGCCCAGGACGACATCAAACGCGTCCTCGCCTACTCGACCATCGGCCAGCTCGGCTACATGGCGGGCGCGCTCGCCGTCGCCGACCGGGGCGCGGCCGTCTTCCACCTCCTCACCCACGGGGCCTTCAAGGCCCTGCTGTTCCTCGCCGCCGGTGTGGTCATCCACGCCGCCGGCACCAATTCACTGGCCGCCATGGCCCGGATGAGCGGCCTGGCCCGGCGCATCCCCGACGCCTACTGGACGATGACCGTCGCCCTCCTCGCCCTCGCCGCGATCCCTCCCTTCGCCGGCTTCTTTTCCAAGGAGGCCGTCCTGGTCGCCGCCGAGCACACCGCGCTCGGCGACTCCACCGCGGCCCCCACGGCCGCCGGCTGGACCGTCCTCGTCGCCGGCCTGCTCGCCGCCCTCCTCACCGCTGCCTACGCCACCCGGCTCTGGCTGCTCGCCTTCCGGGGCCACGGACCCGAGGCCCCCGACCACGGCCGCGAACCCCTCGCGATGACCGGTGTGCTCTGGCTGCTCGCCGTCCCCTCCCTCGGACTCGGCCTCACCTTCGGCTACCTCGACGACTGGTTCGACAGCCACCCCCTCGAACCCACCCTGGTCACCGCCGTCCTCGGCACCGGGGCCGGCCTGATCGGCGGGGTCCTCACCTACGGCGCCTGGCGCGGCCTGCGCGCCCGGGACGGCGACCGCTTCCCCCTGGGCGCGACCGTCGCCCACCCGGACGCCCCGCCGTCCGTCGTGGAGGCGGAGGCCGTCGAGTCCCACACCCCGGTGTACGGCTCGATCGCCTCGGCCCCCGACCCCACCGACCCCGGGCGGCTCCTCCTCGGCCCCCTGCACCGCCACGCCGCGTCCGGCTTCCACCTGGACGCCGTCTACCACGCGGCCTTCGTCCGCCCCGTGCTCGCCGGCGCCGAACTGGTCCGCTTCCTCGACCGCGAGGTCGTCGACACCTATGTACGCGGCGCCGGCGCCGGCACCCAGTGGCTCGGCCGGCTGGTGCGCCGCGCCCAGACCGGCAATGTGCAGACCTATCTGAGCGTGCTGCTCGCGGGCTCCGTCGTCCTGGCGGTCGCCGTCGTCGTCCTGTCCAATGTCAACGCCGGATCGTGAGCCGTGATCGATATCAGCGAGTCCGTGATGCAGTTCCTTCTCGCGTTCATCGTCGCCGGCCCGCTCATCGGGGCCGTGGCCGCGCTGCTGCCCGCCCCGCCGGGGCTGCGCGGGAAGAACCCCGACCAGGCGGTCCTGCGCCACGGCGTGACCGTCACCGGCGCGGTGCTCGCCGCGGTCATCGCCCTGGTCATCGGGTTCGACCATGACCAGCCGTCGAAGATGCAGGCCACGACGGACATCAGCTGGATCCCGGCGCTCGACGTCCGGATCCACCTCGGTGTCGACGGCATTTCCCTCCCCCTCCTGGTCCTGACGGCGCTGCTGACCTTCCTCTGCGCGCTCTACAGCTACTACCGGATGCCAAAGGGCCCGTCCCCCAAGGCGTTCGTCGCCCTGCTGCTGGTGCTGGAGTCGGGGACGCTGGCCACCTTCGCCGTCCTCGACCTGCTGCTCTTCTTCCTCGCCTTCGAGATGGTGCTCATCCCGATGTACTTCCTCATCGGGCGCTGGGGCGGCGCGGAACGCGGGCCGGCCGCCATGAAGTTCATCCTCTACACCCTGCTCGGCTCCGTCGTCATGCTGCTCGGTCTCCTTCTCATCGGGCTGAAGAGCGGCACTTTCGACATGGTGGCACTCGCCACTGACAACGGCCGGGGCCTCACCGCGTCCACGCAGGTCATCGCCGTTCTGGCGATCGGCATCGGCCTCGCCGTGAAGACCCCGATGTGGCCGCTGCACAGCTGGCTGCCCGACGCCCACACCGCCGCCCCGACCGTCGGCTCCGTCCTCCTCGCGGGCGTCATGCTCAAGATGGGTACGTACGGATTCGTCCGGATCGTCCTGCCCATCGCCCCCGACGGCATGCGGACCTTCGCCCCCTACCTGGCCGCCTTCGCCGTCGTCGGCATCATCTACGGCTCCCTCGCCTGCCTCGCCCTCGCCCGGGAGGGCGCCAGTGGCGACCTCAAGCGGCTGATCGCCTACTCCTCCGTCGGCCACATGGGCTTCGTCCTGCTCGGCATCGCGACCATGACCCCCACCGGCGTCAACGGCGCGCTCTTCGCCAACATCGCCCACGGACTGATCACCGCCCTCCTCTTCTTCCTGGTCGGAGCGGTCAAGGAGCGCTACGGCACCGCCGACCTGGACACCCTCGCCGGAGCCACCGGCGCCGCCCTCTACGGCCGGGCGCCCCGCCTCGGCGGGCTGCTCGCCTTCGCCGCCGTCGCCTCGCTCGGACTGCCCGGCCTCGCCGGGTTCTGGGGCGAGATGCTGGCCCTGTTCGGCGCCTTCGACCCGGCGGACGGCCTGAGCCGCCCCGCCTTCCTCACCTTCATGGTCATCGGCGGCTTCGGCACCCTGCTCACCGCCGCGTATCTGCTGATCGTGGTCCGCCGCGTCTGCATGGGCGCCCACCGGGCCCCCGCCCCGGCGGCCCCCGCGACCGGCACCTCCGGGCCCGCGACCGGCGCCCCCGCGCCCGCCGCACGAACCGGAACCGGAAGCTCTCCCGCCACGGCGGCCGCCACCGAAGCGACCGGGGCCGGCGAGGCCGCCGAACCCCCGGATGTCCGCGCGTACGAGCTGGCCGCCTGGTCCCCCCTCGTCGCCCTCACCGTCCTCGCCGGACTCTGGCCCGCGGTCCTCCTCGGCCTCACCGACCCGGCCGTGCAGCAGCTGCTCGCAGGAGGCAAGTCGTGATCATCACCGACGGCGGTGCCCCCCTGGTCACCGCGGACGGGACCGTGAGCGTCGTCCAGTCCGTCGACTGGCTCGCGATCGCGCCCCCCACCATCACGGCGGTCGTCGCGCTCGCCCTCCTCGTCGCCGACCTCTTCGTCCCCGAGCGCCACAAGCGCTGGCTGGGCGCCGGAGCCGTCGTCGGACTCGTCGCCGCGATCGCCTCCCTCGTCCCGCTGCGGGACGGCGAGAGCCGTACCTTCTGCCTCACCGGTGACACCGACACCTGTAGCTACACCGCCGACCACTTCGCGCTCGCCGTCCAGCTCCTCGTCCTCGGCGGCGCGCTGATCACCGCACTGCTGTCGCTCCACCGCGTCCACCGCGAGTACCCGGTGGGGGAGTACTGGTTCCTGCTGCTCGCCTCCGCCGCCGGCGCGGCCCTGCTGCCGGCCTCCCGCGACCTCGCCACCCTGGTCGTCGCCCTGGAGGTCGCCTCGCTGCCCGCGTTCGCCCTCGTCGGCCTGCGCCGGGGCGACCGGCTCTCCAGCGAGGCGGCGCTGAAGTTCTTCCTCTCCTCCGTCACCGCGACCGCCGTCACCCTGCTCGGCGTGAGCTTCGTGTACGCCGCCACCGGCAGCATGCACCTCACCCGCATCGCCGCCGAGCTGGGCAGCGTCCCCGGCCAGCTGGACACCCTCGCCAAGACGGGCGTGGCGCTGACCCTCGTCGGCTTCGCCTTCAAGACGGCCGCCGTCCCCTTCCACTTCTGGGTCCCCGACACCTATGTCGGCGCCCCGCTGCCCATCGCGGCCTTCCTCTCCGTCGTCGGCAAGGCGGTCGGCTTCTCCGGGCTGATCCTGGTGACCGTCGTCGCGTTCCCGGGGTACGCGGACGTGTGGGGCCCCGCCGTCGCCGTGCTCGCCGCGATCACCATGACCGCCGGCAACGCGGCCGCCCTGCGCCAGGACCCCGACCGTCCGCGCAGCGCCGTACGCCTCCTCGCCTGGTCCTCCGTCGGCCAGGCGGGGTACCTCCTGGTACCCATCGCCGCCGCCGCGTACTCCAGCGACGACCAGGTCGGCGCCACCGTCGCGTACGCCCTCATGTACGCGGTCGTGAACCTCGGGGCCTTCGCGGTGGTGGCCCTGGTCGCCCGGACGAAGCCGCTGAACCGGATCTCCGACTACCGGGGGCTCGTCTCCTCCAGCCCGCTCGCCGCGCTCGCCCTCGCCTTCTTCCTGCTCTGCCTCGCCGGGCTGCCCCCGGGGATCATCGGGCTCTTCGCCAAGGTCACGGTCTTCTCCACCGCGGTCGACGCGGAGCTGGGCTGGCTGGCGGTCGTCATGGCGGTCAACGTGGTCGTCGCCCTCTTCTACTACCTGAAGTGGACGGCGGTGCTCTTCCGCGCCCCGGCGCCGGACACCGGGGACGCCGCACCCCTGCCGAAGACGGCCGACGGCACCGCTCCGGCGGCGGACACGACCGTCGCGGCCCCCGCCCTGACCCTGGCCATCGCCCTGACCGCAGTCGCCTCGGTGGCGCTCTCCGGCTACCCGGAACTCGTCCTCCGCTTCGCTGCGACCAGCCTTTTCTGAGGTTCCCCTGCCCTCCCGGCGGCAGCCCTCCGCCCCCGGGAGGCCCCTGGGAGGCCCTCGGGAGGCCCCGGGTGGCCGCCGGCGCGTGGCCCGGATCACCCGAACGGCCGCCCCCGTCCCCGCGGCCGCCGGGGAACTGAGGCCCTTCGCCTGGCGTTGACCAGTACAGAAGGGTCCACTGGAGAGTGGAGCACCACAGCGAAGGGTTCCTCTGCCGCACCATCTGGAGGGCGTACCGTGCACCGCCGGCACAATGGGCTGAAGACCGCCGTACTCCTCGGCGGACTCTCCGCCCTCATCCTCGTCATCGGCAGCTTCTTCGGCCGTACGGGGTTGATCATCGCGTTCGTCATCGCCCTCGGCACCAACGCGTACGCGTACTGGAACAGCGACAAGCTGGCGCTGCGCGCGATGCGCGCCCGCCCGGTGAGCGAGTTCGAGGCCCCGGGGCTCTACCGCATCGTCCGGGAGCTCTCCACCTCCGTCCGCCAGCCCATGCCCCGGCTCTACATCTCGCCCACCCAGGCGCCCAACGCGTTCGCCACCGGCCGCAACCCGAGGAACGCGGCGGTGTGCTGCACCGAGGGCATCCTGCGGATCCTGGACGAGCGGGAGCTGCGCGGAGTCCTCGGCCATGAGCTGAGCCACGTCTACAACCGGGACATCCTGATCGCCTCGGTCGCCGGAGCCCTCGCCTCCGTGGTGATGTTCCTGGTGAATTTCGCCTGGCTGATTCCCATCGGCCGGTCCGACGACGACGGCCCCGGCATCCTCGGGATGCTCCTGATCCTCATCCTCGGCCCGGTGGCCGCCTCGATCATCCAGCTCGCCGTGAGCCGCTCGCGGGAGTACGAGGCGGACGCCTCGGGCGCCAGGATCACCGGCGACCCGCTCGCCCTCGCCAGCGCCCTGCGCAAGCTGGACGCCGGCACGAAGCAGCTGCCGCTCCCACCGGAGCCCCGCCTGGAGACGGCCAGCCACATGATGATCGCCAACCCCTTCCGGCCGGGGAAGGGCTTGTCCAAGATGTTCTCCACCCACCCGCCGATGGCGGAACGCATCGCCCGGCTCGAACAGATGGCAGGTCCTCGCACATGAAGACCGTTCTGAACGTCATATGGCTCGTCCTGTGCGGCTTCTGGATGTTCCTGGGGTACATGCTCGCGGGCGTGCTGCTCTGCATCACGATCATCGGCATACCCTTCGGCCTCGCCGCCTTCCGGATTGGCGTCTACGCCCTGTGGCCCTTCGGCTACACCGTGGTCGACCGCCGGGACGCCGGCGCCCCCTCCTGCGTGGGCAACGTGCTCTGGCTCGTCCTCGCCGGCTGGTGGCTGGCGCTGGGGCACGTCGTCACCGGCATCGTCCTCTGCCTGACGATCATCGGCATCCCGCTGGGCATCGCCAACTTCAAGCTGATACCCGTCTCGCTGCTGCCCCTGGGCAAGGAGATCGTGCCCACGGACAACGCCTCCAGCCCCTTCGCCTCCCGCTGACCCCGCGTGCCGCCGGGCGCGCTCAGCCCGGCAGCCCGGTCTCCCGCAGCGTGATGTTCAGCCGCCCGCCCCGCATCCCCGTCCCCGGGACGGCCGTCCCCGGATACACCTTCGGCACCCCGTGGTACGCCAGCCGGGCCGCCCCGCCGAAGACGAAGAGATCCCCGGAGGCCAGCTCCACATCGGTGTACGGGCGCCCCCGCGTCCGGGTGTTGCCGAACCGGAAGACACAGCGGTCGCCGACGCTCAGCGAGACCACAGGAGCGCTGGAGCGCTCCTCCCGGTCCTGGTGCAGGCCCATCCGCGCGGCGCCGTCATAGAAGTTGATCAGAGCCGTGTCCGGGGCGTACGCGCTGTCCCCGGCCTCCCCGTACACCGCCGCCAACGCCTCACGGCCCCACGCCGCCAGCCACGGGGGGAACGGCGCCACCCGGGCCCCGTTCACGTCGTCCGCCGTACGCGAGTAGCGGTACGGCTGCCAGTGCCACCCCAGGCACACCGTCCGCACCGACATCACCCCGCCACCCGGCAGCACCGTATGCCGTAGAGGCACCGGCCCCCGCGCCCACTCCCGGCACGCGTCGACCAGCCTCCGCTGCCGCTCGACCGAGAGCCACCCGGGCAGATGCACGGCACCGGGAGCGACCTCGACCGGCACCCCGGGCACGGGCCCTTGCTGCGGCAGCGGGAAGAGCCCGTCCGCCGCGATGTCCTCCCGGGACTCCCGGGACTCCTGACGCTCCTGGGGGCCGGTCATGACCCCAGCGCACCCTCCAGCGCCAGCAGCCGCTCCTTGCGCTCCAGACCACCCGCGTAGCCCCGCAGCGCCCCGTCCGCCCCGATGACCCGGTGACACGGGCGCACCACCAGCAGCGGATTCCGGCCGATGGCCGTCCCCACGGCTCGCACCCCCGCCGCCGATGTGCCGACCCGCCGGGCGATCTCCCCGTACGACACGGTCGTCCCGTACGGAATCTCCTCCAGCACCCGCCACACCCGCCGCTGGAACGCCGTCCCGCCCCCGTCGGCGTACGCGATCCCGAAACGGGACCGCTGCCCCGCGAAGTACTCCGCCAGCTGCCCGGAGATCTCCGCGAAGGCACCGGGGGCCTGCCGCGCACCGTCCCCGACGACGGCCCCGCCCTTCTGCCCCGGCAACGACAGCGACGCCAGGGCCACCCCACCGGGCGCGTCCGGAGCCTCCTCGCCCACCAGCAGCAACGCGCCCAACGGGCTGTCGACGGTCGTGTACACCGCCCCGGCGGTGATCCCGGCGGTGATCCCGGTGGTGATCCCGGCGGTCATGGCTCGTCCCTCTCTCGCGCTCCGGGGCGCCGTACGCCCCACGCTTCGAGTCTGCGCCGCGCCGGCCGCCGGCGCTGGCGGGTTTCGGACATCACTCCCGCCCTCGCTCCCGGACGGCCCACGGCCCCGGCGGCACCGGTCCCTGGGCCGTCCGCCCCGCTCAGCGGTAGTTGACGAACTGGAGCGCGAAGTCGAAGTCCTGCGACTTCAGCAGCGCCTGCACGGCCTGGAGATCGTCCCGGCTCTTGGAGGTGACCCGCAGCTCCTCGCCCTGCACCTGCGCCTTGACACCCTTCGGACCCTCGTCCCGGATGATCTTCGCGACCTTCTTCGCGTTCTCCTGCGAGATGCCCTCGGCGATCGTCGCGAAGATCTTGTACTCCTTGCCGGACAGCTGCGGCTCACCCGCGTCCAGCGCCTTCAGCGAGATCCCGCGCTTGACCAGCTTGGTCTGGAACACATCGAGGATGGCCAGAACCCGGTCCTCGGTGTTCGCCTGCATCAGGATCTTCTCGCCGGACCAGGAGATCGACGCTCCGACGTTCTTGAAGTCGTACCGCTGGGTGATCTCCTTCGCGGCCTGGTTGAGGGCGTTGTCGACCTCCTGCCGCTCGACCTTCGAGACGATGTCGAAACTGGAGTCGGCCATGTCCTGTGGCTCCTTGTATCGGGTGCGTGGAGAACGGCCGGAGTCCCCGAACCGCTCAGGCCGCAAGCCTAGCCACCCGCGCCACCTCCAACGGCTGATCAATCCGGTGGCGGAGCATCCCCGGTCATCAGGTATCGTTTACGTCGTCGCCAGGGAGCGCCACCGACAGGTGGAGCGCCACCCCGGTGGCACCATCCCATGGCGGTGTGCCCGAGTGGCCAATGGGAGCGGACTGTAAATCCGTCGGCTTAGCCTACCCAGGTTCGAATCCTGGCGCCGCCACGCGATAAGAACGGCCCCGGTCAGCGTTTCAGCTGACCGGGGCCGTTCTGCATCCCCCGGTGGTGTCAGCTCTGGCCCCTGCCGCAGACCGCAGACCTGGCACCGGTCCCCGTGTAAACGCTTCACTCCGGCCGCGAGCCCGGCGTCGCCGTCGATCCGCGAGACCTCCGTCCTGCGCCGCGAGGCGGGTCCCGTCGTCCCGGCCCGCTCCTCCCCGGTCTCCTCCCCGGCCCCTTGCGCGAAGGCGTCCGGGGCGCCGGAAGCGCTGTCGTAACCGGTCAGTCCCAGCCGTTCCATCAGCGCGGCGTGGTCGACATCGGCGAGGTACACCTCCCGCAGGGCCGCGACCGCGCCCGCGCGGACAGCCGGGTCGTCCAGCAGCCGAGCAGCCTGCTCGGTCATGCCTCCCTCGGGGTCGAGCCTGTCGAACGTCGACGCGAGGGATCGGGGCTCCTGCTCCGGCGGGATCCCGTACACGTCCCACAGCCGGCTCGTCCGCAGATGCCAGAACGGGTACTCGGGCGTCACCGAGGAATCGGGATGCCCGAACGGATGCCCGAACTCGGCCAGCAACTCCGCCGCCTCCTCACGGAACTGATGCCACGGGGCCAGTCGGGGCTGACCTCCGGCGATTTTGGAGATACCCCACAACAGCGTCAGCGGCTTGTGCCGACTGTGCCAAGACCGAGGAGCACGTTCGAGAGCGTCGGCCGCCGAGAGGTCCCGATTGCCGCGGGCCTCGGTCCAGGACCAGTCGACCCGGTGGTCCTCGGCGCTCAGATCCAGGACGGCCAACTCGTAGGGTCCCTGTCCCGGGACGAGCGCAGCACCATCCCGACACGCAGTTGCCTGCCCACCGGGCCTCCCCCGAAGAACTCGTCCGCGCGTCGATCCTGCCAGGTCGCCCAGGCGACCCTCGCTCAGTCCGCCAGGCGGAACGACAGCTCGGTCTCCCACTTGTTCGGGTCGGGTTCCACCCGGGGGTCCGTGAGGTAGGACTCCAGCCGGCAGCCCCAGTGCTCCACCCCGTCCGGCGTCTCCGTCAGGTCCCAGGCGAGGCCCTGCCGGGCGGCCCAGGTGCGGAGTTCGTCCGCCACGTCGAAGAGTTGGTCCGGGTGGCCGGTGAAGCGCAGGGTCGCGTAGCGGCCCCCGGGGAGGGTGCCCGTGCGGATGTCTCCCTCCGGGGGCGGGAGGGTCGTCACCGGGACGCCCGCCTCCACGTCCGATTCGCCCGTCAGGTCGACCGTGTGGAAGCGGAAGAAGGGCGCCCCGGCGAGGGCGGAGCCCTGGGTCGTCACCCAGGTGACCAGTTCGCCGAAGCGGTGGGCGATCGTGTCGAAGGCGTCCATCCGGACGGAGTCGCGGATGGACGCGTAGGGGCGTTCGCCGTGTTCTTCGATCACGGGTTCGATGGTGTGCATGGGTGTCCTCATATCAAGGGGGACCGGTGGGGCGGGCCGGGCTCATCGGTGCCCCGCCGGGACCCGGGTGGTCAGTTGCCCGCGATGTCCCTGACGGCCACCGCGACCGGGACCGAGCCGCTGATCAGTTCCAGCGTCAGACCGGCGGTCGCCGGGGTCTCCAGCAGCTCCGACAGGACCGCCGCCACGTCGTCCCGGGGCACCGGTCCCCGGCCCGTGGACGCCTCCAGACGGACCAGGCCGGTGCCGGCGTCGTCCGTCAGCATTCCCGGGCGCAGGATCGTCCATTCCAGGGCGGCACGGGCCCGTACGGCGTCGTCGGCGGCTCCCTTGGCGCGCTGGTAGGCGTCGAAGACCTCGTCGCCCTCCCGGTCCGCGTCCGCGCCCATCGACGACACCACCACGAAGCGGCGCACCCCCGCCAGCTCCGCCGCGTCGGCGAAGAGCACGGCGGCGGCCCGGTCCACCGTCTCCTTGCGGGCGGCGCCGCTGCCCGGGCCCGCGCCCGCGGCGAAGACGGCCGCGTCCGCGCCGCGCAGGGCGGCGGCGACGTGGTCCACCGAGGCGGACTCCAGGTCCAGCACGACCGGTTCGGCGCCGGCCTCCCGCAGATCCGCCGCGTGGTCCGGGTTGCGGATGATTCCCACCGGCTCGTGCCCGCCCGCCGAGAGCAGCCGCTCCAGACGAAGGGCGATCCGGCCATGTCCTCCAGCGATGACAATGCGCATGCCTTCGACCGTACGTCCGATGGCGCCGGCCCGCCCCGGCTTTGGCCGCGACACGGGCCGCTCCGGCTCCGGACAGGTCAGGGCCGGCCCTGCCGGGGCAGCTCCAGGGCCACCGCCACCGCCGAGTCGCAGTACTCCCGTACCGCGCTGGTCCGGGCCACCACCCGCCCCCGGTGGACGACGATCCGGCTGTACGCGAGCGAGAGCACGCCCGGGAGCCGCTCCCCGCGCACGGCCAGCAGCTCCGCCGGGAACCCGGCCTCCACCCGGACCTCCGGCAGCCCCATGGCCTCCCGGGCGGCCGGCCCGACCGCGTCGTACGCCTCCTGGGCCCGCAGCCCCGCCTGGGAGGCCAGCAGATAGGCCGCCTCCAGCGGGTCGCCCCGGCCCACCGGGTTGGACACGTCCCGCAGCGCCCCGCCGCCCGCGGCGACCCGTACCCCCGCCGAGCGCAGCAGCCGTACGGGCGCGCTGCCCCGGTGCTCCAGGGCGCCGCAGCCGCCCTGGGGCAGGCAGATCACGGTCACTCCCGCCGCCGCCAGCTGGTCGGCGGCCCGGGACGCCTTGTCGCGGGGGAGCCGGGCCAGCCCGGCGCAGGGCCCGATCGCCACCCGCGCCCGCAGCCCGCCCGCCATCGCCGCCAGCCGGGCCAGCCGCGCCGGGTCGTCACCGTGCGTGTGCAGATCCACCAGGCAGCCGTGCTCCGCCGCCACCTCCAGGACGGTCTGCACATAGCCGGTGGGATCCGGATCCGTGTCGGGACAGCCGCCGACCACCGCCGCGCCCATCCGCACCGCGTCCCGCAGCATCGCCAGACCCTCCGCGCCCGCGACGCCGGTGAGCAGCCGGGGCACGGCGACGGCCGTCAGATCGGCGAGCCCCCGCAGCGAGCGGCGCGCCTGGAGCACCGCCGCCAGCGGTCCGAGGCCCTGGACGGGTCCGATGCGTACGTGGGAACGCAGCGCGGTGGCCCCGTGCCCGAGTTGGAGCAGCGCCGCCTCGGTGGCCCGCCGCTGGACGTCGTCGCCGGCGTACGAGACGGGGCCCGCGGTCTCCGCCGTGAGCGCCGTGTCGCCGTGCGCGTGGGGCTCCGCGGGCGCGGGCAGCAGCAGATAGCCGCTGAGGTCCACCCGGGCGGAGTGGGCGGCGAGGCTGCCCGCGGTGCCGACGGCCTCGATGCGCCCGCCGCTGAGCCGTACGTCGACGGTGCGGCCGTCGGTGAGCCGGGCGCCGCACAGCAGCAGCGCGGTGGTGTCGGCGGTCGCGCCGTCGGACGACTGCGGCTGACTGTCGGGCATCGCGCTCCTGCGGGGGCGGTCGGGACCGGGGCCGCGCGGGGGAGAGGAAGATCACGCAGCCTGGGCCGAGCCTAGGGGCGGTCCGCGCGCGCCTCAGGGAAGAGCGAAATAGTCGTACCGGTGAGCCGGGGCGTGCGCTCCGGCACGCCCGGCAGGCGCGCGGGCCCGGCAGTACGGCAAGAAGCACGACAAGAAGCACGACAAGAGGCACGGCAAGAGGCACGGCAAGAGCACGACAGGGAATCGGCGCGTTCGGAGCCCGGCACGCCCGGGCCGGAGCCGGAGTCCCACCTGCCCCGACGGCCCCGCGGCACCCCTCCGTGCCGGGCTCCGGACGACCCCGCGGGGCCGCTGAGGGTCATGCCGGACAGGGGCGCAGGAAACGGATTTGGGCGATCGGCGAGGGACCGTGTAATGTCTTCATCGCTCGCCCCAATAGCTCAGTCGGTAGAGCGTCTCCATGGTAAGGAGAAGGTCTACGGTTCGATTCCGTATTGGGGCTCTGGTAGCGGTGATCCTCCGTCTTCGGGCGGAGGGGATCCGATATCAAAGCGGTGTAGCTCAGTCGGTAGAGCAAGCGGCTCATAATCGCTGTGTCACCGGTTCAAGTCCGGTCACCGCTACACACAGTAGCCGATTGTGGGGTCGGTCCTCCGATCGGCTACTCTCTTATGCGTTCATAGCTTTAACCCGTCCCAAGTCCGTCCAAGGAGCACTCACGTGGCTGCCACCGACGTCCGCCCGAAGATCACGCTGGCCTGCGTGGAGTGCAAGGAGCGGAACTACATCACCAAGAAGAACCGGCGTAACAACCCGGACCGTCTTGAGATGAAGAAGCACTGCCCGCGCTGCAACGCGCACACTGCGCACCGCGAAACGCGCTGATCACAGGCTCGTATGCGAGGCCGTCCCCGATCTTCGGGGACGGCCTCGCGTCGTTTCACCCCAGTTTCAGTCAGCCCAGTCAGTCCAGCAGGAGGGGAGTCCTCTCATGGCGCTCGACCAGTCCTTCGTGGGGCGGAGCTATCCGCCCACCGAGCCCTACGAGGTCGGCCGGGAAAAGATCCGGGAGTTCGCCGAAGCGGTGGGGGACGACCACCCCGCGTACACCGACACGGACGCCGCCAAGGCGCTCGGTCACCCCGATGTGATCGCTCCCCCGACTTTCGCCTTCGCGATCACTTTCCGCGCGGCCGGAGTGGTCATTCAGGATCCCCTGCTGGGGCTGGATTACGACCGGGTGGTCCACCGCGAGCAGAAGTTCGCGTACACCCGCCCGGTGCGCGCCGGAGACCGGCTGAGCGTCGTTTCCACCATCGAGAGCATCAAGAGCCTCGCGGGCAACGATGTGGTGGAGATCCGTGGCGAGGTCCACGACGAGACCGGTGACCACGTGGTCACCGCCTGGACCAAGCTGGTGGCGCGCGCCGCCGAGGAGGCGTGATGACGGCGAGGATCTCCTACGCGGACGTCGAGGTCGGCACCGAGCTGCCCGCCCGGACCTTCCCTGTGATACGCGACACCCTGGTCCGGTACGCCGGGGCCTCGGGCGACTTCAACCCCATCCACTGGAACGAGAAGTTCGCCGTCGGGGTCGGGCTGCCGGACGTGATCGCCCACGGCATGTTCACCATGGCCGAGGCCGTCCGCGTGGTGACCGACTGGACCGGTGACCCGGGTTCGGTGGTCGAGTACGGCGTGCGCTTCACCAAGCCCGTGGTGGTCCCCAACGACGGCACGGGCGCGCTCATCGAGGTCAGCGCCAAGGTCGGGGCCCTCCTGGAGGAGAACCGGGTCCGGGTCGACCTGACCGCGACCAGCGGCGGCGAGAAGGTGCTCGGGATGGCCCGCGCGGTCGTCCGCCTCGCCTGAGCCCTCCGGAGCGGGGTGTCCGGTCCCGGCGGCGCGCCCGGGACCGGCCCCCGGTCCCGCCGGGAGCGGACCGTACCCTTGAGCCCGTGCAGGAACTCCACGACGCCCCCCTCGCCCCCCTGACCACCTTCCGGCTCGGCGGCCCGGCCACCCGGCTGATCACCGCGACCACCGACGACGAGGTGATCGCCGCCGTCCGCGCGGCCGACACCGCGGGGACCCCGCTGCTGGTCATCGGCGGCGGCAGCAATCTGGTCATCGGGGACAAGGGCTTCGACGGCACCGCGCTGCGGATCGCCACCCGGGGCCTGCGGCTCGACGGCACCGAGCTGGAGCTGGCCGCCGGCGAGGTGTGGACCGACGCCGTCGCCCGTGCCGTCGCCGCCGGGCTCGCCGGGATCGAGTGCCTGGCCGGCATCCCCGGCTCGGCCGGCGCGACCCCCATCCAGAACGTGGGCGCGTACGGCCAGGAGGTCTCCAGCACCATCACCGAGGTCGTCGCCTACGACCGCCGCGAGGACACCACCGTCGTCCTCACCAACGCCGAGTGCGGCTTCTCCTACCGGCACAGCCGCTTCAAGGAGCACCCCGGCCGCTATGTCGTGCTGCGGGTCCGCTTCCGGCTGGAGGACGCGGGCGGCCGCTCAGCGCCCGTCCGGTACGCGGAGGCCGCGCGGGCCGTCGGCGTCGGGCCCGGCGAGCGGGCCGGCCTCGCCGGGGTACGGGCCGCCGTGCTGGCGCTGCGCGCGGGCAAGGGCATGGTCCTGGACCCGGCGGACCACGACACCTGGTCCGCGGGCTCCTTCTTCACCAACCCGATCCTGACCGACGAGGAGTACGCGGCCTTCACCGGCCGGGTGCGCGCCCGGTTCGGGGCGGACATCGCCGCGCCCGCGTACCCGGCGGGGGAGGGGTTCACCAAGACCTCGGCCGCCTGGCTGATCGACCGGGCGGGCTTCGCCAAGGGGTACGGCACCGGGCCGGCCCGGATCTCCACCAAGCACACGCTCGCGCTCACCAACCGGGGCGGGGCCACCACCGAGGATCTGCTCGCCCTGGCCCGGGAGGTCGTCGAAGGCGTCCGGGACGCCTTCGGGATCACTCTGGTCAACGAGCCGGTGACGGTCGGCGTCGAACTCTGAGGCCCTGAGGCCCTGAGTCCCGGTTCAGGACGGGACGGGCACCGCCGGGGCCTCGTCCGCCAGCCAGTCGTCGATCCCCGCCAGCAGCCGCGCCCGCGTGTCCCCGGGCGCCGCCGAGCCGCGTACCGACTGCCGGGCCAGCTCCGCCAGCTCCGCGTCCGTGAACGCGTGGTGCCGCCGGGCGAACTCGTACTGCGCGGCCAGCCGGGAGCCGAAGAGCAGCGGGTCGTCGGCGCCCAGCGCCATCGGCACCCCCGCCTCGTACAGCGTCCGCAGCGGCACGTCGCCGGGCTTCTCGTACACCCCGAGCGCCACATTGGACGACGGGCAGACCTCGCAGGTGATCTGCCGCTCGGCGAGCCGGCGCAGCAGCCGGGGGTCCTCGGCCGCCCGCACCCCGTGGCCGATGCGGGACGCGTGCAGGTCGTCCAGGCAGTCCCGGACCGAGAAGGGGCCGGTCAGCTCGCCGCCGTGCGGGGCCGCCAGCAGCCCGCCGCCGCGCGCGATCGCGAAGGCACGGTCGAAGTCCCGCGCCAGGCCCCTGCGTTCGTCGTTGGAGAGGCCGAAGCCGACGACGCCCCGGTCCGCGTACCGGACGGCCAGCCGGGCGAGGGTGCGCGCCTCCAGCGGGTGCTTCATCCGGTTGGCCGCCACCAGGACCCGCATCCCCAGCCCCGTGTCGCGGGAGGCGCTCTCCACCGCGTCCAGGATGATCTCCAGCGCCGGGATGAGCCCGCCGAGCAGCGGGGCGTACGAGGTCGGGTCGACCTGTATCTCCAGCCAGCCGGAGCCGTCCTTGAGGTCCTCCTCGGCGGCCTCCCGCACCAGCCGGCGGATGTCGTCGGGGGAGCGCAGGCAGGAGCGGGCGATGTCGTACAGCCGCTGGAAGCGGAACCAGCCGCGTTCGTCGGTGGCGCGCAGCTTGGGCGGCCGGCCGCTGGTCAGGGCGTCGGGCAGATGGACGCCGTACTTGTCGGCCAGTTCGAGCAGGGTGGCGGGCCGCATCGATCCGGTGAAGTGCAGATGCAGATGCGCCTTGGGCAGCCGGGTTACGTCACGTACGTGCTCCATCCCAGGATCTTGCCGTATGTCCGGCCCGGGGCGTAACCGGATTCCCCGATCGGGCCCTTGCCCGTACACGCGTCCGGATGAGCGTCCGGATGTGTGTACGGATGCGTGTACGGATGTGCGCCGGCCCCGGGAGCCGCCCTGACGGGGGCTTCCGGGGCCGTACGAGCGCCGGGGTGAAACGATCAGGCGTTGGCCTCGGCGAGCAGCTTCTGGAGCCGGGACACGCCCTCCACCAGGTCCTCGTCGCCCAGCGCGTAGGACAGCCGCAGATAGCCCGGCGTGCCGAACGCCTCACCCGGGACCACGGCCACCTCGACCTCGTCCAGGATCAGCGCGGCCAGCTCCACCGAGGTCGCCGGGCGCTGCCCGCGGATCTCCTTGCCCAGGAGCGCCTTGACCGAGGGGTAGACGTAGAACGCGCCCTCGGGCTCCGGGCAGACGACCCCGTCGATCTCGTTGAGCATCCGCACGATGGTCCGGCGGCGGCGGTCGAACGCCTCCCGCATCTCGGCCACCGCGTCCAGGCTGCCGGTGACCGCGGCGAGCGCCGCGACCTGGGCCACGTTCGAGACGTTCGAGGTGGCGTGGGACTGGAGGTTGGTCGCGGCCTTCACCACGTCCTGGGGGCCGACGATCCACCCCACCCGCCAGCCGGTCATCGCGTACGTCTTCGCCACACCGTTGACCACGATCAGCTTGTCGCGCAGCTCGGGCACGACCGCGCCGATCGCGGTGAAGGAGGTGTCGCCGTAGACCAGGTGCTCGTAGATCTCGTCGGTGAGGACCCACAGGCCGTGCTCGACGGCCCAGCGGCCGATCGCCTCGGTGTCCTCACGGCTGTAGACCGCGCCGGTCGGGTTGGACGGGGAGACGAAGAGCACCACCTTCGTGCGCTCGGTGCGCGCCGCCTCCAGCTGCTCGACGGAGACCCGGTAACCGGTCGTCTCGTCGGCCACGACCTCGACCGGGACGCCGCCCGCGAGCCGGATCGACTCGGGGTAGGTGGTCCAGTACGGGGCCGGGACGATGACCTCGTCGCCCGGGTCCAGGATCGCCGCGAACGCCTCGTAGATCGCCTGCTTTCCGCCATTGGTGACCAGGACCTGCGAGGCGTCGACCGCGTAACCGGAGTCCCGCAGGGTCTTCTCGGCGATGGCCTTCTTCAGCTCGGGCAGGCCGCCCGCCGGGGTGTAGCGGTGGTACTTCGGGGTGCGGCAGGCCTCGACGGCGGCCTCGACGATGTAGTCCGGCGTGGGGAAGTCGGGCTCGCCCGCGCCGAAGCCGATCACCGGGCGCCCGGCGGCCTTGAGGGCCTTCGCCTTGGCGTCGACGGCGAGGGTGGCGGACTCGGAGATCGCACCGACGCGGGCGGAGACCCGGCGCTCGGAGGGAGAGGTAGCAGCGCTCATACCGTCCATGGTCCCAGACGCGGGGCGGGCCCGGCACAGGAGTTCCGGCCCCCGGACAGCGGGCCCGACGGCCGCCCCCGCGGGGCCGGTTCCCCCTCGTCCGCCGACCCCTGCGACCCCTCTTCCAGCAGGCCGGACGGGGGGTGGCCGAAGCCGCCCCGGAGGATTCTGTTCGACGCGGGGCCCGTGAACACGTACACTCACTCGTCGTTGGCCCACAACACGACCACTTCTCCGGATGAGGTAGGTTGTGGGACACCACAAAGGGTCGTAGCTCAATTGGTAGAGCACTGGTCTCCAAAACCAGCGGTTGGGGGTTCAAGTCCCTCCGGCCCTGCTACACACTCCTTCGCCAGGCTGTGTGCGCATGTACGTAGATTCATTGAACCGCCGTGCGGCGTCACCGGGCGCGGCACGGCCACGACCCGGGATCAGGTGAACCAGCGTGACGGACGCCGTAGGCTCCATCGACACACCTGACGCCGAGGACGCAGCTCCTCAGAAGTCCCGCAAGGGCGGCAAGCGAGGCAAGAAGGGCCCTCTGGGCCGCCTCGCCCTCTTCTACCGGCAGATCGTCGCCGAGCTGCGCAAGGTCGTCTGGCCGACGCGCAACCAGCTGACGACGTACACCACAGTGGTGATTATCTTCGTCGTCATCATGATCGGTCTGGTGACCGTGATTGACTATGGATTCCAGGAAGCCGTCAAGTACGTCTTTGGCTGATCCCGCGAAGGGTGCCGGCCACGGGCCCATCGGCACGACGGCAACCTTCCGTTTGTTCCACCCATCTGTAGCCAGGAAGAAGCAGCCACCGTGTCTGACCCGAACCTGAACGAGGCCGCCCGGCCCGGCGACGAGAGCTTCGAGTCGGCCGAGTCTGCCCAGTCGACGGATGACGCGCTCGACATCGTTGAGGCAGCGGACTCCATCGACCCGGACCAGGCGGACGCTGCTGACGTCGAGGCCGGTGAGCCCGCCGAAGAGGCCGCCCTCCACATCGAGGACGCCGACGAGGACATCGCGGCCACCGAGGACGACGCGGACGACGCGGACCTGTCCGACGGCGACGACGACGAAGAAGCCGACGAGGCGGCGGCCGAGGCCGAGCCCGTCGAGGCGGTCGACCCCATCGCCGCGCTCCGTGAGGAGCTGCGCACCCTGCCCGGCGAGTGGTACGTGATCCACACCTACGCCGGGTACGAGAAGCGGGTCAAGGCCAACCTGGAGCAGCGCGCCGTCTCGCTCAACGTCGAGGAGTTCATCTACCAGGCCGAGGTCCCCGAGGAAGAGATCGTCCAGATCAAGAACGGCGAGCGCAAGAACGTCCGCCAGAACAAGCTTCCCGGTTACGTCCTGGTCCGGATGGACCTCACCAACGAGTCGTGGGGCGTCGTCCGCAACACGCCCGGCGTCACCGGCTTCGTCGGCAACGCGTACGACCCGTACCCGCTGACCCTGGACGAGATCGTCAAGATGCTCGCGCCGGAGGCCGAGGAGAAGGCCGCCCGCGAGGCCGCCGAGGCCAAGGGCGAGCCCGCCCCGGCCCGCAAGGTCGAGGTGCAGGTCCTGGACTTCGAGGTCGGCGACTCGGTCACCGTCACCGACGGCCCCTTCGCCACTCTCCAGGCCACGATCAACGAGATCAACGCCGACTCGAAGAAGGTCAAGGGCCTGGTCGAGATCTTCGGCCGCGAGACCCCGGTCGAGCTGAGCTTCGACCAGATCCAGAAGAACTGACGGTCGTCCGGCCCGCCGGACCCCAAGCTTCCGACCAGGTCAGGGTCGCTCGTCAGAGCGGTCCTGACCTGGTCGGTTTTTAACCGCACTGCTATACCCGTTATCGTGGTGCGGTATGCCTCCATCCGGATGACGGATGGAGTGCCGAACACTCTCACTAGACCCGGAGAGAGCACATGCCTCCCAAGAAGAAGAAGGTCACGGGGCTTATCAAGCTCCAGATCAATGCCGGCGCGGCCAACCCGGCTCCGCCGGTCGGCCCCGCGCTGGGTCAGCACGGCGTCAACATCATGGAGTTCTGCAAGGCCTACAACGCCGCGACCGAGTCGCAGCGTGGCATGGTCGTGCCGGTGGAGATCACGGTCTACGACGACCGCTCCTTCACCTTCGTCACCAAGACTCCGCCGGCCGCCAAGCTGATCCTCAAGGCCGCGGGTGTGGCCAAGGGCTCCGGCGAGCCGCACAAGACCAAGGTCGCGAAGATCACGCGCGAGCAGGTCCGTGAGATCGCCGGCGTCAAGATGCCCGACCTCAACGCCAACGACCTCGACGCCGCCGAGAAGATCATCCTCGGTACCGCCCGTTCCATGGGCGTGACGGTCGAGGGCTGATTCCCGACTCCACGCGCGGTGGCCGGCCGTGGCCGTCCGCTGGTGCGTGAGCCGAGAACACCCGAGGCGAGAGGCGAGGCACAAAGCCCCGCACGACCTCAGTGGTAGGACCAAGCGCTGGTCCGCACCACATCTCCCCACCTGAACCACAGGAGCTGAAGTGAAGCGCAGCAAGAATCTCCGCGCTGCGGACACCAAGATCGACCGGGAGCGCCTGTACGCCCCGCTCGAGGCCGTCCGTCTCGCCAAGGACACCGCGTCCGCCAAGTTCGACGGCACCGTCGAGGTCGCCCTGCGTCTGGGTGTCGACCCGCGCAAGGCCGACCAGATGGTCCGCGGCACCGTGAACCTTCCGCACGGCACCGGTAAGACCGCCCGGGTCCTGGTCTTCGCGACCGGTGACCGTGCTGCGGCCGCGGAAGCCGCTGGCGCCGACATCGTCGGCTCCGACGAACTGATCGACGAGGTCGCGAAGGGCCGTCTGGACTTCGACGCCGTCGTCGCCACCCCGGACCTCATGGGCAAGGTCGGCCGCCTCGGCCGCGTCCTCGGCCCGCGTGGTCTGATGCCGAACCCGAAGACCGGCACGGTCACCCCGGACGTGGCGAAGGCTGTCACGGACATCAAGGGCGGCAAGATCGAGTTCCGCGTCGACAAGCACTCGAACCTGCACTTCATCATCGGCAAGGTCTCCTTCGACGAGACCAAGCTGGTGGAGAACTACGCGGCCGCGCTGGAGGAGATCCTGCGTCTGAAGCCGTCCGCCGCGAAGGGCCGCTACATCAAGAAGGCGACCCTGGCGACGACGATGGGCGCCGGCATCCCGCTGGACAGCAACCGCACCCGCAACCTCCTCGTCGAGGAGGACCCGGCCGCCGTCTGATCCAGACGCGCGCCGGTGCCCCTGGAGGGGTGCTGCACCACCTTCGGGCCGGCCCCCCTGTTCTTCACGGACAGGGGGGCCGGCCTTTTCGCGCGTACGGGGACTGGAGCGCGTACGGGCGCCACGGGCCCGGATACGGGCCTCCTGGCGCGCGGGGCCGGTGCCGGGCGCTTTCCACGGCGTACGCACCGCTCCAGAGCCCCCGAGCCCGCCCGCGGGCGGGCTCCGACCGGCCACGACGGGCTGCCACGACAGGCGGGCCGCTCCCGGCGGGGGCTGTGCCGCAGCCCGGGAACGGGCCGATTTGCACCGGCGCGACCCGTTCCCGTACGCTACGCAGGAAGCCAAAGACCGCTGGTCGTTGCCGCGTGCTCATCGGAGAGCGCGGCGACCGAAGGAATCCGCTAGCTGCGGACGGCCCGCGCAGGTGAACGTGGAAAGTTCCCGGACTCGTTCCGGTCGAGCTACGCCCCGAGCGCCTGCGCCGGGGCGTTTTGTTTTGCTCAGTCGCTCCTTCGGGTCCGCGCGGTCCTCATCACCCGGAAGGAGGCCGACGCTCATGGCTAGGCCCGACAAGGCTGCCGCGGTAGCCGAGCTGACGGACATGTTCCGCAGCTCGAACGCCGCCGTGCTGACCGAGTACCGGGGTCTCACCGTTGCTCAGCTCAAGGAGCTGCGCCGTTCGCTCGGTGAGAACGCCCAGTACGCCGTGGTGAAGAACACGCTGACCAAGATTGCGGCCAATGAGGCCGGGATCGAGACGCTGGACGACCTGTTCGACGGTCCGACGGCAGTCGCCTTCGTCACCGGTGACCCGGTGGAGTCGGCGAAGGGTCTTCGTGACTTCGCCAAGGCCAACCCCAACCTGATCATCAAGGGCGGTGTCCTTGATGGCAAGGCGCTGTCCGCCGATGAGTTCAAGAAGCTCGCGGACCTTGAGTCCCGCGAGGTTCTGCTCGCCAAGCTGGCGGGCGCCATGAAGGGCAAGCAGTCGCAGGCTGCCGCGCTCTTCCAGGCGCTTCCGTCGAAGTTCGTCCGCACTGCGGAAGCTCTTCGCGCCAAGCGGGACGAGCAGGGCGGTGCCGAGTAATTCGGCTCGCGCATTGATCGGCGCCCGGGGCGGGCGCTGATCTCAGCGGGCCGAACGCCCGCCGTCATATACAACCGGCACCAGCCGATTTAGTGGAAGGATCGCCCATCATGGCGAAGCTCAGCCAGGATGACCTGCTCGCTCAGTTCGACGAGATGACCCTCATCGAGCTCTCCGAGTTCGTGAAGGCCTTCGAGGAGCGCTTCGACGTCACCGCCGCCGCGCCGGTCGCCGTCGCCGCCGCCGCCGGTGGCGCCGCTGCCGCCGAGGCCGTCGAGGAGCAGGACGAGTTCGACGTCGTCCTCACCGCCGCCGGTGACAAGAAGATCCAGGTCATCAAGGTCGTGCGCGAGCTGACCTCCCTGGGTCTGAAGGAGGCCAAGGACCTCGTCGACGGCACCCCGAAGCCGGTCCTCGAGAAGGTCGCCAAGGAGGCCGCCGAGAAGGCTGCCGAGTCCCTCAAGGCCGCCGGCGCGTCCGTCGAGGTCAAGTGACCCCTTGAGTCCTCAGTGACTCTCCGGGCCCGGTGGGCCCGCCGGCGGCCCCCAGGGGCCCCGGTGGACCTCCCCACCGGTCCCACCCGAAAGGCGATCACCCATCAGGGTGATCGCCTTTCGGCGTTGAGCGACGGCTGCGTTGCACTTCCCCGGTCGGGGAGTATGGTGATCATCGCCGTACGGATCCGGACCAGGGAGATCCCAGGTCGGTGGCGCTCCCGGCAGCCGGTGCGGACAGGGGGGCCTTGACGAACCGCACGCAGCGCGCAATTCTCAGGACGCGTCGTCACAACGATCCGCATCCGAGGCATGGATCGGTGAGCGAGCGGGCAGTATCGAGGTGCGCCTCATGGCGCGAGGGCAAGCGCGGAGATGAGAACAACGAGGGTCTTCGGAACCCGCACTGGACATCAGTGAGCCATGTGGCTACACTGACCCTTTGCGCTGCCTGTTAGCTGCCCCCTGCCCGTCACCAGGGGCATCCCCTCGCATGAGCACAGTGGATTGATCCATCCCTGACCTGGGACTTCTCTCTCTGCGCCGGGCTTGGGACCGGTACGCGCGTAGTGAGTCCGAGCCCTCGGAAGGACCCCCTCTTGGCCGCCTCGCGCAACGCCTCGACCGCGAATATGAACAACGGCGCCAGCACTGCCCCGCTGCGCATCTCCTTTGCAAAGATCAAGGAGCCTCTTGAGGTTCCGAACCTCCTCGCGCTCCAGACCGAGAGCTTCGACTGGCTGCTCGGCAATGCCGCGTGGAAGGCTCGGGTCGAGGCGGCTCTGGAGAGTGGACAGGACGTCCCCACGAAGTCCGGTCTGGAAGAGATCTTCGAGGAGATCTCGCCGATCGAGGACTTCAGCGGGTCGATGTCGCTGACCTTCCGCGACCACCGCTTCGAGCCTCCGAAGAACTCCATCGACGAGTGCAAGGACCGCGACTTCACCTTCGCCGCGCCGCTCTTCGTCACGGCCGAGTTCACGAACAACGAGACCGGGGAGATCAAGTCCCAGACGGTCTTCATGGGCGACTTCCCGCTCATGACCAACAAGGGCACCTTCGTCATCAACGGCACCGAGCGTGTCGTGGTGTCCCAGCTGGTGCGCTCCCCGGGTGTCTACTTCGACTCCTCCATCGACAAGACGTCCGACAAGGACATCTACACCGCCAAGATCATCCCGTCCCGGGGTGCCTGGCTGGAGATGGAGATCGACAAGCGCGACATGGTCGGTGTCCGCATCGACCGCAAGCGCAAGCAGTCCGTCACGGTGCTGCTCAAGGCTCTCGGCTGGACCACCGAGCAGATCCTTGAGGAGTTCGGCGAGTACGAGTCGATGCGCGCCACCCTGGAGAAGGACCACACCCAGGGCCAGGACGACGCGCTGCTCGACATCTACCGCAAGCTCCGTCCGGGCGAGCCGCCGACGCGTGAGGCCGCCCAGACGCTGCTGGAGAACCTCTACTTCAACCCGAAGCGCTACGACCTGGCCAAGGTCGGCCGCTACAAGGTCAACAAGAAGCTCGGCGCCGACGAGCCGCTGAACGCCGGCGTGCTCACCACCGACGATGTCATCGCGACCATCAAGTACCTGGTCAAGCTGCACGCCGGGGAGACCGAGACGGTCGGTGAGTCCGGCACCCAGATCGTTGTCGAGACCGACGACATCGACCACTTCGGCAACCGTCGTCTGCGCAATGTCGGCGAGCTGATCCAGAACCAGGTCCGTACGGGTCTCGCCCGTATGGAGCGGGTCGTGCGCGAGCGCATGACCACCCAGGACGTCGAGGCGATCACGCCGCAGACCCTGATCAACATCCGGCCGGTCGTCGCCTCCATCAAGGAGTTCTTCGGCACCAGCCAGCTGTCGCAGTTCATGGACCAGAACAACCCGCTGTCGGGGCTCACCCACAAGCGCCGTCTGTCGGCGCTCGGCCCGGGTGGTCTCTCGCGTGAGCGGGCCGGCTTTGAAGTCCGTGACGTGCACCCCTCGCACTACGGCCGCATGTGCCCGATCGAGACGCCCGAAGGCCCGAACATCGGTCTGATCGGCTCGCTCGCCTCCTACGGCCGGGTCAACGCCTTCGGCTTTGTCGAGACCCCGTACCGCAAGGTCGTCGACGGCCAGGTCACCGACGATGTCGACTACCTGACCGCCGACGAGGAGGACCGCTTCGTCATCGCCCAGGCGAACGCGATCGTCTCCGACGAGATGCGCTTCACCGAGCCGCGCGTCCTGGTCCGCCGCCGTGGCGGCGAGGTCGACTACGTGCCGCCGGCCGAGGTCGACTACATGGACGTCTCGCCGCGCCAGATGGTGTCGGTCGCGACCGCCATGATCCCCTTCCTGGAGCACGACGACGCCAACCGTGCCCTCATGGGCGCGAACATGATGCGTCAGGCCGTTCCGCTGAT
Organism: Streptomyces yaizuensis; assembly: GCF_034961445.1. Taxonomy (NCBI): domain Bacteria; kingdom Bacillati; phylum Actinomycetota; class Actinomycetes; order Kitasatosporales; family Streptomycetaceae; genus Streptomyces; species Streptomyces yaizuensis. The sequence continues at coordinate 129,863 of NZ_BSBI01000011.1, forward strand.
CACGGCCGAGGCGCCGCTCGTCGGCACCGGCATGGAGTACCGCTGCGCGGTCGACGCCGGCGACGTGATCAAGGCCGAGAAGGACGGTGTGGTCCAGGAGGTCTCCGCGGACTACATCACCGTCGCCAACGACGACGGCACCTTCACGACCTACCGGGTGGCCAAGTTCTCCCGCTCCAACCAGGGCACCTCGGTCAACCAGAAGGTCGTGGTCTCCGAGGGCGACCGCGTCGTGGAGAGCCAGGTCCTCGCCGACGGCCCCGCCACCGAGAACGGTGAGATGGCGCTCGGCAAGAACCTGCTCGTGGCGTTCATGCCGTGGGAGGGCCACAACTACGAGGACGCGATCATCCTGTCGCAGCGCCTCGTGCAGGACGACGTCCTCTCCTCGATCCACATCGAGGAGCACGAGGTCGACGCCCGTGACACCAAGCTGGGCCCCGAGGAGATCACCCGGGACATCCCGAACGTCTCCGAGGAGGTCCTCGCCGACCTCGACGAGCGCGGCATCATCCGCATCGGTGCCGAGGTCGTCGCCGGCGACATCCTGGTCGGCAAGGTCACCCCGAAGGGCGAGACCGAGCTGACCCCGGAGGAGCGCCTGCTCCGCGCGATCTTCGGTGAGAAGGCCCGTGAGGTCCGTGACACCTCGCTGAAGGTGCCGCACGGCGAGATCGGCAAGGTCATCGGCGTCCGCGTCTTCGACCGCGAGGAGGGCGACGAGCTGCCCCCGGGCGTGAACCAGCTGGTCCGCGTCTACGTCGCCCAGAAGCGCAAGATCACCGACGGTGACAAGCTCGCCGGCCGCCACGGCAACAAGGGCGTCATCTCCAAGATCCTGCCGATCGAGGACATGCCGTTCCTGGAGGACGGCACCCCGGTCGACATCATCCTCAACCCGCTGGGTGTCCCGTCCCGAATGAACCCGGGACAGGTCCTGGAGATCCACCTCGGCTGGCTCGCCAGCCAGGGCTGGAAGGTCGAGGGCAACGAGGAGTGGATGGAGCGGCTGAAGGCCATCGGCGCCGACGACGTCGCGCCCGGCACCAACGTCGCCACCCCGGTCTTCGACGGCGCCCGCGAGGACGAGATCGCCGGTCTCTTCGAGTCCACGATCCCCAACCGCGACGGTGACCGGATGGTCCTCCCGTCCGGCAAGGCCCGGATGTTCGACGGCCGCTCCGGCGAGCCGTTCCCGGACCCGATCTCGATCGGGTACATGTACATCCTCAAGCTCCACCACCTGGTCGACGACAAGCTCCACGCCCGGTCGACCGGTCCCTACTCGATGATCACCCAGCAGCCGCTGGGTGGTAAGGCCCAGTTCGGTGGCCAGCGCTTCGGAGAGATGGAGGTGTGGGCGCTGGAGGCATACGGCGCCGCCTACGCCCTCCAGGAGCTGCTGACCATCAAGTCCGACGACGTCACCGGCCGCGTGAAGGTCTACGAGGCCATCGTCAAGGGCGAGAACATCCCCGAGCCCGGCATCCCCGAGTCCTTCAAGGTGCTCATCAAGGAGATGCAGTCCCTGTGCCTCAACGTGGAGGTGCTGTCCTCGGACGGCATGTCCATCGAGATGCGCGACACCGACGAGGACGTCTTCCGCGCTGCGGAGGAGCTCGGCATCGACCTGTCCCGGCGCGAGCCGAGCAGCGTCGAAGAGGTCTGACGGGTCCGGCCGGGATCACCGCACGGTGATCCCGGCCGCTGCCCCGGACCCCGTACAGACCACCTTGAGACACAACCCTGAGAGGGATTGACGCATAGTGCTCGACGTCAACTTCTTCGACGAGCTTCGGATCGGCCTCGCCACCGCTGACGACATTCGCCAGTGGTCGCACGGCGAGGTCAAGAAGCCCGAGACGATCAACTACCGCACGCTCAAGCCCGAGAAGGACGGACTCTTCTGCGAGAAGATCTTCGGTCCGACCCGGGACTGGGAGTGCTACTGCGGCAAGTACAAGCGTGTCCGCTTCAAGGGCATCATCTGCGAGCGCTGTGGCGTCGAGGTCACCCGCGCCAAGGTGCGCCGTGAGCGGATGGGCCACATCGAGCTGGCCGCCCCGGTCACCCACATCTGGTACTTCAAGGGCGTCCCGTCCCGGCTGGGCTACCTGCTGGACCTCGCGCCGAAGGACCTGGAGAAGGTCATCTACTTCGCCGCGTACATGATTACGTACGTGGACGATGAGCGCCGCACCCGCGATCTGCCCTCGCTGGAGGCCCACGTCTCCGTCGAGCGCCAGCAGATCGAGAACCGTCGCGACTCCGACGTCGAGGCCCGTGCCAAGAAGCTGGAGACGGACCTCGCCGAGCTGGAGGCCGAGGGCGCCAAGGCGGACGTGCGCCGCAAGGTGCGCGAGGGCGCCGACCGCGAGATGAAGCAGCTGCGCGACCGCGCCCAGCGCGAGATCGACCGCCTCGACGAGGTGTGGAGCCGCTTCAAGAACCTCAAGGTCCAGGACCTGGAGGGCGACGAGCTGCTCTACCGCGAGCTGCGCGACCGCTTCGGCACCTACTTCGACGGCTCGATGGGCGCCGCCGCGCTCCAGAAGCGCCTGGAGTCCTTCGACCTGGACGAGGAGGCCGAGCGCCTCCGCGAGATCATCCGTACCGGCAAGGGCCAGAAGAAGACCCGTGCGCTCAAGCGCCTCAAGGTCGTCTCCGCGTTCCTCCAGACCAGCAACAGCCCCAAGGGCATGGTGCTGGACTGCGTGCCGGTCATCCCGCCGGACCTGCGTCCGATGGTGCAGCTGGACGGTGGCCGCTTCGCGACCTCCGACCTGAACGACCTGTACCGCCGCGTGATCAACCGGAACAACCGCCTCAAGCGTCTCCTCGACCTCGGTGCCCCCGAGATCATCGTGAACAACGAGAAGCGGATGCTCCAGGAGGCCGTCGACGCGCTGTTCGACAACGGCCGCCGCGGCCGTCCGGTCACCGGTCCGGGCAACCGCCCGCTGAAGTCCCTGAGCGACATGCTCAAGGGCAAGCAGGGCCGTTTCCGTCAGAACCTCCTCGGCAAGCGTGTGGACTACTCCGCGCGTTCCGTGATCGTCGTCGGTCCGCAGCTCAAGCTGCACCAGTGCGGTCTGCCGAAGGCGATGGCGCTGGAGCTCTTCAAGCCGTTCGTGATGAAGCGCCTGGTCGACCTGAACCACGCGCAGAACATCAAGTCGGCCAAGCGCATGGTCGAGCGCGGCCGCACCGTCGTGTACGACGTCCTCGAAGAGGTCATCGCCGAGCACCCGGTGCTGCTGAACCGTGCGCCCACCCTGCACCGCCTCGGCATCCAGGCCTTCGAGCCGCAGCTGGTCGAGGGCAAGGCCATCCAGATCCACCCGCTCGTCTGCACCGCGTTCAACGCGGACTTCGACGGTGACCAGATGGCCGTCCACCTGCCGCTCTCCGCGGAGGCGCAGGCCGAGGCCCGCATCCTGATGCTGTCCTCGAACAACATCCTCAAGCCGGCCGACGGCCGTCCGGTCACCATGCCGACCCAGGACATGGTGCTGGGCCTCTTCTTCCTCACCACGGACGAGGAGGAGCGCGAGGTGCGCGGCGAGGGCCGGTCCTTCGGCTCCACCGCCGAGGCGATCATGGCGTTCGACGCCCGTGAGCTGTCCCTCCAGGCCAAGGTCGACATCCGCTTCCCGGTGGGCACCATCCCGCCGCGCGGCTGGACCCCGCCGGTCCGCGAGGAGGGCGAGCCGGAGTGGCAGCAGGGCGACAGCTTCCGTCTGCGCACCACCCTGGGCCGCGCGCTCTTCAACGAGCTGCTGCCCGAGGACTACCCCTTCGTCGACTACTCGGTCGGCAAGAAGCAGCTCTCCGAGATCGTCAACGACCTCGCCGAGCGCTACCCCAAGGTCATCGTGGCGGCGACGCTCGACAACCTGAAGGCGGCGGGCTTCCACTGGGCCACTCGTTCCGGCGTCACCGTCGCCGTCACGGACATCGTCGTCCCTGACGCGAAGAAGGAGATCGTCGCCTCGTACGAGGCCAAGGACGAGAAGATCCAGAAGCAGTACGAGCGCGGCCTGATCACCAAGCAGGAGCGCACGCACGAGCTGATCGAGAACTGGACCCGCGCGACCAACGAGGTCGCCGAGGCGATGAACGCGAACTTCCCGAAGACCAACCCCATCTTCATGATGGTGGACTCGGGTGCTCGTGGAAACATGATGCAGATGCGTCAGATCGCCGGTATGCGTGGTCTGGTGTCGAACGCCAAGAACGAGACGATCCCGCGTCCGATCAAGGCGTCCTTCCGCGAGGGTCTGTCCGTGCTGGAGTACTTCATCTCCACGCACGGTGCCCGTAAGGGTCTGGCGGACACCGCCCTGCGTACCGCCGACTCGGGTTACCTGACCCGTCGTCTGGTGGACGTCTCGCAGGACGTCATCATCCGCGAGGAGGACTGCGGCACCGAGCGCGGCCTCAAGCTCCGGATCGCCGAGCGCGCCGCCGACGGCACGCTCCGCAAGACGGACGACGTGGAGACGTCGGTGTACGCGCGGATGCTGGCCGAGGACGTCGTCATCGACGGCAAGGTCATCGCGCCGGCCAATGTCGACCTCGGCGATGTGCTGATCGACGCCCTCGTGGGCGCCGGTGTCGAGGAGGTCAAGACCCGCTCGGTCCTGACCTGTGAGTCGGCCGTCGGTACCTGTGCGTTCTGCTACGGCCGCTCGCTGGCCACCGGCAAGCTGGTCGACATCGGTGAGGCGGTCGGCATCATCGCCGCCCAGTCCATCGGTGAGCCCGGTACCCAGCTGACGATGCGTACCTTCCACACCGGTGGTGTGGCCGGTGACGACATCACCCAGGGTCTGCCCCGAGTCGTCGAGCTCTTCGAGGCCCGTACGCCCAAGGGTGTCTCCCCGATCTCGGAGGCGGCCGGCCGCATCCGCATCGAGGAGACCGAGAAGACCAAGAAGATCGTCGTCACCCCGGACGACGGCAGCGACGAGACGGCCTTCCCGATCTCGAAGCGTGCCCGTCTCCTGGTGGGCGAGGGCGATCACGTCGAGGTGGGCCAGAAGCTCACCGTGGGTGCCACCAACCCGCACGACGTGCTGCGCATCCTCGGCCAGCGGGCCGTCCAGGTCCACCTGGTCGGAGAGGTCCAGCGGGTCTACAACTCGCAGGGCGTGTCGATCCACGACAAGCACATCGAGATCATCATCCGGCAGATGCTCCGCCGGGTGACGATCATCGAGTCCGGCGACGCGGAGCTGCTGCCGGGCGAGCTGGTCGAGCGGTCGAAGTTCGAGACCGAGAACCGTCGTGTGGTCACCGAGGGCGGTCACCCCGCCTCCGGCCGTCCGCAGCTGATGGGTATCACCAAGGCGTCGCTGGCCACCGAGTCGTGGCTGTCGGCGGCGTCCTTCCAGGAGACGACCCGGGTGCTCACCGACGCGGCGATCAACGCCAAGTCGGACTCCCTGATCGGCCTCAAGGAGAACGTCATCATCGGTAAGCTCATCCCGGCCGGTACGGGTCTGTCCCGTTACCGCAACATCCGGGTGGAGCCCACCGAGGAGGCCAAGGCCGCGATGTACTCGGCCGTCGGCTACGACGACATCGACTACTCGCCGTTCGGCTCCGGCTCCGGCCAGGCCGTTCCGCTGGAGGACTACGACTACGGTCCGTACAACCAGTAAGCGGTAGCGAAACGACGAGAGGGCGGTCACCCCGTGCACACGGGGTGACCGCCCTCTCGCGTTTCTCGCGTTTCTCGTGCCGGCCCCGGGGCCCGGCGGTGTGCTCAGAGCCCCGCCGGGTCCCAGACGCCGAGGATCACACCGACCCCGGCGGTGAGCGCGGCGAGGGCGGCCACGGGCCAGCGGGTGCGCTCCAGGGAGTACAGCCGTGACTCCATGTCGGCGAGTTGTTTGTCGGTCTGGTCGCTGCGCTGCACCAGCAGGGCGAGGGCGCCGTCGACCCGGGCGAAGCGTGCCTCCAGGGTGCCGTGCAGCCGTTCCAGTTCGACGGCGACGGTGACGGGCACGCGCGGATCAGGTCCGGGCATGGGCGTTTCCGGGGGTGGTGCGGTCGGTTCGCTGGGCGGCGTCGGTCACTCTCCGCCTCCTTCCGTGGGGGTACGGGGCTCGACGGGCGGCGGGTCCGGGGGGCCGGGTGCGGGGGCGGGCGGGGCGGCGTTCGGCTCGGGGGCGGGCGGGAGCAGCAGCGTGCCGCCGGGCGAGGTGATCACTTCGTTGGACATGGACTCATCTCCTGGGGACAGGGGGGATCAGGACTGGCGGCCCTCGGCGTACAGCACACCCAGGGACGCCTCGCCGGTCCCCGCGATCACCCGGCCCTCGATCAGGAGGTTGCTCCAGCTGTAGGAGGGCTGGCCGTGCGGGGCGGCCACCTCCCGGGTGAACGCCTCACCGGTCGCCACCAGGCTGTCGCCCAGCTCCACGGCCGTACCGTCCGCGGTGAGGTAGCGGACCCTGGCCTCGACCGTCGTATTCGCGGCTGCCTGGAGCCACAGGCCGACCGCGATGCGGGGATTCTGCAGATACATGCCGCCCTGGAGTACGCGGGTCCAGGAACCCGAGGTGATCCTGGTCGGCGCCGGGTAGAGGGGGATGGGGACGTAGGGGCGGGCCAGGCCGCCCGCGCGGGTGTCGTCGGCGAGGGCGACCCGGTTGAAGCGGTCCCAGATGTTCAGGGCCTGGGTGGGCTTCCCGGAGACGGTGAGGGCGAGGGAGCCGTCCGCGCGACGGATCCGCACCCCCTGCTCCGGGGGGTTCTCCTCGGGGGCCCCGATGGCGCCGATGTGGAGCAGGGCGTCCTTGTCAGGGTTTCTGACCACCAGGCTGCCGCCGCCGGTGATGGTCACGTCACCCGCCGTGATCTCGTTGAGCGCGGGCCGGGCGGCGACGGCCGTGGACAGCCGTCGCACCTGGCGCTGGAGGTCCCTGATCAGGTCGATCAGGTCCTCGGGGAGGGCGGGCATCAGATGGCCTCCAGGAAGAGTTCGGCGGTCTCCGGACGGCCCCGCTGGGGCGGGGCGACCTTGATCCCGATGATCCGGAAGCGGGTGTCCAGGCCGTCCGGATGCCATTCGTCGGTGATCCGCAGCCGGACGGCCCGGCCCAGGAGCAGCGGGGGCACCAGATCGCGGTCGTTCAGCCGCACCGTCACCTCGGGGATGACCACGGACCCTCTGGCCTCGGCGAGCTGCGCGGCGGCGAGGGCGTTCAGCGCCGGCACGCTGGTGACGGAGGAGTGGTCCGAGGAGAGGTCGACGCGTGGATGGCCGCCGTCGATCAGGTCCTGGGCGACGTGCTCCCGTGAGAGCGCGGGCCGGCTCTCCTGGCTCTGGTCGGTGTTGGCGGCGGCTCCCCGGGCACGGGCAGTGGTGCCGCCCCGGGTGCCGTCCCGGGGGAAGGCGTACCGCAGCACGGGCCCCGGGCGGTCCAGGACGAGGTCGGGTGATCCGCTGACCAGCCGGGGGTGGCCGAGCCGCAGCAGTTTTACCCGTCTCCCCGTGAGCACGTCGCGGTGTACGGAGATGTGGTGCTCGAAGCCGTTCTCCGCGTCGGCGAGCTGTTTGAGCGCCTCGTCCAGGGGGGTCTCGTCGCCGTCCCGCCAGGCCATGTCCCGCAGCACCCCGGACGTCTCGGTGCCCACGCCGACGCCGATGTCCCCGCCCTGGGCGGACTGGATGTGCTGCCACAGCCGCCGGGCGATCTCCAGCTGGTCCTGCCGCTGGAAGCCGAGGTCGGCCCGGATACGGCGGCGGGCGGCGTAGGAGTCAAAGGTGGCTGCCTGGACGGCGAGCGAGAGACCGCCCTTCTCGTCGGCGGAGAGGGTGGTGGTCCAGACGATGCCGCCCCACCACAGGTCACCGTCCCGTTCCAGATAGACGGCGGTGCGGCCCTCCTCGATCTGCCGGACCCGGTCGGCGAGTTCGGCGTTGGGGACGGCCAGGGTCCCGGAGAGGGAGCCGGGGCGGCCGATGTAGTCGTCGATCGTCACGTCCCGCAGGGGCAGGACGTCGATGGGGCGGTCGGTGCGCAGATCGCAGAAGAGGGCGCGGTAGGGGCCGGTCGCGGTCATCAGGCGAAGGCCGACCAGGAGACGGGCATGTTCGACCAGCTCCACAGGTCTCCCTTGTTGAAGCCGTGGAGGCGGAAGCCGGTCGTGGTGATGGTGTGGGCGCGGGTCCACCAGTTGTTGGCCGCGGTGTGACTGGAGTCGAGGTTGGTGTAGACCCTCGGCACGGAGGCGAAGGGGGTCGCGAAGGTGACCGCCACCGTGAACGTGGTGCTGTTGGTGAAGGTGACCAGCGCGGTCCCGCTCTCGCCGTAGTGCGCCTTGTGGGAGCGGACCACCAGGTCACCGCTGGTCCTGAGGGTGTTGGCGGCGCTGCGGTGCAGAAAGGTGTCCAGACTTGTGCCGCCTCCCCAGTTGATGGTCCCGTCGCCGCCGATCATGATCCGGGAGTACGTCTCACCCGGTACGCGGGAGGAGAAGGCGTTCTCGCCCGGCTGCCGGTAAGTGCGGAAGATGGCGTTGGTCGCCGCGATCGGCCCGGTCTCGCGGTAGAAGCGGACGTCACCGAGCTGGAGCTGTCCGCTGTTCCCGAGCCGCAGGATCGGCTCCCAGGCGGTGCCGTTCCACCGCTCCAGGACACCGTTCGCGTCCCGGTACTGGCCGTTGTAGCCGCCGTCGAAGGCGACACCCGAGCCGGGTGGCACGATGCCGCCGACCGCGGCGGTGTAGCGGCGGCGGTCGGCGACCCCCGTGCTCCAGTCCAGCCCGACACCGACCTTCGCCACGGTGACGTCGTACAGCCGCTCGCTGTTGGCCGGGATCACCGGTGGCGTCGGGATACCGGAGGGCGTGCCCTCGACGACCAGGACCTCCCCGGTGGGAGTGCCGGTCGAGCCGTCGTGGGCGGGGTCCTTCACCCTGACGACCACGGAGTCGATCCGGGCGTTGGTCGCGTGCCCCGCGCCGAAGGTCAGCAGCGCCGGGGCGTCGACCGTGACGGCGTAGCCACCCTGCGCCGCGGCGCTGGTGCCCTGGATCCACAGCCGGCCCGCCGACAGTGTCGCCTGCAGGGCCGAGCCGGGGACGGGGGCGAGGTCCAGGCCGCCCGGCAGGCAGCCGCCGACCGTGGTCAGGGGACCCGACGGGGCCATGGCGGTGGAGGCGGCGAGACGGTGGTCCTCGGGGGTCATGCCACTGGTGAGTCGTCCGACACGTACAGTCATGATCTTCTCTCCTCGGGCTGTCAGAGGTGGGCCGAGCGCCAGCTGAGCTCGGCCGATGTGGTGGGGTCGCCCTCCAGGGCGCGGAAGTCGAGCCGGTTCTCGCCGGGCGGCAGGACGAAGGACTGCTCCGGGCCGCTGACCGCGGTCGCCGTGTGCAACCGGGAGGCCCGCCGCCCGACCATGACCGTGCCCTCGCGGGTGTCGACGGTCAGCCGTTCGCCGGCGGCGAGGACGATGTCGTACTCCAGCGTCCGTCCGGTCGTGTGGTTGAGCAGCCGGGGCCGCTGCACGGGGCCGGTGAACTCGATCAGGGGGCAGGTCTCCGCCGAGCCGGTGTTGAGGGCGGATCCCGAACCGCCCGAACCGGGGGTGCCGTAGTCCACCGGGTAGGTGAACGGGTAGGCCGTACCGCTGCCCCGGAGGGGGAGCCCCAGGGTGAGCAGTTGCTCCTGCGGCTCGTAGCGGCGGGGGTCCGTGGCGGTCCACTGGACGGAGACCTTGGTGGCGGAGCCGGTGGCGAACCGCCGGTCGGTGGGGACGGTGCGCTGATTGACCCGGGCGCGGATGGCCGTGGTGCGCCCGTGCAGCCGTACGGCCAGCCACTGCTCGCCGTCCCCGAAGCCGGTGCCGAGGAACCGGACGAGGGTGTCGAGGAGTTCTCCGGCGGCGCCCGGCGCGGCGCCGGGCTCGGGCAGGAGCCAGATCCCGGCGGAGACGGACCGGGACCTGGCCCAGCGGGCGCCGGGCCAGGCGCCGTGGGCGGTGGGCCGGTCCGCGTCGGAGGTGTCGAGGGCGGGGAGGTCGGCCCAGCCGGTGAGGCCCTCGCGGTCGATCTGGTACGGGGTGCCGGGGCCGATCAGCAGTCCGGCCCACTGGATCTGGCCGTCCTGGGTGATCAGTGAGCCGGGTGGGGAGACGGGGTCGGTCATGGGGCGTCGCCTTTCTGCGGCGGTGGAACGGGGGCCTGATGGGGGGCCGATGGGGCCTCACGCGGCGCGGGCGGGTGGCCCGATGCGGCCTTACGCGGCGCGGGCGAGGAACAACAGCTCCTCGGCGACGCCGTACGCGCCCCGCCCGGCGGGCTCCCGGTAGGTCTCCAGCCGGACCCGGCGCGGCTCGCGCACGCCCGACCGCTCCCGGGGCTCGGCGGCGCGCAGGGCCGCGACCGCGCCGAGGGGGAGCACCGCGCCGGGGCGGGAGCCGCTCGCAGGGAGCGCCACCCCGCCCTCGGCGAGCATCGGGATCTTCGGGATGTCCACCCCGAACTTCTTGCCGAGGATGGAGAAGCTGAGGCCGTTGAGTTTGTCGATGACCCAGTTGGCGAAGGAGATCAGGCCCTCCAGCGGGAGCTTGAACGCCCCGGCGACCAGCTGGAAGCCGGTGGTGATGAAGCCGCCGATGCCGCCGAGGGTGTCGCCGGTGGCGTTCTTCACCCGGGTGAAGCCGGCCGGGATGTCCTTGGTGATCCAGTCGACCAGCGGTTTGACGGCGTTCCTGAGGCCGTTCCAGGTGGTGCGGATCAGCCCGGTGACGGCGTTGGTCGCCCTGCCGACACCGTCGCGCACGGCGGGGAAGCCCTTCCCGATGACCGCGCCCACCGAACCCAGCTCGCCGGTCACGACGGCCCGGACGACACCGAACGCGGTCGAGATCACGGTGGCGTAGAACCCGACCACGGGTGCGAGGAACCGGCCGATCGCCTGGAAGCCCTTGAGGACCTGGTCGAAGACCTGCTTGATGATCCGCTGTCCGGTCCGGGAGTTGACGGCGAGCTCGATGAGATAGGCGACGATCGGCACCAGCAGACCGGCCACGAAGCCGATCGGATTGGCCCGCATGGTGACGTTCATGGCCATCACCGCGCCGGCCGCGACCATCAGGCCGCCGCCGAGCGCGGTCATCAGCGGGCCGATGGTGACGCCCGCGGCGCCGAGCAGCTCGGTGACGGAGACCAGCCCGGCGGCGCCGCCCGCGAGTGCCGCCGCCGCTCCGCTCGACGACCGGGTCGAGCGGCCGTTCGCCTCCAGCCCGGCGGCTGCCCGGCCCGCGCTGGTGCCGACGGCGGTGACGGGTCGCACGGAGCCGGTGGCCCCCGTCCGCAGCCCGCTGACGGCGCCGCGGGCGGAGTCGGCGGCGCTCCGGATCCGGTCCACCGATCCGGCGGCCGTCCGCAGGGTGGCCACCGAGGAGCGGGCCGCCCCGGTCATCTGCTTCACCTGGGCCCGAAGCTGGTTCAGCGGCTGCACCATGCCCGCGAGCAGGTTTCCCACGGGGTCGGCGGCGCCGGCCGGGCCGCCCCGGCCCAGGGCGAGGGCGCTCATCCGCGGGCCTTCGCCAGGAACATCAGGGCCTTCGCGGTGTCCCGTGCGTCGCTGGAGGGCGCCGCGTGGTAGTGCTCGATGTGGAACCCGGCCCCGGCGGGGGCCAGCGCGGTACCGGTGCGGGCGCGGGCGGCGGTGTGCCGCAGCAGCCGGTCCAGCTTGGAGAGCGGCAGCACGGCCTCGGCCTCGCCGGCCTCCGCGAGGATCGCGGGGACACCGCCGGTCCTGGGCGTCACGACGCCGCCCTCGGCGAGCCGGGGGATCCGGGGGAGGCTGATCCCGAAGGACTTCCCTCCGACGCCGGGGACCCAGCCGGGTATGGACACCCTGATGCCGTTGAGCTTCCCGATCGCGGAGTTGATCAGGTCGATGACGCTGTTGAGGGGCGTCCTGACGGCGTTCTTGACCGCGTCGAACGCCTTGGACGCGATGCCCTTGAGCCCGCCCCAGATCGAGGAGAGCTTGTCCTTGACGAGGGTGAAGGCCTTGGGAATGTCATTGCGGACCCAGTTGACGACCGGGGTGATGACTCCCTTGATTCCCTTCCAGACCGAGGAGATCACCGACTTCACCGCGTTCATCACCGTGGTGATGACCTTCTTCCAGGCGTTGAAGTAGGTGGAGATCACCTTGCCGACGGCCTGGACGACCACCGAGATCGCCTTCTTGATGCCGTCCCAGACCTTTTTGATCAGATCGCCGGCGCTCTTCATGATCGGGCCGACGGCCTTCATGACGGAGCTGATGACGGCCTTGACGGCGTCGAAGGCGGTCTTGAGGACCTTCTGCATGGTCTTCGACTGGGCCGCCATGCTGACGACCTTCTCGATCAGCGGGGCGAACAGCTCCAGGAGCCGGGCGATGATATTGCCCTTCATGGAGGTGTTGAGGCCGTTCATCCCCTTGGCCGCGTTGTCGGCGCCGCCCTTGAACTTCCCGATCTGGGTGCCGCCGGTCTGGCCGGCCTTTCCGGCACGGGCGACGGACTTCTCGGCGCTGTCGGCGTTCTGCTGGAGGGTTTTCAGCTCCCGCGCGGAGGACTGCGCGGCGGAACGGAGCTTGTCGAGCCCGCTCTGGCCGCTGGTGGCCGCACGGCCGACGCTCTGTGCGGCGGTGGCGGCGGTGTCGGCTTGCGTCTTGAGCTGCCGGAGGGAGCCGGTGGCCTTTCCGGCGGCGGAAGTGAGCGACATGGGGCCCCCTAGGCGAGCGCTGAGATGAGCTGGTTCACGGTGCCGCGGAGCACTCGGACCTCATTGGCCACGGTTCTGAGGTCGGGCCCGCCGACTCCGCTCGCGGGGACGCGGAGACTCGGCGCCGGACTCGTGCCCAGTTGCGTGCGCATGTTCGTCTGGGCGGCCCGCGCGTTTCCACCGCTCCGTGCGATCTTGTTGACCTCGGCGGCCCAGCTCTTGTCCTTGAGGATTCTGTACTGATCTCCGTAGTGTTCAAGGAGATGGCGCCGCGCGACGTAGTGCTCCAGGTGCTGATACCGATTGGAATAGTGGACGAGATATCTCCGATTTGTCCGATAATTCTCCACCAATCTGTTGCGCCGCTCCTGACGATGCGCCTCCCGCTTCTGGGTTTCATTCTGCATCTTCTTGTCGAGCCAGTCGAAGAAGGTTTTCCTCCATCCCGTGAAATCCCATTTCCGAGTGGCGCCCAGAATGGTGATTCCCCGCTCGTCGACCTTGAACAGGGATATTCCGATGGTGAGCACCGTCAACGCGGTGGCTGTGGCCGCCAGCGCGGTTCCAGTTGCCGACAGGCCCGTTCCAGTTGCTGTCGCTCCCGTGAGTGCGAGTGAAGCCAGAGTTCTCGCCTCGGATATTTTCGTCAGCGTGACGGAGTGCTGCGCATCCGTGTAGGACTTGGTGACGTAGGTCTCGGTCTTGTCGACGTACGACTTACTGAGCTTCCCTACGGTCTCCGATACCCGGTTCGGGTCGTTCTTGAGTTTCTCTTCGATTGCCTTGATGTCATCGATGATCTTCCTGGGGGTGACGGTGAACGTGCGGTCGAAGGTTTCGAGCGCTTTCAGTCTTTCGTGGATCCGGGTCAGGTCAGGGGGTTTGTTCGCGTCGTCGGGTGTCCGATTCATGATCACCTCGCCGTGGGTGTCTGCGTCCGAGGGCTCGCGAGGGGCCCATGGGGTACGGGCGTTCAGCCCCGGCCGAAGAAGCGGGCCAGATCAGCGCTCGCAGGTGGGGGGTCCGGTTCGGCCCGGGACTCTTCGGGCGCGGAGTCACCCGGGCGGGGAACCGGTGTCGGGGGGTCCGGGGGGTCGTCCGAGTGGACGCTGGTGAAGAGCCAGTTCGCGGCGGCCAGGTGGTCCACCACCGCCGCCAGCAGGTGGTCGGTCACCGACCACTCCGCCGTCTCCCCGTGCAGCGCGCGGTTCACCGCGCTGTCCCGGGGCAGATGCTCGATCAGCACCGACAGCCGGCGGGAGGAGAGCCGGCCGCGCTGCCAGTCGAGGAAATCCACGCCGTAGTGGCGCAGCAGATCCGCTTCGAGAGCCTCGGCGTGTTCGTCGGCGAACTCGACGAGGCTCAGTCTTCCCCCAGGCCGAGCCCGGTCTCCTTGCCGTAGGCGTCCAGGATCGCGGCGATGTCCTGCATGGTGATGTCGTGCTTCTCGAAGCGGGCGAACTGCTTCGCGCCCATGAGGAGCGACAGCAGTCCGTCCACGTCGTTGTCGTCCAGCTCGCGCAGCGCCTTCGCGGTCGCGCGGGTCAGCTCGGTGGGCAGTTCGAAGGTGTCCTGGTCCAGATCGAAGGACCAGTTCGTGCCGATGGCCTCCAGGCGCTGGGCGCGGGCGGCGTTCACGTCGAAGCGAGCCATGGGTGTGCCTCCTGGTGCAGGGAGAGGGGAAGGGAAGTGCCCTACCGGGGCCGGTCCTGGTGCGGGACCGGCCCCGGTACGGCGGGTGTCACACGGCCGAGTACGCCGGGTCCTTCATCAGGAAGGTCGCCAGCGGCGCGGTCGCGCCCTGGGACAGCGCGGTGAAGGTGACCCCGAGCGAGGCCGCCGACTTGCGGGCCAGCTTCACGTCGTCGGCGGAGGTCACCTGGCCGCGCGGGATCACGAAGCGGTAGGTGATGTCCTTGCCGTCGGTGAACTCCAGGCCGAGCGCCCGCTCGTCGAAGGTCGGGCCGTCCGGGATGTCCAGGCTGTAGATCCCGGCGGTGCCCGCGCCGACGGGCTTGACGTCCGACTTGGACCCGCCGATGAAGAAGGGCAGCGTGTCCTCGTTGAACTGGAGCATCGCGAACTTCAGCGTCAGATCGCGGTCCGAGTAGACGAACCGCGCCGGGCTGATGGCCTGCCAGGTCTCCACCGGGTCGAGCTTGTCCTTCTTGGCGAAGGTCACGCCGTCGGTGGTGGTGTAGCCGAGGTCCGTCCAGGCGGCGCCCCAGTCGGCCGCCGGGTTGGCGGAGAAGGCGGTCGGCGCGGCGGCGCCCACCGCGGCGACGAGGACCCGGCCGGTGCCGGCGACGCGGATCTCGGAAGCGTTGTTGCCTGCCATGGGAACTCCTTGGGTGGTGGTGGCTGCCGTGGGTACGGCAAGGGCCCCGCCGGATCGGCGGGGCCCGGTCGGTGGGGGCGGCGTGCGGGGCTCAGACGGTCCGCACGGAGAGCCGCAGCACGCAGAGGTAGCGGTTGGCCGCCGGGTAGACGTAGTCCGGCTGCCAGCGCGGCCCGTCGGCCTCGCTGACGTCGGTGATGTGCGAGACGCCGAAGGCGGTGCCCCGGGAGCGGAGCAGGACGGAGCGGGCCGCGTTGGTCAGGACATGGGCGGCGGTCTTGTCGGGGCCGTAGACCTCCAGCTCGATCAGGGGCTGGTCGAGATGGAGGTCGTCGACCCAGGCCCCGCCCCGGCGGGAGACGAGCACGACCCGCTGGGTGCCGTTGAAGCCGGGCGGCGGGCTCTCGTCCACGGCCGCGCCCGCCAGCTCCGGCCGGTTGCGGAGGAGGTCCACGACGATGGCCTCCACATCGGGGAAGGTGCTCGGGGGTGCGTTCATGGCGGGGCATCACTCCTGATTCGTACGGATGGCACGGATGGCACGGATGCGTGTGAACACGTGCGGATGCGCGGGGAAGGCGCGTACGGGGCCGGCGGCCGGTCCCGGCAACGCCGGCGGCGGAGCTGCGCCCCGGAGGGAGGGGGCACAGCTCCGCCGCTGCCTCCAGTGTGATTGATTTCGTGCGAGCGCGCAACTAGTGCGGGCGAGTTCGCTCTTTTCCTGCTCCGGGACGGCGGCCGGACAACGCCGATCGGCGGCGGCCCCGGACCCGGGACCACCGCCGATCGATCGCCCCTTGCGGCGGGACGGGCCGTACGGTCAGCTCCGCGCGGCCGGCCGCCGGGCGGCGCGCTCCGCCGCGAAGACGTCCTCCAGCCGGTAGAGCAACGACCGGCCCAGCCGCCCGGCGGGGGAGAGGTGGCCCAGCTGGACCCACTTGCGGATGGTGGCCGGTACGACCCCCGCCTCGGTGGCGGCGAGCGCGCCGGTGATCAGGGGGCCGCCGGCCGTACGCGGCCGCCCGCCCGGGGCACGGGTCCCCTCGCCCGGCCCGTTCACCGGGCCGCCCCGCCCGCGCCGGTGTCCAGCGCCGCGCGGATCACGGAACCGTCGATCCCGTGCTCCGCCAGCGCCGCCCACTGCGACTCCTGCCAGATGTGGCGGTGCGCCGGGTCCGTACCGCACGCGCAGTCGCCGTCCCCGCAGCGGCAGGCCGGGTTGACGCAGAGCACGGCCCGCCGGTCCGGGAAGGCGCGCAGGGAGACCGAGTCGCACCGGGGGCAGCGGCCCGGCAGCCTGAGCACCGCCTCGCTGTCGCCCAGGGCATGGGCGCAGCGCCGGGCCATCCGGCGGGCCTCGTCCCGTACGTGCTCCGCGAGGTCGGGGTGGGCGGCGACGGCGTCGAGCAGGGAGGCGATCCGGATCAGCCGCTGGGGGACCCGGGCCCGCCGGGGGCGGCCGAGGCCGAGCCGTTCGTGGACCGCCTCGTCCAGCTCGATCACCCCGTCGGTGATATCGCGGAGTGCGTCCGAGATATGCAGCTGAACGGGTAGGGAGGGAGAGACGGAGGCGGCCCGGCGCCCGGTGGTGGAGGGCCGGCTGCCGGGGGCGAGCGAGGTCAGAAGTTCCGGAAAGCGGCTGATCAGCGTGTTGATCCAGTGGGCTGTGTCAGGGGCGGGCCGGGTCAAGGGGACCTCCGGGGATCGGGCGTGGGTGTGGTGGGTACGGCATCCGGCGGAGTCGGAGCGGGTGCCGGGATGAGAGCGGCTCACTGCTTTGAGGTGTGCGGACCTGCCGGAATCGGCGTAGGGATACTCCGCCGCGCGACAGGCGCCCCTCCCGCGTTCCCCGGAGCCGGGTCAGGGCACAGCGTGCGGGTGCGCAACGGGGGCGGGGTGGGGGTTCGCAGGTGTGCGCTGGTGCCGAGGGCTGTGGGCCAGGGAATCAAGGTCTCTCCCGTCACACGGGTCACGTCGATTTGTTGCGCACTCGCACCATCACATAGTGCGCGCGCACGCGCAACAGAATGCGGAGGGCGGTCTTCGCGTAATCGCCACAGTGCGCGCGCAGCAGCACGAAATGTCGTGCGCGCAAGCGCGATAGTCTGAGATCCGCTTCGGAGGGAGGCGACCATCAGTGAGCGCCCATGATCTGGACCAGTTCGCCGCCTGGGTGGAGGAACTGATCCGCCGCCGTGGCTACGACATCGACAGCCCCCGGGGCGGCGGGAAGTCCCGGCTCGCCGACGAGGCGGGTGTCCACCGGGCCGCCATCACCCGATTGCTCCAGCGGCAGAGCATGCCCGACCTGGAGACCACCCGGCGGCTCGCGCACGTCCTGGACGTGCCGGTGCGCGACATGCTGATCCGCTCGGGGCGGCTCAGCGAGGAGGACCTTCCGCTGCCGGTGACCGCCGGGAAGGCCGCGTCCGCCCCCCCGCTCCGCCGGATGACGCTGGAGGAGGCCGCCGCCGGTCTTGGCGTGCCGGACGAGCAGGTGGAGATGTTCATCAAGGTCGCCGGGCAGTTCCTGCCGCCCGCCCCGGCCCGCCGCGCCCCCCTCGCCCAGGACTGACCACAGGGCTGACCCCGGGACTGGCCACAGAACTGGACCCGCACGCCTCGCCCGACCCCTCGGTCACGGGGAGCGCCGGGCCCGGCGCAGGGTGCCCCCCTTGCCCGTACCCGGCCGGGCCGCCTGCGAACCGCACCCCGCCCATCGTCACGCTCCGTGCCGGACCGGATGGCCACCTCCGTGCGCAGGCCCCGGTCAGTAAGCTGTCACCGCGTGTCCCCCCACGCTCACGCAGCTCCCGCCGCTCCGGGAAGCACGGCGTCCGCCGAGCTGTGTCCTCAGACGAGTCGCATGGGCGGGAGCATCGATGGGACGCGAACGAGAGACGGGGATGGCGGAGGGGGAAGGGGCCGGGCGGGGCGCGATGTCCGCGCCGTCGCCGTCGCCACCATCAGGAGCGCTCCCCGCGTCCGACGCCCCGGGTGACGCCACGCACGGCGTACCGCCCGGCGCGTCGTCGGACGGCATACCCCCGGACGCGCCGCCGGACGACCTGCCCGGGCTGCTCGCCCTCCTCGGCCGGCTGCTGGAGGGGCACGCCCCGGCGGAGGTCGCCGTGCTGCTCCGGGAGGAGCTGGACCGGCGGGAGACCGCCGCCTACGCCAGCGGCTGGCGGGATGCCGCCGCCGAGTACGGCGCGGCGCTGGACGAGGCCCTGGCCGCGACCCGGAGCCGACCGCTCAGGCTGGTGGGGCAGGCCCCGGGGCGGGCCGCCGTACTCCCCTTCCGCCAGGAGTTCCCGCCGGGCGCCGAGCGGCGCCCCGGGCACCCCGACCGCGGCGACAGCCGGACGGCGGCGGCCGCCACGGACGACGGCAAAGGCGCCAGGAGTGACAAGGGCGACAAGGGCGACAAGGGCGACAGGGGTGGCAGCGGCGGGACGGCTGCTCCGGACGGCGGGCCCCGGGCCGGCGACTCCCGCCCGGCGCTCGTCCCCAAGCGGCGCGGATCCCGGGTCCCGACCATCCCCCGGCTCGCCGGACCCCGGCGCCCCCGCTCCGAGGACCCGCCCGACCCGCCCGGCCCGCCCGACCCGCCCGATCCGCCCGGCCCCACGGGCCCTGCCGACCCCACGGGCCCCGCCGGCCCGGACGGTGACGCCGGGTGATCCCGGACACATCCGCCGGTGATCCAGGGCCGCCGCCCACCGGCGGCCCCGCGCACCGCCCGCCCGGCCCCGGCGCTCGACCTGCGGGCCCGCCCCGCCGGGCGTAAGCTGCGCCCGCACCCGTGATCCTCCCGCTGAAAGAGTCGTTTCCCAAGGTCGGCCGTGCCCTGGGGGGTGCGTGCATTTGTTTTGACCGCAGCCCATGCGGTAGGTACGCTCTGACCTTGTGCCTGGGGTGTGCCTGGGCTCCTGCGCGTGTCCTCAACCGCGTGAGGGGTCCGATCTCGGCCGCCGCTATCTGCACCCTCTTCGCCCGCAAGGCGGGAGTCCCGCAGCTACGACACACCCGACCGCGTGGGTCGGAGGCGTTCCAGGTTAGTTGTACTGATCGGCACACAGAAACCGGAGAAGTAGTGCCTACGATCCAGCAGCTGGTCCGTAAGGGCCGGCAGGACAAGGTCGAGAAGAACAAGACGCCCGCGCTCGAGGGTTCGCCCCAGCGCCGCGGCGTCTGCACGCGTGTGTTCACGACCACCCCGAAGAAGCCGAACTCGGCCCTGCGCAAGGTCGCGCGTGTGCGTCTGACCTCTGGCATCGAGGTCACGGCCTACATCCCGGGTGAGGGACACAACCTGCAGGAGCACTCCATCGTGCTCGTGCGTGGTGGCCGTGTGAAGGACCTGCCGGGTGTTCGCTACAAGATCATCCGCGGTTCCCTGGACACCCAGGGCGTCAAGAACCGTAAGCAGGCCCGCAGCCGCTACGGCGCCAAGAAGGAGAAGTAAGAATGCCTCGTAAGGGCCCCGCCCCGAAGCGCCCGGTCATCATCGACCCGGTCTACGGTTCTCCTCTGGTGACGTCGCTCATCAACAAGATCCTGCTGAACGGCAAGCGTTCCACCGCCGAGCGGATCGTCTACGGCGCCATGGAAGGTCTTCGCGAGAAGACCAACGCCGACCCGGTCATCACCCTGAAGCGCGCGCTTGAGAACGTCAAGCCGTCCCTTGAGGTCAAGTCCCGCCGTGTCGGTGGCGCCACCTACCAGGTGCCGATCGAGGTCAAGCCTGGTCGTGCCGCCACCCTCTCGCTGCGCTGGATCGTGGGCTACTCCCGCGCCCGCCGTGAGAAGACCATGACCGAGCGCCTCATGAACGAGCTGCTCGACGCCTCGAACGGCCTCGGCGCTTCGGTCAAGAAGCGTGAGGACACGCACAAGATGGCCGAGTCCAACAAGGCCTTCGCGCACTACCGCTGGTAGTCGCTACCCCATCGAGACCGAGAGAAGACTGAGCCATATGGCCACCACTTCGCTTGACCTGGCCAAGGTCCGCAACATTGGGATCATGGCCCACATCGACGCGGGCAAGACGACGACCACCGAGCGCATCCTGTTCTACACCGGTGTGAGCTACAAGATCGGTGAGGTCCACGACGGCGCTGCCACGATGGACTGGATGGAGCAGGAGCAGGAGCGCGGCATCACGATCACGTCCGCCGCGACGACCTGTCACTGGCCGCTCGAGGACGTCGATCACACCATCAACATCATCGACACCCCGGGCCACGTCGACTTCACCGTCGAGGTGGAGCGTTCGCTCCGCGTGCTCGACGGTGCCGTGACCGTGTTCGACGGTGTCGCCGGCGTTGAGCCGCAGTCCGAGACCGTCTGGCGTCAGGCGGACCGCTACGGCGTTCCGCGTATCTGCTTCGTCAACAAGCTCGACCGCACCGGTGCCGAGTTCCACCGCTGTGTCGACATGATCAGCGACCGCCTGGGCGCGACGCCGATCGTCATGCAGCTGCCGATCGGTGCCGAGGCCAACTTCCAGGGTGTCGTCGACCTCGTCACCATGAAGGCCTTCGTCTGGTCCGCCGAGGCGACCAAGGGCGAGATGTACGACGTCGTCGACATCCCGGCCACGCACACCGAGGCCGCCGACGAGTGGCGCGGCAAGCTGCTGGAGACCGTCGCCGAGAACGACGACGCGATGATGGAGCTGTTCCTGGAGGGCCAGGAGCCCACCGTCGAGCAGCTGTACGCGGCGGTCCGCCGTATCACCATCGCCTCCGGCAAGTCCGAGGGCACCACGGTCACCCCGGTGTTCTGTGGTACCGCGTTCAAGAACAAGGGCGTCCAGCCCCTGCTCGACGCGGTCGTGCGCTACCTGCCCTCCCCCCTGGACGTCGAGGCCATCGAGGGCCACGACGTCAAGGACGCGGAGCTGGTCGTCAAGCGCAAGCCGTCCGACGACGAGCCGCTCGCGGCGCTGGCGTTCAAGATCATGAGCGACCCGCACCTCGGCAAGCTCACCTTCGTGCGCATCTACTCCGGCCGTCTGGAGTCCGGCACCGCGGTGCTGAACTCCGTGAAGGGCCGCAAGGAGCGCATCGGCAAGATCTACCGTATGCACGCGAACAAGCGTGAGGAGATCGCGTCGGTGGGCGCCGGTGACATCGTCGCCGTCATGGGCCTGAAGCAGACCACCACCGGTGAGACGCTCGCGGACGAGAAGAACCCGGTGATCCTGGAGTCCATGGACTTCCCGGCGCCGGTCATCGAGGTCGCGATCGAGCCCAAGTCCAAGGGCGACCAGGAGAAGCTGGGTGTCGCCATCCAGCGTCTCGCGGAGGAGGACCCCTCCTTCCAGGTCCACACCAACGAGGAGACCGGCCAGACCGTCATCGGCGGCATGGGCGAGCTTCACCTCGAGGTGCTGGTCGACCGGATGAAGCGCGAGTTCAAGGTCGAGGCCAACGTCGGCAAGCCTCAGGTCGCGTACCGCGAGACGATCCGCAAGGCCGTCGAGCGCGTGGACTACACCCACAAGAAGCAGACCGGTGGTACCGGTCAGTTCGCGAAGGTGCAGATCGCGATCGAGCCCATCGAGGGTGGCGACGCGTCCTACGAGTTCGTGAACAAGGTCACCGGTGGCCGCGTGCCCAAGGAGTACATCCCCTCCGTGGACGCGGGCGCGCAGGAGGCCATGCAGTTCGGCATCCTGGCGGGCTACGAGATGACGGGCGTGCGCGTCACGCTCCTCGACGGCGCCTTCCACGAGGTCGACTCCTCCGAGCTCGCCTTCAAGATCGCCGGTTCGCAGGCGTTCAAGGAGGCCGCGCGCAAGGCCAGCCCCGTGCTGCTCGAGCCGATGATGGCCGTCGAGGTCACCACGCCCGAGGACTACATGGGCGAGGTCGTCGGCGACATCAACTCCCGCCGTGGCCAGATCCAGGCCATGGAGGAGCGTGCCGGCGCCCGCGTCGTCAAGGGCCTGGTGCCGCTGTCGGAGATGTTCGGCTACGTCGGCGACCTCCGCAGCAAGACCTCGGGTCGCGCAAGCTACTCGATGCAGTTCGACTCCTACGCCGAGGTTCCGCGGAACGTCGCCGAGGAGATCATCGCGAAGGCCAAGGGCGAGTAACTCACCCGAGTACACGCTTTAGGCTTGTCACCGGAGCCCGACAGGGACATTCCGGCCGTTCGGTAAGAGAGCGGTGGGAATGTCCCGGGGCCCCGGCATCCCAGCAAAGATCACCTGGCGCCGATGAGTAAGGCGTACAGAACCACTCCCCAGGAGGACCCCAGTGGCGAAGGCGAAGTTCGAGCGGACTAAGCCGCACGTCAACATCGGCACCATCGGTCACATCGACCACGGTAAGACGACCCTCACGGCCGCCATTACCAAGGTGCTGCACGACGCGTACCCGGAGCTGAACGAGGCTTCGGCGTTTGACCAGATCGACAAGGCTCCTGAGGAGCGCCAGCGCGGTATCACGATCTCGATCGCGCACGTCGAGTACCAGACGGAGTCGCGTCACTACGCGCACGTCGACTGCCCGGGTCACGCGGACTACATCAAGAACATGATCACGGGTGCCGCGCAGATGGACGGCGCCATCCTCGTGGTCGCCGCCACCGACGGCCCGATGCCGCAGACCAAGGAGCACGTGCTCCTGGCCCGCCAGGTCGGCGTTCCGTACATCGTCGTCGCCCTGAACAAGGCCGACATGGTGGACGACGAGGAGATCCTGGAGCTCGTCGAGCTCGAGGTCCGTGAGCTCCTCACCGAGTACGAGTTCCCGGGCGACGACCTGCCGGTCGTCCGCGTCTCCGCGCTGAAGGCGCTGGAGGGCGACAAGGAGTGGGGCGAGAAGCTCCTCGGCCTCATGAAGGCCGTGGACGAGGCCATCCCGCAGCCCGAGCGTGACGTCGACAAGCCGTTCCTGATGCCGATCGAGGACGTCTTCACGATCACCGGTCGTGGCACCGTCGTCACCGGCCGTATCGAGCGTGGTGTCCTCAAGGTCAACGAGACCGTCGACATCGTCGGCATCAAGACCGAGAAGACCACCACCACGGTCACCGGCATCGAGATGTTCCGCAAGCTGCTCGACGAGGGCCAGGCCGGTGAGAACGTCGGTCTGCTCCTCCGTGGCATCAAGCGCGAGGACGTCGAGCGCGGCCAGGTCATCATCAAGCCGGGCTCGGTCACCCCGCACACCGAGTTCGAGGCCCAGGCCTACATCCTGTCGAAGGACGAGGGTGGCCGTCACACCCCGTTCTTCAACAACTACCGCCCGCAGTTCTACTTCCGTACCACGGACGTGACCGGCGTCGTGACCCTCCCCGAGGGCACCGAGATGGTCATGCCGGGCGACAACACCTCCATGACCGTCGAGCTGATCCAGCCCGTCGCCATGGAGGAGGGCCTGAAGTTCGCCATCCGTGAGGGTGGCCGGACCGTGGGCGCCGGCCAGGTCGTCAAGATCAACAAGTAATCGCTTGAGGATCTGACCTGGTAGCTCCCAGCGAGCTTCCTGCAAGAGGCCCCGCACCTTTGGGTGCGGGGCCTCTTCGCGTTCCCGGGCGCCTGACGGGGGTGTACGGGTACGGGAAGGGGTACGGGTACGCGTCGGGGGCGGCGGACCGTGTCCGCCGCCCCGGTTGCCCGTGCTGCCCGCCGCTCGCTCAGACCTTCGCCGGCGCCGGCCCCCTGCTGCCCCGGGGCCCCGGCCGCCAGATCCAGGGCCGGGCGTCCGGACCCATCCCGACCGCCGTGGGGCCGTGGGGCCCGTCCACGAGGGCCGGGGAGTCCAGCGCCACCGCCCCCTCGGTCCGTACGGTGAGCCGCCCGCCGGACGCGAGCCGCAGCGCCCCGCGCGGATCGCGGCCGAGGACCGCGACACCGCTGCGGGTACGTACTGCCTGGAGCGGCCCGTACCCCGCGAGCCCGGCCACCGGGGCTCCGGCCGGGGCCCCGCCGACGCCGACCGAGGCCGGCTCCGCGCTCGCGGGCTCGCGGTAGTGGATCCGTACGCCGCCCCCGGGCAGGGCGAGCGCGGCGACCGGCCCGCCGGGCCGTGCGTCCGGCCCGGCCGGCTGGAAGAAGACCGGCGCGCCGGGCGTGCTCTGGGCCCAGTGGTGCACGGCGTCGCGGCCCGCGCCGAAGACCTGCACCCGGCCCCCGGCGTCCACGACGGCCGAGAGCCCGTCCTGGATCTCCGCGCCGCCGAGGTGCCGCCAGGCCCCCCAGTGGCCGTCCGTGCCCCGGACCCGGGTGCTGAGCTGCTTGTCGGCGTTGCGGACGAAGAGATGGACCCGGCCGTCGGGCGCGGTCACCGCCACCGGGACGCCGATCCGCCGGCCCCGGTCGTCGGTCCGCTCCGGGTTCCCGAGGCCCGTCCAGGCGCGGAAGCCGCCGCCCGCCCGCTCCTGCTCCAGCAGCACGATCTCCCGGCGGTTGGCCGCGCCCCGGCCGCCGAGCGCGGCGAACCGCAGCCCGAACAGGAGCCGCCGCCCGTCCGGCAGCACCGCCGAGCCCAGCGCGGGCGCCAGCGGACCGCCGCCGAGATCGTCCGGCGCACCCCACTGGCCGCTGCCGGGCGCCGTCTCGCGCCAGCGGACCGCGCGCAGCCCCAGCACTCCGTAGGCGGTGAGCCGCTGCCCGGGCTCCACGGCGACCACCGGCCGGGGGCCGGGGTGGCGGTGGTGGGTGGAGCGCACCCAGCCCTTGCGGTTCCGGAGCGGCCGGGTCCCGCCCACGCCGTAGTCGCCGCAGCCCGCGTCGTTGCCGCACTGCCAGCCGGGGTCGCCGCCGTAGGGGACGAGGTGCGCGGCCTTCTCCCGCAGGACCGCCGGCGGCAGGTTCTTGGGCCAGTGCCGGTTGTAGTAGCCACGGAAGGCGTTCGTGACGAAGCCGGGCACCTGCCCGCCGTCCTCGGTCGCCCGCGCCACCCAGCGGACCATCGCGGCCCAGCTGAAGCAGGCCACGGCGGTGTGGTCGCCGTGGTCGGAGTAGCCGCGCTGTTCGCTGTCCGCGCGCCGGGTCCGCTCGTCGCTGTGCTGGATGTCCGGATCCGGGTCCAGGGTCTGGACGACGGTCGGCCGGTACTGCTCCATCAGCCCGGCCAGGACGTCTATCAGCACGTCGTACGCGTATGGGACGGCCGTGCGCAGCGGCGAACCCTGGGCGATCACGGTCCGCACCTCGACCGCCCGGTCGTTCCAGAGGCTGGGCAGCGCCATCCACCGGCGCTGGGTGTGCATGGGCAGATTGAGGAAGATCAGCTCGACCCGGCGGTCGCCGTGGGTGAGGGTGTTGATCTCCGCGAGCCGGTCCCGCCGCAGGGCGGTGACGCCCCTGGTCCACTCGGTGAACTTGTCCAGGCCCAGGAGGGTGGCGTACGCCTGCCGCAGGCCCTGGTGGCGGGCGGCGGAGTAGGCGCGGGTGTCGGCGGGCGCATCGGGCAGGCCGGGGGCGCGGTTCACGCCGGTGTGCTCGCCGGCGGAGACATAGACGCAGACCAGGGGCACACCGGCGTCGAGCATCCGCTGGGTGTCCGGGTTCATGAAGTACAGATCGTCGTCCGGGTGGGCGAGTATCTGCATCAGCTGGGCCCGCCCGGAACTGGCGATCGGCATCCCGGGCGCGGGGTCGGCGGCGGGTATCGGCCGCTGCGGACCGGGCACGGAGCACCCGCTGACGGCGCCGGCCCCGAGCACCCCGAGCGCGGCCACGACGGACCGCCGCCGGGGAGCGCGCTCCCGCCCGCCGTCCCCTCGGGCCGTCCGCGTCAGGGCAGGGAAAACCGCTCTCTTCACTTGGCCGTGCGCTCCGTCCGCTTCCCCCGCAGCGGGCGGTGGAGGGCGCTGGCTGCGTTCTGTACTGGTATGACTGCGAACGGGATGGTCAGCACCGTTCGCGGTGAACAAGACGAAATATCGTCACACAGGGTTGCTCTGATCGAAAACTTGCGCCCATGAAGGCGGCGATATCACCACCTGTGGTGAGGGCCGATGATCGCGCTGAGTGGCTGCTCGGGCCGGTCCAAAAATCTTCATCTCCCGTGCGGCGCGCGGGAGATGACGTTCCGTGGGGTGGCGCTACGGACGGTAGGGTCGGGGAGGTACGGGGGTACCGGGGGACGACAGGGGGAGGGGCGCCCGCGATGGCGTGGGACGAGTGGGAGCGCTTGAAGACCGAGGCCGTCGAGCGGCAGGCCGGGGGAGTGCGGCTGAACGGGACGGCTCCCGATCCCACGCCGGGCGGCGGATCCGTCACCGGCGGGCTGAAGTCCAGCCGGGACGTGTGGCTCGCCGCCGGTGCCGACGTCGGGGCGCTGCGCGGGGACGTCGGGACCGCGCTCGGCAGGCTGGAGTCCGGGCAGTCGGGGCTCGGCCCCGGCGAGGGCTGCCTCAGCGCGGCGGCGCAACGGGAGCTGTACGCCTCGTGGCAGCGGTACGCGGAGGACGTGCGCGCCCGCTGCGGCCGGCTCGGCGGGATCCTCGACCAGGTCGGGCAGGACCTGCTGAGGACGGACGCGCTCGTCGAGGCGGCGTTCGCCCGGGTGTCGGCCGCCCACGCGGACACGGACGCGGTCGGCGGCCGCCCGCAGGGAGGCTGAGCATGGACCTCGCGACCCTGAAGGCGCTCAAGCCCACCGAGTACGAGAACGCCGCCGACGGCTACCGGGCCCTCGCGGACACGGCCCGGGCCTCCCAGGACCGGGTCGAGAACGTCGTCGCCTTCCGGATGCGGGACGCACTGGAGGGGGCGGCGGCGGACGCGGCGCAGGGCGCGTTACGCGAGCTGGCGGCGAATTTCCGGTACACCCAGAGCCAGTGCGGAGCGATCAGTACCGCGCTGAACGGCTTCGCCCACGAGATGGCGGTGGCCCGGCGGAGCCTGGAGGCCGCGCTGGCGGACGCGGGGTCCCGGGGCTTCACGGTGGGACCCGACGGGACCGTGGCCTATCCGGCGGGCGCCGACAAGGTCGACGGCAAGGTGCCCGACGGCGGCTCGGCCGGCGGCTACGACACCCCGCAGGCCCAGGGCCTGGCCCGCCAGGCGGCCGATCTGAACCCGAACCCGCACGCGGCGGCCGCCCAGGCCATCGCGGACCGGATCGCCGGGGCCCTCGCCCAGGCCACGGCCGCCGATGAGAAGTGGGCGCCGCACTTACGCTTCCTGAAGGCGGACGACGACCTCACCGTCTCCGCCCGGGACTGGGCGGACACCGCCACCGACACCACCGGGGTCCGGGACGCCGCCGGTGCCTACCTCGACACGATCGAGGACCCGCCGAAGGGCGGCTCGCCCGCCGAGAACGCCCAGTGGTGGAAGAGCCTCACCGAGGAGCAGCGGGGCGACCTCCTGGCCGTGCGGCCGGCGAGCGTCGGCGCGCTGGACGGGCTGCCGGCGACGGTCCGTGACGAGGCGAACCGCACGGTGCTCGCCCAGAAGCAGGGCCAGTACCAGGCCGCCCTGGACCTCATTCCGAAGCCGCCGTCGAACCAGTACACCTGGCTCACGACCAACAGGATGCCGCTCAGGGTTCCCACGGCCGAGTACGCCGAGTGGGAACGGCGGTACGGGGACGAGTACGAGCGGCTGGCGGGCCCGCTCAACGGCATGATCGGCGTCCAGGACCGGCTGAACTCCTCGGGTGTGGAAGGGCTGCCGGAGGCGTATCTGCTGGCCTTCAGCGACGAGGGCACCGGACGGATGATCCTCGCCAACGGGAATCCCGACACCGCCGACCACACGGCGGTGTACGTGCCGGGGACGACGACCAACCTCAGCGGCATCGAGGGCGACATCAGTCGCATGACGAACCTCTGGCAGGAGGCCAACGGAGCCCGGGCCGGTTCGGTCTCCACGATCACCTGGCTCGGCTACGACCCACCGCAGAGCATCCCGAAGGACTCGCCCTTCAGCCACTACGCCAATGACGGGGCACCCGCGTTCAACCGGTTCCTGGACGGTCTGGAGACCTCCCGGACGGTTGACACCCCGAGCCATACGACGGTCATCGGGCACTCCTACGGCTCGACCCTCATCGGCTCGGCGGCCCGGCAGGGCGATCTCAACGCGGACGACGTGATCTTCGCGGGCAGCCCGGGTGTACAGGTGGGCTCGGCCCGGGAGATGGACGTACCCGAAGGGCATGTCTGGAACCAGGAGGCCCCCGGGGACCTCGTCCCGGACGTCGGTGGCATCAGCCACGGCGGCAGCCAGTCCGGCGTCGGCGGGGGCGTCTTCCTCACCCCGAGCCACGAGCCCTTCGGCGCACAGCAGATGACCACGGGCACTGAGGGACACAGCGACTACTGGAAGCCCGGCAGCACCAGCCTGTGGAACCAGGCGCAGGTGGTCGCGGGACGACACGGAAGTGTGAAGCTTGAAGACTAAACAATGGCTGGTGGCGCTGCCGCTCGCGCTCGCGCTCGCTTCGATCACGGGATGTGGTATGGACGACTTCGGAAAGTCAGGCGTGCCCTCGGCCGGGAGGTCGAGTATCGACGACGCGACCACGGCGACGAAGCAGGTGTCCAGTGAGATCCTGGACCTTGTCGGGGTCAAGGGTGACGCTACGGAGCCGGGCCCCAGGGTCAGCGAGTGCGGGGGCGACCGGGACCGTGAGACGTACTACCAGATGCGCCATCCGTGGAGCCTCGTACCGGCTCCTGGGCAGCGCCTCGACGGGGTCATGGAGCGGCTGAGGGACGAGTTGCCCAAGCACGGCTGGAAGATCGTCCAGTTCGAGCGGGACAACAGCCGGAACCAGAATTTCAGGCTCACCGCCGACCACGACGACCGCAAGTTCAGCGTCAGAGTCGTTCACCTGGCGAAGAACGAGCCGCCCCAGCTCTCGATCACCATCGTCTCCGGCTGCTACCAGGTCCTCGACGGCCAGCGCGTCGACCGCTACTGACCCGCCTCCGACCAGGCCCTTTCGGGGCGATCTTCGACCGTCTCGACTGCGACCCGTCGTGCCGTCCGCGTGAACCCTCGTGACCTGGGGTACTCTCTACGGCTCGATTGGCCAGGCAGCCGCCCCGTGTGGCAGACTGTGCGGGTTGCTCGGTTGAGTGCCGATGCTGCGCGCCTCCCGCCGGGAGGACCGGAAGCGAGTCCCACAGTACTCGTCGTCCCATCTGCCGTCAGGCAGCGCTGGGGCGGACGTACGGGAATCTTTCGGGAAGCGTCAGCGGGGTGCAGACCAGGCACCCGGTGGGAGTTTTTCCCCCGATACGCGGGCTCGGGCCCGCGCCCCCTTGGTTGGGATGTCCCCTGGGACATCTGCGTAGAGGGAGCGCGACACGCCCGACCGCGTGGGTCGGAGAAAAGCGCAGGACCCGCCGGGTCGCCAGAGCGTCCACGAGAGACAGGACTACTAGTAGCCATGGCGGGACAGAAGATCCGCATCCGGCTCAAGGCCTACGACCACGAAGTCATCGACTCCTCGGCGAAGAAGATCGTCGAGACGGTGACGCGTACTGGTGCGTCGGTCGCGGGCCCGGTGCCGCTGCCCACTGAGAAGAACGTGTACTGCGTCATCAAGTCGCCGCACAAGTACAAGGACTCGCGCGAGCACTTCGAGATGCGCACGCACAAGCGCCTGATCGACATCCTCGACCCGACGCCCAAGACCGTTGACTCGCTGATGCGCCTGGACCTTCCGGCCGGCGTTGACATCGAGATCAAGCTCTGAGAGGCGCGGAAGAGATGGCAAAGCAGATCAAGGGCGTCCTGGGCGAGAAGCTCGGCATGACCCAGGTCTGGGACGAGAACAACCGTGTCGTCCCGGTGACCGTTGTCAAGGCCGGGCCCTGCATCGTTACCCAGGTCCGTACGAATGACGTCGACGGCTACGAGTCGGTCCAGATCGCCTTCGGCGAGATCGACCCGCGCAAGGTGAACAAGCCCCTCAAGGGTCACTTCGCCAAGGCCGACGTGACCCCCCGCCGCCACCTGGTGGAGATCCGTACCTCCGACGCCGCCGAGTACACGCTCGGCCAGGAGGTCACCGCCGCTGTGTTCGAGTCCGGCGTCAAGGTTGACGTCACGGGCAAGAGCAAGGGCAAGGGCTTCGCCGGTGTCATGAAGCGTCACAACTTCAAGGGCCTCGGCGCCGGTCACGGCACCCAGCGCAAGCACCGCTCCCCCGGCTCCATCGGTGGCTGTGCCACCCCGGGCCGTGTGTTCAAGGGCCTCCGCATGGCGGGCCGTATGGGCAACGAGCGGGTCACCACCCAGAACCTGACCGTTCACGCCGTTGACGCGGAGAAGGGCCTGCTGCTCATCAAGGGCGCGGTTCCCGGTCCCAACGGCGGCCTGGTCCTGGTCCGCACTGCGGCCAAGGGGGCCTGAGGACTATGAGCACCATTGACATTCTGTCGCCCGCGGGCGACAAGACCGGGACCCTCGAGCTCCCGGCCGAGATCTTCGACGCCAAGGTCAGCGTTCCGCTGATCCACCAGGTCGTCGTCGCGCAGCTGGCCGCCGCCCGTCAGGGCACGCACAAGGTCAAGACGCGTGGCGAGGTCCGTGGTGGTGGCAAGAAGCCCTACCGCCAGAAGGGCACCGGCCGCGCCCGTCAGGGTTCGACCCGCGCCCCGCAGTTCGCCGGCGGTGGCGTCGTGCACGGCCCCGTGCCGCGCGACTACTCGCAGCGGACCCCGAAGAAGATGAAGGCCGCCGCCCTGCGCGGTGCCCTCACCGACCGGGCCCGCAACGCGCGCATCCACGTCGTCACCGACGTGGTCGAGGGTGGCGTCTCCACCAAGGCCGCGCGGACGCTGCTCGGCAAGGTCTCGGAGCGCAAGAACCTGCTCCTGATCGCCGAGCGCTCCGACGAGGCCGCGTGGCTGTCCGCCCGCAACCTGCCCCAGGTGCACATCCTGGAGCCGGGCCAGCTGAACACGTACGACGTGATCCGCTCCGATGACGTGGTCTTCACCCAGGCCGCCTTCGAGACCTTCGTGTCTGGCCCCGAGGCCAACGAGACCGAAGGGAGCGACGCCTGATGGCTGAGACGACCGTAACCAGCAAGACCTTCGCGGACCCGCACGACCTCCTCGTCAAGCCGGTGGTTTCCGAGAAGAGCTACGCGCTGCTGGACGAGAACAAGTACACGTTCATCGTCGACCCGCGTGCCAACAAGACCCAGATCAAGCAGGCCATTGAGAAGGTCTTCTCGGTCAAGGTCACCGGGGTCAACACGATCAACCGCCAGGGCAAGCGCAAGCGCACCCGCACCGGTTTCGGCAAGCGCGCCAACACCAAGCGCGCCATCGTGACCCTCGCCGAGGGCGACCGTATCGACATCTTCGGCCAGGCCTCCTAACGGAGCGCCCTGGTCCGAATATCGGACGAGGACTGAGAAATGGGTATCCGCAAGTACAAGCCGACGACTCCGGGCCGTCGTGGCTCCAGCGTCGCCGACTTCGTCGAGATCACGCGGTCCACGCCGGAGAAGTCGCTGGTCCGCCCCCTGCACAGCAAGGGCGGCCGTAACAACACCGGTCGTGTGACCGTCCGTCACCAGGGCGGTGGCCACAAGCGCGCCTACCGTGTGATCGACTTCCGTCGTCACGACAAGGACGGCGTGCCGGCGAAGGTCGCTCACATCGAGTACGACCCGAACCGCACCGCGCGCATCGCGCTGCTGCACTACGCGGACGGCGAGAAGCGCTACATCATCGCGCCGCGTGGCCTGTCGCAGGGCGACCGTGTCGAGAACGGTCCGGCCGCCGACATCAAGCCCGGCAACAACCTGGCGCTGCGCAACATCCCGGTCGGTACGACCATCCACGCCATCGAGCTGCGGCCCGGCGGCGGCGCGAAGTTCGCCCGCTCCGCGGGTGCCTCCGTGCAGCTGCTGGCGAAGGAGGGCACGATGGCCCACCTTCGTATGCCGTCCGGTGAGATCCGTCTGGTCGACGTCCGCTGCCGCGCCACCATCGGCGAGGTCGGCAACGCCGAGCAGTCGAACATCAACTGGGGCAAGGCTGGCCGCCTGCGCTGGAAGGGCGTCCGCCCGACCGTCCGCGGTGTCGCGATGAACCCGGTTGACCACCCGCACGGTGGTGGTGAGGGCAAGACCTCCGGTGGTCGCCACCCGGTCAGCCCGTGGGGTCAGAAGGAGGGTCGTACTCGCTCTCCCAAGAAGGCGAGCAGCAAGTACATCGTCCGCCGCCGCAAGACGAACAAGAAGCGCTAGGAGCGGGTTTAGATGCCGCGCAGTCTCAAGAAGGGGCCCTTCGTCGACGACCACCTGATCAAGAAGGTGGACGTACAGAACGAAGCAGGCACCAAGAACGTCATCAAGACCTGGTCCCGTCGCTCGATGATCATCCCGGCCATGCTGGGCCACACGATCGCGGTGCACAACGGCAAGACCCACGTCCCGGTGTTCGTCACCGAGTCGATGGTCGGCCACAAGCTCGGCGAGTTCTCGCCGACTCGCACCTTCCGAGGCCACGTCAAGGACGACCGGAAGTCGAAGCGCCGCTAACGCGGGGTGGAACGACTATGACGAACGTGTCAGACACTGAAGGGACAACCATGGAAGCCAGGGCCCAGGCGCGGTACATCCGCGTCACGCCCATGAAGGCCCGCCGCGTGGTGGACCTCATCCGTGGCATGGACGCCACGGAGGCTCAGGCGGTCCTGCGTTTCGCCCCGCAGGCCGCGAGCGTGCCGGTTGGCAAGGTGCTGGACAGCGCCATCGCCAACGCCGCGCACAACTACGACCACACGGACGCCTCTTCGCTGGTCATCAGCGAGGCGTACGTGGACGAGGGCCCGACCCTGAAGCGGTTCCGTCCGCGTGCTCAGGGCCGTGCCTACCGGATCCGTAAGCGGACCAGCCACATCACCGTGGTCGTCAGCAGCAAGGAAGGAACCCGGTAATGGGCCAGAAGGTTAACCCGCATGGGTTCCGGCTCGGCATCACCACGGACTTCAAGTCCCGCTGGTACGCCGACAAGCTGTACAAGGACTACGTCAAGGAAGACGTCGCCATCCGTCGGATGCTGACGTCCGGCATGGAGCGCGCCGGCATCTCCAAGGTGGAGATCGAGCGCACCCGTGACCGTGTCCGCGTGGACATCCACACCGCTCGCCCGGGCATTGTCATCGGTCGCCGTGGCGCCGAGGCCGACAAGATCCGCGGCCAGCTGGAGAAGCTGACCGGCAAGCAGGTCCAGCTGAACATCCTCGAGGTCAAGAACCCCGAGGTGGACGCTCAGCTGGTGGCCCAGGCCGTCGCCGAGCAGCTGTCCTCCCGCGTCTCCTTCCGCCGTGCCATGCGCAAGAGCATGCAGTCGGCGATGAAGGCGGGCGCCAAGGGCATCAAGATCCAGTGCGGTGGCCGTCTCGGCGGCGCCGAGATGTCCCGCTCGGAGTTCTACCGCGAGGGCCGTGTGCCGCTGCACACGCTCCGTGCGAACGTCGAGTACGGCTTCTTCGAGGCCAAGACGACCTTCGGCCGCATCGGTGTGAAGGTCTGGATCTACAAGGGCGACGTCAAGAACATCGCCGAGGTCCGCGCCGAGAACGCCGCCGCCCGCGCCGGCAACCGTCCGGCCCGTGGCGGTAACGACCGCCCGGCCGGCCGCGGTGGCCGTGGTGGCGAGCGTGGCGGTCGCGGCCGCAAGCCGCAGCAGAGCGCCGCTGCCGAGGCCCCCAAGGCCGAGGCCGCTGCCGCTGCTCCGGCTGAGAGCACCGGAACGGAGGCCTGACCGACATGCTGATCCCCCGTAGGGTCAAGCACCGCAAGCAGCACCACCCCAAGCGCAGCGGTATGTCCAAGGGTGGTACGCAGGTTGCGTTCGGCGAGTACGGCATTCAGGCCCTCACTCCGGCGTACGTGACCAACCGCCAGATCGAGGCGGCGCGTATCGCGATGACCCGCCACATCAAGCGTGGCGGCAAGGTCTGGATCAACATCTACCCGGACCGTCCGCTGACGAAGAAGCCCGCCGAGACCCGCATGGGTTCCGGTAAGGGTTCCCCCGAGTGGTGGATCGCGAACGTCAAGCCCGGTCGGGTGATGTTCGAGCTGTCCTACCCGAACGAGAAGATTGCTCGTGAGGCGCTCACCCGCGCTGCTCACAAGCTTCCGATGAAGTGCCGCATCGTTCGGCGCGAGGCAGGTGAGGCGTGATGTCGGCCGGAACCAAGGCGTCCGAGCTGCGCGAGCTGGGCAGCGAGGAGCTTGTTGACAAGCTCCGCGAGGCCAAGGAAGAGCTGTTCAACCTCCGCTTCCAGGCGGCGACGGGTCAGCTCGAGAACCACGGCCGGCTGAAGGCCGTCCGTAAGGACATCGCGCGGATCTACACCCTGATGCGTGAGCGCGAGCTGGGCATCGAGACGGTGGAGAGCGCCTGATGAGCGAGAACAACGTGACTGAAGAGACCAAGGTCGAGCGCGGTTTCCGCAAGACCCGTGAGGGTCTGGTCGTCAGCGACAAGATGGACAAGACCGTCGTCGTCGCTGTCGAGGACCGTGTGAAGCACGCCCTGTACGGCAAGGTCATCCGCCGCACGAGCAAGCTGAAGGCTCACGACGAGCAGAACGCCGCCGGTATCGGCGACCGCGTCCTCCTGATGGAGACCCGGCCGCTGTCCGCGACGAAGCGCTGGCGCATCGTCGAGATCCTCGAGAAGGCCAAGTAATCGCTTGAAGGGGTAACCCTTCGAGTTCAGTTCCGCCAGGCTCCGGGGGGCCGCTCAGCGGCCCCCCGGGGAACCGGCAGACAAACAGGAGATAGACGTGATCCAGCAGGAGTCGCGACTGCGTGTCGCCGACAACACTGGTGCCAAGGAGATCCTTTGCATCCGTGTTCTCGGTGGTTCCGGTCGCCGCTACGCGGGCATCGGTGACGTCATCGTCGCCACCGTCAAGGACGCGATCCCCGGTGGCAACGTGAAGAAGGGTGACGTCGTCAAGGCGGTCATCGTTCGCACCGTCAAGGAGCGCCGCCGCCAGGACGGCTCGTACATCCGCTTCGACGAGAACGCCGCTGTCATTCTGAAGAACGACGGCGACCCTCGCGGCACCCGTATCTTCGGCCCCGTGGGCCGTGAGCTGCGCGAGAAGAAGTTCATGAAGATCATCTCGCTCGCGCCGGAGGTGCTGTAAGCATGAAGATCAAGAAGGGCGACCTGGTACAGGTCATCACCGGTAAGGACAAGGGCAAGCAGGGCAAGGTCATCGCGGCCTTCCCCCGCGAGGACCGGGTCCTGGTCGAGGGTGTCAACCGGGTCAAGAAGCACACCAAGGCCGGTCCGACCGCTCGCGGTTCGCAGTCCGGCGGGATCATCACGACCGAGGCCCCCGTCCACGTGAGCAACGTTCAGCTCGTCGTGGAGAAGGACGGCAAGAAGGTCGTGACCCGCGTCGGCTACCGCTTCGACGACGAGGGCAACAAGATCCGCGTTGCCAAGCGGACGGGTGAGGACATCTGATGGCTACCACCACCACTCCGCGTCTCAAGACGAAGTACCGCGAGGAAATCAAGGGCAAGCTGCTTGAGGAGTTCTCGTACGAGAACGTCATGCAGGTTCCCGGCCTCGTCAAGATCGTGGTCAACATGGGTGTGGGCGACGCCGCCCGCGACTCCAAGCTGATCGACGGTGCCATCAAGGACCTCACCACGATCACCGGCCAGAAGCCGGCCGTCACCAAGGCCCGTAAGTCCATCGCGCAGTTCAAGCTGCGTGAGGGCCAGCCGATCGGTGCCCACGTCACGCTCCGTGGCGACCGCATGTGGGAGTTCCTGGACCGCACCCTGTCGCTCGCGCTTCCGCGCATCCGCGACTTCCGTGGTCTGTCCCCCAAGCAGTTCGACGGCCGTGGCAACTACACCTTCGGTCTCACCGAGCAGGTCATGTTCCACGAGATCGACCAGGACAAGATCGACCGCGTCCGGGGTATGGACATCACCGTGGTCACCACGGCGACCAACGACGCTGAGGGCCGCGCGCTCCTTCGTCACCTCGGCTTCCCGTTCAAGGAGGCGTGAGCCGTGGCGAAGAAGGCTCTCATTGCCAAGGCCGCCCGCAAGCCCAAGTTCGGCGTGCGTGCGTACACGCGCTGCCAGCGCTGCGGTCGTCCCCACTCCGTGTACCGCAAGTTCGGCCTGTGCCGCGTGTGCCTCCGTGAGATGGCTCACCGTGGCGAGCTGCCGGGCGTGACCAAGAGCTCCTGGTAGAACCCCCTTTTAGGGTTCACCGGACGCTCTCGGTAAGCAGAAGGTCGGCGGTTGCCCGACCCTCCATGGCTTAGGCTAGGAGGGTTGGGCGTCCGCCGCCCATACGACTTACTACGCCGTAGGTCCCCGCGCCGCACCCGTCCCGCCCCTGTGTGGGGAGAGGGATGGCGCATACAGGAAACCCCGGCGAGAGAGGCCGAAGGCCAATTCATGACCATGACTGATCCCATCGCAGACATGCTGACGCGTCTGCGGAATGCGAACTCGGCGTACCACGACTCCGTGACCATGCCGCACAGCAAGATCAAGTCGCACATCGCGGAAATCCTCCAGCAGGAGGGCTTCATCACGGGCTGGAAGGTCGAGGACGCCGAGGTCGGCAAGAACCTCGTTCTCGAGCTCAAGTTCGGCCCGAACCGTGAGCGCTCCATCGCGGGCATCAAGCGGATCTCGAAGCCGGGTCTCCGCGTGTACGCGAAGTCCACCAACCTGCCGAAGGTGCTCGGCGGCCTGGGCGTGGCCATCATCTCCACGTCCCACGGGCTGCTCACCGGCCAGCAGGCGCAGAAGAAGGGCGTGGGTGGGGAAGTCCTCGCCTACGTCTGGTAGTCGGGAACGGAGGAAAAGCCAATGTCGCGTATCGGCAAGCTCCCCATTCAGGTTCCCGCCGGTGTGGACGTCACCATCGATGGCCGCACGGTCGGCGTGAAGGGCCCCAAGGGTTCCCTCACGCACACCGTGGCCGCGCCGATCGAGATCGCTAAGGGTGAGGACGGCGTTCTGAACGTCACCCGCCCCAACGACGAGCGTCAGAACAAGGCCCTGCACGGCCTGTCCCGCACGCTGGTGGCGAACATGATCACCGGTGTGACCCAGGGATACACCAAGGCGCTCGAGATCAGCGGTGTCGGTTACCGCGTGGCCGCGAAGGGCTCCAACCTGGAGTTCCAGCTCGGTTACAGCCACCCGATCCTGGTGGAGGCCCCCGAGGGGATCTCCTTCAAGGTCGAGTCGCCGACCAAGTTCTCGGTCGAGGGCATCGACAAGCAGAAGGTCGGCGAGGTCGCCGCGAACATCCGCAAGCTGCGCAAGCCCGACCCGTACAAGGCCAAGGGCGTCAAGTACGCGGGCGAGGTCATCCGCCGCAAGGTCGGAAAGGCGGGTAAGTAAGCCATGGCATACGGTGTGAAGATCGCCAAGGGTGACGCGTACAAGCGCGCCGCCATCAAGCGTCGCCACATTCGCATCCGCAAGCGTGTCTCTGGCACGGCGGAGCGTCCGCGCCTGGTCGTGACGCGGTCCAACCGTCACATCGTGGCGCAGGTCATCGACGACATCGCGGGCCACACGCTCGCGTCGGCGTCGACCCTGGACAGCTCGATCCGCGGTGGCGAGGGCGACAAGAGCGCCCAGGCCAAGCAGGTCGGCTCCCTGGTCGCCGAGCGCGCCAAGGCCGCCGGCGTCGAGGCCGTCGTGTTCGACCGTGGTGGTAACCAGTACGCCGGGCGCATCGCCGCTCTGGCGGACGCCGCCCGCGAGGCCGGGCTCAAGTTCTGAGCCGCCCGTCGCGGCAGCGACTTAGTCGCTGCCGCGAAGCTAGCGGAAAAAGAGAGAGGTAATTCCAATGGCTGGACCCCAGCGCCGCGGAAGCGGTGCCGGTGGCGGCGAGCGGCGGGACCGGAAGGGCCGTGACGGCGGCGCAGCTGCCGCCGAGAAGACCGCTTACGTTGAGCGCGTCGTCGCGATCAACCGCGTCGCCAAGGTTGTGAAGGGTGGTCGTCGCTTCAGCTTCACCGCGCTGGTCGTGGTGGGCGACGGTGACGGCACCGTGGGTGTCGGTTACGGCAAGGCCAAGGAGGTGCCGGCCGCCATCGCCAAGGGTGTTGAGGAGGCCAAGAAGCACTTCTTCAAGGTCCCCCGTATCCAGGGCACCATCCCGCACCCCATCCAGGGTGAGAAGGCCGCGGGCGTCGTCCTGCTGAAGCCTGCTTCCCCCGGTACCGGTGTTATCGCCGGTGGTCCGGTGCGCGCCGTCCTGGAGTGCGCCGGTATCCACGACATCCTGTCGAAGTCGCTCGGCTCCGACAACGCGATCAACATCGTGCACGCGACCGTGGCGGCCCTCAAGGGCCTCCAGCGTCCCGAGGAGATCGCGGCCCGCCGCGGTCTGCCCCTTGAGGACGTGGCCCCCGCGGCCCTGCTCCGTGCTCGTGCGGGGGCGGGTGTCTGATGGCCCGCCTCAAGATCACGCAGACGAAGTCGTACATCGGTAGCAAGCAGAACCACCGAGACACCCTCCGTTCGCTGGGCCTCAAGCGGCTCAACGACGTGGTTGTCAAGGAGGACCGCCCCGAGTTCCGCGGAATGGTTCACACCGTCCGCCACCTCGTGACGGTCGAGGAGGTCGACTGACATGGCGGACAACAACCCGCTGATGCTCCACAACCTCCGTCCTGCCCCGGGCGCCAAGACCGCCAAGACCCGTGTGGGTCGTGGTGAGGCGTCCAAGGGTAAGACCGCAGGTCGTGGTACCAAGGGCACGAAGGCCCGTTACCAGGTTCCGGAGCGCTTCGAGGGTGGGCAGATGCCCCTCCACATGCGTCTCCCGAAGCTCAAGGGCTTCAAGAACCCGTTCCGCACCGAGTACCAGGTCGTGAACCTGGACAAGCTGGCCGCGCTCTACCCGCAGGGTGGCGAGGTCACGGTGGCCGATCTGGTCGCCAAGGGTGCGGTTCGCAAGAACCAGCTCGTCAAGGTCCTGGGCCAGGGCGAGGTCTCCGTGGCGCTGCAGGTGACGGTCGACGCCGTCTCCGGCTCCGCCAAGGAGAAGATCACCGCCGCGGGCGGTTCGGTCACCGAGCTCGTCTGAGACCGGCTCGTGGCTGAAGGCTGAAACATCCGACCGGGGATGCCCTCTCAAATGGGGCATCCCCGGTCGGTCGTTCCAAGGGGGGCACTGTCGCCGGTAAGGTGGCGTGCACTGTTGCTGTAATGATGCGGGGGCTCCTGCTCTCGTGCCGTATCGTCCGCTTTCACCGGGGCCGTACGGGATTGCCTGAAACGTATTCGTCGATCCTCAAGACCGTCACCTCTGACGCAGTTGCGCGGGGGTCGCAGGAGGCACCGTGCTCACCGCGTTCGCCCGGGCGTTCAAGACGCCCGACCTGCGCAAGAAGCTGCTCTTCACACTCGGCATCATCGTGCTCTACCGGCTCGGGTCACATGTGCCGGTACCGGGCATCGATTATCAGAACGTCCAGTTCTGTGTCGCCCAGGCCCAGGAGAACAACAACAGCCTGTTCGGCCTGGTGAATATGTTCAGCGGCGGCGCGCTGCTTCAGATCACCATCTTCGCGCTGGGCATCATGCCCTACATCACGGCGAGCATCATCCTCCAGCTGCTGACCGTGGTCATTCCACGGCTGGAAGCGCTGAAGAAGGAGGGTCAGTCCGGCACTGCGAAGATCACGCAGTACACCCGGTACCTGACCGTCGCGCTCGCCATCCTCCAGGGCACCGGACTGGTCGCGACCGCTCGCAGCGGCGCGCTCTTCAGCGGCTGTCAGGTCGCCAACGAGATCGTTCCCGACCAGTCCATCTTCACGACCGTCGTCATGGTCGTCACCATGACCGCGGGTACGGCCGCCACCATGTGGCTCGGTGAGCTGATCACCGACCGCGGCATCGGCAACGGCATGTCCATCCTGATGTTCATCTCCATCGCGGCCGGCTTCCCCGGCTCGCTGTGGGCCATCAAGGAGAGCGGCACGCTGGCCAAGGGCTGGATCGAGTTCGGCACGGTCATCGTGATCGGCTTCGTGATGGTGGGTCTGGTCGTCTTCGTGGAACAGGCCCAGCGCCGGATTCCTGTGCAGTACGCCAAGCGCATGATCGGCCGCCGTTCCTACGGCGGTACGTCCACCTACATTCCCCTCAAGGTGAACCAGGCCGGTGTGATCCCGGTCATCTTCGCCTCGTCGCTGCTGTACATCCCGGCCCTGGTCGCGCAGTTCTCCAGCGAGACCTCAGGGTGGAAGACCTGGGTCGAGTCATACTTCGTCACAGGTGACCACCCCTACTACATCACCGCGTACTTCCTTCTGATCGTTTTCTTCGCCTTCTTCTACGTGGCCATCTCGTTCAACCCCGAAGAAGTCGCGGACAACATGAAGAAGTATGGTGGCTTCATCCCGGGTATCCGGGCTGGTCGACCTACTGCCGAGTATCTGAGCTACGTGCTCAACAGGATCACTTGGCCGGGCTCGCTGTACCTGGGCCTGATCGCTCTTGTCCCGACGATGGCGTTGGCGAGCTTCGGTGGCGCGAACCAGAACTTCCCGTTCGGCGGGACGAGCATCCTCATCATCGTGGGTGTGGGTCTGGAGACCGTGAAGCAGATCGAGAGCCAGCTCCAGCAGCGCAATTACGAAGGGTTCCTCCGCTAATGCGAATCGTCCTCGTCGGACCCCCCGGTGCGGGCAAGGGAACGCAGGCCGCGTACCTTGCCGAGAACCTGTCGATCCCGCACATCTCCACGGGCGATCTCTTCCGGGCCAACATCAGCCAGGGCACCGCCCTCGGCCTGGAGGCCAAGTCCTACATGGACGCGGGAGACCTGGTGCCCGATGAGGTCACCATCGGCATGGCCAAGGACCGGATGGAACGGCCGGACGCCGCGGGTGGCTTCCTGCTCGACGGCTTCCCGCGCAATGTCTCGCAGGCCGAGGCGCTGGACGCGATGCTGAAGTCCGAGGGCATGACGCTGGACGCGGTGCTCGACCTGGAGGTCCCCGAGGACGAGGTCGTCAAGCGGATCGCGGGCCGCCGCATCTGCCGGAACGACTCCAGCCATGTCTTCCACGTCACGTACTCGCCGCCGGCCATCGAAGGCGTCTGCGACGTCTGCGGCGGCGACCTGTACCAGCGGGACGACGACTCCGAGGAGACGGTCCGCAAGCGCCTGGAGGTCTACCACACCCAGACCGAGCCGATCATCGACTACTACCGGGGCCAGGGCCTCGTGGTGACGATCTCGGCGCTGGGCAAGGTCACCGACGTGACCGGGCGGGCGATGGAAGCGCTCAAGAAGGACGGCGAGGACCCCGCCTAGGCGGTGGCCCGCTGAGAGCAGCGTGCAGAAGGGACGGCCGCGGTGTCCGACGGACACCGCGGCCGTACTGTTGAGCAAGGGCCCGGGGGACCGGGAGAACGAAGGACCGCGACCGTCACGGCGGGGGCGCCGGCACGGCGTCGCCCGGCGGGCGGCGGACGACTGAGGTGGAAGGCAAGGCCATGGTGCAGATCAAGACCCCGGAGCAGATCGCGAAGATGCGCGAGGCGGGGTTGGTCGTCGCTGCCATCCACGCGGCGACCCGTGAGGCCGCGGTGCCCGGCGCCACCACCCGTGACCTGGACGAGGTCGCCCGCAAGGTGATCGCCGAGCACGGCGCCAAGTCGAACTTCCTCGGCTACGGCGGCTTCCCCGCCACCATCTGCACCTCGGTGAACGAGGTCGTCGTCCACGGCATCCCGGACACGAAGACGGTCCTCAAGGACGGCGACATCATCTCCATCGACGCCGGCGCCGTCATCGACGGCTGGCACGGGGACGCCGCCTACACCGCCTTCGTGGGCACCGGGCACGCCCCGGAGCTGGTGGAGCTGTCCCGGGTGACCGAGG
This sequence comes from Streptomyces yaizuensis, assembly GCF_034961445.1. NCBI lineage: Bacteria > Bacillati > Actinomycetota > Actinomycetes > Kitasatosporales > Streptomycetaceae > Streptomyces > Streptomyces yaizuensis. The sequence goes on from NZ_BSBI01000011.1 coordinate 171,813, forward strand.
AGTCCATGTGGGCCGGCATCGCCGCGATGCGGGCCGGCAACCGCCTGGTCGACATCTCCCGGGCGATCGAGACCTACATCCGCCGGCAGCCCAAGATCGGCGGCGGCAAGTACGGGATCGTCGAGGAGTACGGCGGCCACGGCATCGGCACCGAGATGCACATGGAGCCGCACCTGCTGAACTACGTCACCCGCAAGCGCGGCAAGGGCCCCCGGCTGGTGCCCGGCCTCTGCCTCGCCATCGAGCCCATGGTCTCGCTGGGGACGCCGCACACCGAGGTGCTCGCCGACGAGTGGACCGTGATCACCACGGACGGCACCTGGTCCTCGCACTGGGAGCACTCGGTGGCGCTGACGGAGGAGGGCCCGCTGGTCCTCACCGCCCCGGACTGCGGCCGGGCCAAGCTGGCCGAGCTGGGTGTCACGGCGGCGCCCGACCCGCTGGCCTGAGCCCCGGGGGCCCGTACGCCTGCCGTCCGGACCCGCGGACAACCGAATGAGTCGAACAGTCGAACAGTCGAACGATCGAAGCCCGCCCCCGGCCCTGCGGCCGTCCGGCGGGCTTCGGCCACTGCCCGGAATTCACTGCGTAAGGATCACGCGGGATGGGCAAGCTCCCTGGATTCGTCTTTTCGGGGGGCCTGGCGTAGACTGATGCGTCGGCTCTCGTGTACCCGTGTGCCCGCACCGGGTGGCGATTGTCGATCAAGGTAGCCGATTCGAAGGGCGAAGCGTGGCCAAGAAGCAAGGTGCCATCGAAATCGAGGGCACCGTGATCGAGTCCCTCCCGAACGCGATGTTCAAGGTGGAGCTTCAGAACGGTCACAAGGTCCTCGCGCACATCTCCGGCAAGATGCGGATGCACTACATCCGAATCCTCCCGGACGACCGGGTCGTGGTGGAGCTGTCTCCGTACGACCTGACGCGTGGCCGGATCGTCTACCGCTACAAGTAGATCTTGTCGAGTCCCCTGTCGGGGTCTCGGCACTGACCCGGAGAACCTCACCCCATGAAGGTCAAGCCGAGCGTCAAGAAGATCTGCGACAAGTGCAAGGTGATCCGCCGTCACGGCCGGGTCATGGTCATCTGCGACAACCTGCGCCACAAGCAGCGCCAGGGCTGACGCACGCCAACCTGCACTTCCCGCAGTTCTTCGCGCGACGCGAGCACAACGTACATACGCAGGGCCCGTCCGGTCGCAGCAGCGGCTGACGACACCTCCGGCGGGGGCCGGGGACCCGGTCCGTACCACCTCTCCGACATTCCGGAGCGGTCGGCGGTCGGGAATGGCTTTGCGGAAGACCCCCGAAATACACAGGAGCCATTGCATGGCACGCGTTTCCGGTGTTGACATCCCGCGCGAAAAGCGTGTGGAGATCGCACTCACCTACGTCTTCGGCATCGGCCGCACCCTGGCGAAGGAAACCCTCGCCACCACCGGTGTGAACCCGAACACCCGCGTTCGTGACCTGTCCGAAGAGGAACTGGTCAAGATCCGCGAGTACGTGGACAACAACATCAAGACCGAGGGTGACCTCCGTCGCGAGATCCAGGCCGACATCCGCCGCAAGGTCGAGATCGGCTGCTACCAGGGTCTGCGCCACCGCCGCGGCCTGCCGGTCCACGGTCAGCGCACCAGCACGAACGCTCGTACCCGCAAGGGCCCGCGTCGCGCCATCGCCGGTAAGAAGAAGCCGGGCAAGAAGTAGTCCTCAGCGGACCACTGCGGACTTCCGGGGGGCGACCCCCGGAGCCCGCACCAGCCAGCGGTCTTCGCTGCAGGACCGACCACCTCCCGTAGGAGTAAGAGATGCCCCCCAAGGGTCGTCAGGGCGCTGCCAAGAAGGTGCGCCGCAAGGAAAAGAAGAACGTCGCTCACGGCCACGCGCACATCAAGAGCACGTTCAACAACACCATCGTGTCGATCACGGACCCGTCCGGCAACGTGATCTCCTGGGCCTCCGCCGGCCACGTCGGCTTCAAGGGCTCGCGCAAGTCCACCCCCTTCGCCGCGCAGATGGCCGCCGAGTCGGCCGCCCGCCGGGCGCAGGAGCACGGCATGCGCAAGGTCGACGTCTTCGTCAAGGGTCCCGGCTCCGGCCGTGAGACCGCGATCCGCTCCCTCCAGGCCACCGGCCTTGAGGTCGGCTCGATCCAGGACGTCACCCCCACGCCGCACAACGGCTGCCGTCCGCCGAAGCGCCGCCGCGTCTGACGCCGCGTCGTCCCCGGACGAGCGCTTCGCCTTGAGTGTCCGGGCGGTACGACCCCCTTCGGGGACGTGCCGCCCGTACCCTTGCACCATGTTTGTCGGGCGTCATATAGCGGGCGCCCCCGACTGAAGGACCGATACACATGCTGATCGCTCAGCGTCCCTCGCTGACCGAAGAGGTCGTCGACGAGTACCGCTCCCGGTTCGTGATCGAGCCGCTGGAGCCGGGCTTCGGCTACACCCTCGGCAACTCCCTCCGCCGGACCCTCCTGTCCTCGATCCCGGGTGCGGCGGTCACGTCCATCCGCGTCGACGGCGTGCTGCACGAGTTCACCACCGTGCCGGGCGTCAAGGAGGACGTCACCGACCTGATCCTCAACATCAAGCAGCTGGTCGTCTCCTCGGAGCACGACGAGCCGGTCGTGATGTACCTGCGCAAGCAGGGCCCGGGTCTGGTCACCGCCGCCGACATCGCGCCCCCGGCCGGTGTCGAGGTGCACAACCCCGACCTGGTCCTCGCCACCCTCAACGGCAAGGGCAAGCTGGAGATGGAGCTGACCGTCGAGCGCGGTCGCGGCTATGTCTCCGCCGTGCAGAACAAGCAGGTCGGCCAGGAGATCGGCCGTATCCCGGTCGACTCCATCTACTCGCCGGTCCTCAAGGTCACCTACAAGGTCGAGGCGACCCGGGTCGAGCAGCGCACCGACTTTGACAAGCTGATCGTCGACGTCGAGACCAAGCAGGCCATGCGCCCGCGTGACGCCATGGCGTCCGCCGGCAAGACCCTGGTGGAGCTGTTCGGTCTCGCCCGCGAGCTGAACATCGACGCCGAGGGCATCGACATGGGTCCGTCCCCGACGGACGCCGCGCTCGCCGCCGATCTGGCGCTGCCGATCGAGGAGCTGGAGCTGACCGTCCGCTCCTACAACTGCCTCAAGCGCGAGGGCATCCACTCCGTGGGCGAGCTGGTCGCCCGCTCCGAGGCCGACCTGCTCGACATCCGCAACTTCGGTGCGAAGTCGATCGACGAGGTCAAGGCGAAGCTGGCCGGCATGGGCCTGGCCCTCAAGGACAGCCCGCCCGGATTCGACCCGACCGCCGCCGCCGACGCCTTCGGCGCCGACGACGACGCGGACGCCGGTTTCGTGGAGACCGAGCAGTACTGAGCCCCCGGGCTCACCAGGACTTCCCCGGGGCAGCCGCCACGGGGGAACTGACACCGGTACCTGACACGGCCGGTGCAGCACACAAGGAGAAACACCATGCCGAAGCCCGCCAAGGGTGCCCGTCTGGGCGGCAGCGCCGCGCACGAGCGTCACCTTCTCGCGAACCTCGCGAAGGCGCTGTTCGAGCACGGCCGCATCACCACGACCGAGGCCAAGGCCCGTCGCCTGCGTCCGGTCGCCGAGCGCCTGATCACCAAGGCGAAGAAGGGCGACATCCACAACCGTCGCCTGGTGCTGCAGACGATCACCGACAAGGGCATCGTCCACAGCCTCTTCACCGAGATCGCCCCGCGCTACGCGGAGCGTCCGGGTGGTTACACCCGGATCACCAAGATCGGCAACCGTCGTGGTGACAACGCCCCGATGGCCGTGATCGAGCTGGTCGAGGGCGAGATCGCCAAGAAGGCCACCGTCGCCGAGGCCGAGGCCGCCACCGTGCGCGCGGTCAAGGAGGACGCCCTCAAGAAGGACGAGGCGCCCGCCGCCGAGGCCACTGAGGACGCCAAGCCGGCCGAGGCCGCCGAGGAGTCCAAGGACGCCTGATCGCCTCACGGTGATCGTCCTTGAAACGGGTCCGTTCCCTGAGGGGAGCGGGCCCGTTCCGCGTGTCCGGGCCCCGGAGCCCGTCTGAGAGGATCTGTTGCGTGAGTGATGAGGTGGAGCCCGGTTTCGTCCGGGTACGGCTGGACCTTTCGTACGACGGGAAGGACTTCTCCGGGTGGGCCCGGCAGGCGGGCGGCCGGCGCACCGTCCAGGGCGACATCGAGGACGCGCTGCGGACCGTGACCCGCTCGGCCGTGTCGTACGAGCTGACCGTCGCCGGACGGACCGACGCCGGGGTGCACGCGCGCGGCCAGGTGGCCCATGTGGACCTGCCCGTGGCGGTGTGGACCGAGCACCGCGAGAAGCTGCTCAAGCGGCTCGCGGGGCGGCTCTCGCGCGATGTGCGGATCTGGCGGGCCGAGGAGGCCCCGGCGGGCTTCAACGCGCGTTTCTCGGCGATCTGGCGGCGCTACGCGTACCGCGTGACCGACCACCCCGGCGGGGTCGACCCGCTGCTGCGCGGGCATGTGCTCTGGCACGACTGGCCGCTCGACGTGGCCGCCATGAACGCGGCATCGGCGCCGCTGCTCGGGGAGCACGACTTCGCCGCGTACTGCAAGAAGCGCGAGGGCGCGACCACCATCCGCACCCTCCAGGAGCTGTCCTGGGAGCGGGACGCGGCCGGGATCGTCACCGCCACCGTGCGCGCCGACGCCTTCTGCCACAACATGGTGCGCTCGCTCGTCGGCGCGCTGCTCTTCGTCGGGGACGGGCACCGGCCGGTGGAGTGGCCGGGGAAGGTGCTGGCCGCGGGGGTACGGGATTCCGCCGTGCATGTCGTACGCCCCCACGGGCTGACCCTGGAGGAGGTCGGCTACCCCGCCGACGAGCTGCTGGCCGCCCGGAACCGGGAGGCCCGCAACAAGCGGTCGCTGCCCGGGTCAGCCGCCGGCTGCTGCTGACCGCTTGGCCTCGCCCCGGGCGACGATCTGACGGAAGGTGAATTCCGCCACGTCGTCGCCGGCCTTGAAGGCGGCCGTGTCGCCCTTCTCCACCGACTTGCCGTTGGTGAGGCCGGTGGTGGTGAAGTAGGCGTAGCGGCCGTAGGAGTTGGCGGTGAAGCGGCAGACCGGGCCGCCCTTGCAGAAGTCGGGGCCGCCCTTGGCCTTCAGCGGGGCGATGTTGCCCTTGGACTCCTCGACGGCCTTCTTGGCCTCGTGCTCCTTGCCGAAGACGGCGACGCCGATGGTGACCGCGACCTTGTCCCCGGCGGTGTACGTGGCACGGAAGACCTGGTCGCAGCCGTTGCGCTCCAGGATGTCGCCGAGGCCGCCCTGGGTGACGGAGGAGCAGGCGTCGGCCCGTGCGACGGTCGACTTGGTGTAGATCCTCGTCCCCTGGGTCAGCTCGCGGCCGGGGAAGAGCGTGTCCACGGAGAGCGGCGCGGTGTCCAGCTTCTCGTCGGAGACGACCTGCTTGGCGGACGGCGGCGGCTTCGCCTCGCCCGACGCCTTGCCACCGGGGGAGGCCGCGGCGCTCGCGGACGGCTCCGACGCGGTGTTCTTGGCGTCCTTGTCCTTGCTGTCGTCGCCGGCAGTGAGCACCACGGCCGTGACGACGGCGGCGATGGCGACCGCGGCGACGGCCCCGCCGATCGTGATCAGGCGCTTGCGGCGGCTCCGGGCGGCGGAGGCGTCGGCGAGCGCGGCCCAGTCAGGGGTGGAGTTCGCGGCCGGCGGGCGCTGGGCCTGCTGGAACTGCTGCTGGGGTGGTGGCTGCTGCTGGTAAGAGGGCTGCGCGTACGGCTGCTGCGGGGGCTGTCCCTGCTGGTACGGGTTGGGCGTGCCGCCCTGCTGCCCGCCCTGCTGTCCGCCCTGCTGTCCGCCGCCCTGCGGGGGGCCGTACGGATTGGGCTGCTGGTACGGACCGGGGGTGCCCTGCTGCCCGCCCTGGTAGGGCCCCTGGCCCCCCTGCCCGCCGGCGCCGTAGGGATTCTGCTGGCCCGACCCGTACGGGTTTCCGTCCTGTCCGCCGGACCCCCACTGAGGTCCCCCCTGACCGTTGCTCATGCCGCGCATCCTAAACCGGTTGGGTGACGAAGGGGTCGGAGGCGAGAATCAGCATCATGGGACATCTCGAAGCGGGGCATCTGGAGTACTACCTTCCCGATGGGCGGGTGCTCCTCGGCGACGTGTCGTTCCGGGTGGGCGAAGGGGCCGTGGTCGCCCTGGTCGGTGCGAACGGCGCGGGCAAGACCACGCTGCTGCGCCTGCTGTCCGGGGAGCTGAAGCCGCACAGCGGCACGGTCTCCGGCAGTGGCGGTCTCGGGGTGATGCCGCAGTTCATCGGCTCCGTCCGGGACGAGCGGACGGTACGGGACCTGCTGGTCTCGCTGGCCCAGCCCCGGGTGCGCCAGGCCGCGCGCGCCGTGGACGAGGCCGAGCACCTGATCATGACCGTGGACGATGAGGCCGCGCAGATGCGGTACGCGCAGGCGCTGAGCGACTGGGCGGAGGCGCGCGGCTACGAGGCCGAGACGCTGTGGGACATGTGCACCACGGCCGCGCTCGGGATGCCGTACGACCGGGCGCAATGGCGTGAGCTGCGGACGCTGAGCGGCGGTGAGCAGAAGCGGCTGGCGCTGGAGGCGCTGCTGCGCGGCCCCGACGAGGTGCTGCTGCTGGACGAGCCGGACAACTATCTGGACGTCCCCGGCAAGCGGTGGCTGGAGGAGCGGCTGAAGGAGACCCGTAAGACGGTCCTCTTCGTCTCCCACGACCGGGAGCTGCTCTCCCGGGCCGCGCAGAAGATCGTGAGTGTGGAGCCCAGCCCGGCGGGGTCGGACGTCTGGGTGCACGGCGGCGGTTTCGGCACGTACCACGAGGCCCGCCAGGAGCGGTTCGCCCGGTTCGAGGAGCTGAAGCGGCGCTGGGAGGAGAAGCGGGCCCAGCTCAAGCGGCTGGTGCTGGACATGCAGCAGTACGCCTCCCGCAGCGACGACATGGCCTCGCGCTACCAGGCGGCCAAGACCCGGCTGCGGAAGTTCGACGAGGCCGGGCCGCCGCCGGAGCCGCCGCGCAAGCAGGAGATCCGGATGCGGTTGCGCGGCGGGCGTACCGGCGTACGGTCGCTGACCTGCGAGCGGCTGGAGCTGACCGGGCTGATGAAGCCGTTCGACCTGGAGATCTTCTACGGCGAGCGGGTGGCCGTCCTCGGGTCGAACGGCTCCGGGAAGTCGCACTTCCTGCGGCTGCTCGCGGGGGACGCCTCGGTGGCCCACACTGGCTCCTGGAAGCTGGGGGCGCGGGTCGTTCCCGGTCATTTCGCGCAGACGCACGCCCACCCCGAGCTGCTGGGGCGCACCCTGGTGGACATCCTGTGGACGGAGCACGCGAAGGACCGGGGCGGGGCGATGTCCGTGCTGCGCCGGTACGAGCTGGAGGGGCAGGGCGACCAGAACTTCGACCGGCTCTCGGGCGGGCAGCAGGCGCGGTTCCAGATCCTGCTGCTTGAGCTGGCGGGCACCACGGCGCTGCTGCTGGACGAGCCGACGGACAACCTGGACCTGGAGTCGGCGGAGGCCCTTCAGGAAGGCCTGGAGGCGTACGAGGGGACGGTGCTGGCGGTGACGCACGACCGCTGGTTCGCCCGGTCCTTCGACCGCTATCTGGTCTTCGGCGCGGACGGGGTGGTGCGGGAGACCCCGGGCCCGGTCTGGGACGAGCGCCGGGTGCAGCGGGCGCGGTAGCTGCGCGTACGCAGATGGTCGCGGTGGGTCGGCGGGGCCGGCCGGCCCCGGCGGGCGGAGCTTCTGTGTGATCATGAACTCGCTCGTCTGCCGCATGAGTCTCTGCCGCGTGAGTGGGAGAGTGGGAAACGGCGGTCATTTCGTGCGCCCTGGGCCCGCCGCTTGGCGGAATCTGGGGTTCCGGAGTGTTGCCGGGGTGGCGGAGAGTGATGCGCGGCCCGGACCTGCCAGATCGTTTTGACCCACCCGGCGGTACGCGGGTAGTCTTCTGCTTCGTTATGCGTATTGGCTTGCTCTATCTCACGTGAGGGGCCCTTACGCCGGTCCACCGGACCGATGACCAGCGGTAGGTACCCGGGTTGCGTCCCCGTGGTGCCACCAGAGCTGTCGTGCATCGTTCGGGTGGCCTTGTCAGGACCCGCTCCCCGAGCCCTTGGGCCCAGGGAGTCCCACTCACTGAAGAAGCGAAGGCTACGACCGTGCGTACGTACAGCCCCAAGCCCGGCGATGTGACGCGTCAGTGGCACGTCATTGACGCGCAGGACGTCGTCCTGGGCCGTCTGGCGACCACTGCCGCCACCCTGCTGCGCGGCAAGCACAAGCCGATCTACGCCCCCCACGTCGACGCTGGTGACTTTGTCATCATCATCAACGCGGACAAGGTGCACCTGTCCGGCAACAAGCGGACCCAGAAGATGGCCTACCGCCACTCCGGCTACCCGGGTGGTCTGCGCTCCGTCCGCTACGACGAGCTGATGGACAAGAACCCCGAGAAGGCCGTCGAGAAGGCCATCAAGGGCATGCTCCCCAAGAACACCCTGGGCCGTCAGATGCTCTCGAAGCTGAAGGTCTACTCGGGCGAGAACCACCCCCACGCTGCCCAGCAGCCGGTTCCGTTCGAGATCACCCAGGTCGCGCAGTAGTTCCGGCCACCCCCTAAGACGAAGAGAATCTGAGGAGCATCGTGGCCGAGACCACCGCTGAAACCCCCGTCGAGGTCGAGGAGACCTACGCCGAGGTCACCACCTTCGAGTCCGAGGTCCCGCTGGAGGGTGAGTACACCTCCGAGTCCCTCGCCTCGCGCTTCGGCGACCCGCAGCCGGCCGCCGGCCTGGGCCGTCGCAAGAACGCCATCGCCCGCGTCCGGATCGTCCCGGGCACCGGCAAGTGGAAGATCAACGGTCGCACCCTTGAGGACTACTTCCCCAACAAGGTGCACCAGCAGGAAGTCAACGAGCCCTTCAAGGTGCTCGAACTCGACAACCGCTACGACGTGGTCGCCCGCATCTCCGGCGGCGGCGTCTCCGGCCAGGCCGGCGCCCTGCGCCTGGGCGTGGCCCGTGCGCTGAACGAGGCGGACGTGGACAACAACCGCCCGGCGCTGAAGAAGGCCGGCTTCCTGAGCCGCGACGACCGCGCGGTCGAGCGCAAGAAGGCCGGTCTGAAGAAGGCCCGCAAGGCCCCGCAGTACAGCAAGCGCTAATCGCTCGCTCGGTCTGCATTTGTACGTACGCCCCGGCGGCACTCCGTGCTGCCGGGGCGTACGTCTTTCCCCGACCGGGCGAAACGCAACGGCCGGAGCGCGCCTTCCCCGCCCACCTCGGGCATAGAACGGACAGGAAGCGTTCATAGGCTTGCCTTTTTGGAGCATCACGGAGTTTTCGGAGGACAGCTGTGGGACGACTCTTCGGCACGGACGGGGTGCGCGGTGTCGCCAACGAGGATCTGACGGCGGAGCTGGCGCTCGGCCTCTCGGTCGCCGCCGCGCATGTGCTCGCCGAGGCGGGATCGGCTCCGGGACACCGGCCGACCGCCGTGGTCGGCCGTGACCCCCGGGCGTCGGGAGAGTTCCTGGAGGCCGCCGTCGTGGCGGGCCTCGCGAGCGCGGGCGTCGACGTCCTGCGGGTCGGCGTGCTGCCCACGCCCGCCGTGGCGTACCTCACCGGCGCGCTCGGCGCCGACCTCGGCGTGATGCTCTCCGCCAGCCACAACGCCATGCCCGACAACGGCATCAAGTTCCTCGCGCGCGGTGGGCACAAGCTCGCCGACGAGCTGGAGGACCGGATCGAGACGGTGTACGAGCAGCACCGCTCGGGCGAGCCGTGGGACCGGCCCACCGGGGCGGGGGTCGGCCGTGTCCGCGACTACGACGAGGGCTTCGACAAGTACATCGCGCACCTCGTCGCCGTACTCCCCAACCGGCTCGACGGGCTGAAGATCGTCCTGGACGAGGCGCACGGCGCCGCGTCCCGGGTCTCGCCCGAGGCGTTCGCGCGGGCCGGGGCCGAGGTCGTCACCATCGGCGCCGACCCGGACGGGCTCAACATCAACGACGGCTGCGGCTCGACCCACCTCGGCCTGCTGAAGGCCGCGGTCGTGGCGGAGGGCGCCCACTTCGGCATCGCCCACGACGGCGACGCCGACCGCTGCCTCGCGGTCGACGCCACCGGCGCCGAGATCGACGGCGACCAGATCATGGCCGTCCTGGCGCTGGCCCTCCACGAGGCCGGCCGGCTGCGCGGCGACACCGTCGTCGGCACCGTGATGTCCAACCTCGGCTTCAAGCTGGCGATGGAGCGCGCGGGTCTCCAGGTCGTGCAGACGGCGGTCGGCGACCGCTATGTCCTGGAGGCGATGAAGGAGCACGGCTACGCCCTCGGCGGCGAGCAGTCCGGCCATGTCATCGTCCTGGACCACGCCACCACCGGCGACGGCACGCTCACCGGGCTGCTCCTGGCCGCCCGGGTGGCCGCCACCGGGCGGTCGCTGGCCGAGCTGGCCGCCGTGATGGAGCGGCTGCCGCAGGTCCTGATCAACGTGCCGGACGTGGACAAGTCCCGGGTGAACACCTCCGGGGAGCTGGCCGCCGCGGTCCTGGAGGCCGAGCGCGAGCTGGGCTCCTCCGGCCGGGTGCTGCTGCGGTCCTCCGGCACCGAGCCGCTGGTCCGGGTGATGGTCGAGGCCGCCGACATCGAGCAGGCGCGCGCGGTCGCGGGGCGGCTCGCGGACGTGGTGAAGTCGGCCCTGGGCTGATCACCACCGTACGGACGACGACAGGCCCCCGCCGGAAGCTTGAGTTCCGGCGGGGGCCTGTCCCCTGTGCTCAGCGGGCGGGGGCGCGGGTTCAGCGGGCGGTGCGGCGGGCCCTGCGGCCGGCCAGGAACCGTACCCACAGCACCTTCTGCACCACCAGCGTCAGCGTCCCCGCCAGCACGATGCCCCCGAGGTTCAGCAGCAGCTGCTCGGTCGAGCCCCACGCCTGCCGGTACTCCTGGAAGCTGAAGGCCACGGCTGCGTTCGCCGCCGCCGGCACGGTCGTCACCGAGATCGCCACCCCCACCAGCGCGCCCGACTTCGCCGAGGTCAGCGAGAGCGTCCCCGCGATCCCCGCGAGCACCGCCACCACGAACGAGAACGCGTCCGGCTGATAGATGAAGCCGGTGTTCGGCCGGGCCGCGTCCAGCACCCCCGTATCGAACAGGCCCAGCGCCACCATCACCTCGCTGAAGCCCACCGTGACCAGCATCGCCAGCGCGAACCCCGCGACCAGTGCCAGCGCCGAGCGCCACACCAGCCGGGACGAGCGCTGCACCAGCCCGGTCGAGATCCCCGCCAGCGGCCCGAACTCGGGCCCCACCGCCATCGCCCCCACGATCAGGATCGCGTTGTCCAGGACCACCCCGCAGGCCGCGATCATCGTCGCCAGCGCCATGAAGGCGATATAGGTGACCGACAGGGTCGACTCCTCGTGGGTCGCCCCCGCCAGCTGCTCCCACAGGACCGCGTCCGCGGCCTCCCCGGGGGCCTCCTCCTCGGCCCGGTCCGCCCGCCGGGACAGCGACAGGTCGATGTTCTCGACCGCGATCGAGCCGCAGTCGTCGATCCCCAGCTCCCGCAGCCGCGCGAGCAGCCCGTCACCGGCCTCCCGTGCCACGTCGCACAGGACCAGATCGCCGCCCTCGGGGTCCCGGGCGGCCCCGGGGACCACGGCCACATGGGTCGCGCCCACGGTCCCCTCCACCAGGCCGACGACCTCGGCCGTACGGTCGGACGGGATGATCAGCCGCAGATGCAGCACGTGTGGTTCTCCTCGACAGCGGTGAAACGGTCCCCCGGGCCTTGACCAGGGGTCAGAGCTTGCGCAGGGAGAGCTTTCTGACCTTGTGATCGGCACCCTTGCGCAGCACCAGGGTGGCACGGCCCCGGGTCGGCGCCACGTTCTCCACCAGGTTCGGCCTGTTGATGGTCCGCCACATCGTCCGCGCGTACTCCAGCGCCTCGTCCTCCGAGACCTGGGTGTACTTGCGGAAGTACGAGGACGGGTCCTGGAACGCGGTCTCGCGCAGCGCCCGGAAGCGGCTCAGGTACCACCGTTCGATGTCCTCGGTCCGGGCGTCCACGTAGACGGAGAAGTCGAAGTAGTCCGCCAGACCCATCCTGGTCCGGCCGTCCTTGCCCGGCTGGGCGGGCTGGAGCACGTTCAGCCCCTCCACGATCAGGATGTCCGGGCGGCGGACGGTGAGCCGCTCCCCGGGCACGATGTCGTAGATCAGATGGGAGTACACCGGCGCCGTGACCTCGTCCTTGCCGGACTTGATGTCCGCGACGAAACGGGTCAGCGCCCGCCGGTCGTACGACTCCGGGAAGCCCTTGCGGGACATCAGCCCACGGGCCCGCAGCTCCTTCATCGGATAGAGGAAGCCGTCCGTGGTCACCAGCTCCACCCGCGGATGCTCCGGCCAGCGCGCCAGCAGCGCCTGGAGCAGCCGGGCCACCGTGGACTTGCCGACGGCGACGGAACCCGCGACCCCGATGACGAACGGGGTGCCGCGCTGCTCGCCCTGGCCGCTCCCGGCGTCCCCGAGGAACGTGTTGAGGGCGCCGCGCAGCTCGGCGCTGGCCCGGACGTACAGGTTGAGCAGCCGGGACAGCGGCAGATAGACGTCACGGACCTCGTCCAGGTCGATGACGTCACCGAGGCCGCGGAGGCGTTCCACCTCGTCGGCGGTGAGGGGCAGCGGGGTACGGTCGCGCAGGGCGCTCCACTCGGCCCGGGTGAGGTCGACGTACGGCGTCGGCGTCTGGGTCGGCGTCTGTGTCACCCGGACATTGTCGTGGGTCCGCGACGTTCGCGGGTGGTGTGCTCGATCACGCGGCTGCCGCGGCTTTAGGCTGCGGCCATGTGCGCAATCGTGGGGTATGTCGGCGGCCGCTCGGCGCTCGAAGTGGTGGTCGCGGGCCTGGAGCGGCTGACCGGGCGGGTCTACGACTCGGCCGGGGTCGCGATCCTCTCCGACGGCGGGCTCGCCACCGCGAAGAAGGCGGGCCCGCTGGAACGCCTTGCGGAGGAGCTGCGGAGGCGGCCGCTGCCCAGCGGCCCCACCGGCGTCGGCCACATCCGGCGGGCCACCCTCGGCGGCGCGGACGACACCAACGCCCACCCCCAGCTCGACAACGCGGGGCGGGTCGCCGTCGTCCACGACGGGATGATCGACAACCATGCCGCGCTCCGGGCCGAGCTGGCCGGCCGGGGCCACGCGTTCGCCTCCGACACCGACACGGAGGTCGTGGCCCATCTGCTGGCCGAGTCCTACTCCTCCTGCGGGGACCTCACGGAGGCGATGCGACAGGTCCACGGGCGGCTGGAGGGCGCGTACGCGGTGGTGGCGGTGGCCGCCGACGAACCGGACACCCTGGTCGCCGCCTGCCGGGACGCGCTGCTGGTGGTGGGGGTCGGGGAGGGCGAGTACTTCGTCGCCTCGGACGCCGCCGCCTTCGCCGACCAGACCCGCTCGGTGATCGAGCCGGGGCGGGACCGCGTGGTGGAGGTCCGCCGGGACGCGGTGCTCGTCCTCGACCCCGACGGGGTGCCGGTGGCGGTCCGCCCGTACGAGCTGGGACTGCCGGCGGCCGGGCCGGGCTGACGGGTGCGTGATGAGTGTGACGAGTACGACGAGTGCGACGAGTGCGAGGGCGGAGAGAGCGATGATCATTGGGGTGGGGATCGACGTGGCGGAGATCGACCGGTTCGCCGCGTCCCTGCGGCGGACACCGGGCCTCGCGGGCCGGCTCTTCCTGGAACGCGAACTGCTGCTCCCCAGCGGCGAACGTCGCGGCGACGCCTCACTGGCGGCCCGCTTCGCGGCGAAGGAGGCCGTGGCGAAGGCCCTGGGCGCCCCGGCGGGGCTGCACTGGACGGACGCGGAGGTGTACGTGGAGGAGAGCGGCCGGCCGCAGCTGAGGGTGACCGGGACGGTGGCCGCGTGTGCGGAGGCGCTGGGGGTGCGGTCGTGGCACATCTCGCTGAGCCATGACGCGGGGGTGGCGTCGGCGGTGGTGATCGCGGAGGGGTGACAGCCGGCGATCCCGCCCGGGTCGGGGGTGTCCGGCGCGGGGGCGGGCTCTTCCCGCCCGTGCGGTCGGCGGGGCGCGATGTTCGGGGGTAAGAGCATCGCTCTGCGAGCGAGCGATGCTCTTACAAAGCAGACGTCACCGGGCTGGCCGCTCCTCGGTGTCTGCGATGACGGACCGGGCGGCCTCGTGGACGTGGTCGCCCAGGATCAGGGTGGGGCTCGCCAGGCCGAGAAGCGTCAGGACCGTGAGCGCCAGGGCGAGACCGTCGCGGTCCTTCCGCCGTCGGGTGTCCGGCGCGGGCCCGGCGGCGGCCACTACACGACCGGGTTGCCGTGGACGAGGAGGGGTTGTGCCTCGCTGCGGTGGTGGGCGAGGAGGGCGGCGCGGATGCGGCGTTCCTGGTAGGGCTGGGTGTGTTCGCCGAGCTGTCCGAGGGGTACCCAGCGCAGGTCGGCGAGTTCGGTGCGGGCGGTGTCGGGGATGGTGGCGGTGTCGGCTTCGGGGCCCGTGACGGTGCCGCCGTCGCAGATGAAGTTGAAGCCTTCGGCCGAGTCGGTGTCGGGGTTGGCGGGGACGTGGTCGACGGCGAGGAAGTGGCTGATCCGCAGCCGCAGTCCGGTTTCCTCGGCGAGTTCCCGGGCGGCGGCCTCCGCGATGGCCTCCCCGGCGTGGGCGCCCCCGCCGGGGAGCTGCCACGCGCCGTCCTTGTAGCGGGGTTGTACGAGGAGGATGCGGCCGGTGGTGTCCTGGATGAGGACGACGGCGCCGATGCGGCGGCGGGGCGGGCAGGTGGGGTCGATGTCGGCGTGGGCCATCGCGTTCTCCTGGGTGTGGTGGTGGGGGTGGGGTTGCGGCCGACACCTGTACGAGCGGCCGCGACCCCGGTCCGGATGGGCCCGCCCCCGGCCGGGCCGGGGATGTCCGGGCACGGGGGCGGGCTCTTCCCGCCCGTGCGGTGGGCGGGGGAAGGGGGTGCGGCCGACAGGGCAGCCGGCCGCACCCGGCCTCGGCCCGGAGGCGTGGTCGGGCCGAGGAACCGTCCGCACGGGCGCACCTCAGGCGCCCGGCGGACGGAGATCGGGTCAGTCCTGTGAGCCGGGTATCGGCACGGCTCGAAGAGCGGCGGTGATCAGCTCCGCCACCTCGGCGGGCAGACAGCCCACCTCCACCTGCGCGGTACCGAACCGGGACACCTTCGGGCCGACGCCCCGCCAGGCGTCCTCGCCGACTCCGGCAGCGGCCATGGCCCCGCGAAGTTCTTCGGCGGCAGCCGTGGCACGGGCCTGGCAGGTACGCCAGGTCTCCATGTCCATCAGAAGATCGCCGGGTCCGGATCGGTGGGGGCGACTATCGGCGGCTCGGTATCGGCCTCGCGGAAGTCCTGATGACCGGTATCGAGGGCGTGGCCGAGGGCCCAGAGAGCGAAGACATCGAGTGGTGACGCGAGGAGCGAGGCCGCCGGGCAGCGGGTGCACTGGATCAATCGGACCGTGGGTCCAGATCCGGTCGTGCGCACCGGACCGGGCAGCTCTTCCGGCTGTTCGGCTGTTTCCGAGCGGGCAGGGGTGGGTGTAGCCATGAGGTCCTCCGAAGGGTCAGGACGACGTGATCGACCCTAGGGAGGTTGATCGCGCACCCGCATCACGGGTGCGCGGAGTTGCAAACTCGACGATCCAGTTGCGCGAGATTGCGCGCGTAGTGTTACAGGTGCTCTGGATTGCTCAGACGTGCTCGGGCACGGGCGATCAGTCTGTTTGCGCCGTGTCCGAAGACCGCGTGCTTCTGAAGTGTCTCCCACGTCCCCCGGTAGAGCGCGATGTCGTCGGCCGAGTCCAGTGACAGCTCCGCGTTCCACGTGTCGGCGACCACGAGACAGCCGTCCATGATCCAGAAGCCGTGCTTCGGCGCTACAGGCATCCGCACGCCGAGCGGGATGATCCCCAGATTCACCGTGTCCAGCCCCGCGAGCACGGTGAGCCGGTCGAGTTGCGCCACGGTATCGGCCAGGTCGGGGCAGCGGACGACGTACAGGGCTGCCTCCCACATCAGCGCGTGAACCTGATAGCTGCGCTCGTAGAGGGCTTCCTGACGGCGCATCCGAGCCCGTACCCCGTCCTCCACATCGGCCGGCGACCCGTGCTGGTCCGACACATCGCTCAGGACGGCACGGGCGTACTCAGGTGTCTGGAAGATGCCGGGGACGATGCCGCATTCAAACAGATGGACAACGCGGGCCCCGCGTTCCTGTACCGCGTGTGTGTCCTGAACCGCCCGATGCCCAGCAGCCAGCACCCTCTTCCACGAGCGGTAGTGCGTCTCCATCGCGCTGAGCTGCCGTACGAGATCGGCTGCCGCCAGTGGCACTCCAGTCGCCTGCGCCCACGCCTGGAGATCGTCGGTTGTGGCTGTCTGGCGGCCGTTCTCAAGGCGGCTGACCTTCGACCGCTGCCAGCCGAGCGACTCCGCCAGCTCCTTGCCCGCCAGCCCTGCCTCGGTGCGCAGCTCACGCAGCCGTGCACCAAGGCTTTCCCGGGCGTTCTGGAAGTCGCTCACAGCTGCCGGGCGAAGTCCGCGCGCTTGAGCGCGTGGTGCCATGCGGTATCCCGAATCTGGCAGAACCTGATGATGACGGCGGGGTCCTCCACCAGCTCGGCGCCGAGATACTCGTCATCGTCATCGAAGTGCAGCACCAAGGCGCGACGGGAATCGAAGAGCCAGAAGTAGAAGTCCTCGCCCGGCAGTTGGAGCCTCTCAGCGTCCATGCGCCACAGGTTCCGGATGTCTTCTCCGGCACGGCAGTTGGAATCGGCCGTGGCGAAGAGATATCGCTGCTCGGGGGTGGGTGGGTTGTCCACCAAGCGCACGCGCTCGAAGCGCTTCCCCTGGTCGACCTGCTTCCGTACGTTGGTGTGCCACGGTCGGCCGGTATCGTCTGGCACCTGGCCGGATTCCAGCCACGCAGCGTACTTCTCCGTGGCTTGGTCGGAGGCGTACCCACGACGTGTCTCCAGGCGCCACGCGGTGTGCTTGAAGGTCTCGAAGTAGTCGCCGAAGGTGTCGTCATCGATGTAGACGGGCGGTCCGCTGCGCTCATCGGCCGGAGCGAATCGGATCAGGAGCTCTCGCGGGACGGCCACGAAGGATTCGCCCTTGAGGACATCGACAGCCCCAGTCGGATTGGTGACAGTGCGTCCCTGGACGACCACTTCTCCTGTGTCCAAGTTGTCATAGAGAGTGGGGCACTTGCCTTCACCGCTGGTCGTGCCGATCACGCGGAGCCTGGGGGCCATGGGGGTTCCCTTCTCGGTCGCGGACAGTGAGGGAACGGTAGCGCTGAGATGGGATGCAGGGACAGCTCCGCTGGTGACCGCCCCGCCGGGCCCGGACATGGCTCGGTCCCTCCCGGCCGATGTATCGGGAGGGACCGAGGTCCTTGGGGGCGTTACGCCCGGATTCTGCGGCGCAGCAGGAACGCCGCCGCGCCCAGGGCGGTGAGGGCCGCCGCCCCGATGGTGAAGGGAAGCATCGACATTCCGGTTGCGGCGAGGCTTCCGTCGCCCCCGACCGTGCTGCCGGTGTCCCCTGTATCCCCGGTGCCGCCGCCGGCCGAGCCGCCGCCCACGGTGCCGCCGGAGCCGCCCGTACCGCCGCTGTCACCGCCGGAGCTTCCCGTATCGCCCGGGTCCGGGTCCGGGTCCGGATCGCCGGGATCCGGGTCACCAGGGCCGGGATCGGGGTCCGGGTCGCCCGGGCCGCCGGGCTCGCGCGGTGGCGTGACCGTCAGGCCGGCGGACGCGGAGCGGGTGGAGCCCACCGGGTTGGAGAGGACCGCCCGGTAGCGGTTGCCGTCGTGTTCCACGGTGGCCGGGAAGCTCAGGTCGGCTCCGGACGCGCCCACCACGGGCCGCCAGGTGTCGCCGTTGTCGGTGCTGAACTCCCAGCCGACCGCCGGCGCCGGGGTGCCCGTGCCCGCCGTGGTGAACGTCGCGCGTTTGCCCGGCTCGACGGAGAGCTTCTTCGGTGCGGTGGTGACCGTCGGTGAGATCCGGCGTTCCGTCTGGACGACGGTGCCGGGGCCCTTGGAGAGGGTGAACAGGGTGTGACCGGGCTCGTCGACGACCAGGGCGGCCGGGGTGTTGCCGGTCTCCAGTGTCTGGACGACCTTCTTCCGGCGGAGGTCCACGACGGCGACCGTGCCGGCCGTGGTCTGTCCCGCGTAGAGGGTGCCGGTCGTGGAGTCGACCGCCAGGGCCTTGGGGTTGCCCCCGACCGCCAGCGTGTCGGTGACCTTCTTCTCCTTGAGGTCGACGGCGAAGACCGTGCCCGCCGCGATGTTGGCGACATAGCCGGTGCCGGTACCGGGGTCGACGGTCACGCCCATGCTGCCGATCGCGGTCCGCCCCAGTTCCAGGGTGCCGGCGAGTTTCCCGGTGGTGCCGTCGATCTCGTTGAGGACGTTGCTGAAGACCCGTCCGCCGGTCGCCGGGTCGGGGACGCTCGCGATGTGCGTGGCGTACGCCCGTCCCCGCTTGGTGTCCACGGCGAGTCCGCCCGCCGGGGCCGGCAGCGCGACGGGTTCCCCGACCGGTTTCCAGGTGGTGGTGGAGTACACCGTCACCTTCCGGTCCTGGGTGCCCAGGTAGAGCAGGTCGGCCCCGGGGTCGGCGGACAGGAGGGAGATGTTCGCCGCCCTCAGGGGCGTCCGGTTGTCGGTCACCGTGCCGGTGGTGGTGGAGTACGTGGCGATCCGGTTGCCGAGGCCGAGGTGCAGGGTCTTCGAGTCCGCGTCCAGCGCCAGCGTCGTGGCGACGCCGGGCAGTTCGACGGGGGTGCCGACCGGTGTGCCGCTCGTGGTGTCGTACGTCGTCAGCAGCGAGCGGGTGCCGTCGGACGAGCTGACGTACAGCCGTTTGGCCGCCGGGTCCACCTCGATGGCGAGGGGGGCGCCCGAGTCCGGCTCGATCTGCCGGATCTCGTCGTGCCGGACGGTGCCCGGCGGGGCCTCGGGGGTCGGCGCCCCGCCGGTGCGGAAGGTGATCGGGACGATCACGTCCTGTTCGCGGTCGCCGGAGTGGGTGTGGTCCGCCCGGGTGACGACGGCGCACGCCTGCTGGGTGCAGTCGGCGCTGCTGTCCTTGGCCTTCAGGGTCAGGTCGAAGGTGAATCCGCCCTTGCCGTCCTTCACGGTGAAGGGTTTGACGAGGTCCTTGGCGTAGCTCGGCGGGTTGTTGGAGATCCAGTACGAGGATCCCGAGGTGCCGGACATGTCGGTGCCGCCGAGGCAGGGGCTGGGCGCCTGGCCTCGTTCGGGGACGGCGCAGACCGCCAGGTAGATGCCCTTGGTGGGGTCGTAGCCCGAGCCGGTGACGGTGACCTTCTGGCCGGCCGGGTCGATGTTCGCGGTCGCGGAGACCGTCAGCTTCTGCCCCGTGGGCCCGGTGGCTCCACCGGGGTCGTCCGCGCGCGCCGTGCCCGCGGCGGTGAGCCCCGCCGCGAGCAGCAGCGTGGCCACCACGACCCGTTGCGCGCCGCGGGGTCCTGTGGTGTGTCGTGTCATGGGTCAGGAGAAGGTGACCGGGACGTAGACGTCGTACTTGCGGTCGTTCGAGTCGAAGTGGTCGGCGCGGGTGACGATGGCGCAGGTGACGCCCCCCTGGCCACAGGTGACCGAGCTGGAGATCTGGGCCTTGACGTGGATGTTCACCGAGAAGTTGCCGCGGCCGTTCGCCCCGGGGGTGTAGGGGGAGGAGTTGTTCGGGGAGAGCCAGTGCCAGTCGTTGTTGATCCAGTGCGAGGCGCCGGTGGTGCCGGTCTCGTCCTGGCCGCCCAGACACGGGGTGGGCTTGCTGTTCCAGGTGGCGGGGTTGTTGACGTTGACGCCCGCGGGTATCGCGCACAGCCCGACGTAGATGCCCTGGGACTGGTTGTAGCCGGTGCCGCTCACGGTGACGTTGGCGCCGGCGGCCGCGGCGGTGTTGGGCGCGGTCACCGAGAGGTTGTAGGTCGTACCGCCGTCGGTGACGGTGCGGTTGACCGTCGCGGCGGAGGCGGTCGAGGCGAGGCCCAGGGTGAGGGCGCCGGCGCCGATGACGGCGACGGCTGCGCGAGTGACGGTCCGGGCGGCAGAGCGCATGGAAAGTACACCTTTCTCGGTGCGGGCGCTGTGCGGCGGCCCGCTTAGGTAAGGCAAACCTAAGTTGACCGTGAGGGTTCGTCAAGGCTCCCTGGGTGCGGGGCGTTCGGGCGGATGCGGTCGAAAAAGGGCCGCTTCGACGGGTCCGGGGCGCCGACGGGTGATCGCGCGCCCGCCGCGACGGGTGTTCGCGCGCCCGACCGCCCCGTACGGCAGACTCGGGCCCATGCGTACCGCTCACCGCGTCGAGAAGGTCAGAACCGCCGAGGCAGAGCTGATGGCCCGGCTCCCCGACGGCGCGCTGATGCAGCGGGCCGCCGCCGGACTCGCCGCCGCCTGCGCCGATCTGCTCCCCCGGGTGTACGGGTCCAGAGTCGTCCTGCTCGTCGGCAGCGGCGCCAACGGCGGGGACGCGCTCTGGGCCGGCGCCCGCCTCGCCCGCCGGGGCGCCGGCGTCCACGCGGTGCTGCTCGCACCGGACCGCGTCCACACCGCCGGGCTCGCGGCCCTGACCGGCGCCGGCGGCCGCGTCGCCGACGACCCGTTCGACGTCCTCGCCACCGCCGACCTCGTCCTCGACGGCATCACCGGCATCGGAGGCACCGGCGGGCTGCGCCCCGACGCGGTGCCCGTCGCCCGCGCCGCCCGGGGCAGCGACGCGGTCGTCGTCGCCGTCGACCTGCCCAGCGGGGTCGAGGCGGACAGCGGCGAGGTGCGCGGCGAGGCCCTGCGGGCCGACCTCACCGTCACCTTCGGCACCCACAAACCGGCGCTGCTGATCGACCCCGCCCGCACCTGCGCCGGGACCGTCCGCCTCGTCGACATCGGGATCGGCCCGTATCTGCCCTCCGTGCCCGAGGTGGAGGCCCTGCACCACGCGGACGTGGCCCGGCTGCTGCCCCGACCCACCGCGGGGAGCGACAAGTACCGGCGCGGAGTCGTCGGGATCGCCGCCGGCTCGGCCCGCTACCCCGGGGCCGCCGTCCTCGCCGTCGCGGGCGCGCTGCGCGGCGGCGCCGGCGCCGTGCGGTACGTGGGGCCCGCCGCCGACGCCGTCATCGCCCGCTTCCCGGAGACCCTGGTGCACGCGGGACCGCCCGCGAAGGCCGGCCGCGTCCAGGCGTGGGTCGTCGGCCCGGGGCTCGGGGAGGACGCCGACGCCGTACGGGACGTCCTCGCCTCCGACGTCCCCGTCCTGGTCGACGCCGACGGGCTGCGGCTCCTCGACCCGGACGCGGTACGGGCCCGGAGCGCGCCGACACTGCTGACTCCGCACGCCGGGGAGGCGGCCGCCCTGCTCGGCCGCGCCCGCACCGAGGTGGAGGCCGCGCGGCTGGCGTCCGTGCGCGCGCTGGCCGACCGCTTCGGCGCGACGGTCCTGCTCAAGGGCTCGACCACCCTGGTCGCCGACCCGGGTACGGGGGTGCCGGTCCGGGCCGACGCGATGGGGACGCCCTGGCTGGCCACCGCCGGCAGCGGCGACGTCCTCTCCGGGCTCGCCGGCTCGCTCCTCGCCTCCGGCCCGGCCGCCCGCGACGCCGCATCGGCCGCCGCCCATCTGCACGGGCTCGCCGGTCGGCTGGCGGCGGCCCGGGGCGTACCGATCACCGCCCAGGAGATCGCCGACGCGCTCCCGGCGGCCTGGCGCGGTGTCCGCGACCCCGGCTGACCCCGGCTGACGCGGGCGATGACCCCGGCTGACCCCGGCCCGGCGCGGGCGGTGACCCCGGCCGATGCGGGCGACGGGCACACCGGGGGTACCGGCCGCCCCGGGCGCCTCTGAGAGACTGGGCGCGATGAACCGGACGACACCGCACCCCCGAGCCCGTGCCGAGATCGACCTCGCCGCACTCCGCGCCAACGTGCGCTCGCTGCGCGCGAGGGCCCCCCGGGCCGGGCTGATGGCCGTGGTCAAGGCCGACGGCTACGGGCACGGCGCGCTGCCCTGCGCGCTCGCGGCGATCGAGGCGGGCGCGGAGTGGATCGGCACCGCCACCCCCGACGAGGCCCTGGCGCTGCGCGCGGCCGGTGTCCCCGGCCGGATCATGTGCTGGCTCTGGACCCCCGGCGGCCCCTGGCGCGAGGGCGTCGAGGCCGGCCTGGACATGGCCGTGAGCGGCCTGTGGGCGCTGGACGAGGTGGTCGCCGCCGCCCGCGCCACCGGCACGACCGCCCGGATCCAGCTCAAGGCCGACACCGGCCTCGGCCGCAACGGCTGCCAGCCCGCCGACTGGGCCGAACTCGTCTCCGCCGCACGCTCGGCCGAGGCCGAGGGCGCCGTCCGGATCACCGGACTCTGGTCCCACTTCGCCTGCGCCGACGAGCCGGGCCACCCCTCGATCACCCGTCAGCTCACCGCGTTCCGCGAGATGGTGGCCTACGCGGAGAAGGAGGGCGCCGACCCGGAGGTCCGGCACATCGCCAACTCCCCGGCGACCCTGACCCTCCCGGAGACCCACTTCGACCTCGTACGCCCCGGTATCGCCATGTACGGGGTGTCACCGAGCCCCGAGATCGGGACCCATCAGGAGCTGGGGCTGCGGCCGGTGATGACGCTCGCCGCCTCCGTCGCCCTCGTCAAGCGGGTCCCGGCCGGGCACGGCGTGAGCTACGGCCACCACTACACCACCCCCGGCGAGACCACCCTCGCGCTGATCCCGGCCGGGTACGCGGACGGCGTGCCGCGTCACGCCTCCGGCAGGGGCCCGGTCCTCGTCGGCGGCCGGGTGCTCCGGGCGGCGGGCCGGATCGCGATGGACCAGTTCGTGGTCGACCTCGAAGGGCAGGAGATCCCCGAGGGGAGCGAGGCCCTGCTCTTCGGCCCGGGGGACCGGGGCGAGCCGAGCGCGGAGGACTGGGCGCAGGCGGCGGGCACGATCGCGTACGAGATCGTCACCCGGATCGGCGCCAGGGTGCCGCGCGTCCTGCTGCACGAGAGGGCCGCGGTCACCGGTGCGGACACGAGCGTCGGCCGGGCCTCGAACGGAACCGCGCCCACCGCCGTACAGGACACCGTCGTACAGGACACCGGGAACGGCCGGGACGCCGTACAGGGCACCGGGAACGGCTGACCGCCCCGGCGGACCCGGCCCCGGGCCCGCCGCGACGAGGGAGAACGGACACCAGCGTGAGCGAGACCCGTACGGGGGAACCCGTCATGGCCGCCGTGGCCGCGGTGGAAGCCGCCACGGCCGCCGCCACCACCACGCACGGCGCCTGGCGCCGCGCGGGCATCGCCGGGGCGGCCCTCGGCGTGGTCGCCGCCGGGGCCGCCGCGGCCGTCGCCGTCGACCGGCTGACCCTCAGCCGCTCCACCCGCCGCAAGGCCCGGCTCGCGCTCGACACCGCCGGCCCCTACGGCACTCTGCGCGGCACCCCCGGCACCGCGTACGCCGACGACGGCACCCCCCTCCACTACGAGGTCGACGAGCCCGACCCGAAGCCCGCGGCCCCGCGCCGCCGCAGGCTCTTCGGCCGCCGCCCCCCGGCCCCCGTCACCGTGGTCTTCAGCCACGGCTACTGCCTCAACCAGGACTCCTGGCACTTCCAGCGCGCCGCCCTGCGCGGACTCGTCCGTACCGTCCACTGGGACCAGCGCAGCCATGGACGCTCCGGCCGGGGCGTCACCCAGACCGGACCCGACCGGGTCCCCGTCTCGATCGACCGCCTCGGCCGCGATCTGAAGGCCGTCATCGACGCCGCCGCCCCCGAGGGGCCCCTCGTGCTGGTGGGGCACTCCATGGGCGGGATGACCGTGATGGCCCTCGTCGCCCACTACCCGGAGCTGGTACGGGAACGGGTCGCCGGGGTCGCCCTCGTCGGCACCTCCAGCGGCCGGCTCGGCGAGGTCGACTACGGGCTGCCGCTCGCCGGCGTCAACGCCGTGCGCCGGGTGCTCCCCGGAGTGCTGCGCGCCCTGGGCGCCCGCGCCGACCTGGTGGAACGCGGCCGCCGGGTCACCGCCGACCTCTTCGCCGACCTGATCAAGCGCTACTCGTTCTCGTCCCGCGACGTGGACCCGGCCGTGGTCCGGTTCGCCGAGCGGATGATCGAGTCCACGCCGATCGACGTCGTCGCCGAGTTCTACCCGGCCTTCGAGGAACACGACAAGACGGCCGCGCTCCCCGGCCTCGCCGGGCTGCCGGTGCTGGTGCTCGCCGGCGAGAAGGACCTCGTCACCCCCAGCGGCCACAGCGAGGAGATCGCCGCCCTGCTGCCCGGCGCCGAACTCGTCATCGTGCCCGACGCGGGCCACCTCGTGATGCTGGAGCGCCCCGAGGCGGTCACCGACCGGCTCGCCGAGCTGCTCGCCCGGGCCGGGGCCCCGCCGGCAGCCGCTAACGTTGGGCCGTATGGAAGCACCGCACAGCCCGGCGGCTGAGAGCGCCACGAGCGCCGACCACACGAGCGCCGCCCACCTCGCCGTCGACTCCGCCGAAGACATGCGGGACCTGGGACGACGGCTCGCAGGCCTGCTGCGCCCCGGTGACCTGGTGATGCTCACCGGGGAGCTGGGCGCGGGCAAGACCACGCTCACCCGGGGGCTCGGGGAGGGGCTCGGCGTGCGCGGCGCGGTCACCTCGCCGACCTTCGTCATCGCCCGCGTGCACCCGTCGCTGACCGGCGGGCCCGCCCTGGTCCATGTGGACGCGTACCGCCTGGGCGGCGGGCTCGACGAGATGGAGGACCTGGATCTCGATGTCTCGCTGCCGGAGTCGGTGGTGGTCGTGGAGTGGGGCGACGGCAAGGTCGAGGACCTGTCGGACGACCGGCTGCACGTGGTGATCCACCGGGTCATCGGGGACGCCGGCGAACCCGGGGCGGCTGGGGACGGCGAGTTCGGCGAGTCCGGCGAGGACGCAGCCGCGGACCGCCGCCGGGTGACGCTGACCGGGTACGGGAGCCGCTGGGCCGGGGTCGCCCTCCCGGCGGGCTGAGGCACGTCTTCCGGAACACGCGGGGCGCCCGGCTCTGGATATTCCGACAAGTCGTCGGGAAAATGTTGCGTGGGCCGCGCCGTGCGTGGTCACATGGTACGGAGGCGTGGTTAGGTCTACCTAACCAAGCTGCCCCCGCGACCCAGGAGGCGACCCCATGCCGGCATCCGAGCGCGACGTCCAGCACTTCCGGCCCAGCCGTCGGCAGGCCGAGGGGGAGCGGCCGGTGCGGGCCGTTCCGCCGCTCCCGGCCGTTCCGTCACCCGTTCCGTCACCCGTTCCGTCGGCCTTCTCGATGCGCGATCTGCTGGCGTCCTGCGCGGCGGCCAGCGCCCTGTCCACGCCGCCCCGCGAGACGGCGGCCCGGGAGCCCGGGGCCCCCGAGGCGGCCTGAGGATCCGCTGCCGGCCGCCGCCGTCGTCGCCCACGCCGCGCAGGGATCCTCCGTACGGGCGATTTCGCGCGGGTGTGCCGGCGGCAGGGCACCCGGGAGCGTCACCCGGGAGCGTCAGCGGACCACGACGACCTTCGTGTCGATCGTCGCGAACCGCCACATCGAGTCCCCGTCGGCCCGCATCATCCGGATCCCTCCGGTCTTCTTCGACAGGTCGGGCTTGGTCAGCGCCCCGTTGACCGCCGCACTGAAGCCGATCACCACGTCGCCGACGTT
Organism: Streptomyces yaizuensis; assembly: GCF_034961445.1. Taxonomy (NCBI): domain Bacteria; kingdom Bacillati; phylum Actinomycetota; class Actinomycetes; order Kitasatosporales; family Streptomycetaceae; genus Streptomyces; species Streptomyces yaizuensis. Next base: position 197,635 of record NZ_BSBI01000011.1, read on the forward strand.
CGCGAACCGCACCACGTGCTCGATCGCCACCCCGTCCGACCCGGTGACCTGCCCGGACCGCGAGGTGACCGTGTACGTACCCGGCGGCGGATGCACCGTCGACGGCATCACCTCGAAGGTGCGGAGCACCTTGCGGCCCCCGGCGAGCAGCCAGATCCGCCGCTCGGAGCGGTCGTAGACCACCCGGGTCCCGCTGCCCGACGCGTGGGGCGGGTCCAGCGGGCCCCGGGGCTTCTCCCGCAGCCGTTCCGGGGGTGCCGCGCCCGCCGCCGCGCCCGCGGGGCCGCTGGGGGCGCTCGCCGCGGCCTGGTAGCCGAGGAAGCCGATGGTGGCCAGGGCGGTCGCCGTGAGCCCGGCCACCAGTCCCGCGCTGCTCGGTGCCACGACGTCCACCTTTCATGGTTCAGCGGTTTCGCGGTTCTGCGGTTTCGTGGTTCTGCGGTTTCGCGGTCTTTTGAATGTTTATGTCGTCGGCATGGCTGGGGCCGACGGTAGCAGCAGGGGCCCGCCGAGGCGGGGCGCAATGCCCCGGGCGTGGGAGCCGTACGCTGTTTGCGTGCTCCTGCTTGCCGTAGATACCGCCACGCCCGCCGTCACCGCCGCTCTGCACGACGGCTCGTCCGTCGTCGCCGGGTCCAGCCGCGTGGACGCGCGCCGTCACGGGGAACTGCTCCTGCCCACCGTCGACAGCGTCCTCGCCGAGGCGGGGGTGAAACTGGACGCCGTCACCGCCGTGGTCACGGGCGTCGGCCCCGGCCCCTACACCGGCCTGCGGGTGGGCCTGGTCACCGCCGCCACCTTCGGCTCCGCGCTCGGCGTACCGGTGTACGGGCTGTGCACGCTCGACGGCCTCGCCTGGGCGAGCGGCCTGGACGAGCCCTTCGTGGTGGCGACCGACGCCCGCCGCAAGGAGGTCTACTGGGCGCGCTACACCTCCGCGCGCACCCGGGTGGACGGCCCCTCCGTCGACCGCCCCGCCGACATCGCCGAGCGGGTCGCGGGCCTGCCCGCCGTCGGCGCCGGTGCCCTGCTCTACCCGGACACCTTCCCCGACGCCCGCGCGCCCGAGCACGTGTCGGCCGCCGCCCTGGCCTCGCTCGCCGCCGAGATGCTGGCGGAGGACCCCTCGGGGGCGGGCTTCCTGCCGCCGCAGCCGCTCTATCTGCGCCGGCCGGACGCCCAGGTGCCGAAGAACTACAAGGTGGTCACCCCCCGGTGAGCACCGCCCCCGGTCCTGTCCCCGGACCCGCCCCCCTTCCCGGACCCGGTGCAGCCCCCGACGCCGGTCCCGAGGCCGAACTGCGCGAGATGCGCTGGTGGGACCTCGGGCCCGTACTCGAACTCGAACACGCCCTCTTCCCCGAGGACGCCTGGTCGCCCGGGATGTTCTGGTCCGAGCTGGCCCACGCCCGCGGGCCGCGCGCCACCCGCCGCTATGTCGTCGCGGAGTCCGGCGGCAGGATCGTCGGCTACGCCGGTCTCGCGGCGGCCGGGGACCTCGGGGACGTCCAGACCATCGCCGTAGCCCGCGAGCAGTGGGGCACCGGGCTGGGCTCCCGGCTCCTGTCCGACCTGCTGCGGCACGCCACCGCCTTCGAGTGCGACGAGGTCTTCCTCGAAGTCCGCGTGGACAACACCCGCGCCCAGAAGCTGTACGAGCGCTTCGGCTTCGCCCCCGTCGGCTTCCGCCGCGGCTACTACCAGCCGGGTGGCGTCGACGCGCTCGTCATGCGGCTCCACCTGCACGGAAACACCGAGGGAACGCTCTGACGATGGCTGACGAACCGCTTGTACTCGGCATCGAGACCTCCTGCGACGAGACCGGGGTGGGCGTGGTGCGCGGGACGACCCTGCTCGCCGACGCCGTCGCCTCCAGCGTCGACACCCACGCCCGCTTCGGCGGCGTGGTCCCCGAGATCGCCTCCCGGGCGCATCTGGAGGCGATGGTCCCGACGATCGAACGCGCGCTGAAGGAGGCGGGGGTCTCCGCGCGCGACCTCGACGGCATCGCCGTCACCGCGGGCCCCGGACTCGCGGGCGCGCTGCTCGTGGGCGTCTCGGCGGCCAAGGCGTACGCGTACGCCCTGGGCAAGCCGCTGTACGGGGTGAACCACCTGGCCTCGCACATCTGCGTGGACCAGCTGGAGCACGGCAAGCTGCCCGAGCCGACGATGGCCCTGCTGGTCTCCGGCGGGCACTCCTCGCTGCTGCTCGCCCCCGACATCACCAGCGATGTCCGGCCGCTGGGCGCGACCATCGACGACGCGGCGGGCGAGGCGTTCGACAAGATCGCCCGCGTGCTCCACCTGGGCTTCCCCGGCGGCCCGGTGATCGACCGGCTGGCCAAGGAGGGCGACCCGGCCGCGATCGCGTTCCCGCGCGGGCTCACCGGCTCCCGGGACCCGGCGTACGACTTCTCCTTCTCCGGGCTGAAGACGGCGGTCGCCCGCTGGATCGAGGCGAAGCGGGCGGCGGGCGAGGAGGTGCCGGTGCGGGACGTGGCGGCCTCCTTCCAGGAGGCGGTCGTGGACGTGCTGACCCGTAAGGCGGTCCGCGCCTGCGTGGACGAGGGCGTCGACCATCTGATGATCGGCGGCGGGGTCGCGGCCAACTCCCGGCTGCGGGCGCTCGCCCAGGAGCGGTGCGAGCGGGCGGGCATCCGGCTGCGGGTGCCCCGGCCGAAGCTCTGCACCGACAACGGGGCGATGGTGGCGGCCCTGGGCGCGGAGATGGTCGCGCGCAACCGGCCGCCGTCCGACTGGGAGCTGTCGGCGGACTCGTCGCTGCCCGTGACGGACCCGCATGTGCCGGGCGCCGACCACGACCCGGACCACGAGCACGGCCACACCCACAGTCACACCCACAGTCACGATCATGTGCACGAGATCAGCAAGGAGAACCTCTACTGATGACCGATGACAGGGTGCTCGCCCTGATGTGGGAGGCCCGGGCCGTCCCCGGCCGGGGCGCGGAGCTGCTGGAGTGGGCCCGCGCGCAGGACGTGGGCGGGGAGCCGCTGCGGCGCGAGACCTTCCGGGCCTCCGGCGACCGGGTGCTCGTCATCACCTGGTGGCGGACGACGGGCGAGGACGGCGGGCCGCCGCAGCTGCCGGAGCCCCCGGCCGAGCTGGTCTCCCGGCCGGTGCACCGCTGGAGCTTCGAGTCCCTGGGCACCGGCTGACCCCCGGCCGCTGATTCACGGAGCGTCACCGAGGGGGGCGGGCCCGGCTCAGCAGCCCGTCCACGATCGCGGTCAGCTGCTCCTCCACGTCGTACCGCTGCAACTCCTCCCACCGGGGGGCCAGCTCCGTCAGCCGGGGCAGCTCGGCCGCGTCCTGCCCGGTGAGCAGCGCGGTGAAGGAGGGCCGGCGGTCCGGCTCCGCCGCCCGCTGGTCCCGGGCGGCGGTGAAGACCAGATCGCCGTAGACGAAGTGCCACAGGGTCCGGTACGCGTGCACCGCCTGTGCCTCGCCCAGCCCCCGGGCCAGCGCGCATTCGATGATCTCCTCGGCCATCCACAGCGCCTTCTTGTCGGTGACGTCGCCGCGCACCAGCACCTTCAGCACCCAGGGCATCCGCCGGATCAGGCCGTGCATATGGACCGCGACGGCGATCATCCGGTCGCGGGGGTCCTCGGGCAGCTGCGGGCGCGGCAGCGCGGTCGATGTGCCCGCCAGCGTCAGCAGCAGCAGTTCGTCCTTGTCCCGGACGTACGTGTAGAGCGCCATCGGGGTGCTGCCGACCTCCCGGGCCACCCGGCGCATCGAGAGGGCGTCCACCCCCTCCTCGTCGATGATCCGGCGGGCGGTGGCGACGATCGCCTGCGGGTCCAGCCGCCGCGGCCGGCCACGCCGCCGCCCGGCAGTTCCGTCCGGCGCCCCCCGACGGTCCGGTACCTCACGGTTGTCCGGGTCTATGGGCCCCGGGGTGCGTTTCTTCTTCTCTCCATCGGCCACCTGCGCATTTTCCCCCGGCTCTTTTCCATATGTATTTCTATACGCGTACAGTAATCTGCTTTCCGGGGCCGGGTGAGACGGAAATCGGGAGGGACAACGATGGACGGCCGGACACGGGACACCCGCTGGCTGCTGTCGGCGGTGCTCGTCGTGCAGTTCCTGGTGGCGCTCGACATGTCCGTGGTCAATGTGGCGCTGCCCGACATGCGCGACGACCTCGGCTTCACCCCCGGCGGCCTCCAATGGGTCGTGGGCGCGTACGCACTCGGCTTCGGCGGGCTGCTGATGCTCGGCGGCCGGCTCGCCGATCTCGTCGGCGGGCGGCGGCTGCTCCCGGCGGGTCTGGTGCTCTTCGGGGTGGCGAGCCTGATCGGCGGGGTGGTGTCGACCCCGGGCGCGCTGATCGCGGCGCGTGCCCTCCAGGGCGTCGGGGCGGCGGCGATCTCCCCGGTCGCCCTCGCGCTGATCACCCTGAGCTTCCCGGAGGGGCCGGCCCGGTCGCGGGCGCTGGGCCTGTGGGGCATGGCGGGCGCGGCCGGCGGGGCGGTCGGGGTGCTCGCCGGCGGGCTGCTGACGGACGCGGCCGGCTGGCGCGCGGTGATGCTCGTCAATGTGCCGATCGTGCTGTTCGCGCTCTTCGCGGCCGGCCGGGCCCGGCTGCCGGGCCCCCGGGACACGGTGGTGCCGGGGCTGGACATCGCGGGGGCGCTGCTCGTCACCGCCGGGATGTCGCTGCTGGTCCTCGGGGTGGTGCGGACCGAGAGCCATCCGTGGGGGTCGGCACAGGCCCTGCTGCCGCTGGGCGCGGCGGCGCTGCTGCTGACCGCGTTCGTCCTGGTGGAGCGGCGTACGCCGAGACCGCTGCTGCGGCTCGGGCTCCTCGCCGTCCGGCCGGTCCTGGGTGCGAACCTCTTCACCCTGCTGATCTGCTCCGGGCAGTTCGCTTCGTTCTACTTCTGCTCGCTCTACATGCAGCAGGTCCTCGGCTACGGCGCGGGGGCGACGGGCGCGGCCTTCCTGCCGTTCAGCGCGGGTGTGGTGGCCGGTTCGCTGATCGCGACCAGGGTGGTGGCGCGGACCGGCACCCGCGCGCTGCTGACGCTCGGCGGGCTGACCGGGGCGGCCGGGCTCGCCTGGTACGCCCTCGCCGCGACCCCCGACGGCACCTTCCTCACGGCCATCCTCGGCCCTTCGCTGGTGGCCAGCGTGGGCATAGGGATGAGCTTCGTCCCGCTCGGCACGGCGGCGGTCACCGGTGTGGCGCCCGGCGAGGCGGGCATGGCCTCCGGGCTGCTCAGCAGCTCCCGCCAGATCGGCGGGTCGCTGGGGCTCGCGGCCCTGGTGACGGCCGCCGCCTCCGTCACCGGGGACCGTACGGATCCGGCCGCGCTCGCGGAGGGCCACCGGCTGGCCTACGGGGTGGGCGCGGGGCTGCTGGCGCTGGGCGCCGCGCTGGCCTTCGCCCTGCTGCCGGGCCGTACCGACACCGACCGTGTGGCGGGCGCGGAGGAGAGCCGGAAGAATTCCGGGGGAGACGTCGATCCGGAGGTCTCCCGTTCGACGCAGAGGTGAGAGCAGAGGTGAGAGACGGGGAGAGGCCCCGGCTCACCCCATCAGGGCCCCGGGCCCGCCGAGGAGTCACCATGTCGCGTTTTCTGTCGCTCGTCCGCGTCGACGAGCGGAACGTCCCCGCCGAGGGCATCAGCGACGGTCTGATGGAACGGATGGGCGCGCTCATCGAGGAGATGACCAGGGCCGGGGTCCTGCTGGAGACCAACGGGCTGACGCCGACCTCGGACGGCACCCGGATCACCTGGTCCGGCGGCCGGCTGACCAGAACCGACGGACCGTTCACGGAGACCAGGGAGGTCGTCGGCGGATACGCCATCATCCGGGCCGCCGACAAGGCCGAGGCGATCGGGTGGACCCAGCGGTTCCTCCAGGTCCACGAGGAGTACTGGACCGTCACCTGCGAGATCCGCGAGATCGTCGAGGGCTGACGGCACCGCCGTTCGCCCCCTGTCGAACCCGTGACACCCGCGAACGCCCCCTGCTCGGAGCCCGCGCCCGGCCTCCGGCTTACATCCTCTTCCCGATCAGCATGCTGGGCGCACCCGCCACCCTGGTCAGGAACACCGTCGCCGCGTTCGGCCCCTTCGGCTTCACCCGCCGCCGCAGTTCCTCGGGTTCGATCGCCGAGCCGCGCTTCTTCACCGTCAGGGTGCCGATCTCCCGTTCCCGGACGAGGGCCTTGAGGTTCTTCAGATGGAAGGGCAGCACGTCGGTGATCTCGTACCCGGTGGCGTACGGCAGCGCCGGGTGCGCCTCGTCGGCGGTGATGTAGGCGATGGTCTCGTCGATGAGTCCGCCGCCGACCGACTCGGCCACCTCCGCGACGAGATGGGCGCGGATCACGGCGCCGTCCGGTTCGTACAGATAGCGCCCGACGGGCCGCACCGGCGGGTTCGGCAGGCCCCGGCCGGTGAGGGTGGTCCCGGCGGGCAGCAGGGTCGCGCGCACCGTGCCGGCGCCGGTGCCGGGGCCCGACCAGAGGACGGCTTCCTTCACATCGCCCTCGTACGAGATCCACTCCGCCCCGAAGTCGTCGGGGACCAGTTCGTGCGGCACCCCGGGGGCGATCTTCAGTGCGGCGTACGGGCGGGCGCGGGCCGCTTCGAGTGCCCAGGACAGGGGCGGGGAGTACGCCTCGGGGTCGAAGATGCGGCCCCGGCCGCCGCGCCGGGCGGGGTCCACGAAGACCGCGTCGTACGCCGAGGTGTCGATGTCGGTGACGTCCGCCTCGCGGACCTCGATCAGTCCGGCCAGGCCCAGGGCTCGGGCGTTGGCGCGGGCGGTCGCCGCGGTGAGCGGGTCGCGGTCGACGGCGAGGACCGAGATCCCGGCGCGGGCCAGCGCGATGGCGTCCCCGCCGATGCCGCTGCACAGATCGGCCACCGTGCGGACACCGAGCGCGGCGAAGCGCCGGGCGCGGTGCTCGGCGACGGCGCCACGGGTGGCCTGTTCCACGCCGTGGGGCGTGAAGTACATGCGGTACGCGTCCTCCGCGCCGAATTTCGCCACTGCGCGCTGCCGCAGCCGGGCCTGGCCGATGGCCGCCGACACGAGGGCGGCGGGGTGGTCGCGGCGCAGCCGGGTGGCGACGGCCAGTTCCCGCGCGGGGTCGAGGTCGCGCAGCTCGTCCAGCAGGCTCTGGCCCTCGTCGGTGAGGAGCGGGGAGAGGTCGTTCACCTGGACATTGTGGGCCAGCCGGGGGACGGTCCGCCTCCGGCGGCGGTGTCGGGCGGGTGGGGCGCGGCTCGGCTGACAGGATCCAGCGCCATGAAGCTCAACGGACAAAACGAAAAAAATACCGCAAAGGCCAGACGGGTGAAGCGCCGCAGGACCCGGGTCGCCGCCGCGTCCGCCGCGCTGCTCGCCGCCGTCGCGGCCGGCGCGTGCACGGCCGAGCCCCCCGCCGGACCCCCCGGCGCACGCGGACCGGGGGCGGAGCAGAGCCGAACCGGAGCGCCCGGATCGCCGGCCGACCGCGCCGAACAGGCCCGGCGGTCCCAGACCCTGCGGGCCGCCGCCGCCGCGAAGTGGGGCCTGGAGCGGGTCCCGCTGGCCGCGCCCCCGCCCCCCGCCGTCAAACCGGCGCTGACCACCCGCGAGGGATTCGAGGTCGCGGGCCACGATCGGCTGCCGCCGGTCTTCACCACGGTCCCGGTGACCGAGCGGGTCGTCTTCCTGACCATCGACGACGGCCGCGAGAAGGACCCCGACCTGCTGCGGATGATGACGGAGCTGGGGATCCCGTACAGCTCGTTCCTCAGCGACTACCTGATCAGCGACGACTACGCGTACTTCGGGGAGATGCGCGACCGGGGCGTCGCCCTGCACAACCACACCCTGAACCACCGCTACATGCCCGCGCTCGACTACGCGGAGCAGAAGCGGGAGATCTGCGGCCAGCAGGACCGGCTGGCGCGGCGGTACGGGACGCGGCCGCCGCTCTTCCGTCCCCCGTACGGCAACTACAACCAGGACACGCTGCGCGCGGCCAGGGCGTGCGGGGTCAAGGCCGTGCCGCTGTGGGCCGCCGAGGCGTTCCCGGACCGCATGGAGTGGCGGGAGTGGGACCGGGACCTGCATCCGGGCGACATCATCCTGACCCACTTCCGGGGGGCGGACGAGTGGGACGGCACGATGGTGGACATGATCCGGCAGGTGATGCGGACGGTCACGGAGAAGGGGTACGCGGTCGCCCGGCTCGAAGACTACGTCTGAGCCCTCCCGGCCCCGCCCGGGACGGCCCGGCCGGGGGCGCCGCCGCCCGCGTCCGGCCGACGCCAGGGGGCCGTATCTGGCACTCCGCTTGACCGAGTGCTAAGCGCGGTCATAGTCTCGGGTCTGGCACTCCCCATTGGAGAGTGCCAACACAGCGACGGGCAGGTCCGGCACCCGCGACGACGGATCCACCTGGTCGCCACCTCAGACAGTAAACCCCGTGAGATCTCCGAAGGGGGAGGTCGGATCGTGACGACCACCAGCTCCAAGGTTGCCATCAAGCCGCTTGAGGACCGCATTGTGGTCCAGCCGCTCGACGCCGAGCAGACCACGGCCTCCGGCCTGGTCATCCCGGACACCGCGAAGGAGAAGCCCCAGGAGGGCGTCGTCCTCGCGGTCGGCCCGGGCCGTTTCGAGAACGGCGAGCGCCTGCCGCTCGACGTCCAGACCGGCGACGTCGTGCTCTACAGCAAGTACGGCGGCACCGAGGTGAAGTACAACGGCGAGGAGTACCTCGTCCTCTCGGCCCGCGACGTGCTCGCGGTCATCGAGAAGTAATTCACCCCATTTTTTGAACGCGCCCCTGGCCCCCGCTTTCTCACACATCCGGGCGCTGGGGGCGCTGTTCGTATCGCGGTTCGCATCACGAAGAGGACTGAGACGCTTCCATGGCGAAGATCCTGAAGTTCGACGAGGACGCCCGTCGCGCCCTTGAGCGCGGCGTCAACAAGCTGGCCGACACGGTCAAGGTGACGATCGGCCCCAAGGGCCGCAACGTCGTCATCGACAAGAAGTTCGGCGCCCCCACCATCACCAACGACGGTGTCACCATCGCTCGCGAGGTCGAGCTGGACGACCCGTACGAGAACCTGGGCGCCCAGCTGGTGAAGGAGGTGGCGACCAAGACCAACGACATCGCGGGTGACGGCACCACCACCGCCACCGTCCTGGCCCAGGCGCTGGTCCGCGAGGGCCTGCGCAACGTCGCCGCCGGCGCCTCCCCCTCTTCGCTGAAGAAGGGCATCGACGCCGCGGTCAAGGCCGTGTCCGATGAGCTTCTCGCGACCGCCCGTCCGATCGAGGACAAGTCCGACATCGCCGCCGTCGCCGCGCTGTCCGCCCAGGACCAGCAGGTCGGCGAGCTGGTCGGCGAGGCCATGGACAAGGTCGGCAAGGACGGTGTCATCACCGTCGAGGAGTCCAACACCTTCGGCCTGGAGCTGGACTTCACCGAGGGCATGGCCTTCGACAAGGGCTACCTCTCCCCGTACATGGTCACCGACCAGGAGCGGATGGAAGCCGTCCTGGACGACCCGTACATCCTGATCAACCAGGGCAAGATCTCGTCCATCCAGGACCTGCTGCCGCTGCTGGAGAAGGTCATCCAGGCGGGTGGCTCCCGGCCGCTGCTGATCATCGCCGAGGACGTCGAGGGCGAGGCGCTCTCCACCCTGGTCGTGAACAAGATCCGCGGCACGTTCAACGCCGTGGCCGTCAAGGCCCCCGGCTTCGGCGACCGCCGCAAGGCGATGCTCCAGGACATGGCCACCCTCACCGGTGCCACCGTCATCGCCGAGGAGGTCGGCCTCAAGCTCGACCAGGCCGGCCTGGACGTGCTGGGCAGCGCCCGCCGCGTGACGATCACCAAGGACGACACCACCATCGTCGACGGCGGGGGCAACTCCGGCGACGTCGCGGGCCGTGTCGCCCAGATCAAGGCCGAGATCGAGTCCACCGACTCGGACTGGGACCGCGAGAAGCTCCAGGAGCGCCTGGCGAAGCTCGCCGGCGGCGTCTGCGTCATCCGTGTCGGCGCCGCCACCGAGGTGGAGCTGAAGGAGAAGAAGCACCGTCTGGAGGACGCCATCTCCGCGACCCGCGCCGCGGTCGAGGAGGGCATCGTCTCCGGTGGTGGCTCCGCGCTCGTCCACGCCGTCAAGGTGCTGGAGGGCAACCTCGGCAAGGAGGGCGACGAGGCCACCGGTGTCGCCGTCGTCCGCCGCGCCGCCGTCGAGCCGCTGCGCTGGATCGCGGAGAACGCCGGCCTGGAGGGCTACGTCATCGTCTCCAAGGTCGCCGAGCTGGAGAAGGGCCAGGGCTACAACGCCGCCAGCGGCGAGTACGGCGACCTGGTGAAGGCCGGCGTCATCGACCCGGTCAAGGTCACCCGCTCCGCCCTGGAGAACGCGGCCTCCATCGCGTCCCTCCTGCTCACGACCGAGACCCTGGTCGTCGAGAAGAAGGAAGAGGAGCCGGCCGACGCGGGTCACGGCCACGGCCACTCCCACTGAGGCACGGCGCCGGCAGGCGCCCACGGAGCCCAGCGCTCCGCCCGGCCCGGTGTCCCCGTCGCGGGGGCACCGGGCCGGGCCCGTTTCCGATGGCTCCCGCGAACGTCAGGCGCTGCGGCCCAGCGCGTCGGGCCGTACCCCCTCGGCGAAGGGCAGCCCCCGGGCGAACCGCTCCAACTCGTCCAGCGCCGCGTCGGCCAGCCGGTGCAGCTCGCCCCCGAGCGAGCCCGCGACATGCGGCGTCAGCAGCACATTGGGCAGGGTGTACAGGGGCGAGCCCGGGACGGGGGGCTCCGGGTCGGTCACGTCGAGCACCGCGTACAGCCGCCCCGACACCAGCTCCGGCAGCAGCGCCGACTCGTCCACCAGCGACCCCCGCGCGGTGTTGACCAGCGTCGCCCCGTCCCGCATCAGCGCCAGCCGGCGGCCGTCGATCAGACGGCGGGTCTCCGGCAGCTCCGGCGCGTGCACGGACACGACATCGCTCGTCCGGCACAGCTCGTCCAGACCTGTCCGCACCGCCCCGAGCGCCGCCGCCTCCGCTTCCGTGGCATACGGGTCGTACAGCAGCACCCGCAGCTCGAAGGGGCGCAGCAGGGCGATCACCCGGCGGCCCACCCGGGACGCGCCGACGATGCCGACCGTACGGCGGTAATTGCCCCTCTCGTCGGGGGCCCCGAGCCAGTCGGCGGGCGCGCGGGCCGCCGCGTACCAGCGGGCCGACTCCAGGACCCGCTTGTTGGCGAGGAGGACGGCGGCGAGGGTGTACTCGGCCACCGGTACGGCGTTCGCGGACGCCGCCGAGGAGACCGTGAGGCCGCGCTCCCAGCAGGCGGCGGTGACATGGTGGCGCACCGAGCCGGCCGCGTGGACGACCGCGCGCAGCCGGGGTGCGGCGGCGAGCGCACAGGCGTCCAGGACCGGCGCTCCCCAGCAGGTCAGCAGGGCGTCGGCGGTGGCGAGCGCGGAGCGGACGGCGGGGGAGGGGTGGGTGAGGTCATGGGCGACGAGCCGCGGGTCGCACCGGGCCAGGGAGGTCAGCCGGGCCAGCTGCTCCGCCGTGAACAGCCGCTCGGCGACCCCGGGGCCCATGGCGAGCAGGACCTCGGGCCGCTCGCCTTCTCGTCGCTGTTCCACTTCGTGCTGTTCCACTCCGTACGGCTGCCCGGGTGACGGCGGCCGTACGCATGCGGGTGCCCGGGGAACGTGCGGATGCCCGGCGGAAGCGGACCGTTGCCGGGGGAGCGGACCGTGCCGTACCGCTCGGTGGCGGGCGCTACCGCGGTCCGTACGTCCGGCCGGTGGCGTTACTGCGGTCCGTACTTCCGGCCGGCCTTGGAGCTGACCCCGCCCAGCAGCCCGCGCGGCGCCAGCTTCACCAGGCCGGTGAGGGCCTTGTACCGGGGGTCGGGCACGGAGACCGTCTTCCCCCGGGCCAGATCGGTGAGCGCGGCGCCCACCAGCTTGTCCGCGTCCAGCCACATCCAGCCGGGGATGTTGTCGGTGCCCATCCCGGCCCGCTGGTGGAACTCGGTCCGCACGAAACCGGGGCAGAGCGCCATCAGCCGTACGCCGGTGCCGGCCAGGTCCCGGGCGACGCCCTGGGTGAACTGCACGACCCACGCCTTGGAGGCGCCGTAGGTGCCCCGGGGGACGAACGCGGCCACCGACGCCACATTGATCACGGCGCCCCGGCGGCGCTCCCGCATCGGGCCCGCGGCGGCGGCCGTGAGCCGCAGCACCGCCTCGCAGTGCACCTTCAGCATGGTCAGCTCGTCGGCCATGGAGACTTCGAGGAAGCGCCCCTTGTTGCCGAAGCCGGCATTGTTGACCAGCAGGTCCACCGGGTTGCGGGGGTCCGCCAGACGCTTCTCCGCCTGGGCGATGCCGTCCTCGGTCGCGAGGTCGGCTGTGAGCACCTCGGCCTCGACGCCGTGCCGGTCGTGCAGGTCGGTGGCGAGCTGCTGGAGCCGTCCGGTGTCGCGCGCCACCAGCACCAGATTGTGTCCGTCGGCGGCGAGCCGCCGTGCGAAGGCGGCGCCGATGCCCGCGGTCGCGCCCGTGATCAATGCGGTCGTCATAGGGGCACGGTAGTGCCCGTTGGCCGTGGACGGTCAGGCACGCTGGTACTTCGCCACATATTCACGAGCCATCCGCAGCAGATCGGCACCGAGCGCGTCCTGCGCCACGAGCAGCTCCGGCAGCAGGGTCCGCTCGGTGGTCTGCGCCCGGAAGGCCATGCTCGCGGTGACGCCGTGGTCCGGCCGGTGCACGATCTCCACCGCGTCACCGGCCCGGACCGCGCCCGGCTCGATCACCCGCAGATACGCGCCGCTGCGCGCGTGCCGGGTGAAGCGGCGCACCCAGCCCGGCTCGCCCAGGTGCCCCTGGAACGTGCGGCACGGGACCCGGCCGTCCGTCACCTCCAGGACGACGCCGGTGCCGGGGGCGCCGATCCGCCAGCGCTCGCCGATCAGGGCATCGCTGACCTCGATCCCGACGGTGGTCAGATTCTCCCCGAAGCTCCCGTCGGGCAGCTTCCGTCCCAGCTCCCGCTCCCACTGGTCGAGATCCTCGCGGGCGAACGCGTACACCGCCTGGTCGGAGCCGCCGTGGTGGCGCTTGTCGCCGATCATGTCCCCGGCGAGGCCGCTGCCGCCGACACCCTTCGGACCCGGGTCCGCCACCTCGACGGGCCCGTCGACGGGGCGCTTGTCGATGCCGGTCGGACGGTCGCTGTACGGCACCGGCCTGGTCGGGCCGACATTGACGCTCAGAACGCTCATGGGAACTCTCCTGGGGCCTTTCATGCGATCCAGGCTAGAACCTCCACTCTCAAATGATCCAGTGAATATTTCTCACTCTCCCCAAGTTTCGCTTATATTCGAGGGGTGATCGAAGCCCGTCATCTCCGAGTCCTGCGCGCGGTGGCCGCCACCGGTTCCTTCTCCGCGGCCGCCCGCAGCCTGGGCTGCACCCAGCCCGCCGTGAGCCAGCAGATGAAGGCCCTGGAGACCTCGGCGGGCACCCCGCTGCTGATCCGTACGGGCCGGGAGATGCGGCTGACGCAGGCCGGGGAGGTGCTGGTGCGCCACGCCTCCGGCATCCTCGCCGGGCTGACGGCGGCCGAGGAGGAGATCGCGGCCATCGCGGGCCTGCGGGCCGGCCGGGTGCGGCTGGTCTCCTTCCCCAGCGGCAGCTCCACGCTGGTGCCCACCGCGCTGGCGGCGCTGCGGGCCGCCCACCCGGGCACCCGGGTCTCCCTGGTGGACGCGGAGCCGCCGCGTTCGGTGGAGATGCTGCGCGAGGGGGACTGCGATGTGGCGCTGGCCTTCCGCTACGGGGGCACGGAGCGCGAGAGCGAGTGGGACGACCTGGTCGTCCGGCCGCTCTTCTCGGACCGGCTGGTCGGGCTGGTCCCCGAGGGGCACCGGCTCGCCGGGGCGGATGCCGTGACCATCGGCGACCTCGCGGACGAGCCGTGGATCGCGGGCTGCCCGCGCTGCCGCCGGCAGCTGGTCGAGGTCTGCGAGAGCGCCGGTTTCACCCCCCGTATCGACTTCGCCACGGACGACTATCCGGCGGTGATCGGCCTGGTGGGGGCGGGGCTCGGGGTCGCCGTCCTGCCGGAGCTGGCGCTGGAGTCGGTCCGTCCGAAGGGGGCACGCACGGTCGCCGTCGAGCCGGCGGTGTCCCGGGAGATCGTCGCGCTGACCCTGCCGGACCTCTCCCAGGTGCCGGCGGTCGCCGCCACGCTGGACCAGCTCGCGCGGGCGGCGGCGCGCTGATCCGCCGCGTAACCGCCCTGCCGCGTGCCCGCGCTGTGGCGGTGGTGGGACGGTCGCGGGGTCGGCCTGTCGGGGCGGTGGGACGGTCGGGGCGGTGGGACGGTCGTGGTGGTGAGGCGGTCGCGCGGTGAGGCGGTCGCGGCGGTGGGCCGGGGCCGTCGGGTGCGGGGCCGTTTGCAGGAACGTTTCTGCGCTCTCCCGCGCGGCCGTCGGGTCAGCTCTGGCCCCGTGCCCCCGCCGGGCCCGGCGCGGCCGTGTTCGTCGCCGGTACGAGCCGGTGCCTGGCCCGGCCCATCAGCTCCTCGCGCTCGTCCTCGGTCAGCCCGCCCCAGACGCCGTACGGCTCCCGTACCGCCAGGGCGTGCGCCGCGCACTCCGCGCGGACCGGGCACCTCATGCACACCTCTTTCGCCGAGTTCTCACGCGCGCTGCGCGCCGCGCCCCGCTCGCCCTCCGGGTGGAAGAAGAGCGAACTGTCCACCCCACGGCAGGCCGCGAGGAGCTGCCAGTCCCACAGATCGGCGTTGGGTCCGGGAAGGCGGGAGAAATCTGCCATAGCGCTTGCCCCTTGAAACCGTGCTGAGTGGATCGGTATGGCCGGGCGCGGGCGGGGTACGGGCCGTACCCGGCACCCGCACACTGCCCCACGACCGTACATCTAATGTGTAAGTAGATGTAAATATGATTCATTGCGAATCTAGCCATAGACACCACCCAAAGTGAAGAAAAGCCTCTAAATGGGGCATGCGTGGTGTGCGGAGAGCCGTTCCCCCCTGGTGACGGGCCCCCTCGCGCGGAGTGCCGAAGAGTCCGTGCCGACCCGTAACTCTTTCGAGTGACCATCGTTGGCAGTGCGGAGGCGGTTGCCGCGACGAGCGCTCGGTCACATGTCCGATACATGTCCGAGTGGGTCCCGGTGGCCGCACAGGTGAAAACACATACTCAGCCTGGAGGCACAAGGTGACGCGCATCAGCTGCGGAGGGCGGCCATGACATCCGTCCTCGTCTGTGACGACTCCCCGCTCGCCCGAGAGGCGCTCCGCCGCGCGGTCGCGACCGTGCCCGGCGTCGAGCGTGTGACGACCGCGGCCAACGGCGAGGAAGTCCTCCGCCGCTGGGGCGCGGACCGCTCGGATCTGATCCTGATGGACGTGCGCATGCCCGGACTGGGCGGCGTCGAGACCGTGCGGCGGCTGCTCTCGGCCGACCCAGGGGCCCGGATCATCATGCTCACCGTCGCGGAGGACCTCGACGGGGTGGCCCTCGCCGTCGCCGCCGGGGCCCGGGGCTATCTGCACAAGGACGCCTCCCGCGCCGAGCTGCGCGCGACCGTCACCCAGGCCCTCGCCGACCCGACCTGGCGGCTCGCCCCCCGGCGGCTGCGCTCGGCCGAGATGGGCGCCGCGCCCACGCTCACCGCGCGGGAGATCCAGGTGCTGGAGGGCATGAGCCACGGCCGGTCCAACGCCGAGATCGGGCGTGAGCTCTTTCTCTCCGAGGACACGGTCAAGACGCACGCCCGCAGGCTCTTCAAGAAGCTGGGCGCGTCGGACCGGGCGCACGCCGTCGCGCTGGGTTTCCGCTGGGGTCTGGTGCGTTAGACGGGCCCGGCCGTACGGGCCCGACAGGCCCGCGGCGAGCCCCGGACGGCCGGTCCGGGGGGCGCGTACCGAGCGCCCCCCGACCCCGCCCGCCCGTACGGTGGGCGGGGATCGGCGAGGAGTCCGGCGACCGCGGGCGTCCGTTTCCGCCGGGATGCCGCATCCTTGAGATGTGGAGTTCCTCGGGGACGAGTCCGGCGAGCGGAAGGGGAGGGCGCAGGCGATGAGTTCCGGCGTACCTGCTCATAACGCTTCGGTGCACAACATGGGACACGGTGCCACGGATCAGCGGCCACCAAGGCACCATGGACCGATGCGTGACGACAACACCACGGTGATCGGTGGCCTCGTTCACCGTGCCGTCGAGGGAGACGAGCAAGCCACGCACGATCTCCTCGCGCATGTCCATCCGCTCGCGCTGCGCTTCTGCCGCACCCGGCTGAACCGGCTGCCGGGCGACGCGCGTCACTTTGTGGAGGATCTGGCGCAGGAGGTCTGCGTCGCGGTCCTCATGGCCCTGCCCCGTTATCGGGACACCGGCCGGCCCTTCGAGGCGTTCGTCTTCGCGATCGCCTCGCACAAGGTCGCCGATCTCCAGCGGGCGGCCATGCGCCACCCCGGATCGACGGCCGTGCCCTCCGACGAGATGCCCGAGCGGGCGGACGACTCCCTCGGGCCCGAGGAGCGCGCCCTGCTCAGCGATGACGCGGAGTGGACCAGGAAGCTGCTGGCCAACCTCCCCGAGAACCAGCGCGAGCTGCTGGTGCTGCGGGTGGCGGTCGGGCTGACGGCGGAGGAGACGGGGCAGATGCTGGGCATGTCCCCGGGTGCGGTCCGGGTCGCCCAGCACCGGGCCCTGAGCAGGCTGCGGGCCCTCGCCGAGCAGTAGCACCCCGTCATCGGCCACGGTCGTCCGCGGTGGTGCGCTCCTGGTGCGCTCCTGGTGCGCGCGGCCGCCCGGCAGGTATGTGTATCAACCCACAAACCTGCCGGGCGATCTTGTTCGTGGAATGAGTCGGCGTCCCGGGCCGTTAGCATGGACATCCGCACCGATCAAGGCCATTTGGGGAAGGTGTCATGACCAACGTCGACGGAGTGCCCGAGAAATTCGCGACACTCGGGCTGACCTACGACGATGTGCTGCTGCTGCCGGGTGCCTCGGACATGGCGCCCGACCAGATCGACACCTCCTCGTACATCTCGAAGAACGTCCGGGTGAACATCCCGCTGCTCTCCGCGGCGATGGACAAGGTCACCGAGGCCCGGATGGCCATCGCCATGGCCCGCCAGGGCGGCGCGGGCGTGCTGCACCGCAATCTCTCCATCGCCGACCAGGCCAACCAGGTCGACCTGGTCAAGCGCTCCGAGTCGGGCATGGTCAGCGACCCGATCACGGTGCACCCCGACGCCACCCTCGCCGAGGCCGACCAGCTCTGCGCGAAGTTCCGCATCAGCGGTGTCCCGGTCACCGACCGCTCCGGCCGGCTGCTGGGCATCGTCACCAACCGTGACATGGCCTTCGAGTCGGACCGCGGCCGTCAGGTGCGCGAGGTCATGACCCCGATGCCGCTGGTCACCGGCAAGGTCGGGATCTCCGGTGTGGACGCCATGGAGCTGCTGCGCCGCCACAAGATCGAGAAGCTGCCGCTGGTCGACGACGCGGGCGTCCTCAAGGGCCTGATCACGGTCAAGGACTTCGTCAAGGCCGAGCAGTACCCGAACGCCGCCAAGGACAAGGAAGGCCGGCTGCTCGTCGGCGCGGCCGTCGGTGTCGCCGGCGACGCCTTCGAGCGCGCCCAGGCCCTGATCGAGGCCGGTGTCGACTTCATCGTCGTGGACACCGCCCACGGCCACTCCCGGCTGGTCGGCGACATGGTCGCCAAGATCAAGTCGAACGCCGCCGGCGTCGACGTCATCGGCGGCAACATCGCCACCCGCGACGGCGCCCAGGCCCTGATCGACGCCGGTGTCGACGGCATCAAGGTGGGCGTGGGCCCCGGCTCCATCTGTACCACCCGCGTGGTCGCCGGTATCGGCGTACCGCAGGTCACCGCGATCTACGAGGCGTCCCTCGCCGCCAAGGCGGCCGGTGTCCCGGTCATCGGCGACGGTGGTCTCCAGTACTCCGGCGACATCGCGAAGGCCCTGGTCGCCGGCGCGGACACGGTGATGCTGGGCTCGCTCCTCGCGGGCTGCGAGGAGTCGCCGGGCGAGCTGATGTTCATCAACGGCAAGCAGTTCAAGTCGTACCGGGGCATGGGCTCCCTGGGCGCCATGCAGTCCCGTGGCGAGCAGCGCTCCTTCTCCAAGGACCGCTACTTCCAGGAGGGCGTCGCCTCCGACGAGAAGCTGGTGCCCGAGGGCATCGAGGGCCAGGTCCCCTACCGGGGTCCGCTCTCGGCCGTCGTCCACCAGCTGGTGGGCGGTCTTCGCCAGTCGATGTTCTACGTCGGCGGACGCACGGTTCCGCAGCTTCAGGCCAACGGCCGTTTCGTCCGGATCACGTCGGCGGGGCTCAAGGAGAGCCACCCGCACGACATCCAGATGACCGTCGAGGCGCCCAACTACAGCAGGAAGTAGCAGCTCACCGGTGATGCGGGGGCGGTTCCGGGGTTCCGGAGCCGCCCCCGTTCCCCGTGTCGGGGATACTGGTAGGCGCCACACGCAGAGGGAAAGGCAACACTAAGGTGACTGAGATCGAGATCGGGCGCGGCAAGCGCGGTCGCAGGGCGTACGCGTTCGATGACATCGCCGTCGTTCCGAGCCGGCGCACACGGGACCCGAAGGAGGTCTCGATCACCTGGCAGATCGACGCCTACCGCTTTGACCTTCCCTTCCTGGCCGCCCCCATGGACTCCGTGGTCTCGCCGCAGACCGCGATCCGCATCGGTGAGCTGGGCGGTCTCGGGGTGCTCAACCTCGAAGGTCTGTGGACGCGGTACGAGGACCCGCAGCCGCTCCTGGACGAGATCGCGGAGCTGCCCGAGGAGACCGCGACCCGGCGCCTCCAGGAGATCTACGCGGCCCCGATCAAGGAAGAGCTGATCGGGCAGCGGATCAAGGAGGTGCGGGACTCGGGCGTGGTGACGGCCGCGGCCCTCTCCCCGCAGCGCACCGCGCAGTTCTCCAAGGCCGTCGTGGACGCCGGGGTGGACCTCTTCGTCATCCGCGGCACCACGGTCTCCGCGGAGCACGTCTCGGGCGCTTCGGAGCCGCTGAACCTGAAGCAGTTCATCTACGAGCTGGACGTCCCCGTCATTGTCGGCGGCTGCGCCACCTACACGGCCGCGCTGCACCTGATGCGGACCGGCGCTGCGGGCGTGCTGGTGGGCTTCGGCGGCGGCGCCGCCCACACCACCCGCAATGTGCTCGGCATCCAGGTCCCGATGGCGACGGCCGTCGCGGACGTGGCCGCCGCCCGCCGCGACTACATGGACGAGTCCGGTGGCCGCTATGTGCACGTCATCGCCGACGGCGGTGTGGGCTGGTCCGGGGACCTGCCCAAGGCGATCGCCTGCGGCGCCGACGCGGTCATGATCGGCTCCCCGCTGGCCCGTGCCACCGACGCCCCCGGCCGCGGCCGGCACTGGGGCATGGAGGCCGCGCACGAGGACGTGCCGCGCGGCAAGCTGGTCGACCTGGGCATCGTGGGCACCACCGAGGAGGTGCTCACCGGCCCGTCGCACTCCCCGGACGGCTCGATGAACTTCTTCGGGGCGCTGCGCCGGGCGATGGCGACCACGGGCTACAGCGAGCTGAAGGAGTTCCAGCGGGTCGAGGTCACCGTCGCGGACTCGCAGCACCGCCGCTGATCCCACCCGGAGAGCTTCGAGGGCCCGGCCGCCGTTGTCACGGTGGCCGGGCCCTTTCGCGTACCGCCGTGTGCAGGGGCCTTCGAGGGGCCGGCGAGTCAGAGGCGGTGGGCCGCGCCGACCGGGACCGCGCCCCGGGTGTCCAGCATCAGCTGGGCCTTCACCGCGAGTCCTTGCAGGTCATAGGTGTGGTGGGGCTGGAGGAGCACCGTGAGGTCGGCTTCGGCGGCGGCTTCGTACAGGGCGTCGGCGCGGGGGACGGGCTGGTCGCGGACCCGCCAGTGCGGTACGTAGGGGTCGTGGTAGCTGACGGCCGCGCCCAGTTCCATCAGCCGGCGGGCGATCGGGGTGGCGGGGGAGCCGGCGAGGTCGGCGAGGTCGGGCTTGTAGGTGACGCCCAGCAGCAGCACCCGGGCGCCGCGCGCGGACTTCCCGTGCTCGTTGAGGAGGGTGGAGCAGCGCTGGATGACGTACTGCGGCATCCGGTCGTTGATCTCCTGGGCGAGGCCGACCATCCGCAGCGGGTGGCCGGGGGTGCGTCCGCTGTACGGGAGGGTCCCCGGGTCGAGGGGGACGGCGTGGCCGCCGACGCCGGGCCCCGGGCGGAACGCGTGGAAGCCGTACGGCTTGGTCTCGGCGCAGCGGATCACGTCCCACAGGTCGACGCCGAGGTCGTGGCAGAGCACCGCCATCTCATTGACGAGGGCGATGTTCACATGGCGGAAGTTTGTCTCCAGTACCTTCACCGTCTCGGCCTCGCGCAGGCCCCGGGCGCGGACGACCTTGTCGGTGAGGCGCCCGTAGAACGCGGCGGCGGCCTCGGTGCAGGCCGGGGTGAGGCCGCCGATGACCTTGGGGGTGTGGGCGTAGTCGTGGGTGCGGCGGCCGGGGTCGGCGCGGCCGGGGGAGTAGGCGAGATGGAAGTCGCGTCCTGCCAGCAGTCCGGAGCCCTCCTCCAGGAGGGGGCGGAGGACCGATTCGGTCGTCCCTGGCTGGATGGCGGACTCGACGACCACGGTGGTGTGCGGGCGCATCCGGGCGGCGAGCACGCGGGCGGCGGCGGTGAGCGCGGTGAGGTCCAGCGTGCCGTCGGGGCCGAGCGGGGTGGGGGTGCAGAGGGCGGCGGTACGAACGCGTCCGATCGCGGCCGGGTCGGTCACCGTGCGGAATCCCGCGGACACCATCCGGCGGATGTCGGCGGGGGTGCGGCCGGCGGCCGGCTCGGCGAGCTGCCGGGGGTCGGGGTCGTAGCCGACGGTGGCGATTCCGGCGGCCACGGCGGCCTGGGCGAGGGGCAGACCGTGGTGTCCGAGTCCGATGACGACGAGATCTGCGGGCATGGATGGATGCCGTCCTTCCCTGAGCCGCCCATAACCGGAGGTGAGCGCTGGCGCAACCCCTGTGGGCGGAACGGGCGGCGCGCAATGTCACACTAGGCGTAAATATGACCGATATGCCGCATTGCTGGGCTGTGGCGGTCCGAGTGTTGTCCACAGGCGGTGGCTGAACTCGTTGACTGCGGACAGAATCGATGTCGTGAGCCCGATCACGAGTTCGCTCTCGTGAAGTCCGTACGGGCGACCGGACCGGGCCGTGCCTGTCACGGCGCCGGGCAGGGGTACACACGGGGGCGACGGGAGGCAAGTGCGGTGAAGACGGCGACACTGGGACCCGAGGAGCGCGAGCTGGCGCTCACCACCATGGCCGAGCGCGAGCTGGACGTACTGGTCGTCGGCGCCGGAGTCGTCGGCGCCGGGACCGCGCTGGACGCGGTGACCCGCGGGCTCTCCACCGGCCTGGTGGAGGCCAGGGACTGGGCGTCCGGCACCTCCAGCCGGTCCAGCAAGCTCATCCACGGCGGGCTGCGCTATCTGGAGATGCTCGACTTCGCGCTGGTCCGCGAGGCCCTGAAGGAGCGCGGACTGCTGCTGGAGCGGCTCGCCCCGCATCTGGTCAAGCCGGTGCCCTTCCTCTATCCGCTCCAGCACAAGGGCTGGGAGCGGCTCTACGCGGGATCCGGCGTCGCGCTCTACGACGCCATGTCGGTCTCCTCCGGCCATGGCCGGGGCCTGCCCGTGCACCGCCATCTCTCCCGGCGGCACGCCTTGCGGGTCGCCCCCTGCCTGAAGAAGGACGCCCTGGTCGGCGCCCTCCAGTACTACGACGCCCAGATGGACGACGCCCGCTATGTGGCCGCCCTGGTGCGGACCGCCGCGAGCTACGGCGCCCAGGTCGCCAGCCGGGCCCGCGTGATCGGCTTCCTGCGCGAGGGCGAGCGGGTCGTCGGCGCCCGCGTCCAGGACGTCGAGACCGGCGGGGAGTACGAGATCCGCGCCCGCCAGATCGTCAACGCCACCGGTGTGTGGACCGACGACACCCAGGCCCTCATCGGCGAGCGCGGACAGTTCCACGTACGGGCCTCCAAAGGCATCCACCTGGTGGTGCCCAAGGACCGGATCCACTCCACCACCGGGCTGATCCTGCGCACCGAGAAGTCCGTGCTCTTCGTCATCCCCTGGGGCCGGCACTGGATCGTCGGCACCACCGACACCGACTGGGACCTGGACAAGGCCCACCCGGCGGCCTCCAGCGCCGACATCGACTATCTCCTGGAGCACGTCAACTCGGTCCTGGCCGTCCCGCTCACCCGGGACGACGTCCAGGGGGTCTACGCGGGGCTGCGCCCGCTGCTCGCCGGGGAGTCGGACGCCACCAGCAAGCTCTCCCGCGAGCACACCGTGGCCCACCCGGTGCCGGGGCTCGTGGTGGTCGCGGGCGGCAAGTACACCACGTACCGGGTGATGGCCAAGGACGCCGTGGACGAGGCCGTGCACGGTCTGGACCAGCGGGTCGCCCCCTGTGTCACGGAGGAGGTGCCGCTGGCCGGCGCCGAGGGCTACCACGCCCTGTGGAACGCGCGGGGCAGGATCGCCGCCCGCACCGGGATCCACGTGGTGCGCGTGGAGCATCTGCTCAACCGCTACGGCTCGCTGATCGACCAGCTCACCGCGCTGATCGAGGCCGATCCCTCGCTGGGCGAGCCGCTCACCGGGGCGGAGGACTATCTGCGGGCCGAGATCGTCTACGCCGCGTCCCACGAGGGCGCCCGCCATCTCGACGACGTGCTCACCCGGCGGACCCGGATCTCGATCGAGACGTTCGACCGGGGGACGCGGAGCGCCCGCGAGTGCGCCGAGCTGATGGCCCCGGTCCTCGGCTGGGGGCCGGAACAGATCGAGAAGGAGGTCGCCCACTACGAGAAGCGGGTGGAGGCGGAGCGCGAGTCCCAGCGGCAGCCCGACGATCTGACGGCGGACGCGGCCCGGTTGGGGGCGCCGGACATCGTCCCGCTCTGAGGCGGGGCGGGGCGGCTCCGGCGGGAAGGCGGCGGGATGCGTGCGGGGCTGTCCGGGCGGGCCGGTGCGGGCGGGCCCGGCGGGGCCGGGCGGAGTCCCACGAGGTGGTCGTCGTGGGTTCGGTGCGGGGCGGTCCCCGGCGGGTTGGAGCGGATTGTCCTGGAGGGGTCGGGTGGCGCTGCTCGGACGGAGCCGTATCAGGTGGTGGCCCCGGGCTACGCGGGGTGGTCCCGGGCGGGGCGGGCAGGGCCGGGCGGGGCGGGTCCGTTCGGGGTTCGGTACGAGGTGGTCCTGATGGCTTCGGTACGAGGTGAATCCGGTGGGTTCGGTACGAGGTGGTCCTCGTGGGGTGGCGCGCTTCCGCACCGGCGGGTTGGTGCCGGGGCGTAGCGGCGGAGCAGGGTGGGGTGATGCGGTGGGATGCCCGGGAGTTGCGGGACGCGGGGGCGCGGGGCCGGTCCGGCCGGTCGGCGGTGCGGGCTGGTCCAGTCGGTCTGCGAGGGTCTGTGCGGGTCTGCTCCGGCCTGCTCGGCTCTGTTGGGGAGAAGTCGGTGCGGGGCCGCTCCGGCGGGGCGCCCATCAGGCCGCCGGGCAGGGCGGATGCCCCGGCCGCACAGGGCCGTGCGGCGGGCTCCCGGGCCCAACCGGGCGGGCGCGCGCCCGTGGTCGCCGGACCCGCCAGCAGTGCCACTCGCGGAGTGAGGGACAATGATGGCTCTGCCAAGGCGTGTTACCGCATCGCGCGGGAGCGGCGGGCGCGGGCGAAGACCAGGGATCGCAGAGGGGACGCATGTCGGAGGCGGAGCAGTCGCGGGAGCCCCAGCAGGACAAGTCCACCTCCCCGGGGACCGAGCGGACCGGCGGGGCGGCGGGCGGGTCGCAGGGGGTCACGGGCACCGGCGCGCGGACCGGGCGCGCGGACGACGACGGGCACCGGGACCGGACCGGGACCGGCGGCGCTGACACCGGCACAGACGCGGTCGAGCGGGCGGAGGTTGAGCCGGAAGGCACGGCCGACGCGGCCGACCAGACCCGTCCGGCCGACTCGGACGCCACCTCGGCCGCCGCGCGGTCCACGGGCCGGGCCGAGTCCGGCGCCACGGCGGCCGTGCCCCGGCAGTCCGGGGCCGTGGAGCCCGCACGGGCCACGGGCGGCGGCCGGGAGAGCGGCGGCGCCGCGGGCGCGGCGAAGACGGCCCGCTCCGGGCGGCCCGCCGCCGGAGCGGACACCGGCCGGCGCAGGACCGGGGCCCGGAGCGACAGCGGGAGCGATGTCGAAGGGCGCCTCCTCGCCGGGCGTTACCGCCTGGGCGGGGTGCTCGGCCGGGGCGGCATGGGCACCGTCTGGCGCGCCGAGGACGAGACCCTGGGCCGTACCGTCGCCGTCAAGGAACTGCGCTTCCCCAACAGCGTCGACGAGGAGGAGAAGCGCCGCCTCATCACCCGCACCCTCCGCGAGGCCAAGGCCATCGCCCGGATCCGCGACAACAGCGCGGTGACCGTCTTCGACGTCGTCGACGAGGACAACCGGCCCTGGATCGTCATGGAGCTGATCGAGGGCAAGTCCCTCGCCGAAGTCATCCGGGAGGACGGCACCCTGACGCCCCGCAGGGCCGCCGAGGTCGGGCTCGCCATCCTCGACGTGCTGCGCTCGGCGCACCGCGAGGGCATCCTGCACCGCGATGTGAAGCCGTCCAATGTGCTGATCTCCGACGACGGCCGGGTGGTCCTCACCGACTTCGGCATCGCCCAGGTCGAGGGCGACCCGTCCATCACCTCCACCGGCATGCTGGTCGGAGCCCCCTCCTACATCTCGCCGGAGCGGGCCCGGGGCCACCGGCCGGGCCCCGCCGCCGACCTCTGGTCCCTCGGCGGTCTGCTGTACGCGAGCGTCGAGGGCTGCCCGCCCTACGACAAGGGCTCCGCGATCGCCACCCTGACCGCGGTGATGACCGAGCCCCTGGACCCGCCGAGGAACGCGGGCCCGCTGCTGGAGGAGGTCATCTACGGCCTGCTCGCCAAGGACCCCGAACAGCGGCTCGGTGACGCCGGGGCGCGCGCCCTGCTCACCAAGGCGGTGCACGCGCCGGAGACCCCGGCGCGCGCGGAGCCCGCGCCGGAGGCCACCCGCGCGATGGTGCTGCCGCCGATGCCGCCGCCCCCGGCGAGGAAGACCGGGCCGGCCAGGCCCGCGCCGGCCCGCAGGTCCGAGCCGCCCCGGCCCGTGGCCCAGGGCCCGGTCCGGCCGGCCGCCCCCGGGCTCCGGCAGCCGGCCCCCGTCCCGGCGCCGGCCGACCGGCGGCCCGGCCCCGAGCGGGCGCCGCTCACCGATGTGGTGTCCCGTCGCACCCTGGTGTCCATCGCCGTCCTCGTGGCGGCCGTGGTGGCGCTCGCCGTCGTGCTCTATGTGACGGTCGGCCCCGGCGCCGACGACGACCAGTCCACCAGTGGCAAGAAGGAGACCACCACCTCCGCCGGGACCGGCGCGTCCGGCGGCTCCGACGCCACCCCCGACGGCGAGACGGGCCGGACCGCCGACGTCGGCCAGGGCGAGGGGACCACGCCGGACACCGGGGACGCGGCGGGCAAGGAGACCGGCGGGGACGACGGGGCCAAGGACGAGACGAAGGAGGAGGAAGCCGACAAGGACGACCAGGGCGACTCCTCCGACGGCAAGGTCCCCGAGGGATACCAGCAGGTGTCGAACGATCAGTTCCGTTTCGATGTCGCCATGCCCGACGGCTTCAAGATGATCGACGTGGCCGGGCAGGGCTCGGGCGGTATCTACAGCGAGAGCGGCGGCTTCCCCCGGGTCCAGATCGACTTCACCGCGACCCCGGGCGACGACGCGGCCGCCGCGTGGAACGCCGCCGTGCCCGGCACCCGGAGCGCGAGCAAGGGCTACCGGCACATCGGCGTCCGGAGCGTCGAGTTCAACGGCTACCCGACCGTCGCCGACTGGGAGTTCGAGCGCGACCAGCAGGGCCAGCGGATACGCGTGCTCAACCGGGGCTTCAAGGTGGACGGCGGACGCGGCTACGCGATCATGGTCAGCTGCCCGGCGGCCGACTGGAACAAGCCGCAGTGCACCGAGCTGAGGGAGACGGCGTTCGCCACATTCAAGCCCAAGGGCTGATGGGTACACGTATCGTGAGAGCGGACATGCGACGTCGGCAACAGCCGTACGGACGGCCGGAATTGACGCACCGGACACCCGGCCGCCGTGCCGGGGTCGATTCCGGTGCCGGTGCCGGTGCCGATCCCGGCGTCGGTTTCGGTTTCGGCGTCGGTTTCGCGACCGTCGCCCGGAGCGGTCCGTACGGCGCCGGGTGGTGAACGGAGCGTCGGCATGAGGGGAGGGGACGTGCACGACTACGCGGGACGGGTGCTCGCCGACCGTTATCGCCTCCCCCTGCCCCCGTCCGACGAGTACGAACTGGTCGAGACCCGGGCGTTTGACACCTACAGCGGGCAGGAGGTCCTGGTCCGCCAGGTGCCGCTGCCGGAGGTGGTCGAGGCCGAGGTGGTCGACGGCGGCCGGATCCCCGGGCCGGCCGGTGCCCCCGCGCCGCCGAGGGACCGGGGGCGCGGCGTCCGCCGGCCCACCGACCCGGCGGTGCTCCGTGCCGTCGAGGCCGCCCAGGCCGCCGCCGCCATCCCGGACCACCCCCGTCTCGACCAGGTCTTCGACGTCTTCGCGGAGGCCGGTTCGCTGTGGATAGTCAGCGAGCGCGTCGCCGCCCGCCCGCTCGCCGCGCTCCTGGCCGAGCAGCCGCTCACCCCCTACCGGGCCGCCGAGGTGGCCTCGGACGTACTCACCGCGCTGCGGGTCCTCCACGCCCACGGCTGGACCCATCGCAACATCACCGCCCGCACGGTCCTCGTCTGCGACGACGGCCGGATCGTCCTCACGGGCCTCGCGGAGGGCGCGGCCGAGGAGGCGCTGTGCGGCTACGCGCCGGTGCCGACGGCTCCCCCGGAGGGCATGGCCGACGAACTGCCGCTGTACGACGACGGGGACGGGGACGAGGGCCCGTACGGCTACGACACGGAACACTCCGGGGGCGCCGGGGAAGCCGACGAGGACGGCGAGGACGGCGAGTACGCCGACGACGACGGTGACGGCGCCGAGTACGACGACGGGGAGTACGCCGAGTACGAGGAGGAGTACGAGGAGCACGCCGACGGGGCCGACGGCGACGAGGACGCGTACGCCGGCGCCCCCGGGTACGGCGACGACGCCTACGGCTACGGGGACCAGACCGGCGGAGCCGACGACGAGGGCGGCGAAGGTGGCGCAGGCGGCGACCGGTACGCGGGATACGGCGACGACGACACGGACGGCGGCGGGTACGGGGGCCACGGCCCGGGACCGGTCCGGCCCTACGGCGACGACCGGGGCGGCCCCGGGGACGCGCCCGACACCCGGGCGGCCCGCGCGGGCGCGATAGCCGCGTATCGCGCGGGGGCCCGTGCGGGTGCCCAGGCGGCCGGGGCGGAGGACCGCGCGGGCAGCCCCGTACAGACCGGGGCGGACCCGGACTGGTGGGCGCGGCGGCCGGGCGAGGACACCTCGGGGCCCGTTCCCCGGGCGGCGTTCCTTCCCGGTGACGACGGCGGCCCCGGCGGTGGGGGCCGTTCCACCGGCTTCGACGGCCGCGACGACGCGGGCGACCGCTACGGCGACCCCTACAGCGATGACGACGGCGGGGACGACGACGGGGAGGACGGGGCCGGGGCCGGCTTCGGCGCCGACGGCGGCGCGGGCCCCGCGCGGCTGGCGGGGACGTGGCACGACGGGCCGTTCCCCGGCCAGGACGGGCCCCGCGCCCTGCCCGCCGGTGGCGGCACCGGCGCCGGAGGGCTCCGTCCGCTGCCCCCGCCGGGCCGGCCCCTGCCGCTCCCCGAGGGCTTCGGCCCCGCCACCACGCCGCCCCCCGCCCCCGGCTGGACCAGCGACGCCCATCCGCACCGGAACAGCGACCCCTACGGGGTCCGCCGGCAGCCGCCCGCCGCACCGGCCGGGGACAGGCCCGCGCTGCCGCCCGCGCGCTCCGGGGCCGCGTCGCCGCCCCCCGACCGGGGCCGTGGCGGCGCCGGGCCCGACGCGCTGCGCGCCGACGCCCGGCGGCAGCAGTGGCCCGTACCCGCGCCCGCTTCCGAGCCCCCGCCCCCGTCCGGCGGCGGCTGGGACGGACCCGCCGCGCCCCCCGGGGCGTCCGGCTACCGGGGCCCCGCGACCCCGCTGGCCGCCGAGCGGGCCCGGCAGGCGCGGATCGCCGTCGTCGGCGCGGTCACCGAGCGCTGGGCCCCCGAGCAGGCCGGCCCCGTCCATGAGAACTGGCAGCTCGCCGCCCCCGTCGGCCCCGCGACCGACCTGTGGGCCCTGGGCGCCCTGCTCTACCGCTCCGTCCAGGGACACGCCCCCTACCCGGAGGACAGCGCCGCCGAGCTGGTCCAGCTCGTCTGCTCCGAGCCGCCCGCCTTCGCCGAGGAGTGCGGGCCGCTCCGCCCGGTGGTCGAGTCGCTGCTGCGGCAGGACCCCACCGAGCGCCCCGACTTCGAGGAGCTGCGCGGCTGGCTGCGTTCGCTGGTGCGCTCCGCGCCCGAACCGGAGGCCGGTGCCGCCGTCGTCGCCGTACCGCCCGCGCCCGTGGAGGGCAGCCGGCTGCCCGTCGTGCGCCGCCGGGGCGAGCTGGTGCGCAAGCGCCGTTCCGGTTCGACGGAGGTGGTGCACGGACGCCACCGCCACAAGAAGACCAAGGAGCGGGCTCCCGGGGCACTCGGCCGGACCCTGCTGCTGCTCGTTCTCGCGCTGCTGGGCGGGGCCGTCGCGTACGCGGTGTTCTTCCTGCCGGGGGCACAGGAGCGGGCGGGAAGCGGCACCCGCGAGTCCGCCGGGCCGTCGCCGGGCGCATCCCGGGAGCCGGACGCCCCCGCCGAGGGCACGGAGGGGGACACCACGCCCGCCGCGCCGTCGCCGGACGGGCCGTCCCGTACCTCCGGCTCCGAGCAGCAGACGTCGGAGCCGGCGGGCGATCCCCCCGCCGGCTACACCCTGCGCCGGGACCCCGAGGGCTTCAGCGTCGCCGTCGACTCCTCCTGGCAGCGCCGCCCCATCAACGACAGCGGCCAGATCCGCTACAGCGACGGCGACTTCACGCTGATCGTCGTCCCCGGCCGGGACAGCGTCCAGGCGGGCGGCGGCGATCCCCTGGTCTACCAGCGGGACGCCCAGCGCGAACTCCAGCCGTACCGGGACTCGTCCTGGGCCGAGGCGAGCGGGCTGCGACGGATCCAGATCGGCCGGCGGGTGATGGCCGAGGGCCAGTTCACCTGGCAGGACGCCACCGGCCGGCAGGTCTTCGTCCGCAATCTGGTGTCGGTGATCGACGGCCGCTACCACGTGGTCCAGGTGATCGGCCCGGAGGAGCGCCGCGACGAGGTCACCGAGGCCTACCGCGCCGCCGCCGACTCCTACCGCTCGGACGGCTGATCCGATGTCACCACCGGTGCGGTGCCGGGGAAATGCGCGGACCGGCCGTCATGGCGGTTTCCGGTCGCCGTGACCCGTTCCGTAACCTGGGGCGGACCGAGAAGTGGGGCGGGGTAGGGGACGTGGAGAACGTACAGGGCACGGGGGCAGGGCTGTTGCTCGCCGGGCGGTACCGGCTCGGCGAGAGCATAGGCCGGGGCGGTATGGGCCGCGTCTGGCGGGCGTACGACGAGGTGCTGAACCGGGTCGTGGCCATCAAGGAACTGACGGCGGTGATGTACGCGGCCGAGGCCGACCGCACGGTGATGTACACCCGTACGCGGAACGAGGCGCGCGCGGCGGCCCGGATCAGCCACCCCTGCGTGGTGACCGTGCACGACGTGCTCGACCACGACGAGCGGCCGTGGATCGTGATGCAGTACGTCGACGGCCCGTCGCTCGCCGACGCCGTCAAGAAGTCCGGGCGGCTGCCGGTCGCCGACGCGGCCCGGGTGGGGCTCCAGGTCGTGGGCGCGCTGGCCGCCGCGCACGCGGCCGGGGTGCTCCACCGGGACGTCAAGCCCGCCAATGTGCTGCTCGGCCCCGACGGCCGGGCGCTGATCACCGACTTCGGCATCGCGGCCATCGAGGGCGACCCGACCATCACCCGCACCGGTGAGATCGTGGGGTCCATCGACTATCTGCCGCCGGAGCGGGTACGGGGCAGCGACCCGGGGCCCGCTTCCGACCTCTGGTCGCTGGGCGCGACGCTGTACACGGCGGTGGAGGGGGAGTCGCCGTTCCGCCGCCCGTCCCCGCTGACGACCATGCAGGCGGTGGTGACGGAGGACCCCCGCCCGCTGACGCACGCGGGCCCGCTCGCCCCGGTGATCATGGCGCTGCTCGACAAGGATCCCGCGCGGCGGCCGGCGGCGGCGCGGGCGGAGGAGCTGTTCCGGGCGATCAGCGAGGGCCGCACCCCGGATCTGACCGGCCTCGGCACCCCGGCGGGCTTCGCGCCGGGAGCGCCGGGGCCGTTGCCCGATCCGCTGACGGGGGCGACGGCACCGCTGGCCGGGACGGTCTCCCCGGACGCCGCCCGTACCGGGACGCTGCTCGCCGGGGAGACGACGGCGCGACCGGCCGCCCCGGCGCCGCGTCCCCGCCGGGGGTCCCGCGTGGGGACGGTGGTCGCGGCGGCCGTGCTGGTGCTGGCCGCGCTCGTCGGAGCGGGGGCCTGGTACGCGTACGAGAGCGGCGGCGACGAGGGCACGGGGAGGCTGAACGGGGCCGGAGACTCCCTGGCCCCGCCCGAGAACGGGAAGGTTGTCCAGGACGGTCAGGACGGTCAGAACGGCCAGGACGGTCAGAGCGGGCAGGACGGTCAGGACGGCCAGGACGGTCAGAGCGGGCAGGACGGTCAGGACGGGCGCGACGGTCGGGGGAGCACGGCGGAACCGCAGAGTCCGGGTGCGTCGGGCGCCGGGACGCCCACCGCCGACGGGACGGCCGGGGGAGGCGTACCCGCAGGCTGGCGGCGGGTGCAGGACCCGGTCGGCTTCAGTCTCCTCGTACCGCGGGGCTGGACCCGGACGGCGAACGGGAGCCAGGTCGACTACACCTCGCCCAATGGCCGCCAACTGCTCCGGATCGGCATCGACTCCGCGCCCGACTTCGAGAACCCGTACCTCCATCTGCTGGATCTGGAGCGGCTGCTGAAGCCGCGACTGCCCGCCTACCAGCGACTGCACCTGGACACCACGGACTACCGGGACCAGCCGAAGGCCGCGCGGTGGGAGTTCATCTGGACCAACCCGGCGACGAAGTCGGCACCGGGTCCGCGCCGGGCCGTCGACCAGATGTACTTCGACGACGCGGGGACCGAGTACGCGATCTACCTGGAGGGACCCGCCGAGGAGTGGGAGCGGACCCAGGAGCGGTTCGGGACCGTACTCCGGAGCTGGCAGCCGCCGCGCTGAACCGCGTACGGCCGAGGGGCCGGTGAGGGCGCGGCCCGGACCGGCCGGCGGTGGCGCGTGAGCCCTCCGGGGCGCGGGCGTACGCCTGTGGTCACGGGTCTGCATCCGCTGATCGAGCCCGGTGGCAGCGGCCCCGCCCGATCGCCAGGATATGGGCATGACCAACAACCGGGGACGGGCGGACGAACCCACCAGCTACCGGCTCGGGCCGCCCGGCGCGGGGCGGGTTCCGGCGCCGTCCCCGCAGCATCCGGCGCCGTCCCCGCATCCGGTGCCCGCGCAAGTCCCGGCACCGGCCCCGGCTTCGGTACCGGCTCCGGTACCGGAATCCGATCGGCCGGCGGCGCGGGCACGGCCACCGGCCGGTGCCGCCCCGCACGTCCCCGGGCCTGTCCCCGGACACGTCCCCGGGCAGGGGCCCGCGCAAGGCGCCGCGCATGTGGCCGACCCCGGCGCCGGGCGCCGCGTCGGCGGCCGCTACCGGCTCCTGAACCGCCTCGGCGACGGCGGCATGGGCACGGTCTGGCGGGCGCACGACGAGGTGGTGGACCGGGACGTCGCCGTCAAGGAGCCCCGCGTACCCACCCATCTGAGTGCCGCCGCCCGGGACCGCGCCCATCTGCGGATGCAGCGCGAGGCGCGCGCCGCCGCCCGGATCGCCCACCCCTCCGTCGTCACCGTGCACGACGTGGTGATCGAGGACGACCGGCCCTGGATCGTCATGGAGCTGGTCGCGGGCCCCTCGCTCGCCGACCGGCTGCTGGACGGCCCGCTCGACGCGCGCGAGGCGGCCCGCACGGGGCTCGCGGTGCTGGACGGGCTGGCCGCCGCGCACGCGGCCGGGGTGCTGCACCGGGACGTCAAACCCGACAACATCCTGCTGGGCCCCGGCGGCCGGGTGGTCCTCGGCGACTTCGGCATCGCCCGCGTCGAGGGCGAACAGGGGCTCACCGAGAGCGGAGCGTTCCTCGGCTCGCCCGAATTCATCGCGCCGGAACGGGTACTGGGACGGCCGGCCGGCCCCGAGTCCGACCTCTGGTCGCTGGGGGTGGTCCTGTTCACGGCGGTCGAGGGGCTGTCCCCGTACCGCTGTACCAACGCGGCGGCGACGCTCCAGGCCGTCGTCTCCGCCGAACCGCCGCCGCCCGCGCGGAGCACGGGATTCCTTGGTGACCTGCTGACCCGGCTGATGCGCAAGGACCCGGCGGCGCGTCCGGGGATCGCGGAGGTCCGGCACACGCTGGAGACGGTGGCACGGCCGCCGGGGGACGGCGGCGGTACGGCCCCGCGCCCGTCGAACGCGCCGGCCGCCGCCCCCGGAGGCCGCCGGCTGCCGGCGCCGCCGCGCGGAGGCGGCCCCGCGCGGTACGTCCTCGGCGGCGGGGCCCTCGCCGTGGGCGCGGCGCTCGCGCTGCTGCTGCTCACCGACCCCTTCGGCGGCGGCCCGGGAGGGCTGCCGGAGGGCTGGGAGGTCCGTTCCGACCGGGAAGTGGTGGCGGCGGACATCGCCGTTCCGTCCGCGTACCGGAGGGCCGAGGGCGACCGGGGCTCCGTCGTCACCTACCGGGACCCGAGCGGCGTCTTCCGGATCGAGCTGGAACGGGTCGTACCCGCCGAGGACGAGGAGGCGCTGCCGCCGACGGAGGCCGCCTGGCGGCGTCACTACGAGGGGGGCGGCGCGAACGGCACGGAGATCGAGGACGTACGGGTGACCGTGGCCGCCGCCACCCAGCAGGGGGTCCGGGCCTTCGACACCACGGTGGACCACGTGGACGCGCCCGCCGTGGGGGACGACCCGCTGCGGCTGCGCTGGCGGGAGCGGATCGTGAGCCGGGGGGAGGGGGCGGACCAGGTGTACTGGCGGCTGCGGGTGTCCGGCCCGGCCCAGGGGTGGGCGGCCGAGGAGGGCGAGAGGCTCTTCGACCGGGTGACCGGGCACCTGGAGATCCGGGACCTCTGAACCGGCCGTCCCGCGCCATGTGCCCTCCCGGCCGGCCGTCCCTCCCCCTGCCGTCCC
The DNA here is from genome assembly GCF_034961445.1 of Streptomyces yaizuensis. Lineage (NCBI taxonomy): Bacteria > Bacillati > Actinomycetota > Actinomycetes > Kitasatosporales > Streptomycetaceae > Streptomyces > Streptomyces yaizuensis. The sequence goes on from NZ_BSBI01000011.1 coordinate 231,197, forward strand.
CCGGCCCGGCTGCACCGAACACCCGTCCGGGGTGAGTTCCGGACCCCTCCCCGGCGGGTGAACGGGCTCCCCCGCCCCCGACAAGGGCCTGATCAGGGCTTATGTGCCAGCAATCGCTGGCGCGATATCCGGCCACGGCCGAAAGGTGTTACTGGCGGGTACCCAAAGCGTCGACCGCCGCATACGCTCGGGCCCATGACGGACGTGAAGGCCCCCGCCGGCCCCCTGGGCACCAACCCCGTAGCCACCGCTCCGGCCGGAGCGCGCACAGCGGCCGACGTGGTCACACCGGAAGTGGTGGCCCAGCTCACCCGGGACGTCGTCGGTTCCGGCCGGACCGCGAACCACTCGCCCTTCACCGGCGAGAAGCTGGCGGACCTGCCCGAGTCGACCCCCGGTGACGTGGCCGAGACGTACGAGCGCGCCCGCGCGGCCCAGCGCGTCTGGGCGGCCGTCCCCGTCCGTACCCGTACCGCCGTCCTCCTCCGCTTCCACGACCTGCTGCTGGAGCGCCAGGCGGAGGTGCTGGACCTGATCCAGCTGGAGACCGGCAAGGCCCGGCTGCACGCCCACGAGGAGGTGCAGGCCGTCGCCCTGGCCGCCCGCCACTACGGCCGCCGGGGCGCCGCCTATCTGCGGCCCCGCCGCCACACGGGCGTGGTCCCGGTCCTCACCAAGGCCACCGAATTGCGCCATCCGCGCGGGGTCGTTGGCCAGATCGCCCCCTGGAACTACCCGCTGGAGCTGTCCGTCGGGGACGCGCTGCCCGCCTTCGTCGCCGGCAACGCCGTGGTGATGAAGCCCGACACCGAGACCGCGCTGACCGCCCTGTGGGCCCGTGACCTGCTGATCGAGGCCGGTCTCGACGCCGGCGTCTTCCAGGTGGTCCTGGGCGAGGGCCCGGTGGTCGGCCCCGAGGTCGTCCGGCACGCCGACTATGTCTCGTTCACCGGCTCCACCCGCACCGGCCGGGAGGTCGCCCAGGGCGCGGCGGCCCGGCTGGTCGGCGTCTCCCTCGAACTGGGCGGCAAGAACCCCCTGCTCGTCCTGCACGACGCCGACATCGAACGGGCCGCCGCCGGAGCCATCCGTTCCTGCTTCTCCTCCGCCGGTCAGCTCTGCATCTCCACAGAGCGGCTGTACGTCCACGAGTCGGTCGCCGACCTCTTCGTCGCCCGGTTCGCCGAGCGGGCACGGGCGCTGCGCCTGGGCAACTCCCTCGCGTACGGAGCGGACATGGGCTCCCTCGCCGGGCCGCGCCAGCTGGAGACCGTCGTCCGGCATGTGGACGAGGCGGTGGCGAAGGGAGCCACCGTCGTCGCGGGCGGTGTCGCCCGTCCCGACATCGGCCCGCTGTTCTACGAGCCGACCATCCTCGAAGGGGTCGAGCCGCCGATGGCGGTCTGCTCCGAGGAGACCTTCGGCCCGGTGGTCTCGGTCTACCGCTTCACCGACGAGGATGACGTGATCGAGCGCGCCAACGCCACCGCGTACGGGCTGAACGCGAGCATCTGGTCGCGCGACGGCGGGCGGGCCCACGCCCTCGCGGCCCGGCTGCGGACCGGGACCGTCAACATCAACGAGGCGTACGCCTCCGCGTACGGCACCGTGGGCGCCCCGATGGGCGGCATGAAGGATTCCGGTCTGGGTCGGCGGCACGGCTCGGAGGGCATCCTCAAGTACACGGAGGCGCAGACGGTGGCTCAGCAGCGGCTGCTGCCGCTCGCGCCGTCGTTCGGGATGGACGACGCGGGGTACGCGGCGTTCATGAGCCGTTCCCTGCGGGCGATGAAGGCCCTCGGACTGCGCTGACCTCCGCCCCGCCCCTCCCCTCCCGCTGGTTCTCCCCGTTCCTGTGCATCCGTGCTGAGGAGAGCGATGTCCGACCACGGCGACGCCCACGACCACGGCAACGACTACGCCCACGGCAACGATGACGACCACGGCTACGACTACGACGTGATCGTCATCGGCAGCGGCTTCGGCGGCGCGGTCTCGGCGCTCCGGCTCTCCGAGAAGGGCTACCGGGTCGGCGTGCTGGAGGCCGGGCGCCGGTTCACCCGCGAGACCCTGCCCCGCAACTCCTGGGACCTGCGGAACTTCCTGTGGGCCCCCGCCCTCGGGCTCTTCGGTATCCAGCGGATCCATCTGCTGGGCAAGGTGATGGTCCTGGCGGGCGCGGGGGTGGGCGGCGGTTCGCTCAACTACGCCAACACCCTCTACGTACCGCCCCTCGCCTTCTTCCGGGACCCGCAGTGGCGGGACATCACCGACTGGCAGAAGGAACTGAGCCCGTACTACGAGCAGGCGCGGCGGATGCTCGGGGTCCGGCTCAACCCGACGATGACGCCCTCGGACGTCCATCTGAAGGCGACGGCCGAGGCGATGGGGATAGGGGACACCTTCCACCGGGCGCCGGTCGGCGTCTTCTTCGGCGACGGCGAGGACGCCGACGGGGCCACCACGGCCGCTCCCGGCGAGGAGACCGCCGACCCCTACTTCGGCGGGGCGGGACCCGCCCGCCGGGCCTGCACCGAGTGCGGCGAGTGCATGACCGGCTGCCGCCACGGCGCGAAGAACACCCTCAACGAGAACTACCTCCATCTCGCCGAGCGCGCGGGCGCGGTCATCCACCCCATGACCACCGCCGTCACCCTCACCGAGAACGCGCGCGGCGGCTACGCCGTGGGCACCCTGCCGAGCGACGACCGGCGCCGGGTGAAGGGGCGTACGTTCACGGCGGCCAAGGTCGTGGTCGCCGCCGGGACCTACGGCACGCAGACGCTGCTGCACCGGATGAAGGATTCCGGTCTGCTGCCCCGCATCCCGGCGCGGCTGGGCGAGCTGACCCGTACCAACTCCGAGGCCCTGGTCGGCGCGCAGACCGACGACCGGCGCTACCGGCGGCGGCACGGCGTGCCCCGGGTGGACTTCACCCGGGGGGTCGCCATCACCTCGTCCATCCACCCCGACGAGAACACCCATATCGAGCCGGTGCGGTACGGCAGAGGGTCCAACGCGATGGGCTCCCTGACGATCCTCCAGGTGCCCTACCGGCCCGGCGCCCGGGTCGCGGGCTGGCTCGCCAACATGGCCCGGCACCCGGTGCTCGCGCTGCGTTCGCTCTCCGTGCGCCGCTGGTCGGAGCGGACCATCATCGGACTGGTGATGCAGTCCCTGGACAACTCCCTGACGACCTACCGCAGGCCGAGCGGGCCGGGGAAGGGGCTGCTGACGGCCCGGCAGGGGCACGGGGCGCCCAATCCGGAGCAGATCCCGGAGGCCACCAGGGCGGCGTCGCTGCTGGCCCGGGAGATCAACGGCTTCGCCGGGTCCAACGTCGGCGAGCTGATGGGGACCCCGCTCACCGCCCACTTCCTGGGCGGCTGCCCGATCGGCGCGACGGCCGCGACCGGCGTGATCGATCCGTACCACCGGCTCTTCGGCCACCCCGGGATCTCGGTCGTGGACGGCGCGGCGGTCAGCGCCAACCTGGGGGTCAACCCCTCACTGACGATCACCGCACAGGCGGAACGGGCGATGGCCCTCTGGCCCAACAAGGGCGCTGAAGACCCTCGTCCGGCTCAGGGCGCCGCCTATGAACGGGTCGTTCCGGTGAAGCCGGGGGCGCCCGTGGTGCCGGAGGGTGCCTTCGGGGCGCTGCGCCTGCCGTTCCTGGGGATACCGGTGGTGCCGCCGAGGACCTGAGCCCGGCGGGGGTGGCGGGGGAGCGGGAGCGGACGGCGGCCATGGGCAGGGCAAGGGCCCCGTGGGCATCGGCCCACGGGGCCCTTGGGCAGCACCGACGTCAGGGCCTCGTCGGTGCCGGGATGCGGCGCCGGGGGGTTGCGCCGCGTGAGAAAGGTCTGGTGGTCTCCCGGCGCACAGGGGCGGCGGGACAGAGGGCGCGAGGGCGGGCGCAGAGGGGACATGCGCTCCTGTGGGCATCGTGCGGGACGGAGTGCGGCTTGCGCAACCGTTTGGACCGGATTGCGGTCGGCCCCGGGCGTCCCCGGGGCCGACCGCAGGGGGGTGACCGGGCTGCTGTCCCCTGCCGACCGGTCACACGCGCTGGGGCGAGGTCCCACGACGCACCGGGGTGCGTCACACGCTCCAGCGGAGCCACGCGTGGTCTCCTTTCGGGCCCGCCCCTGGCTGGCACGGACATCGGTTCCAACGAAGGCCCGTCGGTTGCGGTCACGCTCCGTACGGGTGAGAGCGGCCCCGAACTCAGGTGCGCCCGGGACCCCCGCACCGCCCGGGGCCCCGGCCCGTCCCGGACCCGGCACCGCCCCGGACGTCAGACACGTCCCCGGGACAGCTCCAGCAGGGTCATCGCCAGCGTGGTGCCCGGCTTGCCGAGCGCGGCGCGGAAGTGCTCCAGGACCTCCATCTCGCGCGCGAGGTTCACCCGCCGGCCGCCCGATGTGATCCGCGCCTCCTGGATCACGGCGGACACGGCCATCCGCTCCTGGACGAGACCGATGATCCGGTCGTCCAGCGCGTCGATCCGCTCCCGGGCGCCCGCGATCAGCCCGGCGGCCTCCTCGGTACGGGCCCCGGTCACCTCGGCGACGGTCTTCCGGGGCCCGGCACCCCGGACGGCGTCCTGGCGGACAGCGCTCCGGTCGGCGGCGCTCCGGCCGACGGTCGTCTCCGCCGCCTCCGGCATCTCCAGCATCTCCGCCTTCTCTGCCGTCTCTGTCATCTTTGTCATCTCTGGGCTCCTGTGGCCGGTGGCGGCGGGCCCGGGACGACACGGTCCGGAAACAGCGAGGCGCCCCGGGCCTTGTCGGCCCGGGGCGCCTGGAATGTCGCTTGTCAGTGGCTCAAGCAGCACGACCATGGCAGCCGGACGGGCCGGTTGCCATAGGTAAAGACGAAGGTCTGCTGCTCGCGCATGGGGCCCAGTATGGCCCCGGTTCCGGCCCCGGACCAAAGCCCCGCCCGGATGATGAGACGGGGACCACATCGCGACCCCGGTAGAATCGGAAGAACCGAACCCCCCGCCGGAAGGCCGCCAGTGTCATCAGCGTCTCCCGCTGCCGCGCCCGATGTCGTACTCGTAGTCGACTTCGGCGCGCAGTACGCCCAGCTCATCGCCCGCCGCGTCCGCGAGGCCCGGGTCTACAGCGAGATCGTCCCGTCCACCATGCCGGTGGCCGAGATGCTCGCCAAGAACCCGAAGGCGATCATCCTCTCCGGCGGCCCCTCGTCCGTCTACGCCGAGGCCGCGCCCCGCCTGGACCGCGCCCTCTTCGAGGCCGGGGTCCCCGTCTTCGGCATGTGCTACGGCTTCCAGCTGATGGCCACCACCCTCGGCGGCACCGTCGACAACACGGGCGCCCGCGAGTACGGCCGCACCGGCCTGCACGTCTCCCAGACCGGCTCCACCCTCTTCGAGGGCACCCCGGCCGAGCAGCCCGTGTGGATGTCGCACGGCGACGCCTGCTCCGCCGCGCCGGAGGGCTTCACCGTCACCGCCTCCACGGACCTCGTCCCGGTCGCGGCCTTCGAGAACGACGAGAAGAAGCTCTACGGCGTGCAGTACCACCCCGAGGTGATGCACTCCACCCACGGCCAGCAGGTGCTGGAGCACTTCCTCTACCGGGGCGCCGGCATCGAGCCGACCTGGACCACGGGGAACGTGATCGAAGAGCAGGTCGCCTCCATCCGTGCGCAGGTCGGCACCAAGCGCGCCATCTGCGGTCTCTCCGGCGGCGTGGACTCCGCCGTGGCCGCCGCCCTCGTCCAGAAGGCCATCGGCTCCCAGCTGACCTGCGTCTACGTCGACCACGGGCTGATGCGCAAGGGCGAGACCGAGCAGGTCGAGAAGGACTTCGTCGCCGCCACCGGTGTGCAGCTCAAGGTCGTCGACGCGCAGGAGCGCTTCCTGACCGCGCTCGCCGGCGTCAGCGACCCGGAGGAGAAGCGGAAGATCATCGGGCGCGAGTTCATCCGCGTCTTCGAGCAGGCCCAGGCGGAGATCGTGGCCGAGGGCGAGGCCGACGGCGAAGAGGTCGCCTTCCTCGTCCAGGGCACCCTCTACCCGGACGTCGTGGAGTCCGGCGGCGGCACCGGCACCGCCAACATCAAGTCCCACCACAATGTCGGCGGCCTCCCCGAGGACCTTGAATTCCAGCTGGTGGAGCCGCTGCGCCAGCTCTTCAAGGACGAGGTCCGGATGGTCGGCCAGCAGCTGGGCCTGCCGGAGGAGATCGTCCAGCGCCAGCCCTTCCCGGGCCCCGGCCTCGGTATCCGGATCGTCGGCGAGGTCACCCGTGACCGGCTCGACCTGCTGCGCGAGGCCGACGCCATCGCCCGCGAGGAGCTGACGGCCGCCGGTCTCGACCGCGAGATCTGGCAGTGCCCCGTGGTGCTGCTGGCCGACGTCCGCAGCGTCGGTGTCCAGGGCGACGGCCGCACCTACGGCCACCCCATCGTGCTCCGCCCGGTCTCCTCCGAGGACGCGATGACCGCCGACTGGACCCGGATGCCGTACGACGTCCTGGCCCGGATCTCCACCCGCATCACCAACGAGGTCGCCGACGTCAATCGCGTCGTCCTCGATGTGACCAGCAAGCCGCCGGGGACCATCGAGTGGGAGTGATCCCCCACCGGGCCCCCTGAGGCCGTCCCCGATGCCGCCGTCCCCCTCCGTGTGGGGGGCGGCGGCATCGGCATGCGGGGTCCCCCCGGCGGGCCCTGCCGGGGGAGGCCCCTCGCACGGCCGCCGACCGAAGCCGCCGAAGCCGCTGGAGCCGCCGAGGCCGCTGAATGCGCCTGAGCGTGAGCCTTGCCGCCCTCCCGTACGTATGGTCAGTTGAGGATCGAACGATCCGAACAATCCGAACGATCGGGTGACGGCGCCGAGGCCGGCAGCGGCAGAAGCGGGGACAGCGATGACACAGACCTATCGGGCGACGGCCGGGCAGGGCGCCCCGGACGCCGCGACGGGCACGGGCGGCTGGAAGGAACAGGCGAGCCGGTACGCCCTGCTGCCGCTGCGGATCTTCCTGGGCATCACCTTCGTCTACGCGGGCATCGACAAGCTCACCGACAGCGCCTTCCTCAAGGCGAGCGGCATCGGCTCCCTCGGCGACCAGATGCGCGGCGTCCGCGACCAGGCCGCCATCCCCGAGATGGTCGACATGGCCCTGAACAGCCCCGTCGCCTTCGGCTATGCCATCGCCCTCGGCGAGCTGGCCGTCGGCATCGGTGTCCTGGCCGGTCTGCTGACCCGCCTCGCGGCGGTCGGCGGCGCGCTGATCTCCCTCAGCCTGTGGCTCACCGTCAGCTGGAGCGTCGAGCCCTACTACCTGGGCAACGACCTCCCCTATCTGATGGCCTGGCTGCCGCTGATCCTCGCGGGGGCCTCCGTGCTCTCCGTGGACGCGCTGATCGCGGAACGCCGTCGGCGCACGCTGTAGACGGCGCCGCTGACCGACCCGGCGACGACGAGCCCCGTGCCGCCGACCGGGAACACCGCCCACCCCGGCGTGGTCCAGAAACCGGCGGCGTCGCCCCCGAACATCAGGGACAGCACCAGCGCCGTCAGCCCGACGATCAGCCGGCCCGGCTGCAACCGGTGCACGGCCCACGGCCGCTGCCGGTCGTCCCCCGGGGACTCGGACCGCCGCTGCCGCTGCCGCTCATGAGGGCGGGTCCTACGATCCACGGATCACCTCCAGCTGTCCGACTCCCACTTCGAGTCGCAGCTCCAGCGTGCCCGACGGAGCGGCGCCCCGGGGTGCGGGGAGCGTGGCATGGCGATCCTGTTCGGGGGAGATGTCGATGTCGTTCTTCGCGTCGCCCGGCAGCCGGATGGCTCCGAGCCCCGCCTCGGCCCGTACGGTCACCGAGACGGACCTGGGTATGAGGACCTTCAGACGGCCCGCGCCCACCTCGGCGGCGGTGGAGACCGTGCTTCCCGCAGGGACGCCGATCCCCCGCAGGTCGAGCGTCCCCACACCCGTGCCCAGCTCGTACCGCTCCTGGACGGCCGCGGCCGACGGCGGCGTCCACCGCGCCTGCGCCCACTCGGTGGAGATGTCCTTCGGCAGGATCGAGGCACCCGCCAGCAGGACCGCGGTGACCAGCGTCATCAGCAGGGTGCCGAAGCCGGTCCGGCCCAGGAACGAGCTGATCGCCATGCCGAGGCCGAACACCCCCAGCGCACAGGCGAGACCGATCTGGAGGCTGGTGCCCAGCGGGCTGCCCTCCCAGCTCAGCCGCGAGCCGAGGAAGCCGGCGATCAGCGCCGCCGTGGACGTCGCGTTCGCCAGGCCGCGCGGGCCCCGGCACTTCCCCGATCCCGGGCGCCGCGCATCACGGGAGGGCGTGCCGTCCACCGCGTCGGACGGTCCCCACAGATAGTCCGTCGCGGGCTCGGTGTCCTTGACCACCGGGTCCCGCCACCAGGACGGGCCGGCGGGGGCCGGCGGGGCCGTGGCCTCCGGCGGGGCGTCCGCCACCACATGGGCGGCCGCCGGATCCAGGGGATGGCTGTCGGGGGCGACCGTCCGCCGCCGGGACCAGACCGCCGCTCCGGCGGTCGTCGCCGCCAGCAGGAGCGCGAACGTCACCACCCCGGCGTTGTTGAGCAGGGTCAGGAAGAGACCGCAGCCGATCAGCGCGAGGAAGACCGCCGTCAGCGCGGCTCCCTCGACCCGGCCGGAGAGCAGCCTGCGGCCCTCGCTGTCCTCGTCGCCGTCCAGGGGGACCAGCAGCCAGGCGAAGCCGTAGAAGATCAGGCCCACGCCTCCGGTGAGGGCGAGCACTCCCACCACGATCCGGAAGATCACCGGATCTATGTCGTAATGCCGTCCGAGCCCGCCGCAGACACCCGCCAGCACCTTCTGGCGCGGTGTGCGGCGCAGCGGGCGCGGCTCGGCGGTGAGCCCCGCGTGCTGCCCTTCGGGGGATCCGCCCGGTCCGTCCCGGCGCGGAGTGGTCGGCTGCGTCATGACTCCATGGTGACGGCCCGGAGGCCGCGACGGCACCGGGGGCGACCCTGGCCCGACCCTGATATCCACCGGCCCTCCCCGGCTTCCGCGCTCAGGGTCGGGCCAGGGTCACCCCTGATACCGCCGCCCCGCCCGGCGTGTGACGATCGGGGCATGCCCGTCGCCCTGTCCCGTCCCGGCCCCGCCCCGCGTTCCCCCGCGGCCGAGGACATACCGCCGCGCAAGCTCTACCGGAGCGCCGAGGGCCGGTTCCTCGGCGGAGTCGCGCGCGGCCTCGCCGGGCACCTGGGGCTGCCGGTCACCTGGGTCCGGCTGTCCTTCCTCGGCCTCTTCCTGGTCCAGGGCATCGGCGCGCTGCTGTACGCGGTGTTCTGGGTCGTCGTCCCGCTCGGGGTCGGCGGCCGCCCGGCCGAGCCCCGCTCGGTCTTCGAGACCACCAGCGACGGCCGGCGCAAGCTGCGCAAGCCCGACAAGGGCCAGCTGTTCGCGATGGTCGTGCTGCTCTTCGGCGCGGCGATCTTCGCGGGTTCCATCGAGACGAAGAGCAGCCGGTACGTGTGGCCGATCCTGCTGATCGCCGCCGGTGTGGTGCTGGTCTGGCGGCAGGCGGACAACGCCCGCCGGGCCCGCTGGACCGAGGCCGGCGGCCGCGGCCGCCGGATGTTCCAGATCGCCCGGGGGCTCGCCGGGGTCGCGCTCGTGGGTATCGGTCTGACCGGCTTCATGGTGGTCCGCGGCTCGGCCGCCCAGCTCGGCAATGTGCTGACCGCCGCGATAGCCGTCATCGCGGGGACGGGGCTGCTCGCCGGCCCCTGGCTGGTGCGGATGACCCAGGACCTCAACGAGGAGCGGACCATGCGCATCCGGGCCCAGGAGCGGGCCGAGGTCGCCGCGCACGTCCATGACTCCGTGCTGCACACCCTGACCCTGATCCAGCGCCGGGCCGGCGACCCGGGCGAGGTCCGCCGCCTCGCCCGCGCCCAGGAGCGCGAGCTGAGGAACTGGCTGTACAAGCCGGAGGGCACCGGCAAGGAGGAGTCCGACGAGCCCGACATGCTCGCCGAGGCCGTGAAGAGGTCCGCCGCCGAGGTCGAGGACAAGCACGGCGTCCCGCTGGAGGTCGTGGTCGTCGGCGACTGCCCGCTGGACGAGAAATTGGTCGCGCAGATGCAGGCCGCGCGCGAGGCCATGGTGAACGCGGCCAAGTACGGTGGTGAGGGCGGTGCCGTCCAGGTCTTCGCCGAGGTCGACGGCCGCACGGTCTATGTGTCCGTGCGGGACCGGGGGCCCGGCTTCGACCCGGACTCCGTGCCGGGCGACAGAATGGGTGTCAGGGAATCGATCATCGGCCGGATGCAGCGCAACGGCGGGACGGCCCGGCTCCGCCCGGCACCCGGAGGGGGCACGGAAGTGGAGCTGGAGATGGAGAGGGCGGCGGAGACATGACGGCGAGCGCGGACGGCGGCAGGGGCGGGGACGGGCGGCGGGTCCGGGTGGTGCTGGTCGACGACCACCGGATGTTCCGCACCGGGGTGCAGGCCGAGATCGGCCGGACCGAGGAGACCGGGGTCGAGGTGGTCGGGGAGGCCGCCGACGTCGACCAGGCGGTCACCGTGATCACCGCGACCCGGCCCGAGGTGGTGCTGCTCGACGTCCATCTTCCGGGCGGCGGCGGGGTCGAGGTGCTGCGGCGCTGTTCCTCGCTGATGACGGCGGCGGAGGCCCCGGTGCGCTTCCTCGCCCTGTCCGTCTCGGACGCCGCCGAGGACGTCATCGGGGTCATCCGGGGCGGCGCCCGCGGATATGTCACCAAGACGATCACCGGCACGGACCTGGTGGGCTCGATCTTCCGGGTGCAGGAGGGCGACGCGGTCTTCTCGCCCCGGCTCGCCGGGTTCGTCCTCGACGCCTTCGCCTCCACCGACGCCCCTCCGGTGGACGAGGATCTCGACCGGCTCACCCAGCGCGAGCGCGAGGTGCTGCGGCTGATCGCCCGGGGCTATTCCTACAAGGAGATCGCCAAGCAGCTCTTCATCTCCGTGAAGACGGTCGAGTCGCATGTCTCCGCCGTGCTGCGCAAGCTCCAGCTCTCCAACCGGCACGAGCTGACCCGCTGGGCCACGGCACGCCGGCTGGTGTGACCCGGGCCGCCCGCCGCCCGTCGGCTGGTGTGACCGGGCCGCCCACCGCCCGCCAGGCGGGCCGGCAAAGCGGCCAACTCCGTGGCCGGCCCGGCGGAGCGACGGCGTCCGACCACCGGAATCCCGGATTCATGTTGTCGCAGGTCGCGCGGGAGGCCGCCCGGGCGACTCCCGCCGTTCCTCCCCGCGCCCCCACCGGCCGGCTCGGCCATTCCCGGACAGGGGCACAACCATCCGGACCGAAGCCCTCCATGGTGACCCACCGCCATGACAGTATCGCCCTGAGCAGTCATCCCAGTTCACCACGGAGTTGACGGAGGGGCCGTGAACGGCACGCAGGTGGGATTCCAGTGCGGCGACAACGACACCGCGGGAGGCATACCCGGGCCCGGGGCCGTCGCGGGGGGCGTCTGGCGCAAGTCCAGTCACAGTGCCAGCGGCGCGGGCCAGTGCGTCGAGGTCGCCGCCCTGCCCCGTACCGTCCGCGTCCGTGACTCCAAGAACACCGGCGGGCCGGTGTTCGGGGTGAACCCGCGGGCCTGGGCCAGCTTCGTCGCCTACGCGGCCGGGCGGACGGACTGACCGGCGGACCGGCCGCTCCCGTCGCCCGGCCGGGGCGCCCGCCCCGGTCCGCGGGTGAGGCATACCTGCCCCGGGAGGGCGGTGGGGCCGGGAGTTAGGCTCCGCCCCATGGACGTACTCATCAATGTCTTCGTCGCCCTGCACATCATCGGTATCGCGTCCCTGCTGGGCGGTTTTCTCACCCAGATGAAGGCGATGGGCGCCGGCACCGCCCGTTTCACCCCGGCCATGCTGCACGGCGCGCTGACGATGCTGGTCACCGGAGTCGCGCTGGTCGGGCTGAACCAGGCCGACGACCAGACCGTGAACAACATCAAGATCGCGGTCAAGCTGGCGGTCCTGGTGGTGGTCCTGGGGCTGGTGTACGTCAAGCGGGACGAGGAGACGGTGGAGAAGGGCCTGTTCGGCGCCGTCGGCGGGCTGACGACCGCGAACATCCTCATCGCGACCGTCTGGACCTGAGCCGCGATCCACCGCCGGGCCGCGCCGGCGTCCCGGCGCCCGGCCGCGCCCCGGCCCGGCTCCCGGGCGCCTTCGGCGTCTTTTCCCAGGGGGCGGCGCGCTGTCAGTGGCTCCGCCTAGACTCGGAGAGCGATGAGCAGCCTCTTTGACGACCACTTCCTGGCGAGCCTCCAGTCCCCCTCGGAGGAGCCCCCGCCGCCCGAGGACCACGAGGGCCCGGAGGGCCACGCCCGCGAGGAGATCCCCGACGATCTCTTCCAGGGCGCCTTCGACGCGCCCCCGGCCAGGGACGCCTACCACCGGGACGGCGCCCCGCGCACGGTCATCGACCCCGAAGCCCTCCTCGACGGGCTGAACGAGCAGCAGCGCGCGGCCGTCGTGCACGCCGGATCCCCGCTGCTCATCGTCGCCGGAGCCGGTTCCGGCAAGACCCGGGTGCTCACCCACCGGATCGCCCATCTGCTGGCGAGCCGCGGCGCCCACCCCGGTCAGATCCTGGCGATCACCTTCACCAACAAGGCCGCCGGCGAGATGAAGGAGCGCGTCGAGCAGCTGGTCGGTCCGCGCGCCCAGGCGATGTGGGTGTCCACCTTCCACAGCGCCTGTGTGCGCATTCTGCGCCGCGAGTCCAAGAAGCTGGGCTTCACCTCGTCGTTCTCGATCTACGACGCCGCCGACTCCAAGCGGCTGATGGCGCTGGTCTGCCGCGATCTCGATCTGGACCCGAAGAAGTTCCCGCCCAAGTCGTTCAGCGCCAAGGTCTCGAACCTGAAGAACGAGCTGATCGACGAGGAGAGCTTCGCCGACACGGCGGCGGACGGCTTCGAGAAGACGCTCGCCCAGGCGTACCGCATGTACCAGGCCCGGCTGCGCGAGGCCAACGCCCTGGACTTCGACGACATCATCATGTCGACGGTCCATATGCTCCAGGCGTTCCCGGACGTCGCCGAGCACTACCGCCGCCGCTTCCGGCACGTCCTGGTCGACGAGTACCAGGACACCAACCACGCGCAGTACACCCTCGTCCGCGAGCTGGTCGGCCAGGGCTACGAGGATCTGCCGCCCGCCGAGCTGTGCGTCGTCGGCGACGCCGACCAGTCGATCTACGCCTTCCGCGGCGCGACCATCCGCAACATCCTCCAGTTCGAGGAGGACTACCCGGAGGCGACCACCATCCTGCTGGAGCAGAACTACCGTTCCAGCCAGACCATCCTCTCCGCCGCCAACGCCGTCATCGAGCGCAACGAGAGCCGCCGCCCCAAGAACCTGTGGACCAACGCGGGCGCGGGCGCGCAGATCACCGGCTATGTGGCCGACACCGAGCACGACGAGGCACAGTTCGTCGCCGACGAGATCGACCGGCTGACGGACGCGGGCGACGCGAAGGCGGGCGATGTCGCCGTCTTCTACCGCACCAACGCCCAGTCCCGGGTCTTCGAGGAGATCTTCATCCGGGTGGGCCTGCCGTACAAGGTCGTCGGCGGAGTGCGCTTCTACGAGCGCAAGGAAGTGCGGGACATCCTCGCCTATCTGCGGGTCCTCGCGAATCCGGAGGACAGTGTTCCGCTGCGTCGGATCCTCAATGTCCCCAAGCGGGGCATCGGCGAGCGCGCCGAGGCGATGATCGATGCGCTCTCGTTGCGGGAGCGGATCACCTTCCCGCAGGCCCTGGTCCGGGTGGACGAGGCCTACGGCATGGCGGCCCGCTCGGCGAACGCGGTCAAGCGGTTCAACGCGCTGATGGGGGAGTTGCGGACCATCGTCGACTCCGGCGCGGGACCCGCCGTGATCCTGGAAGCGGTGCTGGAGCAGACGGGATATCTCGCCGAGCTCCAGGCGTCGACGGACCCCCAGGACGAGACCCGCATCGAGAACCTCCAGGAGCTGGCGGCGGTCGCCCTGGAATTCGAGCAGGCGCGGGCCGAGGCCGAGGCCGAGGGCGAGGGCGGGGCGGGCACGCTCGCGGAGTTCCTGGAGCAGGTCGCGCTCGTCGCCGACTCCGACCAGATCCCCGACGAGGACGAGGAAGGCACCGGCGTCATCACGCTCATGACGCTGCACACCGCCAAGGGACTGGAGTTCCCCGTGGTGTTCCTGACCGGTATGGAGGACGGTGTCTTCCCCCATATGCGGGCCCTGAGCCAGAAGAAGGAGCTGGAGGAGGAGCGGCGGCTCGCGTATGTCGGGATCACCCGCGCCCGTGAGCGGCTCTATCTGACCAGGTCGTCCATGCGCAGCGCCTGGGGTCAGCCCGCGTACAACCCGCCGTCGCGCTTCCTGGAGGAGATCCCCGGCCAGCACCTGGAGTGGCGGCGTACGGGCAGGATGGCCGCCCCGGCGGGGCCGGTGGCCGGATTCGGCTCCCGGTCGGTGTCCTCGACGCCGTCCTCGCGCTCCCGCACGGGCGGCGCGGCCGGCGGCTTCGCCACGGGACGCGGCGGCGCCGAGAAGCCGGTGATCTCGCTGGCCACCGGTGACCGCGTCACCCATGACCAGTTCGGTCTGGGGACGGTCGTGGAGGTCACGGGCGCCGGCGAGCGGGCGGTGGCCGTGGTCGATTTCGGCGACCCCAAGCCGAAGCGGCTGCTCCTGAAGTACGCGCCGGTCGAGAAGCTCTGACGGGTCCGGCCGGGGGCAGGGACGCCCGGCGGCCGGACAGACAGGGGAGGGGCGGGCCGGATCGTGCGGCCCGCCCGCCCGGTGAACACCCCCGGCACGGACCGGCTCCGCCGGGGACGGCGGGATCGGCGGAGCCGGGGGTGGCCGGGACGGATCAGCGGGGGTCGAGGCCCTTGCTCTGGAGCCAGGCCAGCGGGTCGATGGTCGAGCCGCCGCCGGGGCGGACCTCGAAGTGGAGATGCGGGCCGGTGGAATTGCCGGAGTTGCCCGCGTAGCCGATGACATCCCCCGCCTTGACCGGGCCGGAGCGGATCTTGGCGCTGCTCAGATGGCAGTACCAGGTCTCGGTGCCGTCGGGGGCGGTGAGGATGATCATGTTGCCGTAGGCGCTGTTGTACTGCGTACGGACGGTGCCGTCGGTCGCGGCGAAGACGTTGGTGCCGTAGGGCACGGGGAAGTCGATACCGGTGTGCAGCGCCATCCAGTTGACGCCGGACTCCCCGTAGTAGGTGCTCAGGCCCCGGCTCTCCACGGGGACGGCGAACTTGGGGCGGAGGGCTTCGCGCCGCTTCGCCTCGTCCTCGCGTTTCTTGCGGTCCGCCTCCTGGCGGGCCTTCAGGTCGATGCGCTCCTGGGTGCGCGAGGCGCGGTCCCCGAAGTCCCGGGCGCCGGCGCTGAGCGCGGCGAGCTGGGTGTCCATCTTGTTGTTGGCGACGGCGCTCTTGGCCGCGAGGGCCGCCTGGTCGATGGCCGTCACCTTGGTGTCGGTCTTCTTGGTGTCGTCCCCGGCGAGGTTGGTGACGGAGGCGGCGGCGATGCCCGCGACGCCCATCACACAGGCCGAGGGGACGGCGACGGTGAGGAGCGCCGACCGCTTGGCGGGGGTGCGGCGCCGGCCCCGGCTCCCGCCGCCGGAACGGCGCGCGGTCCGGGGGGCGGTGGCCTCGGCGGCCGCGACCGGGGCCAGCTCCGGGGTGTACGCGTAGTCATCGCGGTCGTCCGTGACGACGGGGAGGCTCGCGGTGTCCCCGATGCCGCCGGGCCCGGTGCCCGCTCCGGCCGCCGGACCGTCGAAGTCCGTTTCCGGGAGCGCTTCGGCGTCGTCGCCCTCCGGGAAGCCGGCCTCGTAGGAGGCGTCGCCGTACGCACCGGTGGCGTAGGAGTCCGCGTCGTAGGAGTCGGTGTCGTACGAACCGGTGTAGCCGGGCTGGAAGGCGTGGTCCGCGCCCGGGTCCGGCAGGTCGTCGTACCCGGGCATCCCGGCGGCGAACTCCTGCCCCGCGTCGGTCAGGTGCTCGACCGCCGGATCGAGGGCGAACTCGGAGCCGAACTCGGGGGCGAAGTCCCCCTCGGGAGTGAACTGCGCCGGGACGGAACCCTCCGCCGCGCCCGTGTCGCCGTCCGAGTTCCAGGCGGTCGCGTCGTACGAGCCGGAGTCGAAGGACCCCGCCACCCACTGCCCGGTCGTGTCGTAGGAGAACGCCGTGCCCACGGACGCGAACTGCCCCGTGTCCCGGGACTGGTTCCACGCGGTCGCGTCCCACTGGCCGGTGCCGTCGTACGCGGTGGAGTACTGCTGGACCTGCTCGGCCGGGGGGTGGACCTCGTAGCCGACGCCCTGGTGCGCGCCGGTGTCCCAGGCGGTGGAGTCGTACTGACCACTGTGCCCGGCCTCGTAACCGGCCGAACTGTCCGGCAGCGCCCCGAAAAGCGGGTCGATGCCAAAGCTGCCGGTCGTGTAGTCGTCGTGGCCGACATGCCCGGCATGGGCGTGCTGGTCGTTCACCAACTTCTCTCTCGCCTCGGCAGCAGGAGCTGGATTCTGGGGTCGTGGAACGGCATGGACCCCAGAGGGGAACCAGTGGCGCGACTGTACCCGGCGGTATGCGACGGCGACAATCTTCCCGAGGTTTTGCGGAATCAGGAAACGGGCATTCGAGCGTCTTTCGGGGGAGTGAGGGCACAGCCTTGGCGCTATGTTCGAAACCCGTTCGACGGCGATGACGTCCATTCGGGTTGCTCCGTCGGCCCGGGCGTGCTCGGGCCGGGCCGGCGGGCCGCGGGGGGCGGGCGCGAGGCGCGCTCAGGCGACGGAGAACGTGCCTGCGGAACCGGCCGGACGGGATGATTCCAGCGCTTCCCGGATGCCCGCCGCGACCGCGGGATGAACCGGGAGGGCCAGATGCCCGATGCCGGTGACCCGCACGTTCTCCACGAGGAGGTCGGGATGGTCGAGCCGGGCCGTCTCGACGGGGACCATCATCCGGTCCAGGTCGCTCCAGAAGCTCACGAACCGGGTACGGCAGCCGGGGGCCGGGCCGCGCAACTCCTCGATCAGGGCGGAGCCGGGGCGCATCTGCCGTACGACGGGATGGGCGCTGGCCAGCGGGGCGGCGGTGGTGCCGGCGTGCGGGGTGCCGAGGGTGACCAGGGTGCGCACCCGCCGGTCACCGCCGAGGCACTGGATGTAGAAGCGGGCGATCAGGCCGCCGAGGCTGTGCCCGACCACATCGACCTCGTCCTGGCCGGTACGGGCGAGGACGTCCTCGATCCGGTCGCCCAGGGCTTCGGCGGCGGCCCGGATGTCGCAGGTGAGCGGGGAGTGGTTGAGGCATTCGAGATGCCGCCAGCCGTGCCGGGCGAGCGAGCGGCGCAGCAGCACGAAGACCGAGCGGTTGTCCGCGAAGCCGTGCAGCAGGACGACCGGGGGACGGTCGGGCGCGCCGGGCTTCGTGAGGGCGGCGGCGCCCCGCTCGTCCGCCGTCGCGCCGCGCGGGGAGGGGGCGCGCTGCCGGGCGGAACGCTCCGATGTCACTCCGGTGGGGTAGAGCAGGACATGGCCCGCGAGGATCGCCAGCTCCAGCGCGCCGGCCCGGAACGCCGCCGGCGTCCACAGCTCGCGCAGGCCCTCCAGACCCAGCGCGCCCCAGGAGACCGTCGGACCGGCTCCCGTGCGGTCCGGGCCGGGGCCCAGGGCGCCGAGGCCGAATGTCCCGAGACCCAATGTCCCGAGGGTGGTGCCCAGACCGAGGGTGCCGAGGCGGAGCGCCGGGCAGCGGCTGTCCGGGCCGGGGGAGTCGGTCCCCGTGTCCGTGTCGGTGTCGGTGTCCGTGCCCGCGTCCGTATCTGCACGCAGGGCTTTGTCCGCATGCGGGCCGTTCTCCGTGCACGGGCCCGGGTCGTCACCCGAGTCCGGGGTCGTGCCCTGGCCGGGGCGCGTGCCGGAGCGGGCGGGGCAGCGGGGCAGAACCTTCATGGCCGACCTCCGTACGACACACGGAAGACGGCGATGGCCCCCATGTGCCCTCGTGGAGCCTCTTCGGCGCTGCCGGGTGTTGCGGTCGGTGCGCACTCCGTGTCGGCGGATCGGTCGGTGGCGGCGCTGCCGGCCCCGTGCGACGCGGCTCACGGCACGGTGGACACGGCTTCGGAAGTGCTCCTCGCGACGCCCGCGCGACCGGTGGACCCGGACGCGTGTGCGACGCCGGTGAACATGTCCCACTGTGTGATTTCCCCCTCCGGGCTCCCTGCGAAACGGGTCGGTGCGGGATGCTGGAGATAACGTTCGTTCACTTGCGGCTCAGCCGGGTGTGTGGAGGAAGCGATGGGTGTGACGGGGCCGATCCGTGTAGTGGTCGCCAAGCCGGGGCTCGACGGGCACGACCGGGGGGCGAAAGTGATCGCGCGGGCGCTCAGGGACGCGGGGATGGAGGTCATCTACACGGGCCTGCACCAGACGCCCGAGCAGATCGTCGCGACGGCGATCCAGGAGGACGCGGACGCGATCGGTCTCTCCATTCTCTCGGGCGCCCACAACACGTTGTTCGCCAAGGTGATCGCGTTGCTGAAGGAACGCGACGCCGCGGACATCAAGGTCTTCGGCGGGGGGATCATCCCGGAGGAGGACATCCCGCCGCTGAAGGAGCTGGGCGTCGCCGAGATCTTCACCCCGGGGGCGACCACGTCGGCGATCGTCGCCTGGGTGAACGCCAACATCCGCCAGCCGGCCGGGGCCTGACCCGGCCGGGCGGCCGGCCAGCTGGTCGGTTGGTCGGTTGGTCGGTTGGTCGGCTGGTCGGCGCCCGGACCGATCCGGCCGGGCGGCGGACAACCGGGGCGCGCGGGCCCGCCGGTCGGCCGGCCGGCCCGGATCAGGGTGCGGAGCCGGTCAGTTCACGGTGCATCGCCTCGCGCAGCCGCAGGGTGGAGGTCAGCCGCTGGAACGCCTCCGACCAGTAGCCCTCCGCGCCCGGGGACGACCCCTCGGGCCCGTCCGGGTCCACCGTCAGCGGGTCCAGCCGGGCCACCGCCGACGGATGCAGACAGCGCTCGGCCAGCCCCATCGCCCCGCTGAAGCTCCACGGGTAGCTGCCGGCCTCGCGGGCCGTCTCCAGCGCGTCCACGACCGCGTCGCCCAGGGCCGGCGACCAGGGCACCGCGCAGACCCCCAGCAGCTGGAACGCCTCCGACAGCCCGTGCGCCGAGATGAACGCGGCGACCCAGTCGGCCCGCTCGCCCTGCGGCAGCGTCGCCAGCAGCTTGGCCCGCTCCGCCAGGGACACGGTGCCGGGGCCGTTCTCCGGCGGGATCCCCGGCGGGCCGAGCAGCGCCCGCGACCAGGTGGCGTCGGCCTGGCGCACGGCCGCCCGGCACCAGGCACCGTGCAACTCCTCCCGCCAGCCGTCCGTCACCGGCAGCGCCACGACCTCCTCGGGCGAACGGTCGCCGAACCGGCGCGTCCAGACGGCCAGCGGGGCCGCCGCCACCAACTGCCCCAGCCACCAGGACCGCTTGCCCCGGCCGGGCGGCGGGCTGGGCACCACGCCGTCGTGCTGCATGTCCGTGTCGCACTCGTGCGGGGCCTCGACATGGATCGCCGCCCCGGCACCCCCGTGGTCCGGACCCACGCACGAGGCCGCACGCTCCGCCATCCGTCCGGCGAGCGCCGACCCGGGCAGCGACGACAGCAGCTCCGCCGCCGCGGCCCGGACATTGCGGCTGCGGTCGGCCAGCGCCCGTTCCAGGAAGGGTTCGTCCGCCGGGGACAGCTCCGTGCGCAGGGTGTCGAGGAACATCAGCCGGTCCTCCGCCCGTTCGGTCGCCCAGCTCCCGGAGAGCAGCGCCAGCGCCCGGCCCGGGTCCTCCGCCCGGACGGCCGTCAGCAGCGCCACCCGTTCGGCGAACAGGCCCTCCTCCCAGACCTCGCGAACCTGCTCCGCCGCCGCGGGCTCCGGCAGCGGGACGGTGCTGCCCGGGGCGCCGCGCAGCGCGAACCGCCACTCGGGGTTGAACCGGGCCAGCCACAGCCCCCGCGACCCGGCGAACGCCAGTGTCTGGGGCCGCAGATCGGTCCGGGCCCGAGCCGCGTCGAGCAGCGCGGGCACCAGGGCCACCGGCGCCCGGTACCCCTGCTCCTGGGCGGTGGCCAGCCACTGGGGCAGCAACTCCGTCAGATCGGGTGCGGCACCCCGGCGGCCCCCCGAGGATCCGGCGGCCCGGTCCGCCAGCAACTGCTCCAGCCTGCGGCGCGCGCCCTCGGGCAGCGGCGGCCGGTGGTCGGCCGGCGCGGGCTCCGGTGGTTCGGCGGCGGTCGCGGGCAACAGCCCCGCCCGGCGCCGAACCGTGTGCACGGCCGCCGCGTCCAGCAACGCGACCGCCGCGTCCCCGCCGCCCGGCCCCGCCACGCCGGGCGGCAGGGCCCGGCGGTCGGTACCGAGCAGGGCGGTCGTGACGAGCTGTTCCCACAGCGAGGTGGTGATGGTGGCGCCGGTCATGTCGTCCTCCGTGGAGACGGGTTCGGGCGGTTCGTTCGAAACGGTCGGGCGGTGTACGGGCCGGCAGGGCGCGGCCGACCGGGACGTTCGTCCGGCCTTCGGCACGCGGGGGTGCGTGCGCCGTCGGCCGCCTCGCAAGGGGCACGGACAGTCACGGCCACCGGAGCATGTGGGCCATGGGCCCCGCGCCTGCCGGTCTCCGGCGCCGACCCGCCCGCTCCGGGAAACGGACCCGGAACACGGCGCGGTGCCGATGCGCCTCACGCCCGGACCGAGCCCTGCGGACCGAGCCGGCCCCGGGCTCGCATGCGCCGGCATCGCACCGGCCCAGGACCCGGCGGCCCGGAGATACAGCCACCGCATGGAACCTCCACCTCCCTGCGACACGTCCCCTCGGCCCTGGCGGGCCTGGGGAGACCCCGGTGCCGGATACCGTCCCCCGACCCGGCTCGATCCACGCGACAAGCCCGGCGCCGGCGGGGACGGACCCCGGCCCCGGGACCGTTTCCGCAGGCCGGACGAGGACCATCGGGTGCACTCCGCCCCGGCCACCGGAAAAGGCCCGGGTGTCGGCGTGGCGGAAGACGGGCCGGCACCGGTGGCCGGAGCACGGCGTACCGGCCGGGGTGCGGCAGCCCGTGACCCGCCAGGCCCGCAGTCAGGGGTCAGACGAGGGGGATCATGACCGCCCCCTCCGGCTCCCAGGCCGCGAGCGGCACCACCCCCTGGTGGCCGCACTCGCCGAACACCGTCACCGGGCGGCCGCCGGAGGCCGCGACGAGCCGCCACAGACCCGGCCGGGACCGCGCGGCCGGGGTGAGCGGCAGGGCCGCGCCCCCGCCCCCGTCCGCGTCCGCCAGCTGCCAGCCGTCCCCGTCGGGGACCGGGATCACCTCCGTCAGCGTCACCGGCCAGCCGTCCAGCCGTCCAGCCAGGGATCGTCCCGCAGCGCCCGCCCATAGGCGTCGAGCGCCGCCGCCACCGGACCGCCCGGCGGCGGGCCCACGGCGGGCACGGGCATCCCCAGCCGCTCGCCCGGCTCGGCCCGGAGCTGCGCGCCACCCGGATACGGGGTCAGCTCCGCCTCGATCTCCGCACCGACCGGCAGCGCCAGCCGCGGTGCCCGGCCCGCCGCGCCGAAGGACAGCAGCAGTGCCGCGCGGCCCGACTCCCGCCCGTACACCCATATCCGGCGGGTGGTGAGCTTCCCCTCGGGCGTGTCGTACTGGGCGAGAACCAGCCAGCGGTCCCGGACAGGGGCCCCCGCCGCACCGGCCGGCACCCCCACCCGCGTCCGGACCGTCGCGGCCAGCGGCTCGGGCAGCCGCTCGATTCCCAGCCACGCCGAGTCCAGCAGATGGGTCAGGGCGCACTCCTCCAGGAGCCGCACCGGCCACCCGGGACCCGTGCCCGGCAGCGCCCCCAACTCCCGCACCCGCGCGGCCAGCCCCGGGGCCTGGGCGTCGACCATCCGGGCCGCCGTCTCCTCCCACAGCGCGTATCCCGACCGCTCGGCACCCGCCAGCCCTCCGCGCACCAGGTCCGCGAGACGCCGCTCCAACTCGGTGGCGCCCGCCGATATCCGTGCCGCCCGGCGCTCCGTCCGTCTGCGCGCGGCCTCCGGGTCGGCCGGGCCCGACCGCCGCGCCGTGCCCTCCTCCCCCTCCCCTTCCCCCGCCTGCCCGGCCGCCCGCCGGGCCCGGCCCGCCAGCCATTCCCCCGCCCACTCGGGCGCCTCGCCGGTGCCCACCTCCCCCTCCGCCGCCCAGAGCAGCAGCAGCCCCAGCGCGTGCTTGCACGGGAACTTCCGGCTCGGACAACTGCACTTGTACGCCGGGCCCGAGACGTCCACCACCGTCTGGTACGGCCGGCTGCCACTGCCCTTGCACAGGCCCCACACGGCGCCCGCGCCGCTCGCGCCCGTCCCCGACCACGGCCCGGCCGTGCCGAGCCTGGTCCCCGCCTTCCTGGACGCGGCGTCAGGAGCCGTCGCCAGCACCTGGTCCACCGTCCAGCGCGCCCCCCGCTCCGGGGGGTTCGGGGGCTGTCCCCCGTTCGATCCCAGCATGCGAACGACGTTAGGAGACACCACTGACAATCCGCTCTGAGCTGGGGATATGACCCGTTGTCAGTGGGGTGGTGCAGTGTGGAGAACGCATCGGGTCAAGCGATGCCGACCCATGCCGACCGACACGGAGGGGGATCCATGACTGTGCCCGGAACCACCGCGAGCGAGCCCGCCGGGAGCGACGCGGCGAAGGCCCTGCGGCCCCACGCGGAGGACGCCTTCGCGGACGAGCTGGCCGCGCTGGCGGCCGCCGACGACCGGCCCCGCCCCGTCGGTTGGCGGCTCTCGCCGTGGGCCGTCGCCACCTACCTCCTCGGTGGCGCGCTGCCCGACGGCACCGTGATCACACCCAAGTACGTGGGGCCGCGCCGGATCGTCGAGGTCGCCGTCACCACCCTCGCCACCGACCGCGCCCTGCTCCTCCTCGGCGTCCCCGGCACCGCGAAGACGTGGGTGTCCGAGCATCTGGCGGCGGCCGTCAGCGGGGATTCGACCCTGCTGGTGCAGGGCACGGCCGGCACCCCGGAGGAGGCCATCCGCTACGGATGGGACTACGCCCGGCTGCTCGCCCACGGCCCGAGCCGCGACGCGCTGGTGCCCAGCCCCGTCATGCGCGCCATGGCGGACGGCATGACCGCCCGCGTCGAGGAGCTGACCCGTATCCCGGCCGACGTGCAGGACACCCTGATCACCATCCTGTCCGAGAAGACGCTCCCGATCCCGGAGCTGGGACAGGAGGTGCAGGCGGTCCGCGGCTTCAATCTGATCGCCACCGCCAACGACCGCGACCGCGGGGTCAACGACCTCTCCAGCGCGCTGCGCCGCCGGTTCAACACGGTGGTGCTGCCGCTGCCCGCGACCGCCGAAGCCGAGGTCGACATCGTCTCCCGGCGCGTCGGCCAGCTGGGCCGTTCGCTCGACCTGCCCGAGGCGCCCGAGGGCCTGGAGGAGATCCGCCGGGTCGTCACCGTCTTCCGGGAGCTGCGGTCCGGCACCTCCCAGGACGGACGCACCAAGCTCAAGTCCCCCTCCGGCACGCTCTCGACGGCGGAGGCGATCTCCGTGGTCACCGGTGGCCTCGCGCTCGCCGCGCACTTCGGCGACGGTGTGCTGCGCCCCGGCGACATCGCCGCCGGGATCCTCGGTGCCGTGGTCCGGGACCCGGCCGCCGACCGGGTCGTGTGGCAGGAGTACCTGGAGACGGTGGTCCGGGAGCGGGACGGCTGGAAGGACTTCTACCGCGCCTGCCGGGAGGTCAGCGCATGACGGCGCCGCTGCTGCTCGGGATCCGCCACCACGGCCCCGGCTCCGCGCGCGCGGTACGGGCCGCGCTGGAGGCGGCCGCACCCGCCGCGGTGCTGATCGAGGGCCCGCCGGAGGGGGACGCGCTGCTGCCGCTGGCGGCCGACGACGGCATGCGACCGCCGGTCGCGCTGCTCGCCCATGTCGTGGACGACCCCGGCCGGGCGGCGTTCTGGCCGCTGGCCGGATTCTCCCCGGAGTGGGTGGCGATCCGCTGGGCCCTGGACCGGGGGGTTCCGGTGCGCTTCATCGACCTGCCCGCCGCGCACACGCTGGCACCCGACCCGGAGCGGGAGAGCACCGCGGATTCCGTGGCCGACCCCGAGTGGGACGCCGCTCCCGCCGCCCGGTCGGCCGCCGGGGCCCCGGCCCGCGGCGCCACCGACCCCGAGTGGGACGTCACCGACCCGGAATGGGACCTCACCGGGGTAGCCGCCGTCGACCCCGAGTGGGATCTGACGGCCCACGGCACCGGCGGCGGCCGGCCGGGGGCACGGAGCCCGGCCGCCCTCCGCACCGGCACGGAGCGGGCGGGGGAGGACCCGGCCGCCGCCGACGGGCCCGAGGGGGAGGGCGGGACGGACATCCGGATCGACCCCCTGGCCGTCCTCGCCGAGACCGCCGGGTACGACGACCCGGAGCGCTGGTGGGAGGACGTCATCGAGCACCGGGGCGGCCGGGACGGCGGCGACCCCCTCGCCCCCTTCGCCGCCCTCGCCGAGGCCATGACCGCGCTGCGCGCCGAGTACGGACCCGGCGGTCACCGGCGGGACCTGGTCCGCGAGGCGCACATGCGGCTGAAGCTGCGCGCCGCCCGCAAGGAGTTCGGGGACGCGGTGGCCGTCGTCTGCGGCGCCTGGCACGTCCCCGCGCTCCAGGAGCGGACCACCGTCTCCGCCGACCGGGCGCTCCTCAAGGGCCTGCCCAAGGTCAGGACCGAGACCACCTGGGTGCCGTGGACCCATCGCCGGCTCGCCCGGCACAGCGGCTACGGCGCCGGCATCGACTCCCCGGGGTGGTACGCCCATCTCTTCGAGTCGCCCGACCGGCCCGTCGAGCGCTGGCTCACCAAGGCCGCCGGGCTGCTCCGGGACGAGGGCCTGATGGTGTCGTCGGCCCATGTCATCGAGGCCGTCCGGCTCGCCGGGACACTGGCCGTCATGCGCGGCCGGCCCCTCGCCGGTCTGGGCGAGACCACCGACGCCGTCCGGGCCGTGATGTGCGACGGCTCCGATGTGCCGATCGCCCTCATCGAGGACCGCCTGATCGTCGGGGACGCCCTCGGGGAGGTCCCCGACAGCGCGCCCGCCGTCCCCCTCCAGCGCGACCTCAGCCGTCTCCAGAAGTCGCTGCGGCTGAAGCCGGAGGCGCTGGAGCGCGAGATCGGACTCGACCTCCGCAAGGAGACCGACGCCGCCAAGAGCCGGTTGCTGCACCGGCTCAGGCTGCTCTCCGTCGGCTGGGGCGAGCCCGTCCGCACCCGGGGGAGCACCGGCACCTTCCGGGAGGGCTGGCGGCTGCGGTGGGAGCCCGAGCTGCATGTCCGGGTCGCCGAGGCCGGAGTCTGGGGCACCACCGTCCTCGCCGCCGCCGTCGCCCGCACGAGGAACAGGGCCGCGGCCGCCACCGAGCTGGCCGAGGTCACCGCGCTCGCCGAGGAATGCCTGCTTGCCGAGGTGACCGACGCGCTGCCCGCCGTGCTGCGGGCCCTCGCCGAGCGGGCCGCGCTCGACACCGACGTCGGCCGTCTCGCCGAGGCGCTGCCCGCGCTCGCCCGCTCCCTGCGGTACGGGGACGTCCGCGCCACGGACACGGCCGCCCTCGCCACGGTCGCGGCCGGGCTCGCCGAGCGGATCTGCGTCGGACTGCCCCCGGCCTGCTCCGGGCTGGACGCGGACGGCGCCGACCGGATGCGGGCCCATCTCGACGCGGTGCACGGCGCCATCGGGCTGCTGCCCGGCGCGCAGGAGCTGGGCGAGCGGTGGGCCTCGGTGCTCCACCGGCTCACCGGCCGGGACACCGTCGCCGGGGTGATACGCGGCCGGGCCGCCCGGCTGCTCCTGGACGACGGCCGGCTCGACGAGGACGCGGCGGCCCGGCTGATGGGCCTCGCCCTGTCCGCCGCCGTGGCGCCCGCCGACGCGGCCGCCTGGGTCGAGGGCTTCATCGGCGGCTCCTCCGGCGGAGGCATGCTGCTCGTCCACGACGAACGGCTGCTGGGCCTGGTGGACACCTGGCTGATGAGCGTTCCGGCCGGGTCGTTCACGGACGTGCTCCCGCTGCTGCGGCGCACCTTCTCCGCGTACGAGCCGGGGGTCCGGCGCACCCTCGGCGAGCTGATCGGGCGGCGACCCGGGCCGGCGGCGGGAGGGCGGCGGGGCGCGGGCGCCGCCGCTGCCGGTGCGGTGCCGGGCTTCGGGGCGGGCCTCGACGAGGACCGGGCGGATGCCGTACTGCCGGTGCTCCGGCTCCTGCTCGGCACGCCCGATCCGGTGGGGGCGGCGCCACCGGCAGGGAGCGGCCGGACGGCCCGGCGGAGAGCCGACGGCGGTGCCCAGGACAACGACACGGATCTCGTGGGGGCGGACATATGAGCGGGACGACGACACACGCACGCACACCGCGGGACGCATCGGCCACGCCGGCCGAGGCGGCCCCGTCGACGCCGGGCAGCGGCGGCGGGCCGGGCGCGGTGGACGCCGCCGAGCGGGCGCGGCGCTGGCGTCTCGTCCTCGGCGGTGGCGGCGCCGACGGCATCGGCTGCTCCCTCACCGGGCAGGACGCCGGCATCGACGCTGCCCTGACCGCGCTGTACGGCGCCCCGGCCGACGACGACGGCGGTTCGGGCAGTAGCCGGGCGCGGGGCGCGGGGCTCGGTGCCTCTGCTCCCTCCGTCGCCCGCTGGCTCGGTGACATCCGCGCCTATTTCCCCAGCTCGGTCGTCCAGGTCATGCAGCGCGACGCCATCGACCGGCTCGGGCTCTCCTCGCTGCTGCTGGAGCCGGAGCTGCTGGAGGCGGTCGAGGCCGATGTCCACCTCGTCGGCACCCTGCTCTCCCTCAACCGGGCCATGCCCGAGACGACCCGGGAGACGGCCCGTGCCGTGGTCCGCCAGGTGGTCGACGACCTGGAGAAGCGGCTCGCCACCCGCACCCGGTCCACGCTCACCGGGGCCCTCGACCGGTCCGCGCGGATCAGCCGCCCCCGCCACCGCGACATCGACTGGGACCGCACGATCCGGGCCAATCTCAAGAACTACCTACCCGAGTTCCGCACCGTGGTCCCGCAGCGGCTGATCGGCTACGGCAGGGCCGCGCAGTCGGTGAAGAAGGACGTGGTGCTCTGCATCGACCAGTCGGGCTCCATGGCGGCGTCCGTCGTCTACGCCTCGGTCTTCGGCGCGGTCCTCGCCTCCATGCGCTCCCTCGACACCCGGCTCGTCGTCTTCGACACCTCGGTCGTGGACCTCACCGACCAGCTGGACGACCCGGTCGACGTCCTCTTCGGCACCCAGCTCGGCGGCGGCACCGACATCAACCGCGCCCTGGCCTACTGCCAGTCCCGGATCACCCGCCCCGCCGACACCGTCGTCGTACTGATCAGTGATCTCTACGAGGGGGGCATACGGAACGAGATGCTGAAGCGGGTCGCCGCGATGAAGGCGTCCGGGGTGCAGTTCGTGGCGCTGCTGGCGCTCTCCGACGAGGGGACCCCCGCGTACGACCGGGACCACGCGGCCGCGCTGGCGGAGCTGGGGGTGCCCGCCTTCGCCTGCACTCCCGATCTCTTCCCGGAGGTCATGGCGGCGGCGCTGGAGAAGCGGCCGCTGCCGGTCCCCGAGGCATGAGGACGGCGCGGTTCCGCCCCGGCGGCCCGGTTGCCGCGCCCCGGTGGCGGGCGGCCTCCGCGGTCCGTGACCGGCCCGGTCCCGTCCGGCACTCCCGTAACCGGCGATCCGTGCCGCACCACCTCCGACGAGCTGTGACTGTTATCACCGCCGATGTGTGATCTGCGATTTAGGGAGCCACGGGCCACGGGGATACCCTGCGAGACGGACATGCCGCGTGCCCGGACACCGTGCGCGCCTCCCTTGTGACATCGCAGTCACGTTGCCCTTCGCGGCACGCCCACGCAGACAACGAACCGCGATCACTCAGAAAAGGGACGGACGCGCGTGGACCTGTTCGAGTACCAGGCGAGGGACCTCTTCGCCAAGCACGGTGTACCGGTGCTGGCCGGTGAAGTCATCGACACGCCTGAGGCGGCGCGCGAGGTGACCGAGCGTCTGGGCGGCCGGTCGGTCGTCAAGGCGCAGGTGAAGGTCGGCGGCCGCGGCAAGGCCGGCGGCGTGAAGCTGGCCTCCAGCCCCGAGGACGCGGTCGAGAAGGCCGGTCAGATCCTGGGCATGGACATCAAGGGCCACACGGTCCACAAGGTGATGCTGGCGGAGACCGCCCCCGAGATCGCCGAGGAGTACTACGTCTCGTACCTCCTCGACCGCACCAACCGCACCTTCCTGGCCATGGCCTCCGTCGAGGGCGGCATGGACATCGAGGAGGTCGCGGCCACCAAGCCCGAGGCCCTGGCGAAGATCCCCGTCGACGCCAACGAGGGTGTCACCCCGGCGAAGGCCGCCGAGATCGTCGCCGCGGCGAAGTTCCCGGCCGAGGTCGCCGACCAGGTCGCCGACATCCTGGTGACCCTCTGGAAGACGTTCATCGCCGAGGACGCGCTGCTCGTCGAGGTGAACCCGCTGGCCAAGGTCGCCGACGGCCGGGTCATCGCCCTCGACGGCAAGGTCTCCCTGGACGCCAACGCCGACTTCCGCCAGCCCGGCCACGAGGCCCTGGAGGACAAGGCCGCGGCCAACCCGCTGGAGGCCGCCGCCAAGGCCAAGAACCTCAACTACGTCAAGCTGGACGGCGAGGTCGGCATCATCGGCAACGGCGCCGGTCTGGTCATGTCCACCCTGGACGTCGTCGCGTACGCCGGTGAGAACCACGGTGGTGTGAAGCCCGCCAACTTCCTCGACATCGGTGGCGGCGCCTCCGCCGAGGTCATGGCGAACGGCCTGGAGATCATCCTCGGCGACCCGGACGTCAAGTCCGTCTTCGTCAACGTCTTCGGCGGCATCACCGCCTGCGACGAGGTCGCCAACGGCATTGTGCAGGCCCTGGAGCTGCTGAAGTCCAAGGGCGAGGAAGTCACCAAGCCGCTGGTCGTGCGCCTCGACGGCAACAACGCGGAGCTGGGTCGCAAGATCCTTTCCGACGCCAACCACCCGCTGGTGCAGCGCGTGGACACCATGGACGGCGCGGCCGACAAGGCCGCCGAGCTCGCGGCGAAGTAAGGGATTCACACCACCATGGCTATCTTCCTGACCAAGGACAGCAAGGTCATTGTCCAGGGCATGACCGGTGCCACGGGCATGAAGCACACCAAGCTCATGCTGGCGGACGGCACCAACATCGTCGGTGGCGTGAACCCGCGCAAGGCCGGTACCACCGTCGACTTCGACGGCACCGAGGTACCCGTCTTCGGCACGGTCGCCGAGGCGATGGAGAAGACCGGCGCCGATGTGTCCGTCCTCTTCGTGCCGCCGGCCTTCGCCAAGGCCGCCGTCGTCGAGGCCATCGACGCCGAGATCCCGCTGGCCGTCGTCATCACCGAGGGCATCGCGGTGCACGACTCCGCCGCCTTCTGGGCGTACGCGACCAGCAAGGGCAACAAGACCCGCATCATCGGCCCGAACTGCCCCGGTCTGATCACCCCGGGCCAGTCCAACGCCGGCATCATCCCGGGCGACATCACCAAGCCCGGCAAGATCGGTCTGGTGTCCAAGTCGGGCACGCTGACCTACCAGATGATGTACGAGCTGCGGGACATCGGCTTCACGTCCTGCGTCGGCATCGGTGGTGACCCCGTCGTCGGCACCACGCACATCGACGCCCTGGCGGCCTTCGAGGCCGACCCGGAGACCGAGCTGATCGTGATGATCGGTGAGATCGGCGGCGACGCCGAGGAGCGTGCGGCCGACTTCATCAAGGCCAATGTCACCAAGCCGGTCGTCGGCTACGTCGCGGGCTTCACCGCCCCCGAGGGCAAGACGATGGGCCACGCCGGTGCCATCGTGTCGGGTTCCTCCGGCACGGCGCAGGCGAAGAAGGAGGCCCTGGAGGCCGCCGGCGTCAAGGTCGGGAAGACCCCGACCGAGACCGCCAAGCTGGCGCGCGCCATCCTCGAAGGCTGACGCGACCCGAGCACGGTCGACGGGCCCGCACCCCGCAGGGGGCGCGGGCCCGTCCGCGTATCCGGGGCAGGTGACGGGGCGGGGGCCGGGTCCGGGTCCGGGTCCGAGGCAGGCGCGGGCGTGGGTGTGGGCGCGGTGTCAGCGGGGTTCGGGAGCCAGTCGTTCCGGGCCGCCGGCCATCTCGGCACGGAGCCGTGCCCGCAGCTGTTCGCCCTCCGGACCGAGCCGTTCGGACCCGGCGTGCGCCGGGATGCCCTGGACCGGCCGGCCCGCCGGGACCCCCGGTTCGTACTGGTGGGGCGAGGTCAGCAGGGTGAACCCGGTCGCGCCGACGATCAGCGCCGTGACGGTGAGCGCGGTACGGGTCCAGAGCCAGACATGGCGTTCGCTGCCCTCCCGCACCGAGGGCGCGGGGGCCGGCTCCGGCGCGGGGAAGGCATCGGCCAGCTCGGCGAGGAGCCGGTGCAGGATCTCGGGCGAGGTGAGGCCGGGCACTTGTTCGGCGACCGCCTCCCGGGCGTGCAGCACCCGGTTGGCGGCCGCCGGAGTGCTCGCTTCCGTCTCGGCGGCGGTCTCG
The DNA here is from genome assembly GCF_034961445.1 of Streptomyces yaizuensis. NCBI lineage: Bacteria > Bacillati > Actinomycetota > Actinomycetes > Kitasatosporales > Streptomycetaceae > Streptomyces > Streptomyces yaizuensis. Next base: position 261,938 of record NZ_BSBI01000011.1, read on the forward strand.
GGGAGGTCGAGGCCCAGACCGTCGTAGAGCAGCAGGGTGCGGCGGTACGCGGGCGGCAGTGAGAGCAGTGCGTCCAGCAGGGCGCTCGGGCCGCCCTCCAGCGACGGGGTGTCGGGGTGCCGGTGCGCGGGCCGCAGCCGCTGCCAGGGGGACATCGCGAACTCGTACGCGGCGGCCCGGACCCAGCCCACCGGATCCCGGTCGCGGGCGACTTCCGGCCAGTGCTGCCAGGAGAGGCGGAAGGCGCGTTCCACGCACTCGTGGGAGAGCCGGTGCCGTCCGGTGAGCAGGTACGCCTGGCGGACGAGGGACACGGCGGTGTGGTCGTAGAGGGCGTCGAACGCCTCCTCCGGGGTGAGCGCGTCCAGGGTGGGGGCGTCCCCCGGCGGCCCCGGCGGTCCCGGTGGCGTCGGTGAGGCCTGTGCGGCCGGTGAGGTCGGTGAGAGGGGTGGGGCGGATCCGACCGGTCCGGCGGGCGGGGGAGCGACGGCGGGCAGCGGCTCCGGGGGCAGCCCCGGAGACAGCCCCGGGGGTGGCCCGGGGGCGTCCGCGCGGTTCAGCACGGAGTCGGCCCCGTCCGTTGCGGCCCGTACGGGAGCGATGGTGTCCGGTTCCGCGTGGACGGGCTCGGTCGCCTCGCCGCCGGCTGGCTCGCCTCCGGTCGGCGCGGCGGCGGCGATGACGGGTACCGGGGTGGCCGTCGTCCGCCCCGCCAAGCCGATGCGGGAGCCGCGCGGAGGGCGCGAGTCGACCGGCCCCCGGTGGGCCCTGGCCGCCCGAGGCGCGGCCGAGGGCGGCGCGGCGGCCGCCAGGGATTCCGGCAAGGGTTCCGGCAGGTGCTCCGGCAAAGGCTCCGACACGGGCTCGGCCGCGGCCACGGGCTCGTCAGCAGGAACGGATTCGGCCGCGGGATCGAGTACGGGACCGGGTACGGATGCGGGCGCGGTCAGCAGCCTCGCGTACGCGATCCGGCGCCGTCCCCGGGGATCGCTCCGCCCGGACTCCCAGGCGCGGACGGTGGCCCTGGTGACCCCGAGCGCCGTCGCGACCTCCAGCTCGCTCATCGACTTCGCCTCCCGCAGCCTGCGCCGTTCCTTGGGCGACGGCAGCGGCGATTCCGAGGCGGAGTGGGCCGGGCTCTGGGTCATGAGGGACTCCCGGAAGCGCTGCGCTCGACGTCAAAGTACATAAGCGTATTTTGAGCGACACAGCGGGTATTCGCCCGTTACACGGAGAGAGCGCGTGTCGTTGGCAGCATGGCCGCGTGACCGAGACGACCGGGGCGACCGAGGCGGCAGGGACAGCAAAGGCAAAAGGAACAGCGGATACCGCAGAGACAACAGAGGCGCCAGAGACAGAAAAGGCAGCAGAGGCAGCAGAGGCAACAGAGGAAGCGAAGGCAGCGAAGGCAGCAGAGACCAAAGAGGGGAAGGGGACGGCAGGGACAAGGCGGGCGGCAGGCGCGTCGGAGCCGAGTCCTCCCTTTCCGCGGACCTCCGTACCCGTCCAGGGCAGCCGGAGACCCGCGCTGATCGCCTGCGTCGTACGCGGGGCCACGGCCGCGGGGCTCGGCCTCGGCGTCCTCACCGTCCTGGTGATGATGGTGTGGATCGGCGCCCCCTACCCGGACGACGGCCCCGGGGGAGCGCTGCACGCGGCCGCCGCGCTCTGGCTGCTGTCCCACGGCGTCGAACTGGTGCGCGTGGACACCCTCTCCGGCGGGCCCGCGCCGGTCGGCGTCGTACCGCTGCTGCTGGTGGCCCTGCCGGTCTCACTGATCCACCGGGCGGCGCGGGACGGGCTCAACCCCGATACCCACGGGCGGCGCCCCCGGCCGTCGCCGCAGGGCGCGGTCTGCGCGGTGACCCTGGGATATCTGCTGGTGGCCGCCGTGATCGCGGGTTACGCCGCCGGCGGCTCACCGGCGCCGGACGTGCTGAGCGCCCTGGGACATCTGCCGCTGGTGACCCTCGCCGCCGCGCTGGCCGGGGTGTGGACCGCCCGGGGCCGCCCCTGGGGGCCCCTGCCGGGCTGGCTCCCCGAACCGCTGCGGGTACGGCTCGCACGGACCCGGGTCGCGGTCGCGCTGCGCGCCGCCCTCGCGGGCACGCTGGTCCTGGCCGGGGGCGGGGCGCTGCTCGTCGCCGCCGGGCTGGTGTGGCACTCCGCCGCCGTACAGGACATGTTCCTCCAGCTGTCGACCGTCTGGTCGGGCCGGCTCGCGGTGCTGCTGCTCGCCGCGGCGCTGGTGCCGAACGCGTCGGTGTGGGGTGCCGCGTACGCCCTGGGGCCCGGATTCGCACTCGGCACGGAGGCCACGGCCACGCCCCTGGGGCTGACGGGCGACCCTGCCCTCCCGCCGTTCCCGCTGGTCGCGGCCGTGCCGGCGGCGGGGCCCGGCACGGTGTGGCACGGGGTCTGCCTCGCCCTTCCGCTCATGGCCGCGCTGGTGGTCGCGGCCTTCGTCGTGGCGCGGGCGGCGCCCCGGTTCCAGGACCGTGAGGTGGCGTGGAGCATCCGGGACACAGCGGCGACGGCGTTGCTGGCGGCGGTGGCCTGCGGGGTGGTGACGGCGGTGCTCTCGGCCGCCGCCGGCGGGCCGCTCGGCACGGAACGGCTGGTCGATTTCGGTCCCTTGTGGTGGCTGACGGGTCCGGCGGCGTTCTGCTGGATCACGGCCGTCGCCGTGCCGGTGGCGGTGACGGTACGGATCTGGCGGGTCCTGCTGGCGCGGCTCGCGGGGGCCGGGACGGGCATGGGGATGGGGGTCGCCGGGGTGCTGCGGAGCCTGGGGGTACGGGGGAAGGCGTGGAGAGGCGGGAGGAAGGCGAAGGCGCGAGCGGCGACCGCTGCCGCTCCCTCGGCCCCATCGGCCCTCTCCTCGGCCCCTTCCGCCTCCTCCGGGGCACCGGAACCGAAGGCCCCCCGGGGCTCTGCGGCCTCCCGCTCGTACGACTTCCTGCCGGAGCGTCCGCCGGTCACGGCCACGGCCACCGCCACGGTGCGGCCCGCGCCCACCGGGGACGTCGGAACGGAAGATTCTGAGCAGCAGCAAATCCGCCCGGACAAGGATCAAAAGAGCACGTCAGAAGAGAATTTGGTGGCCGCAGAGTCAGTAGCGGAGCAAGAAACGGAATCAGAGTGTGAGCCGGAGTCGGAACGCCGGTCCGGGCCCGCGCAGGCCCCCGCGCCCCCCTGGGCCGCGCCCGCCAGCCCCTGGCCCGAGGCGCCCGGCTCTTGGGGCGGCGCGGACCACCCCGCAGCCCCAAGCGCCCCTGCTGACTCCGCCGCGTCCACCTCGTCCACCCCGCCCGGAACAGCGAAAACCCCCGGGCCCGAAGAATCCGGACCCGGGGGTGACCGACGTGACGGAGGCTGACACCACCGTCACCGTCGAAGCTTCCCGGTGCTGATGCCTGATGCTGACGCCTGTTACGTGCTGACGCCTGTCACGTGCTGACGCCGAACAGCTCCCGCAGCGGCTCGGGCAGCTTCTCGTTGCACGCGATCTGCCCGTCCTTCGTCAGGGCGTCCCGCTCGCACGTGTAGAAGTCCCGGTAGACCAGCTGCGCGGCGAACGCCACCGCCACGACCATCAGCGCCAGGCCGCCCATCACCAGACCGGTCACCGCGGCCGTCCGCTGCGAGCGGCTCGCGGCCTGCGGCGACCCCGCCGCGCCCGCGCCGCCGTTCGCCCCGGCGGGCGCGGAGATCGCGTCGGCGCCCGGCCGCTTGCCCTTCGCCCGCAGCGAGCTGATGCCCCAGTAGAGCGCCAGCGCGCCCAGCAGCAGCGCGATCTCCATGAAGTCGAAGAGCGTGAAGAAGAAGGCCCACGCGCCCGAGAGCAGCGCGTACCGGGCCCGGCGCTGGGCCGGGTCCGTCGGGTCCCAGCGCAGGCCGGGCGGGGTGCCGCCGCCGCCCGAACCCTGCTGACCGCCCGGCCGGCCGCCGAAGCCGCCGCCGGACGAGCGCCCCGGCTGCCGGCTGCTCCACTGGCTGCCCCAGCCGCCCCGCTCGCCCTGGTCGCGGGAGCCGCCCTCATCGGACCCGGAGGACCCGGAGGAATCAGAAGAACCCGAGGAGTCCGACGATCCGGACTGGTCGTTCCGCGCGGGCCAGCGCGGCCGCCACGGCTGCGCCTGCCTGCCCTCGGGCGGCGCCGCGAACGGGTTGTCGCTGTCGTCGTTGGACTGGCGCTCCCGCGGCAACAGGAGGTCGGTACGGCGGCGTCGGTCCGGCATGTGGTGAACGTCTTCCCCTCAGACCCTGTCGCGCTCGGGTCTTGTGTCGTGGTGCCCGGCCCGGGGACGGGTGGTGTCCAGGGACGGGTGGTGCCCCCTGACGCTACCTCCCGTGCGTGCCCCCGTCCCGTGGGGGCCTTCCCGTGTGCCGGTATCGTTGCTGACGGTCGGCGTCTTCGTAGAGTTCCCCGTACCGGGGAGGACGAGTCATTCGTACGACCATACAAATTCGCACGCTCCGTATCCGCACCGGACCTGCGCAGGGCCCGGCGGCGGGAGGACACGGACGCGCCCGCGACAGACCGCCCCGCGACAGACCAGCGATCCGCGCGCGCCGCGTGCGCGATCCGAGATGCGAGAAAAGAGACCCGCAGTGGCCTCCCCGCCCCCTTCCGCCCGCCCCCTCCGCCTGGTCGTCCTGGTCTCCGGCTCCGGCAGCAACCTCCAGGCACTTCTCGACGCGAGCGTCGCCGATCCCGAGGGCCTCGGGGCCGAGATCGTCGCCGTCGGGGCCGACCGCTCGGGCATCGCCGGCCTGGAGCGCGCCGAGCGCGCCGGACTGCCGACGTTTGTCTGCCGGGTGAAGGACCACGACTCCCGTGACGCCTGGGACGGCGCGCTCGCCGAGGCGACGGCCGCGTACCGGCCGGATCTGGTGGTCTCGGCCGGTTTTATGAAGATCGTGGGCAAGGAGTTCCTGGCCCGTTTCGGGGGCCGGTACATCAACACCCACCCCGCCCTGCTGCCCAGCTTCCCCGGCGCGCACGGAGTGCGTGACGCGCTCGCGTACGGGGTGAAGGTCACCGGGTGCACCGTCCACTTCGTCGACGAAGGCGTCGACACCGGACCGGTCATCGCGCAGCGCGCGGTCGAGGTCCGGGACGGGGACGACGAAGCCGCTCTCCATGAGCGGATCAAGGAAGTCGAGCGTCTGCTGCTCGTCGAGGTCGTGGGGCGCCTGGCGCGCAACGACCACCGCATTGAGGGACGAAAGGTAATTTTCCCGTGACTGTTGACGCTCATGAGTCCGCTGTGACGCCCGAGGCGGGCCGCCGGGCCGTTCGGCGAGCGCTGATCAGTGTGTACGACAAGACGGGCCTGGAGGAGCTGGCGCGCGGGCTGCACGAGGCGGGCGTGGAGCTGGTCTCCACCGGCTCGACCGCCGGCCGGATCGCCGCCGCCGGTGTCCCGGTCACCAAGGTGGAGGAGCTGACCGGCTTCCCCGAGTGCCTGGACGGCCGGGTCAAGACGCTGCACCCGCGCGTGCACGCCGGGATCCTCGCCGACCTGCGGCTCGACTCCCACCGGGAGCAGCTCGCCGAACTCGGCGTCGAGCCCTTCGACCTGGTGGTCGTCAACCTCTACCCGTTCCGGGAGACCGTCGCGTCCGGCGCCACTCCCGACGAGTGCGTCGAGCAGATCGACATCGGCGGCCCCTCGATGGTCCGCGCCGCCGCCAAGAACCACCCGTCGGTCGCGGTGGTCACCAGCCCCGCGCGGTACGGGGACGTGCTCACGGCCGTCGCCGGGGGCGGATTCGATCTGACCGCCCGCAAGCGGCTCGCTGCTGAAGCGTTTCAGCACACCGCCGCGTACGACGTGACGGTGGCCTCCTGGTTCGCCGGCTCCTACGCGCCCGACGAGTCCGCGTCCGGCTCCGGTTTCCCGGACTTCACCGGCGTCACCTACCAGCGCTCCCAGGTGCTGCGGTACGGCGAGAACCCGCACCAGGGCGCCGCGCTGTACCTGGACGGCAGCGGTGGCCTGGCCGAGGCGGAGCAGCTGCACGGCAAGGAGATGTCGTACAACAACTACACGGACACCGAGGCCGCCCGCCGCGCCGCGTACGACCACGCCGAGCCCTGTGTCGCGATCATCAAGCACGCCAACCCCTGCGGCATCGCGACCGGCGCCGACGTGGCCGAGGCGCACCGCAGGGCGCACGCCTGCGACCCGCTGTCCGCGTTCGGCGGGGTGATCGCGGTCAACCGCCCGGTCTCCGTGGCGATGGCCGAGCAGGTCGCGGAGATCTTCACCGAGGTGATCATCGCCCCGGGGTACGAGGACGGCGCGGTCGAGGTGCTCGCCCGCAAGAAGAACATCCGGGTGCTGCGCTGCGAGGGCGCGCCCGCCGCGACCGTCGAGACCCGGCCGATCGACGGCGGCGCGCTGGTGCAGGTCACCGACCGGCTCCAGGCCGCCGGCGACGACCCGGCGAACTGGACGCTGGCGGCCGGTGAGCCGCTGGACGAGGCCGGCCTCGCCGAGCTGGCGTTCGCCTGGCGCGCGTGCCGTGCGGTCAAGTCCAACGCGATCCTGCTGGCCAAGGGCGGTGCCTCGGTCGGCGTCGGCATGGGCCAGGTCAACCGCGTGGACTCGGCCAAGCTGGCCGTGGAGCGGGCGGGCGAGGAGCGGGCGCGCGGCTCGTACGCGGCGTCGGACGCGTTCTTCCCGTTCCCGGACGGGCTGGAGATCCTGCTGGCCGCCGGGGTCCGGGCCGTGATCCAGCCCGGCGGTTCGGTCCGGGACGAGCAGGTGGTGGAGGCCGCGAAGAAGGCCGGTGTGACCATGTACTTCACGGGTACGCGCCACTTCTTCCACTGACACGCGGGATACCCGGGATACCCGGGATGCCTGGGTACGGGGGGTGCGGCACGGTCTCCGGCCGTGCCGCACCCCCCGTCCGCCGCGAGCGGGGGTGCCCGCGGTGGATCAGCAGTTCGGCAGCCACCGCACCGAGCGGATCAGCACCCTTCCGTCCAGATTCCGTCGCTCCAGGGGCTGGAGGCACCCCACCGGCTCCTGGAAGTCGGTGTGCCCGTAGAACCGGGCATGGGGCAGCTCGCCCTCGTACCCGTTGTTCAGCACCGACTTGGGGGCGGTGCTCCGGCCCCACTCACAGGTGTTGAAGCCGGGGTGCCAGTCGCGTTCGTCGTCGTACCACGCGCACATCTCCCCCTGGCCGTTCTCCTCGCTGAAGAAGCAGATGTCTCCGACGGTGCAGCGGTCGTAGCCGGCGGCCTCCGCCATCGGGGCCTCCCGCACCAGCAGTCCTCCCACCACGCCCGCCACCACGACGCCGGTCGCGAGTCCCCAGAGGAGGGCGGAGCCGACCAGGGGGCCGAGCCGGCCGCGCCGGGCGAGCCGTCTGCGGGGCAGCCGTGGTGAGGGCAGCCGCGGCGAGGGCCGGGTGCCCGCCGCCGCCTCGACCCGGCGCAGCAGGCCGGCGGTGTCGATCCGGCCGCGTTCCTCCGGGGTACGGGCCAGACAGTCCCGCACGATGTCCCGCCACGCGTCGGGCAGCCCGGCCGACAGCCGCAGCTCCTCCTCCCCCCGCGCGTACCGCACGGCGGCGTCGCGGCGGGTGCCCGGGGTGGCCCCCGGCAGGGGGTGGGAACCGGTGAGCACCAGATGGGCGAGGACGCCGAACGCCCAGAGGTCGACGGCGGGCCCGACGGGCTGTTCGCGCTCGCCGTCCGCGGACCAGAGGAGTTCGGGGGCGGTGCAGTCGGTGGTCCGGAGCGCGGGGGCGTAGCCGAGGACGGTGGGCGCGCGGCCGCGGCCGGTGCGCCCGGGCTCGGTGGCCAGATGGAAGTCCCCGAGGCGTACGGTCCGGTCGGGCAGCAGCAGCACGTTGCCCGGGGTGAGACCGCCGTGGACCCAGCCGGCGCGGTGGAGCTGGCGCAGCCCGTCGCAGATCTGGGCGAGCAGCCCGGGGCCGGTGACGGGGCACGGCCCGTGCCGCAGCAGTTCGCCGAGCGAACTCTCGGCCCGTTCCATGACGAGCACGGTGGCGCCGTGGAGCAGGGGTTCGGAGGGATCGTCGATGGTGCGGATCTCGTGCGTCCGGACCAGCCGGGGCGCCGGGACGCCGCGCAGCAGCTCCGGCTGGCGCTCCGTGATCCGCCGCAGATGCTGGAGCTGCCGCTCGGTGCGGGTGCCGGGCGGAAGGAACTTCAGCGCGGCGGCGACGGGGGCGACAGCGGTGCCGGAGGTGGTCGAGGTGGTCCCCGAGGGCCGCTCGGCGGCGTACACCGTGGCGAACGCGCTGGTGGCGATGGGTGCGCCGACCTGCCAGGGGCCCACGCGGTAGCCGGGGCGCACCGGCAGCGCCAGGGAGTCGAAGTGGAGGCTCACCGTACGGGCGCCGGTGCCGGTGCGGATGCCGGTTCTGGTGCCCGTACTCGTACTCGTACTCGTACTGGTGCCTGTACCTGTACTGGTGCCTGTACCTGTACTGATACTGATGCCTGTACACATACACCGGTCGTTCCTCGGCGGACCGCCACGGGATCGTGATCCCGGCGGCCTGCCGGTGCGGCCATCACGACGCTGCGCTGCACGGCTGACCCCTCCCCTGAAGCCCCCGTCCGATGGGATGTGCCGCCAGGGTAGGAACCGCCGATAAACGTCTGCACAACGTGGCTTGTGACACCGCGTTGACCGGGGAGTCCGTGGCCGGCCACGACCACTGTCCGCAACGGGTGGGACGGTCGTGGCCTTTCCCGGGTTCCGTGACCGGGCCCGGCGTTTGGGCCCGGAGTTCCGGTCAAGCGTTCCGGTCACGCGTTTCGGTCAGGCGCGGGGCCGGTTGAACCAGGCGGAGCCCGCCGAATTCCCGGTGAACACCGCGATCAGAACGGCAGGGACCAGATGCAGCAGACCGAGGATCGTGAACGGGTAGAGCGCGAGCACGGCGGTCACGATGCCGAAGATCATGATCGTGACGCGCATGCCATTGCGGCCGGCGGAGAAACGGGTGCCGAGGAACGCGGCGAACACGAGCCACACCAGGGCGAAGACACCGAAGGCGTAGAAGACTTCCGCGCCGAAACCCAGTTCTTCGGCGATGCTGACCGTTTCGGTGTCGCTCGTCCCGTCGCTGCTCGTCCCGCCGTTCTTCTCGTCGTCGGCCACGAGGGCGCCGAGACCGAACATCATGGCCGCGCCGAGCAGCTGAAGGGCGACGACGACCCAGGTCAGCACCTGTGCGGCCCGCACGGTGCTCGGCATGGTGAGCGGGCCGGGGCCGCCGTAGCCCCCGTAGCCGTCGGGTCCGCCGTAACCGCCCGGTCCGTACGCCTGGAGCGGGGGCGCCTGCGGAAAGCCGAATCCCGGCTGCTGTCCCGATTGCCCAGGCTGTCCAGGCTGTCCCGGCATGTTCTGCTGTCCGGGATAGGGCGCGGGATTCGGTCCGGGCGCCTGGCCGGGGACCGGTCCTGGTGTGCCTTCCGACTTATGGCCGTAAGGGTTGTTCGGATCGCCGAAGCTCATGACGGGAAAACCTCTGTCGGTCGCGTTATGGGTTCTGCCCGCGGGAAAACGGAACAGTTCCCGGGTGGATACGGGAAGTGCTGAGCGGTACCGGACGCAGACCGGTGCCGTGCGGACCGGCGGAGCGGCTGAGCAGCGCGGCGACAACGGCGGATCCGACCGGGCCGACCGCTGTTTCCGCAGCTCCTCCTCGCCATCGTGGATTTTTGATCAACATTTTGTCCAGCCGGTTGCGGGACGGAACAGAGGATGTTGTGCAAGCGCAACACGGGGTTTTGGGCAGCGGCGCCGGGGCGGGGCGGCGGCCGGTCCCGAGCGGGTGCGCGGGAGCGGGCGGGGGCGGCCGGGGGCGGTTCGGCGGCCGGGCGGGATGGGAACGGGATGGGAACGGGATTGGAACCGGGGCGGGTCCATCCGCCAGGATGGAGCCATGACCGCCCAGATTCTCGATGGCAAGGCCACCGCAGCCGCGATCAAATCCGATCTGACCGCCCGCGTGGCGGCCCTCCAGGCGAAGGGGGTGACCCCCGGTCTCGGCACCCTGCTCGTCGGCGACGACCCGGGCAGCCGCTGGTACGTGAACGGCAAGCACCGCGACTGCGCCCAGGTCGGCATCGCGTCGATCCAGCGCGAGCTGCCCGCGACCGCCACCCAGGAGGAGATCGAGGCGGTCGTCCGCGAGCTGAACGAGAACCCGGAGTGCACCGGCTACATCGTGCAGCTGCCGCTGCCCGACGGCATCGACACCCACCGGGTGCTGGAGCTGATGGACCCGGCGAAGGACGCGGACGGGCTGCACCCGGTGAGCCTCGGCCGGCTGGTGCTCGGCATCGAGGGCCCGCTGCCCTGCACCCCGTACGGCATCGTGCAGCTGCTCCGCCACCACGATGTGGAGATCAAGGGCGCGCACGTGGTCGTGGTCGGGCGCGGGATCACCATCGGCCGGCCCATGCCGCTGGTGCTGACCCGCAGGTCGGAGAATGCGACCGTGACCCAGTGCCACACGGGCACCCGTGACCTCTCGTCGCATCTGCGCCAGGCGGACATCATCATCGCGGCGGCCGGCGTACCGCACCTGATCAAGCCCGAGGACGTGAAGCCGGGCGCGGCGGTGCTGGACGTCGGTGTCAGCCGGGACGAGAACGGCAAGATCGTCGGGGATGTGCACCCCGGGGTCGCCGAGGTGGCCGGCTGGGTGGCGCCGAACCCCGGCGGTGTCGGGCCGATGACGCGCGCGCAGCTCCTGGTCAACGTGGTCGAGGCGGCGGAGCGCGCGGCCGCCGGGGCCCACTGACGGCGAGCGGCGGGCGGGAAGAGGGCCCTGATGGGCGTACGGATGAACGACGACCGCGAGGTGCGTGAGGAGCGGGCGACGGCGGAAGGCGCCGAGCCCGGTTCCGGTTCTGGTTCCGGTTCTGGTCCTGGTTCCGGTTCCGGTTCCCTGCCGGAGTCCGGCGCGTCCTCGGCCGAGGCCCGGGACGCGGACGAGAGCACCGGCCAGGGTCCCGATCGGGGTCCCGACCGAGATCCCGCTCAGGGCGGTGGCGTGGACGAGAACGAGGGACACGGGAACAGCGAGGACGAGGGCGCGAGCGCGGGTGAGGGAGAGGGCGAGGGCGACGGCGGGCAGCCGGCCGCCCGTTCGACCTCCCGTCGGCCGCCGACCGTCACCACGGACACCGCCCGGCCCGAGGGCGGTGGCCGGGCCGCTCCCGGCGATGCCCCCGCCCCGGCCCGTCAGTGGCCCCTGCTCACCGTGGTCGGCCTCACCGGCGTCGGGCTGCTGATCGTCGGCCTGGACCTCTTCACCGAGGCGTTCCGCGTCGGCACGATCCTGATCGGTCTGGCCCTGATCGTGGGCGCGGTGCTGCGCCGGGTGCTCCCGTCCGTGGGCATGCTCGCCGTGCGGTCGCGCTTCACCGACATGATCACGTACGGCCTGATGGGCGTCGCGATCACGCTGCTCGCGCTGGTGGCGCAGCCGAAACCCTGGCTGGAACTGCCGTTCCTGGAGGAGATGGTCCGCTACCTGGTCGGCCGCTGACACACCGGCCACCGGCGCGGACGCACCGGCCGCACGGAGGGTCCGGCCCCCGGGCCCCGATCCGTTCACCCGATCCGTTCACCCGATGTGGGCCGCCACGACGCCCGTCCTTCCCCCGGGGGAGGGGCGGGCGCTGTCGGGTACGGGGGTGGACGCCGTCGCCCCGTCCCGCGCGGCCGCCGGCGCCCACCGTGGCGGAACTTCCCGTTCCGAAGGGGTCCGGCCGTAGTGGTCAACGGTGCGCCGCAGGTGGGAGACTGGGGCGGCGGTCGCGCCCTGACGGATCAGGGCCACAGCGCGTTCCACTCGCTTCCGTGCACATTGCCGTCGGGAACTGACATCCTGACCTTGCGCATCTCATCGGTTGATCCCACCGGGGCCGCCGGGGGACGGCCTGGGCGCACGGTCGCGGTGCGCGGCACGCACCTACGGTCGGGGGACAGAGGGGGGTAGAACCACCATGGCTCGTTGGAAGGCGCTTCCGGAGGATTTGGACCCGGAAGTCCGGGAGTTCGCCGAGCGGCTGCGGCGGCTCGTCGACGGCAGCGGGCTGAGCGTCGCGGCGGTCTCGGACCGCACCGGTTACAGCAAGACGTCCTGGGAGCGGTATCTCAACGGGCGGATCCTGGCACCGAAGGGCGCGGTCGTCGCACTCGCCGAGGTCACCGGCGCGAACCCGGTCCATCTCACCACCCTGTGGGAGCTGGCCGAGCGGGCGTGGAGCCGGGCCGAGGCCCGGCACGACCGCACGATGGAGCAGATACGCATATCCCAGGCGCGGGCCGCGCTGGAGAAGCTCGAATCCGCTCGCGGCACCGGGGCGGGTGCCGGGGGCGGGCGTACCGGGCCTACGCAGGGGAGCGGCCCGGCCGTGCACGGCGACACCGCTGGATCCGGCCAGGCCGGAATGGGTCAGGCCGGAACGGGTCAGGGGAGACGGAGAGCCGCGCCCGCGCGCGGCGGGCGATCCGGCCCCGGTGGCGGTCGCAGGGGTGTCATGATCCTGGCGGCTGCGGCCGGTGTGGTCGCGGTGGCCGTCGCCGCCGTCCTGATCAGCGGGGTCGGCGGTGGTGACGACACGACCGAGCCGGCGGGCCGGGCCGCAGCCGAGCCCCTGGGCCGCTCCGCCTCCTCGTCGGCCTCGGCGCCTGCGGCTCCCTCTGCGGTGAACGACCCGAACGACCCGAACACCGGTACCGGCACCGATGTCGATGACGACACGGACGGCACGGACGACGATGTCGACGACACGGACCTGGACGCGGACGGCGACGACGACGCCGACGACGCGGCCAAGTGCACCGGCGACAGCTGTACCGGCGGCAACCCCGAGGCCATGGGCTGCGGCGGCGACCTCGCCTCGACGGTGTCGTCGGCGACGGTCGGCACCGCCAAGGTCGAGGTCCGCTACAGCAAGGCGTGCAAGGCGGCCTGGGCCCGGATCACCGAGGGCACGGCGGGGGACAAACTGGAGATCAGCACCGACGGCAAGGGTCTCCAGAACGGCGTGGTCGACGCGCAGGGCAACGCCTACACGGCGATGACGGCCGTACCCGAGGGGTCCATGGCGACGGCCTGTACGACGGTGGTGGCCACGGGCGCGAAGAGCTGTACCGACAAGGGGTGAACCCGCCCGGAGGGTGAGGTGGACCCTCCGGGGGCCGCCGCCGGAGGGCTCCGGTTCCCGCCGGGGCCGACGCCGTCCGGCCGCTGTCCAGCCGTCGTCCAGCCGTTGCCGGGCCGTCGTCCGGGCGCTGTTCCGCCGTTGGCCCGCCGCCGTTCCGGGGCCGGGCGGGGACCGGGCGCCAGGGCGTGATCCGCGCCACAAGGGTCCGGGGCCGACGGGCGGACAAGGTCGGATAGCCTGACCGCTGGATGTCTCTTCACATCAAGATTCGTGTGTCCGTGTCACCGAGTGCCCCGAGGTTCCGTCCCCGGGGTACGCGGCGCCGCGCGGGCGTGTGACCTGGTGCGAAGGGCCGTTCCGGACCTGGGGCAGGGACCCCCGACGCCTGCTGTCTTACGGAGATCGCCATGACCCGCACTCCCGTCAACGTCACCGTGACCGGCGCGGCCGGCCAGATCGGTTACGCGCTGCTGTTCCGTATCGCCTCCGGCCACCTGCTCGGTCCGGACGTGCCGGTCAAGCTGCGCCTTCTGGAGATCACCCCGGCTCTGGGCGCTGCCCAGGGCACCGCGATGGAGCTGGACGACTGCGCCTTCCCGCTGCTGCGCGGCATCGATATCACCGACGACCCGAACGTGGCCTTCGACGGTGCGAACGTCGCCCTCCTCGTCGGCGCCCGCCCCCGCACCAAGGGCATGGAGCGCGGTGACCTGCTGGAGGCCAACGGCGGCATCTTCAAGCCGCAGGGCCGGGCCATCAACGACCACGCGGCGGACGACATCAAGGTCCTCGTCGTGGGCAACCCGGCCAACACCAACGCGCTGATCGCGCAGGCCGCCGCCCCGGACGTACCGGCGGACCGCTTCACCGCGATGACCCGCCTCGACCACAACCGCGCCATCTCGCAGCTGGCCGCGAAGACCGGCGCCGCCGTCTCCGACATCAAGCGTCTGACGATCTGGGGCAACCACTCGGCCACCCAGTACCCGGACATCTTCCACGCGGAGATCGCCGGCAAGAACGCCGCCGAGACCGTGAACGACGAGGCGTGGCTGGCCGACACCTTCATCCCGACCGTCGCCAAGCGCGGTGCGGCGATCATCGAGGCGCGGGGCGCGTCCTCCGCCGCCTCCGCCGCGAACGCCGCGATCGACCACGTCCACACCTGGGTCAACGGCACCGCCGACGGCGACTGGACCTCCATGGGCATCCCGTCGGACGGCTCGTACGGCGTGCCGGAGGGCCTGATCTCCTCCTTCCCGGTGACCACGAAGGACGGCCGCTACGAGATCGTCCAGGGACTGGAGATCAACGAGTTCTCCCGCACCCGGATCGACGCCTCGGTGCAGGAGCTGGCGGAGGAGCGCGACGCGGTGCGCGCGCTCGGCCTGCTCTGATCCGTTCCGCAGCGCCCGCAGGTCCGCAGGATCCCCTAGGAGGACTCTTCTGAGCCGGTCCCGGGAGGCTTCGGGCCCGCTCCACGGCCTCGGTCATCTGTTCCCGTGTTCCGCCCCCGTCCGCCTTTTCCCAGGCGGCGGGGGCGGTTCCCGTTCCACGGCGGGTCCTGCCCGCGCGCAGCGCCGTCCCGTTCGGGTATTCGGGGCATCCGTGCGCCGGGGAGCGGACACACTGAGCGCATGAACGAGTACGGTGAGGGAGCACCCGCGTATCTGACCTTCCGGGTGATGCCCCAGCAGGGACCCATCGCGGCCTTCGCGGAGGAGGAGGCGCTGCGGGCGCGCGAGCGCTATCCGGAGCTGATGGGGATGGGGACGACGCCCACGTTCCACTACACCCGGGAGTCGGATCTCGGCGGCTGGGAGATCCTGGACACGGGTGGCTTCACCCCGCAGGACGCCCGTGATGGGCTGGGGTCCCACTTCCGTCAGATGGCCTCCCAGGCGCAGGGCAAGAAGCGGGTCAGGGCCCTGATGGCGGCGGTGGACAAGCTGGATTGGGTCGCCGTGGACGAGATGAGGGTCCTCGGCCGCCGCTACCGGATCGTCCGGGGGGAGCAGTTCATCCGGATGGGGCCCGACGGTCCGGAGCCGCCGCGCCCGTCCGATCCCGACCCGGCGCGCGGCGCGCCGGGGGACTCCCTCACGCCGCCGAGCCGGACCCAGGGCTTCCTGATCGACCCGTACACCGGAACCGGACTCTCCGACGGGCTGCTCCGCTTCGATCTGGCGAACTTCGTGATCACGCCGAGCGCCGTGTCGGAGGAGGTCTTCCGGGACGCCCGTCTCGCCCGGCACACTCACCCCGGGACGGTGCTGCTGCCGGCCGAGTTCGCCATCGCCGAGAAGGAGGGCGGCCGCTGGCGTTCCTACCTGGGCGCCTGCCCGACACCGCAGAGCGCGCGGGCCACGCTGTCGACGCACTTCCGGGTCTTCAAACCGGCCATGGAGGACCTGACCGAGGAGGAGGAGCAGGCCTACGCCCGCGCCGCCGACCGGCTGGACGACGAGCGCGGCATGGGCGTCACGGTCCTCGGGCGCCGCTTCCGGGTCATCCGGGTGGAACAGGTCGTCCGGATCGGTCCCGACGGTCCGGAGCCGCCCCGGCCGTCGGACCACGACCCCGAGCCGCCGCCGTCCGCCCACGTCAAGCAGTTGAAGGACGAGGGCCTCTGGCAGGAACCGGAGGACCTGCCGCCGCTCGAACTGTCGCCTCGGCACGAGCGCATGATGGCGCTGCTGGAGGAGGACCGGGCCCGCCGCAAGGCGCGTGCCGAGGCGTACGAGTCCCGTATGCAGGCCCTCCGTGAGCGCAACCGGAAGGGCGGCGACCTCCCGGCGGAATGAGCCGCGCGCCCGGCGGCGGCCGAGCGCGCGCCCGCCGCCCGGGAGGTACTGGAGACGGAGGGCCTGTCCGCGTTCCGCCCCCCGGATGTATCCCTCGACTGCCCCCGGGGCGGGACGCGCTGGTCGTCGGGTACGGGCGCCCCAGCGAGAGCGCCTGGTCAGGGGCCCTGGACGCGCTCTGCCGGGTGCTGCCCCGAGGTGCGTGTGCGCCCGGTTCCGCACCCCGGACCCGGTCCTGGGAGAGCCCCGGACCCGATCCCGGGAGAGCTGTGGCCACGGTCCGGAACGAGGTGATCGGCGTACCGGCTTGAAACCGACCTCCTGGTTCCCACTAGTCTGGCGGGCGATTCGGCATATTCAGACAGCGGTTCCGCTGTCGAACTCTTCAACGACGGGGGGCGGACGGCTGATGCCACGACGCAGACTGAGGTCCAGCACGGTGGTGCTCGGAGGCATGGGAGTGCTCGCGCTGACGATCACCTCCTGCGGATCGGAACCCGACCGGCGCTGCGCCGACCCGCTCTCCCGGGACCAGCTGCCCAGCTACGAGTGCGGCAGCTCCACCGGCAAGGGCCGCTACTACTACGGCGGCGACATCACGGGCGGCACCGTCGAGGGCGGCAGCTTCGACAAGAGCGCGGTCGAGCGGAACGGCTTCGGCTGCTCCGGTTCCGGCTCCGGCGGCGGCTGAGCCGGCCCGCCCGGCCGGCCGGACCGAGGACCCCATGAAACGCCACACCATCGAACCCCGCCCGGGCTGGCAGGAGACCGTCGAGGAACAGGGCTGCGTCTATCCGCTCACCCGGTTCCCCGACGGCTCGCTGCGCCCCTACTGGGACGAGAGCGCCTACTACGTCTTCTCGCTGTCCGAGGTCGAGCAGCTGGAGGAGGTGGTCGAGGAACTGCACACCATGTGCCTGGCCGCCGCCGCGCACATCGTGGAACGGGACCGCTTCGCCGAGCTGGGCATCACCGACCCCCGGCTCGCCGGTCTCGTCACCGAGTCCTGGCGGCGCCGGGCCGAGCTGCCGTCCCTCTACGGCCGCTTCGACCTCCGCTACGACGGCACCGGCCCGGCCAAGATGCTGGAGTACAACGCGGACACCCCGACCTCGCTGGTCGAGGCGGCGAGCCCGCAGTGGTTCTGGATGGAGGAACGCTTCCCCGGCGCAGACCAGTGGAACTCGCTCCACGAGCGGCTGGTCGGGGCCTGGCGGCGACAGGCCCGGCTGCTGCCGCCCGGGCCGGTGCACTTCGCCCACTCGGACGCGGACGAGCTGGGCGAGGACCTGATGACGGTGGCCTATCTGCGCGAGACCGCCCAGCAGGCCGGGCTGGACACCGAGGCACTGTCGGTGGAGCGGATCGGGTGGGACCGGCTCTCCGGCCGCTTCGTGGACGAACGGCTGCGGTTCATCCGCACCTGCTTCAAGCTCTACCCGTGGGAGTGGCTGGCCACCGACAGCTTCGGCCCGCACGTCCTCGACACCCTCGACAACGGTGGCGGCACCGGGACCACCTGCTGGATCGAGCCCGCCTGGAAGATGCTCCTCTCCAACAAGGCGCTGCTCGCGATCCTGTGGGAGCTGTATCCGGGACATCCGAACCTGGTGCCCGCCTATCTCGACGGGCCCCGGGAACTCGCCGACGGGCGCGGCTATGTGACCAAACCCCTCCTGGGCCGGGAGGGCGCGGGCGTCACCCTGCACCCGCCGGGAGAGCCGCCCGTGGTCCGCGACGAGCCCTGCTGCTACCAGGAGCTGGCCCCGCTGCCCGACTTCGACGGCAACCGGGTGGTCCTCGGCGCCTGGGTGGTCGAGGACGAGGCCGCCGGACTCGGCATCCGGGAGTCCGCCGGCCCGGTCACCGACGGCTACGCACGCTTTATCCCCCACGTGATCCTCTGACCACCGGGCGGCTCGGGCTGCCCGGGCTGCCTGGTGGTCAGGCGGCTCGGCGGCTCGGCAGCCCGGCGGCCCGGTGGTCAGACGGCCGGAAGCCCGGCGGTCAGGCCGAGAGAACCGCTCTCAGCTGGTCCAGACCCCAGTCCAGATCCTCCTTGCTGATCACCAGGGGCGGGGCGATCCGGATGGTCGACCCATGGGTGTCCTTCACCAGGACACCCCGGTCCAGCAGCCGCTCGGAGATCTGCCGGCCGGTGCCGAGGGCGGGGGCGATGTCCACGCCCGCCCACAGCCCGCGGCCCCGGACCGCCCGGACGGCGTCGGTGCCCGCCAGCAGCCCCAGCTCATGGTGGAGATGCTCGCCCAGCTCGGTCGCGCGCTGCTGGTACTCGCCGGTGCGGAGCATCGCGATCACCTCCAGGGCGACGGCACAGGCCAGCGGATTCCCGCCGAACGTGGACCCGTGCTCGCCGGGCCGGAACACCCCCAGCACCTCGCGGGAGGAGACCACGGCGGAGACCGGCACCACACCACCGCCCAGCGCCTTGCCGAGCAGATAGACGTCGGGGACCACGCCTTCGTGCTCACAGGCGAAGGTCCGGCCGGTCCGGCCCAGACCCGACTGGATCTCATCCGCGATGAACAGCACATTCCGCTCGCTGGTGAGCCTGCGGACCCCCGCCAGATACCCCGGCGGCGGCACCAGCACCCCGGCCTCGCCCTGGATCGGCTCCAGCAGCACCGCCACCGTGTTCTCCGCGGTGACCGCCGCGTCCATCGCGGTCAGATCGCCGTAGGGGACGATCTCGAACCCCGGCGTGTACGGACCGTAGTCCGCCCGCGCCTCCGGGTCGGTGGAGAAACTGATCACCGTGGTGGTCCGGCCGTGGAAGTTGTCGGCGGCCACGACGATCTTCGCCAGGTTGTCCGGCACGCCCTTGACCCGGTAGCCCCACTTGCGGGCCGTCTTCACCGCCGTCTCCACCGCTTCCGCGCCGGTGTTCATCGGCAGCACCATCTCCATCCCGCACAGCTCCGCCAGTCGGGTGCAGAAGTCGGCGAACCGGTCGTGGTGGAAGGCGCGGGAGGTCAGCGTGACCCGCTCCAGCTGGGCCCTGGCCGCGTCCAGGAGCCTTCTGTTGCCGTGGCCGAAGTTCAGCGCCGAGTAACCGGCGAGCATGTCGAGATAGCGGCGCCCCTCGACATCGGTCATCCAGGCGCCCTCCGCCGACGCGATGACGACGGGGAGCGGGTGGTAGTTGTGCGCGCTGTGGGCCTCGGCCGCTGCGATGGCACGCTCGGAAGCAGACACGGGATCTCCTCATCATCTTCCTGAGACAGGGCGTCCTGCGTGGGGCGGGGTGCCGCCCCTGGTTCTATCGTCGCTCGCATGCCGGACAGGGAAACCTCCCGGCACACCCACGTCCTAAGGTGGGAGTACGCAGGGCGACTGGCGTAACGCGGAAGGAACCGCGGGGGAGCCGTGCGCGCAGGAACGGTACGAGGCGCCGCCCGCCTGGGCGCCCCGGGCAGCCCTGACGTCACCAGGACCCGGAGAACACGCCATGACCTCCCATCCCCCCGCCCCTTCCCCCTCCTCCCCCTCTCCCGAGCACCCCGCCCTCGCCGCCGCCGACCCGGAACTGGCGGCCCTGATCCACGCCGAGGAACGGCTCCAGGCCGACACCCTCCGCCTGATCCCCAGCGAGAACTACGTCTCCGCCGCCGTGCTGGAGGCATCCGGCACGGTGCTCCAGAACAAGTACAGCGAGGGCTACCCCGGCCGCCGCTACTACGAGGGCCAGCAGAACATCGACCAGGTCGAACAGCTCGCCGTCGACCGCGCACGCGCCCTCTTCGGCGTCGACCACGCCAATGTCCAGCCCTACTCCGGCTCCCCGGCCAACCTCGCCGTCTATCTCGCCTTCGCCGAGCCCGGCGACACCGTCATGGGCATGGCCCTGCCGATGGGCGGCCATCTGACCCACGGCTGGGGTGTCTCGGCCACCGGCACCTGGTTCCGCGGCGTGCAGTACGGCGTACACAAGGACACCGGTCTCGTCGACCTCGACCAGGTACGTGAACTGGCCCTCAAGGAACGCCCCCGCATCCTCTTCTGCGGCGGCACCGCCCTGCCCCGCACGATCGACTTCGCCGCCTTCGCCGAGATCGCCCGCGAGTCCGGTGCGGTCCTGGTCGCCGACATCGCCCATATCGCCGGACTGATCGCGGGCGGCGCGCACCCCTCTCCGGTGCCCCACGCCGACGTGATCTCCACGACCACCCACAAGACCCTGCGCGGCCCGCGCGGCGCGATGCTGATGTCCCGCGCGGAACACGCCAAGGCCATCGACAAGGCGGTCTTCCCCGGACTCCAGGGCGGTCCCCACAACCAGACCACCGCCGCCATCGCGGTCGCCCTGCACGAGGCCGCCCGGCCCGCCTTCCGCGACTACGCGCACGCCGTCGTGGCCAACGCCCGCGCGCTCGCGGAAGCCCTGCTCGCCCGGGGCTTCGATCTGGTCTCCGGTGGCACCGACAACCATCTGATCCTGATGGACCTCAGCCCCAAGGACGTCCCGGGCAAGGTCGCCGCCAAGGCCCTGGACCGGGCCGGTGTCGTCGTCAACTACAACACCGTCCCGTACGACACCCGCAAGCCCTTCGACCCCTCCGGCATCCGCATCGGCACCCCCTCCCTCACCTCGCGTGGACTCGACACCGGGCACATGACCACCGTCGCCGACTGGATCGACCGGGGCGTGACCGCCGCCCGCTCGGGCGACGAGGAAGCGCTCGCGGTCATCCGCGCCGAGGTCGCCGAACTGATGGCCGCATACCCGGCCCCCGGCCTGGCTCCCTGACCCCTGGCTCCCTGGGCTCGTGACCTCCTGACCTCCTGACCTCCTGACCTCCTGGGCTTCTGGGCTTCTGGACCTCTTGGTCCACCCGGTCCCTTCCGGGTCTCCTTGGCCGGGCGGTCCTGTCCAGCCCTGTCCAGCCCTGTCCGGCGGGCCCGGTCGGCTGCCCGCCCCTCCGGCGGGTGCCGACCGCTCGCCCGGCCAGCAGGTGGCCGGGCGGGACGGGGTCAGCCGTCGAGAAGTTGGCGGCGGGGGCCCGGGTCGCCGAGGGTGCCCCGGCGGCGGATGCGTGGCTGAGACAACCTGGCCGCCCAGGGGCGGGCCACCAGCAGGGCCAGGAGCGCGCCGGCGGCCAGCCCCGGCAGGGACCACCACCAGCCCGTGGCCGCCGTGGCCGCATCCGATGACGCGGCCGTCCGCTCCAGGGACCGGGCCGGGGCCTGCTCTCCACCCCCGGTGGCGTCGGAGGCCGCCCCGCCGGTCCCCTCGGCCGCGCTCCCCTCCCCGCTCTGCTCCTGACCCGCATCACCCGGCCCGGACATCAGCCCCAGTTCCTTGAGGAGCGCCCGCAGCTCCTTGGGCCGCTCCGCCTTGTGCCAGGCGCTCTGCATCGTCTGGACATCCTCGATGGTCTCCACCCACAGAACCCCCTTCGGCTGCGGATAGACCCGGTCGACCCGCCAGGGCGCTATCTCGTGCGCCATCCAGGCCACATTGACCTGCCCGTTCTCCGTGGGAAGCTCGCTGACCGACGACGGCCGCTCCGCCCGCCCGCCTCCGGTCGAACGGGTCAGCAGGGACAACAGCCGCTCATAGACGCTGCCCTCACCGTCGTTGTAAAAAGCGGTCGCCCTGGTCGTGGCGGGCGAGGTGAGCAGCACACTCGTCGGCCCGCCCGCCACGGCCGGCGGTGCGACGAAGCAGCTCAGCACGAACATCGTCAGCAGCACGGCGATCCGGCGCGGCCACAGCGGCGCGCGCAGCCCCCGGGGCCGCCCCTCCGGCGAAGACCTCAGCGGTCGTGGCAGCTCCGGCGCTCGCCGTCGCGATCGAGGAAGCAGTCCTGGCTCACGCATCACGTCCCCCATTCGGCTCCCCGGCGCGGCCCCTCCGCGCCGGGTCACCTCTGATACACCGGCCAGCCCGGTCAGGTTCCCTCTCTCCGGCGGAATCCGCCGCCGGGGACGGGATCCCCCCCCCGCTCTCCCGGTTCTACTCGAGGCCGGCGGACCCGCCGTCCGCGTCGGTACCGGTATCGGCGGCCGAGGCCGCGATCTCCTCGGCCCGGGCCTGCTCCCGCACCCCCTCCAGCCGCAGGGTGATCCCGTCCTCCTCGTCGATCCAGAGCAGGGTCGGCCCCGCCTCGCGCCCGCTCTGCGGCCACTCACCGCCCCGGTCGTCCTGGAGCGCGGACTTCAGCCGGTGCGGCCGGTCGAACCAGAGTGCCTCGCTGTCGCCGATGCTCAGCCAGTGCGGTGGCGCGGTGACCGTCTTGGCGAAGCCGAAGCCGATCCTGCCCGGGAACTGGTCGAGCCGGATCGTCCGCCCCCGCTCCCGCCAGCACAGACTGACCAGCGAACGACCCGAGGGCCCCGCCGTCACCGACACGGCGTCCGGCTCGCCCAGCGCCTCCGGCACCCGCACCCGGAACCCCGCGCGGCGCTCCGCGTCGGACCGGGCCACCGTGCTCCCGCACCACGGGACGCGCGGGTCCGACGGGTCCGACGGATCCGCCGACGGCGCGGAAGAGGTGTGCCCGCCGGACCGGGGCGGGTCGTACCGCACCTGCACTCCGCCGAAGCCGAACCAATCCGCCACCTCGGCCCGCACCGGAGGGGTGAGCACCAACACCACGAGGGTGCCGGACGCCAGCCCGGACAGCATCAGGGCCGGTCTGCGCCACCGCCCGAGCAACCACAGCCGCAGCCGCTCCGAACGGCGGGGCGGCGGGGGAGCGGGAGTGGGCACCGCGTCGGCGATCAGCTGCGCGAGGACCCGCTCGGCCATCGTCCCGCCGGACACATCGGGAATCCTGATCCCCCGCCCGAGCGCGCGCAGCTCCTCCGCCAGCTCCTCAGCCCCCGGCGGATCCCCGACAACCGGATGACCGACAGCCGGATCCCTGGAAACCCGCGAGCCTTCCCGACCGCCCAGCGGACCGCCCACCGGAGGACCGTCCCTCATCGCCCCGTGCTCTCCGCTCTCGTCGTGCTGTCCGTGTCCGCCGCGCCTCCAGCGCCACCACGGCCCGCCGGCACCGTCACCACTGCCCTCACCACCGCCGTCGCTCACACCCCTCACCTCCTCTCACCTCCCCTCGGCTCCTATGACCCGCCCCAGCTTGGCCAGCGCGCGGCTCAGCCGGGACTTCACCGTGCCCCGGGCGACCCCCAGCGCCTGGGCCGTCTCCGCCTCGTCCATCTCCAGGAGATAGCGGTAGGCGACCACGGTGCGCTGCTCCTCGCTCAACTCCTCCAGGGCGGCGACCAGCTCCGTACGCCGCTCGACGGCGATGGCGGCCACCGCCGGGTCGGCCGACTCCGGTATCAGCGGCTCGGGCCTCAGGAGCGATGCCTCCCGCCCCACCAGCTCCCGCGCCCGCCCGGCCGACCGCAGTGTGTTCCTGGTCTCATTGACCACGATCCGCAGCAGCCAGGGCCGGAACCGCGCGCCCTCCCGGAACCGCCCCAGCGACTGATACGCCTTGAGGAAGGCGCTCTGCACCACGTCCTCGGCATCCGACCCGGCGCCGAACGCCACGGCGGCCCGCAGCGCGACCGCCGTATGGGCGCGCACCAGCTCCGCGTACGCCTCCGGCTCGCCGGCGCGCACCCGGGCGATCACCGCCCCCTCGTCGATGACGCTGCGGCCCTCCTCCAGGACCTCCACGGCCCCCCTCCGCGTGCTCACGCCTTTTCTACACCGCCGAGCGGAGATCGGTTCCCCACCTGAGAGAATGAAGGACATGGCCCAAGAGCACCCGCCCGTCACCCCCGTACAGCCCTCCCGCGCTCCCCACGGTGACGCCGCACCGCACCGCCGTCCCCGGGCTCTCTCCGGTATCCAGCCCACCGCCGGCTCGTTCCACCTCGGGAACTACCTCGGGGCGGTCCGCCAGTACGTGGCGCTCCAGGAGACCCACGACGCGTTCTACATGGTCGTCGACCTGCACGCGATCACGGTTCCGCAGGAGCCGGCCGCGTTGCGCGCGAACACCCGGCTCGCCGTGGCGCAGCTGCTGGCCGCCGGTCTCGACCCCGAGCGCTGCACCCTCTTCGTGCAGAGCCATGTCCCGGAGCACGCGCAGCTCGGCTGGGTGATGAACTGCCTCACCGGCTTCGGCGAGGCGTCCCGGATGACGCAGTTCAAGGACAAGGCGGCCAAGCAGGGTGCCGACCGGGCCACCGTGGGGCTCTTCACGTACCCGATCCTCCAGGTCGCCGACATCCTCCTCTACCAGGCGGACGCGGTGCCGGTGGGCGAGGACCAGCGCCAGCACATCGAGCTGACCCGCGATCTCGCCGACCGCTTCAACACCCGCTTCGGCGACACGTTCACCGTGCCCGCCCCGCACATCGTCAAGGAGGTCGCGAAGATTTACGACCTCCAGGACCCGGCGATCAAGATGAGCAAGTCGGCGTCCACGCCCAAGGGCCTGATCAACCTGCTGGACGAGCCGAAGGCGACCGCGAAGAAGGTCAAGAGCGCGGTCACCGACACCGACACGGTGATCCGCTTCGACCCGGCCGAGAAGCCCGGCGTGAGCAATCTGCTGACCATCTACTCCACCCTCACCGGCCGCACCATCGCCGAGCTGGAGAAGGAGTACGAGGGCCGGATGTACGGGGCGCTCAAGACCGATCTCGCCGAGGTGATGGTGGAGTTCGTCACTCCGTTCCGGGCCCGGACCCAGGAGTACCTGGACGACCCGGACACGCTGGACGTGATCCTGGCCAGGGGCGCGGAGAAGGCCCGTGCCGTGGCCGCCGGGACGCTGGCCGCCGCGTACGACAGAATCGGCCTGCTGCCCCCGAGGACCTGAGCCCCCGAGGCCCTGAGCCCGCGAGGCCCTGAGTCCGCGAGTGCCTGACCCGGGCCCGCCCCTCCGAGGACCTGATCCCCGGATCCAGGCCCCCCGGACCCAGGCCCTCGGAGCCAGGACCCCCGTGCGGTGACCCCGGGGCAGCGGTCCACCGGCCACTGCCCCGCCGGTCCCTGTGCCCCGGGCACCCCGGGGCACACCTGGATGCCCGTACGACCGGACGCACGGACGTACGCATGCCCGTACGGCCCGGCATCGCCCCCGTACGCCCGGCGCCGGGCCCCGCCGGCGGCCCGGTTTCCGGGGGGCGGGATCGGCACGGGCCGGCCGGGGCCCGGCCCGTGTGTCCAACGCCTCTGGCCACATCCGCCGTACAGCCGCCACACTGGCGCCTGTACGACCACCACCCGATGGTGACCACCGTTCCATGGGCCCGCCCGCGCCCCTGGATGACTGAAGGAGAACGACGTGGGGACCGTAACGCTCGGCGTTTCGATCGCGGTCCCGGAGCCCTACGGCAGCCTGCTCCAGGAGCGGCGCGCGTGCTTCGGGGATCCCGCCGCGTACGGCATTCCCACCCACGTCACCCTGTTGCCGCCCACCGAGGCCGCCCCGGAGCTGCTGCCCGCCGTCGAGGCCCACCTCACCGAGGTCGCGGCCGCGAGCCTGCCGTTCCCCATGCGGCTGTGCGGCACCGGCACCTTCCGGCCGGTGTCACCGGTGGTCTTCGTCAACGTCGTGGAGGGCGCCGCCGCCTGCTCCTGGCTCCAGAAGCGGGTACGGGACGCATCGGGCCCGCTCGAACGCGAGCTCCAGTTCTCGTACCACCCCCATGTCACCGTCGCGCACGCCATCGACGAGCCGGCCATGGACCGGGCGTACGCGGAGCTGGCCGACTTCGAGGCCGCCTGGACCTGCGCCTCCTTCGCCCTGTACGAGCAGGGGCCGGACGGCGTCTGGCGCAAGCTGCGCGAGTTCGCGTTCGGCGGAGGTATCGGCTCCGTTCCTGCCCAGGGCCAGCCGGTCGACGAGCCGGAGCCGGCCGGTCCCGCTGTCACCTCCTGAGTCTGAGCCTGAGCCCGAGTCTGAGTCCTGACCCCGCTCCCCGGCCGCCTCACACATCCAGCCGGCGGAAAATCGCCCTCGGTACATGCCGCAGCGCCGCCATGACCACCCGCAGAGCCCCGGGTACCCACACCACCTCCGAACGGCGCCGCAGCCCCCGTTCGACCGCCAGGGCCACCTCCTCCGGGGTGGTGGCGAGCGGCGCCTCCGGCAGCCCCGCCGTCATCCGCGTACGCACGAAACCGGGGCGTACGACCATCACATGGACCCCGGTCCCGTACAGCGCGTCCCCGAGCCCCTGGGCGAAGGCGTCGAGCCCGGCCTTGCTGGAGCCGTAGATGAAGTTGGTGCGCCGGGCCCGTTCGCCCGCGACCGACGAGAGCACCACGAGCGAGCCGTGGCCCTGGTTCTGGAGGGCTGCCGCGCAGACCAGTCCGGCCGAGACGGCGCCGGTGTAGTTGGTCTGGGCGACCCGGACGGCGGACGGCGGGTCGCCTTCGTCGTTGGCCTGGTCGCCGAGGACACCGAAGGCGAGCAGCACCAGATCGATGTCGCCCTCCGTGAAGACCTTCCCCAGCACCTCCTCGTGCGCGGCGGGGTCGAGCGCGTCGAAGGTGACCGTACGGACGTCCGCGCCGAGCGCGCGCAGCCCGTGGGCCGCCGCGTCCCGTTCGGGTGAGGGCCGGCCCGCGAGCCAGACCGTACGGGTACGGCGGGTGATCAGCCGCCGGGCGACGGCGAGGCCGATCTCCGAGGTGCCGCCGAGGACGAGCAGGGACTGCGGGGTGCCGAAGGCGTCCTTCATGGCTGCTGCTCCTTGAGCGCGTTGTGGGACTGGAGGGACCAGAGGGACCGGAGGGTCGGAGAGATCGAAGGGACCGGAAGGGACCGGAAGGGACCGGAACGGGTCGAAAGGGCTGACGAGGCCAGAAGGGCCGGGGGCTCAGAGGGCGAGGCGGCGGGAGAGGTCGGAGGCGAAGATTCCGTGGGGGTCCAGACCGGCGCGCAGGGCACGGAAGTCACCGAGCCGGGGATACATGGCCGTGACCATTTCCGGCCGCAGCCGGGAGTCCTTGGCCAGATAGACCCGTCCGCCCGCCGCCGCGACCTCCTCGTCCAGCTCGTCCAGAAACGGCCCCAGATCGCTCAGTCCGGCGGGCAGGTCCAGCGCCAGCGTCCAGCCGGGCAGCGGGAACGACAGCCACCCCGGGTCGCCCTCGCCGAAGCGTTTGAGCACGGCGAGGAAGGAGGGGCAGCGGCGTTCGGCGATCCGCCCCACGATCCGCCGCAGGGTCTCCTCCTGGCCGTGGGCGACGACGAACTGGTACTGGACGAAGCCGTCCCGCCCGTAGATCCGGTTCCAGTGCGGTACGGCGTCCAGCGGATGGAAGAACGACGTCAGGGACTGGAGCCGGCCGGTGCGCGAGCGGGGCGCCCCCCGGTACCAGGCCTCGTTGAACAGCCCCACCGTGGTCCGGGTCAGCAGCCCCCGGGGTACGTAGGGGGGTGGCGCGGGCAGCCGGCCGGGGCGGAACGCCAGCGGCGCCCGCCGGGCCCGCGCGTCCAGGGCGTCCAGGGGTGCGTGGTCCCCCCGGCTGAGAACCGAGCGGCCGAGCGCCCGCCCCCGGGCGAGCAGGTCGATCCAGGCGACCGAATAGCGGTAGCGGTGGTCCGTGGCGGCGAGCCGGTTCATCAGGTCGTCGAGATCGGCGGCGCGTTCGGTGTCGACGGACATCAGCGAGGTCTCGACGCGGTGCAGCCGGAGCACCGCCGACAGGATCACGCCGGTGAGCCCCATGCCGCCGGTGGTCGCGTCGAAGAGTTCGGTGCCGGGGTGGAGGGTACGGATCTCGCCATCGGCGGTGACCAGTTCGAGCCGTTGCACATGGCGTGAGAACGAGCCGCTGACGTGGTGGTTCTTTCCGTGGATGTCGGAGGCGACCGCTCCGCCGACGGTGATGTGGCGGGTGCCGGGTGTCACCGGTACGAACCAGCCGAGCGGCAGCAGCACTTCCATCAGGTGGTGCAGGCTGACCCCGGCGTCGCAGTGGACGGTTCCCGCCTCCGCGTCGATGGAGCGGACGCGGCGCAGCGCGGTCATGTCGAGCACCGTGCCGCCGGCGTTCTGCGCGGCGTCGCCGTAGGCCCGGCCGAGCCCGCGGGCGATGCCGCCGCGTACGCCCCATGTGCGCACCGCGTCGGCGGCCTCCTCGGGGGAACGGGGCCGGAGCACACAGGCCGTGGTGGGTGCGGTGCGGCCCCAGCCGGAGACGGTGACGAACGGGTCGCCGGGGTCCGCTTCGGGCGGCGGCACGGGGCCGGGATGGATGTCGGCAGCAGACATAGCTGCGACCGTATCGCCGCTTATGCCCACATTTTTGTAGTGCTCAACGGACTCGCCGAAATGGGTGATTAAAGGAGTGTCATCAAAGAATGGCGTGAATTGTCGGCGGTGGGCCCAGAAGAGTCGGGCCGGGCTCAAGCGAGAGACACGGCGGAAGGCTCCGTGGACGGACCGGCGGAAGGGGCGGCGGATGGGATACGAGGATTGGGCGGCGGTCGACCGGGATCTCCTGGCGCTGACCGTACGCGGCGGGGCGGACCTGCCGGGGATCGCGGCGGCGGCGCGGGGGCTCTCCCTCGCCGGTGAGCACGCGGCGCTCTGGCTCGCGGCAGGGCTCGCGGGCGCGGCGGCGGACCGCGCCCGGCGCACCGCGTGGCTCCGGGCGACGGCCGTCGTCGCCGGGGCGCACATGACCAGCGCGGGGGTGAAACACGTGGTCCGGCGGGACCGCCCGACAGCGTCGGACCGGACGGCCGCACGAGGCCCCGCTGCTGAACGAGGGGCGGACCCCGGCCCCGTACGACGGAGGGACCCCGGTTCCGTACGCGGAACAGCGCCCGCGAACCGGGCCGGCCCCGGCGGCCGGCGGCGCCCCCTGCTCCGTACCACTGGTCGCCGTACCGCTGGCTTCCGAGCCACTGGCCTCCGTATCGCTGGTCTCCGCGCCGCCAGCCTCTGGACCAGCGGCACCAAAAGCACCAACAGCGCCATCGGCCTCCGTGCCACCAGCCGGTACTCCTTCCCCAGCTCGCACGCCGCCTCCGCGGCAGCGGCCGCCACCGTCTTCGCCGCGCTGCTGCCCACGCCCTGCGCCCCCGCCGTGACCGGGCTCGCCGCCGCGATGTGCCTCTCCCGGCTGGTCCTCGGCGTCCACTACCCCACCGACATCGCGGCGGGCGCGGCGCTGGGCGTCCTCGCCGCGCACGCGGGAACCCGGTGGGCGCACACCCCCCGGCAGCACGGGAGCGACCGGTCATGACCGAGCGCGGCGCCGTACTCCTCGACCGGCCCGAGCGCCCCGGGCGGCCGGGCCACCCCCTACCGCAGGGGGCGGGCCGACTGCCCGCCGGTCTGCTCCGTACCGCACGACCCCGGCAGTGGGTCAAGAACGTCCTGGTCGCCGCCGCCCCCGCGGCGGCCGGGGAACTGGACTCGCGCCACAACCTCGCCCAGCTGCTGGTGGTCTTCACCCTCTTCACCGCCGCCGCCAGCGCGGTCTACCTCGTCAACGACGCCCGCGACGCCGCCGCCGACCGCGCCCACCCGGTGAAGTGCCGACGGCCGGTCGCCGCCGGGGAGGTGCCCGCCGCCGTCGCGTACGCCGTGGGCGCGCTGCTCGCCGTCCTCGCCGTCACCGGAGCGGCGGCACTCTGCAACACCATGACGGGGGCGCTGCTCACCGCGTACCTCTCGATGCAACTCGCCTATTGCGTCTGGCTGAAACATGTCCTCGTCGTCGACATGGCCGTCGTCACCACCGGCTTTCTGCTGCGGGCGATGATCGGCGGGGTCGCGCTCGGGATCCCGCTCTCCCGCTGGTTCCTCATCACCACCGGTTTCGGCGCGCTGTTCATGGTGGCGGCGAAGCGGTACTCCGAGGCCGTGCAACTGGCGGACGGCGGAGGCGCGACCCGGGCCCTGCTCACCGAGTACACCACCGGCTATCTGCGCTTCGTCTGGCAGCTCGCCGCCGGGGTCGCCGTGCTCGGCTACTGCCTCTGGGCGCTGGAGACGGGTGGCTGCCCGGCGTCGGCGCCGTGCGCCGGCGGGTCGCTGCTGCCCTGGCGACAGCTGTCCGTGATCGCCTTCATCCTCGCGGTGCTGCGGTACGCCGTCTTCGCGGACCGGGGCACGGCGGGCGAGCCCGAGGACGTGGTGCTGCGGGACCGGCCGCTCGCGGTGATCGGACTGGTGTGGGCGGCGATGTACGCCTGCGCGGTCGCGGGCCTGTGACGACGCCCCGGGAACGGCCCGGCGGTCGGTCCGGCGAACGGCCCCGCGAACGGCCCGGCTCCCGGTCCGGCGGCCGGTCCGGGAACGGTTGTGATCGGCGATCTTCCCGGGGTAGGCGTACGGCATGGACTGGCTGACCAAGGTGCCCGGCGGGGCGTGGCTGATGCGTACCCACGCCTGGCGCAGTTACGAGACCCTGGAGCGGGCGCACTGGGCGCGGCTGGCGGCGGCCATCACCTTCCTCAGCTTTCTGGCGCTCTTCCCGCTGCTCACCGTGGCCGCCGCCGTCACCGCCGGGCTGCTCGGGACCGACCGGGTGGCCCGGCTCGAACAGCGGATCGGGGAGCAGGTGCCCGGCATCTCCGACCGGCTCGACATCGGTTCGCTGGTCGCCAACGCGGGTACGGTCGGGCTGGTCGCGGGCGCCCTGCTGCTGGTCACCGGCGTCGGCTGGGTCGGTTCGATGCGGGACTGCCTGCGGGCCGTCTGGGGCCTGGACGACGAGGACCAGGGGAACTTCCTGCTCCGGAAGGTCAAGGACGCCGGGGTGCTGCTCGGCCTGGGGGCGACCGCCCTGGCCTCGCTGGTCGCCTCCGCGCTGGGTACGTCGGCCGTCGGCTGGGGCGCGGACCGGCTGGGCATCGACCGGGGCGGTGCCGGGGGTGCGCTGCTGGCGGTCGCGGCGCTCGCCGTCGCCGCTGTCGCCGGTTTCCTGATGCTGCTCTATCTGCTGACCCTGCTGCCCGGGGTACGGCCGCCGCGCCGGCGGCTGATCGTCGCGGGGGTGCTCGGCGCGGTGGGGTTTGAACTGCTGAAGCTGCTGCTCAGCGGCTATATGCAGGAGGTGGCGTCGAAGAGCCTGTACGGGGCCTTCGGGGTGCCGGTCGCGCTGCTGCTGTGGATCAATTTCACGGCGAAGCTGCTGCTGTACTGCGCGGCCTGGACGGCGACACCGTCCGCCGAAGCCGAAGCCGAAGCCGAAGCCGAAGCCGAAGCCGAAGCCGAAGCCGAAGCCGAAGCCGAAGCCGAAGCCGACACGGGCACCGAGGCCGACACCGACGCGCCGACAGGTGACACCGGCGCGGGCCGTCCTCCGCTCAGCTCCGGCGGGTCGGCCAGCGCCGGTTGACCACGAAGATCCCGCCCGCCAGCACCACCAGGACACCGCCCATGACCGCGAGGGCGATCCCCATCCCCCCGGACGAGCCCTCGGCCCGCGCCGACGTCGCCGCCGCGGCCGCCGCCGGCTTCCCCCCGGGCGCCAGGCTCGCGCCCTGGGAGGGCCCCGCGCCGCCCGTGTCCCCGAGCGCGGCGGACTTCGGCGGCACCAGTTCGCCCACCGGGGTGACCCGGCCCGCCGCCGAGAACCCCCAGTCGAGCAGCCGTTCGGTCTCCTTGTAGACGGCGTTGTTCTCCTCGGACTCCGGGTTCATGACGGTGACCAGCAGCACCTTCCCGTTCCGCTCCGCGACCCCGGTGAAGGTGGCGCCCGCGTGCGTGGTGTTGCCGTTCTTGACCCCGGCCATGCCCTTGTACGGGGCGAGCCCGAAGTCGCCGGTCAGCAGCCGGTTGGTGTTCACGATCTCGCCCTCGCCGGGGAAGTCCGCACGGACCGTGGAGGAGTACTCGCGGAAGTCCTTCTTCTGGAGGCCGCTGCGGGCGATCAGGGTGAGGTCGTACGCGGAGGAGACCTGCCCGGCGGCGTCGTAGCCGTCGGGAGAGACCACCTGGGTGTCCAGGGCCTGCAACTCCTCCGCGTGCGCCTGCATGTCCCGGACGGTCCGGTCCATGCCGCCGTTGAGGGCGGACAGCACATGGACGGCGTCGTTCCCGGAGCGCAGGAAGACACCGAGCCACAGATCGTGGATGGAGTAGGACTGGTCCGCCTCCACACCGACGATGCTGCTGCCCGGACCCACGTCCTCCAGTTCGGCGGCGGAGACCTTGTGGGTGGTGGCCTTCGGCAGCTTGGGCAGCAGGGTGTCCGCGAAGAGCATCTTCAGCGTGGACGCCGGGGGCAGCCGCCAGTGCGCGTTGTGCGCGGCCAGCACCTCGCCGTTCTCGGCGTCGGCGACGATCCAGGAGCGGGCGGTCAGGTCCTTGGGGAGGACGGGGGCGCCCCGGCCCAGGCTGACCTGGGTGCCCGCCATGCCCAGCCGGGCGCCGCCGACCGTGGACATGGCGGCCGGGGGGTTGGGCTGCTTCCGGGCCGCACTGGTGCCCTGCTTCGCCTTGGGCTTGTCGTCGTGCGTGTCCGAGGCGGCGGGGGCGGCGGCCAGGACGGGGAGCAGCGCGGCGGCGGCGACCACCAGCGCGGTCTTCCTTCCGCTCGCCTTCACGGAGTTCTTCACGACAGACACGCAGGTGAAAGTACAGGCAAAGACAGAAAATATGTTTATCGGGTTCATGACTCGCCGGGGGGACCGCTGAGTCAGCCCACCCGGACGGACGCGCCTCCGCCCCACCCGTGATACTGGTCCCATGAAGCTCAGCCGCCCCGTCTCCATGTTCCTTCTCGCCTTCGGGGTGTGGAGCTGGGCCATTTGGATCACTTTCATCAAGAACCTGTGGGCGGACGGCAGCGGACTGGCGTTCGACGAGGCAGGTGACCCGACGGGTTACTTCTGGGTTCACCTGCTGCTCGCGGTCACATCCCTGATTCTGGGGACGGTCGTGGGAGTCATCGGGTTGCGTGGGGTTCGCGCTCTGCGGCGTGAAGAATAGGGGAGCTGTCTGTGATTGCCGTCGTCTTACTGGTGATGATCGCGGTGATCGCCCTGTTGGTGGGGGCGCACTGGTATGTGTGGCGGAGAATCGTCCGTGACACGACGCGCGGCCCGGGAGCGGCCCGCCGGATCGGGACGGTGGCGATCTGCGTACTGCCCCTGCTGTCGGTGGGCGCGGTGCTCGCCAGCCGGGCCGGGGCGCCGCCCTGGCTGGAACGGCTGCTCGCCTGGCCCGGTTACTACTGGCTGGCCATCCTGCTCTACCTGGTGCTGGCACTGCTCGTGGGTGAGGCCGTACGCGCGGTCTGGCTCCGTCTGGGCGACCGGCGGGCCGGGGACGGCACCGCGGAAACCAGCCCGCCGCCGGATGCGCGGGACGCGGCAGCCCAGGCGGACACGGCGCCCGTACCCCAGGCACCGTCATTCGGAAACGGATCCGGAACAGGAACCGGAGCCCCTGCGGGCACGAGAATCAGTGCGAGTACAGGCACCGACACCGCCACCGACACCGAAACCGCCACCGTGCCGCAGACCGACGGCACCCCTGTGGTGGCGGGCGCCGACGCGGCCACCGCGGACGCCTCGGCGGCCCACGAGATCAAGCCGGCTGCCGGCACGCCCGCCGTCGACACGCCCGCCGTCGACACACCGGCCGCCGAAGCACCTGCCCCGGCTCCGGCCCCCGCCCCCGAGTCCGAGC
Organism: Streptomyces yaizuensis; assembly: GCF_034961445.1. Taxonomy (NCBI): domain Bacteria; kingdom Bacillati; phylum Actinomycetota; class Actinomycetes; order Kitasatosporales; family Streptomycetaceae; genus Streptomyces; species Streptomyces yaizuensis. Next base: position 295,523 of record NZ_BSBI01000011.1, read on the forward strand.
CCGCCCCGGCGGCGCTCCGTGCCGTCTCCCGCCGCCTCTTCGTCTCCCGTGTCGTCGGGGCGGGCGCTGTCGCCGCCACGCTCGGCACGGTCGCCCACGGCACCCACACCGTCCTGCGCGGCCCCCGGATCAAACGCGTCACCGTCCCGCTCGCCAAGCTCCCCCGCTCCGCCCACGGCCTGCGGATCGCCGTCGTCAGCGACATCCACATCGGCCCCATCCTGGGCCGGAGCCACACCCAGCGGATCGTCGACGTCATCAACTCCGCCCAGCCCGACCTGATCGCCGTCGTCGGCGACATGGTCGACGGCACCGTCGCCCACCTGGGCTCCGCCGCCGAACCCCTCGCCCAGCTGCGCGCCCGCCACGGCTCCTTCTTCGTCACCGGCAATCACGAGTACTACTCCCACGCGGGGGAGTGGATCGACCACGTCCGCGAGCTGGGCCTCAAGCCGCTGGAGAACGAACGCGTCGAGATCGCGGGCGGTTTCGACCTCGCCGGCGTCAACGACATCCAGGGCGAATCGATCGGCCACGGGCCCGACTTCGGCAAGGCCCTCGGCGACCGGGACCGCTCCCGGGCCTCCGTCCTCCTCGCCCACCAGCCGGTAGTGATCCACGACGCCGTCGAGCACGGCGTCGACCTCCAGCTCTCCGGCCACACCCACGGCGGCCAGCTCTGGCCCGGCAACTTCGTCGCGGAACTGTCCAATCCCACCGTGGCCGGACTGGAGCGGTACGGCGACACCCAGCTCTACGTCACCCAGGGCGCGGGCGCCTGGGGCCCGCCCGTGCGCGTGGGAACGGAGTCGGAAGTCACGATCGTCCAACTCGCATCCCGCCAAGCTTAGTTGGCCGGATAGTGGATTGTGAATGGCCCGTTTCGGCTCTGGGCACGGCCCGAGTCGTAATGGTTTCATCCCCTACTCCCGCCGGGGTGGCGTGAAGAGCCGCCGGGGGTGGCTCGAAGGGGACTTCCAATCATGCTGTGGACGCGCTCGCGCGTAGGGATCACCGCCGTTGCCGTGCTGGTCACGGCGATCGGCGGCTGGTTGGCACTGCCGTCGGGAGAGAAGCGGACAAAGCCGATCACCGTGGGCACCAGCGATGTGGTGACCTCCCTCGACCCGGCGGGCGCGTACGACGCCGGGTCCTGGGCGCTCTACAGCAATGTCTTCCAGTCGCTGCTGACCTTCCGGCCGGGCGGGCTGACCCCCGTCCCGGACGCGGCCCGGAGCTGCGGCTTCACCGGCGGCGGGCTGACCACGTATGTCTGCGAACTCCGCGACGACCTGACCTTCGCGGGCGGCGGGTCCGTCACCGCCGCCGACGTGGAGTACTCCTTCGAGCGCATGCTGAGGATCAAATCGCGGCTCGGCCCCGCGCCGCTCTTCAGCACCCTGGAGAGCGTTTCCGCCAAAGGCCAGAAAGTGACTTTCCGGCTCCGTACGGGCGACGCCACCTTCCCGCAGAAACTGGCCACCGGCGCCGGATCCATCGTCGACCGCACCCGCTACCCGGCGGACAAGCTGCGCACGGGCACCTCGGTCACCGGCTCGGGCCCGTACCTCCTCACGACCTACAAGACGGGGGTACGGGCGCGGCTCGAACCGAACCCCGAGTACCGGGGTGCCATCGGCTCCACGGGCGGACCGGTCGAGGTCCGCTACTTCACGACCTCGGAGGAGCTGGCGAAGGGCCGGCGCGCCGGCGGCCTCGACGTCGTCCACCGCCAGCTCCCGGCCGCCGTCCTCGCGAAGCTCGACCCCAGCGACGCCGAACTGCGGATGACGGAGACCCGCAGCCCGGAGACCCGCAGCCTCGTCTTCAACCTGGGCTCCGGCTCACCCATGGCGGAACGGGCGGTACGCCGGGCGATCGCGACCACCGTGGACCGGGGCGCGCTCGCCGACCGGGTCTACCGCTCGACCGTCCAGCCGCTGTACTCCCTGATCCCGCAGGGGATACTCGCCCACAGCAACCCCTTCTTCGACGCCCACCCCGAGGCGGACACCGACCGCGCCCGCGAAATCCTCCAGGACGCCGGGGTGAGCACTCCGGTCCGCTTCACCCTCGCCCACTGGGCCGACACCGGGCCGACGCAGGAGGCCGCCGAGCTGAAGCGGCAGCTGGAGGCCACCGGCCTGTTCCGGATCCGGCTCACGTCGGCGGAGTGGACGGAGTACCAGCGCAACTTCACCCAAGGCGCGTACGACGCCTTCCTCGTCGGCTGGTTCCCCGACTTCCCCGACCCGGACAGCTTCACCCAGCCCCTGGTCGGGCGGAACTCCACGCTCCACACGGGCTACCGGAGCGACACCGTCGACCGGCTGATCGCCGCGACCCAGCGGTACGAGCAGCGCTCCCGCGCCACGCTCGACTTCAAGAAGCTCCAGCGGAAGATCGCGGAGGATGTGCCGCTGCTGCCGCTCTGGCAGCGGACCGAGTACGTCCTGAGCACCCGGGACGTGGGCGGCTCGCAGTATCTGACCGACGGTACGGGCATCTGGCGCCTGTGGTCGCTCACCTGGCTCTAGCGACCTGAGCCCGCCGACTCCCGCCCCCCGTTCCCTCGCTCCTCCCCCTCACCCTCGCCGCTCCGCCTGTCCTTCCGCCGGGCGGCGGTCTGCGCCATGCCGGGCAGCAGATCGGCGAACAGGTCGTGCAGGTCGTGGACGAGCGGACGGAGCACCCGGAACCGGGACAGGACGATGCCGCGCGCGGTGAGCCGGGCCCCCCGTTCGGCCAGCCGGCGGCTGCGCTCCCGGCCCTGTGACCGGTCGAAGACCCAGTAGAGGACCAGCCCCATCTGGGAGAGCCACATCAGGTCCGGGAAGGACTCCTCCAGCTCGGCGGGGACCTTGGTGCGCGCCCCGGCCAGCACCTCCCGGTGGACGGCGACGACCTCCTGCCGGGCGGGCTCCGACTCGGGCGAGAAGGGGCTGAGCGGACTCTCCGGGTCGGCCGCGTTCTTGAAGAACTGCGCGGCGAACTCGTGGTACGGCTCAGCGATGTCCAGCCAGGCGAGCAGCACCCCGGCGAACCGCTTCTCCAGCGAGGTCTCGGTGTCCAGCACGGACCGGACCGCCGCCCGGTGCTCGGCGGCGATCCGGTGGTAGAAGCCCTGGACCAGGTGCTCCTTGGAGGAGAAGTAGTAGTACGCGCTCCCCACCGAGACGCCGGCCTCCTGGGCGATGGCCCGCATGGTGGTCTTGTCGTAACCACGTTCCCGGAACAGCCCGAGGGCCGTTTCGAGGATGAGCGTACGGGTCTGCTCGCTCTTGGGGGTGCTCTTGGAGGTGGGCTGCGCGTCCGTCACGGTGTCCGAGCCTAATGGGGGACGTCGCAGCCGTCCGCGCAGGGCGCCGGGCCCCGCTCCAGGCGCCGCGCGCCGGAGCGCTCGCGGTACTTGGCGGCGGCGAGCAGCGTCACCCGCACGAAGGGCTTACCCGCGGGGGTGGCCAGCCACTTCGCCTTGGCGCGGTATTCGGCCAGCGCCCACAGGCACATGATCCAGGCGGCCTCCCCCCGGTAGACCTGGCCCCGGTCGCCGATGACGGTGATCTCCCGCAGGGTGTCGCCGTGGTCGATCTCGGGATACACCCGGTGCGCCTCGTCGGACCCGGCGGGGACCAGCCGCAGGGGTACGAGCTGGGGCTGCCGCTGGAGCCAGTGCCGCACATGGACGCAGAGGGAGCACTGGGCGTCGTAGAGGACCGTCAGCTGCCGTACCGGTGTGCCGCGCACTCCGGTCACTGCCGTCGCGGTGCTCATGCCCCGGCCTGCCCGGCGGCGGGCGGCATCCGGTCGGCGACCCGGGTCCAGCCCTGGGGCGGGACCGGCGGTGTCAGCTCGCGCTCCATCATCCGGCGGCGGCGGATCCGGCTGAGGACATAGACGTTGCACAGGTGCATGGCGCCGAGGGCCAGCAGGACGACGCCGAGCTTCAGCGAGAGCGCGTCGAACAGGTCGATGACGGTCTCCACATAGCCGTCGCCGCGCAGATAGAGGACGACGAAGCCGAGGTTGACGAGGTAGAAGCCGACCACGAGGAGGTGGTTGACGGCGTCGGCGAGCTTCTCGTCGCCTCGCATCACGTCGGAGAGGAAGACCCGGCCGTTCTTGCTGAGGGTGCGGGCCACCCACACCGTCAGCGCGACGCTGATCAGCAGATAGACGACGTACGAGACCACGTTGAGGTCCATGTCCACGCTCCTTGAACGTGTTCAAAAAAGCTGTCAGGAGTGACGGTAGACCTCCTTTTGAACATGTTCAAGTTGCCCCCGGGTGGGGGTTGATGGGGATGAATGTCATGCACCTGACAATAATTACGCCACGGGATCCCGCACCTCCTGGTACGGGACCCGCCGACTCCTACGCGCTCAGCATGCGGGCGTGGTTGATCTGCCCCATGATCTGCTGGAAGACCATGGGGTTGGTCGCGGGAATCATCGTGGTGTGGTGCCTGCCGCCGCTGGAGACGCTCACCTGGACATAGCCCGAGAGGGACTTCTCCTTGATCAGCAGGAAGAAGAGCCCCACCAGGCAGGCGAGGGTGAAGACGACCGCGAGGACGATGGCGTACGTCGGGATCTTCTCCTCCATCCGCGTCAGGTCCATCGCGTTCCACACCGCGCCCTTCAGCGGCATGCTCCCCGACGGGGTATGGATCTGATCACCCACCACGGTGATGTCCCCGATCACCAGCACCGGCCCGGCCCCGGCCACCGGCGCGGGCCCGTAACCCGGCGCGGGCACGGGCACCCCGGCGGGCTGCGTCGGCGGATACGCGAAGGGCTGCGCCTGCGGATACCCGTATCCGGGCCCGCCCTCCGGCGGATAGCCGTAGGGCTGCGCGGGCCCCCACTGGTACTCCGGCTCACCCTCGTTCTTGTACGGATTCGACTCGTTCATCCCCGCGTCCCCGTTCCCTGCGCACCACCGGTCAGCACCGGTCAGCACCGGCCACCACCGGCCTTCACCGAAGATCCTGCCAGGCGCCCGCGCCGGGGTGAACCCTCCCCCCTGGCTCCGGGACGACGGAAGGGCCCCGATCCCACACGGGATCGGGGCCCTCACGGCGATGGCCGGGCCTTCGCCCGGATGCCGGGATCAGAAGCGGCGGGTGATCAGCGCGCGCTTCACTTCCTGGATGGCCTTCGTGACCTCGATACCGCGCGGGCAGGCGTCCGTGCAGTTGAACGTCGTACGGCAGCGCCAGACGCCGTCCTTGTCGTTCAGGATCTCCAGCCGCTGCTCGCCGGCCTCGTCGCGCGAGTCGAAGATGAAGCGGTGGGCGTTGACGATGGCCGCCGGGCCGAAGTACTGGCCGTCGTTCCAGAAGACCGGGCAGGACGTCGTGCACGCCGCGCACAGGATGCACTTCGTGGTGTCGTCGAAGCGCTCGCGGTCCTCCGCGGACTGGCGGCGCTCGCGCGTGGGCTCATTGCCCTTGGTGACCAGGAAGGGCATCACGTCGCGGTACGCCTGGAAGAACGGCTCCATGTCCACGATCAGGTCCTTGAGGACCGTCAGGCCCTTGATGGCCTCGATCGTGATGGGCTTCTCCGGGTTGAGGTCCTTGATCAGCGTCTTGCAGGCGAGCCTGTTCTTGCCGTTGATCCGCATCGCGTCGGAGCCGCAGATGCCGTGGGCGCAGGAGCGGCGGAAGGTGAGGGTGCCGTCCTGGTCCCACTTGATCTTGTGGAGGCCGTCGAGGACCCGCTCCTTGGGGTCGATCTCCAGCTCGAAGTCCTCCCAGACCGCGTGCTCGGAGAGCTCCGGGTTGAAGCGCCGGATCCGGAAGGTGACCGTGATGTAGGGCGAGGGGGCCTCCCCCGCACCAGGGGTCTCGGCCTTGTCCATGACAGGGGTAGCCATCAGTACTTACGCTCCATCGGCTGGTAGCGGGTCTGGACGACCGGCTTGTAGTCGAGACGGACGGTCTCGGTGCCGTCGTCGCCGACCTCGCGGTACGCCATGGTGTGGCGCATGAAGTTGACGTCGTCGCGGTTGGGGTAGTCCTCGCGGTAGTGACCGCCGCGGGACTCCTTGCGGGCGAGCGCGGAGACGGCCATGACCTCGGCCAGCTCCAGCAGGTTGCCCAGCTCGATGGCCTCCAGCAGGTCCGTGTTGAACCGCTTGCCCTTGTCCTGGATGGCCACGTTCCGGTAGCGCTCGCGCAGCTCCGCGATCTTCTCGACCGCCGACTTGATGGTCTGCTCGGTGCGGAAGACCATGACGTTGGCGTCCATGGTCTCCTGGAGTTCGCGGCGGATGTCCGCGACCCTCTCGCCACCGGTGGCGTTGCGCAGGTTCTCCACCATCTCCACCACGAGGGAGGCGGGGTTCTCCGGCAGGTCGACGTAGTCGGCCGTCGCGGAGTACTCGGCGGCGGCGATGCCGGCGCGGCGCCCGAAGACGTTGATGTCCAGGAGCGAGTTGGTGCCGAGGCGGTTGGCGCCGTGCACGGAGACGCACGCGACCTCGCCGGCGGCGTACAGGCCCGGGACGACGGTGGTGTTGTCGGCCAGCACCTCGCCCTCGACGTTGGTCGGGATGCCGCCCATGGCGTAGTGCGCGGTCGGCTGGATCGGGATCGGGTCCGTGTAGGGCTCGATGCCGAGGTAGGTCCGCGCGAACTCGGTGATGTCCGGGAGCTTGGCGTCCAGCTGCTCCGGCGGCAGGTGGGTCAGGTCCAGGAAGACGTGGTCGCCCTCGGGGCCGCAGCCGCGGCCCTCGCGGATCTCCGTGTAGATGGAGCGGGAGACGACGTCGCGCGAGGCGAGGTCCTTCATGACGGGCGCGTACTTCTCCATGAAGCGCTCGCCGTCCTTGTTGCGGAGGATGCCGCCCTCACCGCGGGCGCCCTCCGTCAGCAGGATGCCCATGCGCCAGATGCCCGTCGGGTGGAACTGGAAGAACTCCATGTCCTCCAGCGGCAGCCCGCGCCGGTAGCAGGCCGCCTGGCCGTCGCCGGTGAGGGTGTGCGCGTTCGAGGTCACCTTGAAGAACTTGCCGGTGCCGCCGGACGCGTAGATCACGGCCTTCGCCTGGAAGACGTGGATCTCGCCGGTGGCCAGCTCGTACGCGACCACACCGGCCGACCGGCGGACGCCGTCCACCTCGGTGATCAGCTGGTCCAGGACGTAGAACTCGTTGAAGAACTCCACGCCCTCCTTGACGCAGTTCTGGTACAGCGTCTGGAGGATCATATGACCGGTGCGGTCGGCGGCGTAGCAGGAGCGGCGGACCGGGGCCTCGCCGTGGTTGCGGGAGTGCCCGCCGAAGCGGCGCTGGTCGATGGTGCCGTCCGGGGTCCGGTTGAACGGCAGGCCCATCTTCTCCAGGTCGAGGACGGCGTCGATGGCCTCCTTCGCCAGGATCTCGGCGGCGTCCTGGTCGACCAGGTAGTCACCGCCCTTGACCGTGTCGAAGGTGTGCCACTCCCAGTTGTCCTCCTCCACGTTGGCGAGCGCGGCGGCCATGCCGCCCTGCGCGGCGCCCGTGTGGGAGCGGGTGGGGTACAGCTTGGTCAGCACGGCGGTACGGCTGCGCTTGGTGGCCTCGATGGCGGCGCGCATGCCCGCGCCACCGGCGCCGACGATGACGGTGTCGTACTTGTGGATCTGCATTGGTTCGTCAGCCCCGGCTCTAGCGGATGTTCGGGTCGAAGGTGAAGATCACCAGCGTGCCCAGCAGGATGGTGAACACCGTGGCGGTGTACAGCAGGCCCTTCAGCCACAGGCGGGTGTTCGGCCGTTCGGCGTAGTCGTTGATGACCGTACGCAGGCCGTTGGCGCCGTGCAGCATGGCGAGCCAGAGCATCAGCAGATCCCAGACCTGCCAGAACGGGGAGGCCCAGCGGCCGGCGACGAACGCGAAGCCGATCTTGGAGACGCCGCCGTCCAGCACCAGCTGGATGACCAGGTGGCCGATGACGAGGACGACGAGCACCACGCCGGAGAGGCGCATGAAGAGCCACGCGGCCATCTCGAAGTTGCCGCGGGTGCTGCGCGGGGTCTTCCCCGTGCGCTTGCGCGGGGCCTCGATGAACGGGGCGGGATTGTCCACGTCGTAGACGGGGGCGGTCTCGACGGCCCCGATGGCGGAAGAGGTGTCAGCAGACATGTCCGGACTCAGCTCCCGAATACTTCGCGTACGGCGTGACCGAGGACGGGGTACAGGGCGCCCACCATCAGCACGATCCAGATGCCCATGACGGTCCAGAGCATCTGCTTCTGGTAGCGCGGGCCCTTGGACCAGAAGTCCACGGCGATGACACGCAGGCCGTTGAGCGCGTGGAAGAGGACTGCGGCGACGAGGCCGTATTCCAGCAGCGCGACGATCGGCGTCTTGTAGACGGCTACGACCTTGTCGTAGTCCTCGGGGGAGACACGGACAAGGGCGGTGTCCAGCACATGCACGAACAGGAAGAAGAAGATGAGGACGCCGGTGACTCGATGAGCCACCCAGGACCACATTCCTTCCCGGCCGCGGTACAGCGTTCCAGCCGGCACGGAAGAACCCTCCGGGAGCGGGGACTGGGGCCTGCCGGCTTGGGGTGTCGGTCTGGCCCGGCCGGGTACGGTCCACCGGCCCCGGCCATCGTAGCGACGACTTGTCGGTTCGTTCGCGCCGGGTCCTCAGGTGTGATCAAACAGGCAATCAAACTGGCTCGGACGGGCTATCGGAATCGCCGCGCTCCGTGCCCGTGCTCCCTGCCCGTGCCCCTTGCCCGTACCGGAGCGCCGGGCGGGTTGTCAGCTCCGTGATCGTCCGGGTCGGTGGGCGATGGCGGCACCTCCGCCCGGGGTGTTGAATCACCCCAGACCATGGCGCGTCCGGGCGAAACGCCCGAAGAACGGCGCCCTCGGCCGTCCCGGACCGCTGCGGCGGCTCCCCGGGTCCACGGGTCAGGAGGTACGCGAGTGATACGGCATTCCTGGCGTCGGGCGGGGCGCGGCAGGGCCGTGCCGTCCGGCGCGGCCGCCGTGGCGGCGGTGGTCTCGCTGCTGCTGGGGGGCTGCTCGGGTGATGAATCCGGCAATTCGAGTGAAACCCATGGAACAGGCCCATTTGATCGTACGTCTGTCGGAGCGGCGGACCGTTCGGCAACCACCGGCCCCTCCAGTCCGTCACCCTCCCGGGTGTATCCGCTCTCGAAGGCCCCCGCGACGATTCCGGCCGTACGCGACCACGAGCCGGCCCGGGGCCCCGGCTGGCGGCCCGGACCCGGCTCCGGCGTCGCCGTCGCCCCCGGGGACGAGGACCTGGCGGACGAGGCCCGGCTGCTCGCCCGGGAGCTGCGGATCGCCTACCGGGGCACGGAACCCGCCCGCCCCGGCGATGTCGAGCTGGCGCTCACCCCCGACGCCCCCACGGAGCCCCGGCCCGCCGCACCGCCCGGACCCGTCGGTTCCGAGTCGTACACCCTCACCACCGCCGACGGCCGGGTCCGGATCGAGGGCCCCGCCGAAGCGGGTGTCTTCTACGGCACCCGCACCCTCAAACAGGCCGTCCGCTCCGGCGGGGCCATGCCCGAGGGCGTGCTCCGGGACGGCCCCGACCGGCCGCAGCGCGGGCTGATGGTGGACACCGCCCGGAAGTTCTTCACCGCCGCCTGGATCGAGGACCGGCTGCGGACCATGGCCGATCTCAAGCTCAACCAGTTCGGCCTGCACTTCTCCGACGACCAGGGCTTCCGGATCGCCTCCGACACCCACCCCGAGATCGTCTCCCCGCAGCATCTGACCAAGGCGGAGGTCCGGCGGATCCTCGCCCTCGCCGCGTCGCTCCACATCACCGTGATCCCCGAGATCGACTCCCCGGGCCATCTGGGCGCGGTGCTCGCCAAGCACCCCGGGCTCCAGCTCCGGGACGTGGCCGGCCGGCCGGTGCCCGGCGCGGTCGACATCGGCAAACCCGCCGCCGGCCGGCTCGTGGACGAGTTGCTGGAGGAGTACGCGGAGCTGTTCGACGGCGCGTACTGGCACCTCGGCGGTGACGAGTACCAGGCGCTGACCCGCCGCGACCCCGAGGCGTCCTTCCCCGCGCTCGCCGCCATCGCGCGCGAGGAGTACGGGCCCGCCGGGCGCATCCAGGACCTGGCCACCGAGTGGATCAACGACCGCGCCACCGTGCTGCGGCCCGGCGGCCGCACCCTCAAGGCGTGGAACGACGGCTACTTCCGGGGCGGGCGGACGCACGTCGACGAGGACATCGAGGTGGAGTACTGGACCGGGAAGGAGATCGGGGCCCGGCCGCCGGAGGAGTACCTGGCCGAGGGCCGGCCGGTGGTCAACCTCAACGACGAGTACCTCTACTACGTCCTCGGCGAGCCCAACGAGTTCCACTATCCGACCGGGCAGCGCATCTACCAGCAGTGGACCCCGCTGGTGCTGCGCGGCACCCGGCCGGTGCCGGCCCGCTATTCGGGGCAGATCCCGGGCGGGCGGTTCGCCGTCTGGTGCGACCTCGCGCGCTCGCAGACGCCCGAGCAGGTGGCCCGGGGGATCGCACTGCCGCTGCGGGCGACCGCGCAGAAGCTCTGGGACCCGCGCCCGCCGGTGCGTACCTGGCAGGACTTCCGCACGCTCGCGGACCGGCTCGGCTGAGGCACGGGGGAGCGGTGTGAGTCCGCTCGGGGGTGTGCGGGCTCACACCGCTGCTGCCCGGCCGCCCGTCGGGGCGCTGCGGCGTCAACGCCGTGGCCCCCGGGCCGAGTTCCGGGTGCGATGAATCTAACAGATGGTTGGTGCATATGCGCTTGGCTCATGCCTACCCGGGGGATATCGCCGTACCGGCGACCGCTGCCGGGCACAACCGCTCAGCTCCGGACAACCCATGGCGGCGGGGGTGCAGACGGGGTACTTTGCGCCAAGCGGCCCGAAAACCGCGCCGTGAGGGGAGGCGTCAGTGGCGTCGAAGTGCCTGAGGGAACTGATCGCGGAAGCCGACGAGAGGGGGCTCGCCGCCAGCGGACTCGCCTGCCTGGAGCGGTGTCTGCCGCTGCTCGCGGCGGAGGCGGACGCACTGCGCCCGCTCTGGGCCGGACTGGCCAGGGGAGGGGACGCCTGGCCCGCCTCCCTGGCGGCGGCGGCCGAGGCGCTGGCGGCGACCGCCGCCCTGGGCGGCGACACGGGCGACCCGGCCGCCGCCCTCGTCCGCCAGATGCTGGACGCGGCACCGTCCGCCTGGGACGCCGGCCCGCTGCGCGAGTGGGCCGACGACTGCTCGGTGGCCGCCCTCGAACTCCACCACCGCCTCGACGCGGGCGGCCCGGGGCGCGGGGAGCCCGCCGCCGCCGACGTCGTGGAGGTGCTCAAGGGCTGCCGCGAGGGGGCGCCGGCCGGCGCGGGTCCGCTGGTCGCCGGCGAACTGCGACGACAGCTGCGGGTGCTGGAGATCCTGGCGGCGGGGGAGGGCGGAGCCGGTCTCCGCCAGGTCCTGGGGGTGTCCACCGAGGGGCAGCGGGTGCTGCGCGCGGTGGTCTCCCGGCAGTCCCGGGTACGGGGCTGACCGGACGGCCCGCGCCGTGCGGACCCGGGACGGTCGCGCGGGCCGCATCGTTCGCGAAAGCCATGAAGGCCGCGAAAGCTGTCGCAGCGTTCGTACTCGTTGCACCCGTCACAGCGGTCGTACTCGTCGTACCCGTCGCAGTGGTCGTACCTGTCGCGGCGGCCGTCTCGGTCGTACGCGTGTTCTCATCACGCCCGTGATGCCCCCGTCCTTCACCGGGAACCCGGTGCCGGGCACGGGTCCGTACGCGCGGACGGGTGTACGCAACGCCCACGTGGGCAGGTGCGGGGGGAGCGGAACGCGGGGAAGGCGTGAGGGAGGACGACCGGGGCCGCCACCCCCCACAGGAGAGACCCCGGTCGTCGTCCGACGGGTGCGCTGTGCGTCCCCGTACTCCCCTCTGCGCCGGGCAAGCGATTTCTGTCACACCCCCGGAAACGGGAGCGCATATTGTTGCAAGTTGTACCAAGTCATGGACGCGGCTGGCGGAACGCCGTAGCGTGCGGATGCGCGTCCCCGTGACGCGGGGCAGTGGTGACCAGCTGCGATTCGGAACAGGTTGAGGTAGTGCTGGGGGACGACGCGGAGCTGACGGCCGCGGTGCTCGCGGCGCAGCAGGGGGACGAGAGCGCCTTCCGAGCTGTGTACCGCGCGGTGCATCCGCGTCTGCTCGGCTATGTACGGACGCTGGTGGGCGACCCGGACGCCGAGGACGTGACCTCCGAGGCGTGGCTCCAGATCGCCCGCGATCTGGACCGCTTCACCGGGGACGCGGACCGCTTCCGGGGCTGGGCGGCGCGCATAGCCCGCAACAGGGCCCTGGACCACATACGGATGCGCGGCCGCCGCCCGGCCGTCGGCGGCGACGAGACGGAACTGACCGGACGGCCCGCCGAGTCGGACACCGCCGACGAGGCCATGGAGGCCCTGGCCACCGACAGCACCATGGCGCTCATCGCGCGGCTGCCGCAGGACCAGGCCGAGGCGGTGGTGCTCCGGGTCGTGGTCGGCCTCGACGCCAAGAGCGCCGCCCGCACCCTCGGCAAACGCCCCGGGGCGGTGCGCACGGCGGCCCACCGGGGGCTCAAGCGGCTGGCCGAGATGCTGGGCGCGGAGGACCCCGTACCGGAGGGCGGTCCCGTACCGGCGAACGGTCAGGACCGGCCCGAATACGCGGATCAGGCCACGAGAGCGTACGGTGCGGACGGCGGCGGAGGGGACGGCCGGCGCTCCGTGCCGGGCCCCGGTGGCCCCCACGACGGCAGTATGGATCTGAACGGCATGCCTCCGCAGCGCCCGTCCCGGCCCGGTGTCACCGCTCCCGCCGGTGTGACGCGCACGCGGCTGCGGACGCAGAGGGACATGTGATGGCCGACGACGGGCATGACTGGCTGGACAAGGACACGGCCGAACGGCTGTTGCGCGGCGAGGCGGCGAAGCTCCCCGGTGGCCCCAGCCGCTCCCGGGCCGAGTCGCTGGACGAAGCGCTGTCCGGGGTCCGCCGTGCCCGGGACGCCCTGCCCACGGGCGACGGCGGGGAGCTGCCGGGAGAGGCAGCCGCGCTGGCCGCCTTCCGTGCCGCGCGGGAGGAGCGGGGCCTCGCCCCCGCCCGGGGGGTGCCGGACACCGCCGGCACCGGCACCCAGGAATCCGGTTTCAGCCTGGGCACCGTGCTGCTGGGCCGGGCGCCCCGGCCCGCGTTCCGGCGGCGGATCGCCCGGCCCGCGCGCTCCGGACTCATCGCGCTGGTCGCCGGGTTCGCCTTCAGCGGGGTCGCGCTGGCGACGGGGGCCGGGGTGCTGCCGTCGCCGTTCGAGGAGACCCCGGTGGGGGCCACCGTCCGCGGGGTCGGGACACCGGGCTCGTTCAGCCCGTCGCCCGGCTCCCCCTCGGAGCGGGGGACGCCCCCCGACGGGGATACGGGTGGAGTGGCGACCGCGCCGGGGATCACCGGGGGGACGGCGGGTCCGCGGCCTCCGGAATCCCCCGACGACCGTACGGGGGAGCCCCGCGCCGGGGACGGCGAATGGTCCGGGAAGCCGGGCTCGCACCGGGGCGAACGGCATCAGCGGTTGCGGAAGGCGTGCCTGGACCACCGGAGCGGCACCCTCGACGGGGACCGGGCCGATTGGCTGGCGCGGAAGGCGTACGGGGCCGACCAGGTGGACGGCTTCTGCAACTCGCTGCTCACCCAGGACCGCCAGCGGGGCCAGGCGAACGGGCCCGCGAGACCGGGGAAGACCGGCAAGGGCGGCAAGGGCGGTACGGGGACCGGCCGGCCGGACGTGGCGTACGGCGACGGGTACGGGAACGAGAAGGGGAACGGGAAGGGGCAAGGGAGCGGGAAGGGGAGCGGGAAGGGGCAGGGGAGCGGGAAGGGCAACGCGGGGCTTCCTGATCCGGGCCGGGGCGAGCAGCCCAGCGGCTCCGCCGGACCGGGCGGTTCCCAGGGCGGCTCGAACAAGAAGGGAAGCCGGCCGGGTGGCGGCTGGGGCGGTCCGGGCACGTCGGCAGGCAGCGGCGGCTCCGGTGGGTCCAGCGGTTCCGGCGGTTCCGGCGGTTCCGGTGGGTCGGGGAAGCAGACCGAGCGCCCCGGCCGTCCCGGCGGCGGCTCCGGTACCGGTTCCGGGCCTGGTTCTGGTTCCGGGCCTGGTTCCGGCTCCGGCTCCGGTTCTGGTTCCGGCTCGGGCAAGCCCTGCGCGGCGGGCGGACCTCAGGTGGAGCAGGCCCCCGGCGGGCCCGTCGCGGACGGCGGTAACGGCGGTGACGGCGGGCAGTCACGGGACCCGCGGCCCATCGGCGACGGCCCCGGCGCGAACCCCGCCGACCGCGTGGACGCCAGGATCTCCGCGCCCCCGCTGGGCACCCCCTGCTGATCTCACCACCCTGCTGACCTGCACTTTCATCCGTCACCACCGAGGGGTGTGACGTTTCTCGGGCCGATGGCGCAGTAAGGAGTGAGCCGACTGGTCATCGGCGGCGCCAGAAGCCGGGGTTCCCCCCGTACCTGCGGCTGGGCGCATCGGCGCGGGTGGGACTCGTTCCCCCGGTCCCGCCCGCGCCACTTCTTTTTCCCGGTCGGCAGGCCGGCCGGGTCACCAGTGGACGACGACCTTGTCACCGGTGCGGACCGCGGCGAACAGCGCGGCGACGGCCCCCCTGTCCCGGACGTTGACACAGCCGTGCGAGGTGCCGTTGTAGCCCTGGGCGGCGAAATCGGCCGAGTAGTGCACCGCCTGACCGCCGCTGAAGAACATCGCGTACGGCATCGGGGTGTCGTACAGCGTCGACACATGGTGCCGCGACTTCCAGAAGACCTCGAACACGCCCTCGCGGGTGGGTGTGTACTCGGAGCCGAACCGCACATCCATGGTGGCCCGGGGGGATCCGTCGACCACCCAGGTCAGGGTGCGGGTGGTCTTGCTGACGCAGAGCACCCGTCCGTTCAGACAGCGCGGGTCGAGCCGGGGCCGGGGCTTCTCCCGCTCCGTGTGGCCGGAGAGTTCGGCGGCGGTCGGCCTCGTGGTCATCCCCAGGAGCCGCGCCCAGGTGACGGTGTCCGTCCGGCCGGTGGCGGGCAGCCCCCGCCGCGCCTGGAACCCCCGTACCCCGTCGGCGGTGAGCCGTCCGTAGTACCCGGTGGGGGCGGAGTGGAACCAGCTGATCTGGGCCAGCCTGGCCTGAAGGTCCCGTACCCGCGAACCCTCGGAACCCCGGTCGAGAAGGACGGGGGCGGCCGGCTTCCGGGGCGCCGGGACACCGGTGGCGGTCGGTTTTCCGCCTGCCTGATTCCCGCCTTCCTGATGTCCGCCCGTCGGGTTTCCGGCTGTCGGTTTTCCGTCCATGGGCGGGCCGGACCGCCGGGCCGGCGTCCGCTGTGACGGCACCTCCCGGGACGGGGTCACGGCGGGGGCGGACGGACTTCGCGCCTCCTGCGGCTGGGGCACGCGCGATGCGGCCGGGGTGCCGCCGTTCCCGCTCGCCGCGCGCGCCGCCGGCCGGTCGGCCGCGCCGCTCGTACCGACCGTGCAGCCCGTGACCGCCGTCAGGACGGCCAGCGCGGCGGCCGACCCCCGTACCCCCGCCGCCGTCCGTCCCGGTATCCCCGCGTGATGCGCCATCGTCGTCCCCCTGTGCTCGTGTGCCACCCCGGCGGGGGCCGTCCCGCCCTGCCCGGTCGCGCATTCCCGCGCATTATGGGGAAGAAATCCCGGAGCGGAAACAGGGGAGGCCGAAATGACACGCCAGTCCGAGTCCGGGCAGCCCATCGAACCGGTATACGACCAGAAATCGCTGGCGGACTGGGACCCCGGCACGAAACTGGGCGCACCCGGTTCGTACCCCTACACCCGTGGCGTCTACCCCACCATGTACACGGGCCGCCCCTGGACGATGCGCCAGTACGCGGGATTCGGCACCGCGGCCGAGTCCAACGCCCGCTACCGGCGGCTGATCGACCACGGCACCACCGGGCTCTCTGTCGCCTTCGACCTGCCGACCCAGATGGGGTACGACTCCGACGCGCCCCTCGCCCACGGCGAGGTCGGCAGGGTCGGTGTGGCGATCGACTCTGTCGAGGACATGCGGACGCTCTTCGACGGCATCCCGCTGGACCGGGTCTCCACCTCCATGACGATCAACGCGCCCGCCGCGCCGCTGCTCCTCCTGTACGAGCTGGTCGCGGCGGAACAGGGCGCTGCGGCCGGCCGGCTCACCGGGACCGTCCAGAACGACATCCTCAAGGAATACATCGCGCGCGGCACCTATATCTTTCCGCCGAAACCGTCGCTGCGGCTGGTTGCCGACATCTTCCGGTACTGCCGCAGCGAACTCCCGCAGTGGAACACCATCTCCATCTCCGGCTATCACATGGCCGAGGCCGGGGCGACCCCGGCGCAGGAGATCGCGTTCACCCTCGCCAATGGCGTCGAGTACGTCCGTACCGCGCTCTCCGCCGGAATGCGGGTGGATGAATTCGCGCCACGACTGTCGTTCTTTTTCGTGGCCAGGACCACCCTGCTCGAAGAGATCGCGAAATTCCGGGCGGCCCGCCGGATCTGGGCGCGGCTGATGCGGGAGGAGTTCGGGGCCCGCGACCCCCGCTCCACGATGCTGCGGTTCCACACCCAGACGGCGGGGGTGCAGCTCACCGCCCAGCAGCCCGAGGTGAACCTCGTCCGGGTCGCCCTCCAGGGCCTCGCCGCCGTCCTCGGCGGTACGCAGTCGCTGCACACCAACGCCTACGACGAGGCGATCGCGCTCCCGACGGAGCGCGCGGCCCGGCTGGCGCTGCGGACGCAGCAGGTGCTCGCGTACGAGACGGACGTGACCGCGACGGTCGACCCGTTCGCCGGGTCGTACGCGGTGGAGTCGCTGACCGACGGGGTCGAGACGGCGGCACGGGAGCTGATGGACCGGATCGAGGCGCTGGGCGGCGCGGTCAGCGCCATCGAGCAGGGCTTCCAGAAGGGCGAGATCGAGCGGAGCGCCTACCGGATCGCCCAGGAGACCGAGTCCGGCGAGCGGGTCGTGGTCGGGGTCAACCGGTACACCCTGGACGAGGAGGAGCACTACGAGCCGCTGCGGGTCGACCCGGACATCGAGGCCCGGCAGAACGAGCGGCTGGCGCGGCTGCGGGCCGGGCGCGACCGGCGGGCCGTCGAGGGCGCGCTCGGCGAGCTGCGGGCGGCGGCGCGGGGGAGTGCCAACGTCCTGCCGCCGATGAAGGAGGCCCTGCGGGCGCGGGCCACCGTCGGTGAGGTCTGCGGGACGCTGCGGGACGAGTGGGGCGTCTACGTGCCCAGTGAACGCTTCTGAGCGCACCGCCGGCCGGCGAGGCGGCGGGGACCGGGGCCCACCAGGGACTTCTGTCCCTACGATGGATCGCACCTCTGTGCGAAACTCGCTCCCATGCTCGGCGTCACGGATCTCCCCACCTATCTCGCGGGTCTCGCCCTGATCATTCTGCTGCCGGGGCCGAACTCGCTGTACGTGCTCTCGGTCGCCGCCCGGCGCGGGGTCCGCCAGGGGTACGCGGCCGCCGCCGGCGTCTTCCTCGGCGACACGGTCCTCATGGTGCTGGCCGCCGCGGGCGCGGCCTCGCTGCTCCAGACCAACGCGCTGCTCTTCGGCGCGATCAAGCTGCTGGGCGCGGGCTATCTGACCTGGATGGCGATCGGGATGCTCCGGGCGGCCTGGTCGATGTGGCGCACCCGCGACGAGCGGGTGGAGGCGGAGGAGGCCGTCACCGCCGAGCACGGAGGTCCTGCCGGTCCTGCTGGTCCTGCTGGTCCTGCCGGTCCTGCCGGTTCCGCCGGGGAGGCGGCCGGGCGGGAGAACCCGTTCCGCCGGGCCCTGGTCATCAGCCTGCTCAACCCGAAGGCGATCTTCTTCCTGCTGGCGTTCTTCGTCCAGTTCGTCGACCCCGCGTACGCCTACCCCGCCCTCTCGTTCCTGCTGCTCGGCGGCTGTCTCCAGCTGGCCAGCCTCTCCTACCTCAGCGGGCTGATATTCACCGGCACCCGGCTGGCCGCCGCGTTCCGGCGCCGCCGGGCGCTGTCGGCGGGGGCGACCTCGGCTGCGGGCGCGCTCTTCCTGGGCTTCGCGGTGAAGCTCTCGCTCAGCAGCGCCTGAGCCCTCTGCCGCCGGCCGGTCCGGGGCGCCGCTGCGCGCGGCGGGCCACGGGGGGATGCTGGAGGGAGTCGGGAGACGCGCCACGGCGGCACCCGCCCGTGCGGCCGGGCGCGGCTGAGGAGGTGCGGTCATGACGGCGGCACGGACACACGCATGGACGGTCGGTCTCTACCTCACCGAGGAGGACGGCACGACCAGGGCACGGGCGGTGCTCGACACCGGCACGGCGACCCTCACCGGCCGGGGCACCGCGCATTGCAGCCCGCTGGACATCGACATCCCGGACATCGGCGACGAGCTGGCGGCCGGGCGCGCGATGCGGGACCTGTCCGGGCGGCTGATGCGGGCGGCCGACCGCGACCTGGAGGCGGTCGGCGCCGGACCGCCACCGCACGCGGTGCAGGCGCCGCTCTTCGGATGGCCGCCGGAGCCCTGTTAGCCGGCTGTACGCCGGGGACTGTCTCCGGATCGCTATGACCTGCACAAACGCCCGGAGACGGTGCTTCCGTGGCTACCTTCATGGCTACCTTGAAAATGCGCCCCCGTTCGGGGACCGGTCCCGTCAGCCCCTTTTCAACACAAGGGCGAGGTGGAGGGCGAAGACGCCGAGGGCTTCCTTCTCTGGCGGGTAGATGGCGCGGATCGCGGCAACGAGTTGGTCATGAGTCATGTCCGGTCCGCCAATCGCGGATGGGTCCTCTGTGTCGAGCATCGCAGCGAAGGACTCGTACTCATTGACGGCGGTGATTCGCGTGGTCACGGACTCGTCCGCGTAGATGATCGTGAGGGTGTCACCGGCGGCGATCCTGCGGATCTTGGGATAGCCGACGCGTACCTCGGTGGTCTTGGCGCCGGACGCGATGAGGTCGAAGTACGGCTTGCGGATGGTGAGGGAGTGATCTCGGGGCCGGGGGTCGTTGGTCGTCATCGCGGTGTCCTTCATGCTCCGGGGGAGGCTGCGGGCAGGGCCGGGCCGACGGCGGCCAGCCGTTCCCTCAGGCCCTCGACGGCGGCCTGGTGGGGATAGCGGCGGTTCAGGAACGAGGTGAGGTCTCCGGCGCGGGGTCGGGTGAGCCGGCCCGGCCCAGGGTCCGTTCCCGTTTGGCCACTTTGGTGGCTGCTCAAGAAATCACACCTGCACGGGAATGGCTTGGACTTTCTCGAAGATCAGGTCAGCGCACCGACGCGGTTGGCGAAGGCCCTGATGCCCGGGAGCCCATGGTCGTGCCGCATCAATCCGGTGGCCATCGTGCGTACGGAACCGCGACGCACTTCCTGGGGTGCCGCCTGTTCGGCGGCCAGGAGAGCCCGGTAGCAGCGATCGGGCTTACCCCACTGTTCGAAGGAGCGGGCGACGTCGATCCAGTAACGGGCCTGGCGCTCGGGAGTGGGCAGTCGGCGGACATCGACCCGTCGGGCGTGCTCGATCGCCTGTCCGGCGTCGCCCAGAAGGTGGCTGATCGAAATCCGGTGGAGGAGGACCTGGCTGTGTCCGAAGAAGGTGGTGCCACTGGGCTGCCCTCCGCCCCCCAGTCGGGTAGCCGTGGTCTCCGCTTCGGTGATCAGTTCCTTGGCCGTGTGCCGGTCTCCTTGCCTGGCGGCGGTGTACGCGGCGGTGGCGTACAGATTTCCCTGGACGGAAAGGCGTTCGCCCTCCGGTGCGGTGCGGTGCGGTCGGCCGCCAATTGCTGTGCGGCGGTCACAGCGACATCAGTGGCGCGGACGTAGTGACCTTGCCGCCGCCAGGCGCTGGAGACCATGCGGTGCGCCTCGGCGATGGTGAGGGCTCCCGCACCGGACAGAGCAGCGGTCAGGGCCCTGTCGGCGGTGACGGCGGCCAGGCCGTCCTCGCCGAGTTTGATACACAGCCGGGTGGCGGTGTTGTACAGCTCGGCGACGGTGGTGGCGGACTGCTCTGCGGCCCCCTGCCGGCCCAGTGCCTGGGCCAGAGCGATGCGGGCGGGCAGCGCGCGGGCGAGGGCGTCGTAGCGACAGGCGCCGAACTCCCGGCGGGAGGCGGCGAGGGCGGCGGCCACCGAATGCGGGGTGGGTTCGACACCACTGGCCGACCCGTGCCGGTGCAGGAGCAGATCCTCCGGCCCGGACAAGGTCGTCCGGGCCGAGGCCGGGGCCGTGCCGAGGACCGTGGTCGCGGCGGTCGTGGCCAGCCCGGCCAGAAGGTTGCGGCGTCGCACGGGGTCCTCACCCTCTCCACCCGACGGCAGTGTTCCGGCCAGCCTAGGTCGTGTCTTGTGGATCAGGCTGGATCAGTGA
This sequence comes from Streptomyces yaizuensis, assembly GCF_034961445.1. Classification (NCBI taxonomy): domain Bacteria; kingdom Bacillati; phylum Actinomycetota; class Actinomycetes; order Kitasatosporales; family Streptomycetaceae; genus Streptomyces; species Streptomyces yaizuensis. The sequence continues at coordinate 315,950 of NZ_BSBI01000011.1, forward strand.
GCGGGGTCTGGTGCCGTGCATCGCAAGGCGGAGGAGGGAGTCCATGCGGAGCATCGGCGACTGACGACAACGCGGCGAGGTGCGGTGCCAGGGCACGCGAGCCCAGCAAGATCCACAAGGCACGGCCTAGTTGCCGGGCCGGGTGGGAGGGGGGCCGACTCGTACGTCCTGGAGGCCGTGTGTCGGGGCGCGAGCCCGAGCAGTTGGGGCGGGATACCGAGGACCTCCGCGATGCGCCGTAACAGGACCATGTCCCGCATCGGCTGTTTACCTCGCTCCATGCGCGAGATCGAGGCCGCCGTGTAGCCGGTCGCAGCCCCCAGCTCGGCCTGCGTCAGCTCAGCCGCGAGACGTGCCAGCCTGACGACAGCACCGGGATTGTTCTGCGCTATGGCCTCAAGCATCGATGGTGCGTGCCAGACCGGGTGTACATCGTCGAGGGCCACGGTTTCCCACCTTCCGCCACGAGGATTGTCCCGCCCGTACCCACCGGGACGCGAGTCTTTGCACACCGCTTACACGGGGTGCAAACCACGTGCATGCCGTCTGGACGCTTCTCCCCTCACGCGCCGACAGGCGGTTTCCTTCCCTCACCGGCGGCCCGGGACCCGGGCCCTCCACCAGGGAAGCGAGACACGATGATCGCCCGCCCCACTGTGGTGCCGTACGTCGCCCACTGGACCGGCGAGGTTGCGGGTCCTGTGAGCGAGCTGACGGTTGAGCGCTTTCCGCGTCTGCGGCTCGCCTACAAGGACACCGGGAGCGAGGACCGCGATGCCCACGGAGTGCTCTGGGTTCGCCTGTCCGGCTCACCCGGTGACGGCCGTCCGCGTTACGAGTGCATGCACCCGCGCCGACAGCGAGAGTGCATGACCGAGCTGAAGTGCCAGGTGTGCGGCGGGGCCCCGAGCGTCACCGAAGACGGCTATCTGTTCATCGACTGGCACGAGCCCTACCAGCCCCGGAGCTGGCCCGAGCGGGCGGTCACGACGCTGCCGCCGCTGTGCGGGCCCTGTGCCCTGATCTCGGTGCGGCAATGCCCTCACATCGGTCGCAGCAGCTTCACCGTCCTCAGGGCTCGCCGTCCCGTGCCCTGGGGCCTTGGCGGCGCCGTTTACCAGCCGATCGGTCAAGGCAGCCTCGGCGGCCCGCCCCCCAGGGGCCGCCTCCCCTATGGCCACCCCGCGCTGCGCTGGATCGTCGCCTCGCAGCTCGTCATGGAGCTGCGTGAGGTGACCGTCCTCAACCCGGAAGCGCTGGGGGTGTCGTGAAAGGCGGCGGCAGCGATTCCCCATCCGTGGAAATCCTACGGAGGCTTCTTCGACCTGTCCGACGTCGGTGAGGAGTGCAAACCGTTTCCCGTCCTGGACGGCGAATCGGCGGACTCCGGGTTCGTCCGGTTCACAGCCAAGATGCTCACCGAGCCCGGACTCGATGAGGCACACACCTGCGCCGTCAGAGAGCTTGCGGACCAGATGGTCGCTGGTCAGGTCGCCTTCACACTCCAGCGCGGCGACCTCTTGATCGTGAACCGGCACCGATGGGTCCACGGCCGCGAGGCGCTCGCCGCCGGCCAGCACGGCGTCGCACCCGAAACGCCGTCTGCTGCTCCAGTTGTTCCTGCGCGACAGGGGCATCGAGGAACCGGCCGTCTCATAGATCGGGCGCGGAAAATGTCTGGCCGGACCTCGCCGAGATTCCTAGATCCGCGAGTTGCGCAGCGACTGCCACGCAGCTCCGGCCAGCGCCCGCGTCGACCGGGGGACCGACAGCCCCTCGTGCTCGCGGTACAGCTCCCAGTTGTACCGGACCAGCGACAACTTGTTGGAGGACAGCGACCCCGCCTGGTGGGCCCTGTACACCGCGAGCGGCTCGGTCAGACCCCGGGCGTCAGCGCCGTCGCGCATGATCGACAGCCACAGGGCGTAGTCCTGCCGCTTCCGCATCTGCGGCATCAGCCGGGTGCCGAGGACGGTGCGGTCGTACATGGCGGTCAGAGCGCCGATGTGGTCCCGGACCAGCATCGCCCGGTAGTCCACGTGTTCCCGTGCGCGGACCACGCGCCCGTTCGGGACAAAATCGACGCTCTCACCCTCGTAGTCGGCGTCCATCTTGAAGTACGACGTGAACGTCAGAGGCGCACGACCCGCCGCAGCGAATTCGATCTGCCGCGCGGTCTTCTCCGGAAGCCACATGTCGTCACTGTCGAGAAAGGCGACGTAATCCCCACGGGCCCGCTCGATGGCGAGGTTCCGTGCCCGGCCGGCACCGCCCTGTTCCGGTGCCGATTCCGGCAGGACGCGCTTGTCCTGCCGGGCGAACTCCATGAGCAGGTCCATGGAGCCATCGGAAGACTTGTCGTCGGTGATCAGAAGCTCCAGGTCGCTGTGGGTCTGCGTGAGCACCGACCGGATCGCCGCGCCGAGAGTGGCTGCCGAGTTGTACACCGGCATCACGACAGAGACCAGAGGCACAGCGCTTCTCCTTGCGGGTCAGGAACGACGGCCCATTCAAGCACTGCGATCGGCAGGAGCTGCCATGCATGTTGTTGTCGCCGGTCAGGGATACGTGGGGCTGCCACTGGCTGTACGCGCCGCAGAGGTGGGCCACCGTGTCGTCGGCTACGACGTGGACGATCGCCGGATCAGGCGGCTGACGGTCGGCGACTCGTACGTGGAGGATGTTTCCGCCGAGCGGCTGCGGCCGCTCCGGGACGGGGTGCCCGACCTTTCGTACGTCGAGTCATCGGCCCGGCTGCTTGCGCAGCACCTGCGGCCCGGGCCACCGTGGTGCTGGAGTCCACCACCTACCCGGGCACCACCGAGGAACTGCTCGCCCCGCTGCTGGAAGAGGGCTCCGGTCTGAGGGTGGGCGAGGACTTCCACCTCGGCTACAGCCCTGAGCGGGATCGCCCCCGGCAACCCGCACTGGCGGCTGGAGAACTCCCCGAAGGTCGTCTCCGGCACCACAGCCGATGGCCTGGCGGCGGTGGAGGGCTTCTACGGACAGCTGGTCGAGCGTACGGTTCCGGTCTCCTCCTGAAAGGAAGCCGAACTGTCCAAGCTGCTGGAGAACTGTGGTGCGCCGCCTCGGTGAGGCACTCACCGCCGACGCGGTGGTGCTGCTCGTCGACCACGACGCATTCGACTACGAGGCGGTCGAACTGCACGCTCGGTACGTGCTGGACTGTCGGAGGCGGCTGTCCGGCGCGAACATCGAGATCTTGTAAGCGTCGGCGTGCGGAGGGAAACCGCACCGCCTGGTTGCCTGCGGGCCACAATGGCGCCCCACGCTTCATATCTGGAGACCCCAAGGGCCCATGACCAGGTGAAGTACCTGACCTGGGCTCCTCTTGTGGACCGATAGGCGAGTCGGGCCGTACGCCGGGTTCTGTCCGCGGTACGGGCGTCAGTGGCCGGTCGGTGCGTGATCTTCCGGGTCACGGTCGTCCGGGCCGCCGCCGTCGTCCTCTACGCGGTCGTCCGGTCCCTCGTCGTCCGGGTACGTCAGGCGGTCCACCACCTCGACCACGCCGTCGACGCTCTCGCAGAGCCGCACGAACACCGGCAGCACGCTGCGCCGCTCCACCGTCCCGCTGAGCGTCACCCTGCCGTCGGTGACGTCCACCGTCAGCGCCGAGGGCGAGAGCCCCAGCGTCTGGGTCAGGACGTCCTCAAGGATCTCCTCCTGGATCGCCCGGTCCCGGCGGAGGAAGAGCCGCAGCAGATCGCTCCGGCTGACCACGCCGGTCAGCCGTCCGGTGTCGTCCACGACCGGCAGCCGCTTGATCCGGTGGTCCTCCATGACCCGGGCCGCCCGCACCACGCTCCAGTCCGGGCGGGCGACGATCGCCGGGCTCGACATCAGCCCCTCGGCGGTGCTCGCGGTGGTCCGGGACGTCTGGCGGCGCAGCAGGTCCGCCTCCGACACCACGCCGACCGGGCGCTCGTCCTCGTCGATCACGGGTACGGCCGTGATGCCGTACTCGTCCAGGAGACGTGCGATCTCCTTGAACGCCGTCCCGCGCTGGACGCACACGGCGACGGGGGTCATCAGGTCGGCGACCGTGCGGTGCCGCATGGCTCACCCGTCCCTTCCGGATCTGCTCGTCGGATGGTGTTACAGGGCCAAGCCTGCGTCGCTCGGCGGCCCGCCGCACAGGGACCTTGGACCCTTGTACGGCGTACCGGGCCCGTCGTCGTCCCGACGGCCGTTCGACGGGCAGACATTCTGGGGCGAGACCAGGCCATTCACCCCGATAGATCGGGCCATTTCCACCCCTCTCACCCCTTTGCCGATCCGGGTCGGACAAGGCTGCCCGGGTCTGTCTTCCACGGCCTGTCAAGGCTCTTCGAGAGGAATCGAAACCATGAGCGTACGCAGGGGCATCGCCCTGGCAGCCACCGTACTCGCCCTGGTCACCGGCTTGATCACCGGTGTCGGGAGCGGGCCGGCGGCGGCCGGGGACCGGGATGCGGCGAGCGCGCCGGCGCGGACCGGGCAAGCGGCGGCCGATCCGGCGGCGGTCGACGATACGGGGGAGGACGCCGGGGAAGGCGCCGGGGCAGGCGTGGGCGGAAGCGCCCGCGAGGCCGCCGGGGAATCCGCCGCCGAAGGTGCCGGTGAGGGTGCCGGCGAGGACGACGGGCGGGTGGGTGCCGGGGCGGGCGCGAGAGCGCTGCCCCGGATGGTCGCGCGGTGCACCGTCACGGGGACGCACCCCGACCGGACGGCGGGGTACAGCTCGACCAGCACCCGGATCGTGCGGGAGGGCGCGCGCGGGAACGTGGTGCGGGAGATTCAGTGCCTCCTGGACCACTGGGGCGTCTTCCCGCACGCCATCGACGGCATCTTCGGGCCGCTGACCAAGGCCGCCGTCGTCGAGGCGCAGCGGCGCTGTCAGATCGCGCAGGACGGGATCGTCGGGCCGGACACCTGGTACTGCATCCGCTGACACCCCCGGGGCCCGGTCCGAAGGGGTACGCGGCCCGTGCTCCCCGTACCCCTCCCCGTACCCCTTCCCGTCAGCGCAGGGCCGCCCGCTTGAGGCGGCGGGCCCGGCGGACCATCCGCCGGACCGCCGCACCCCGGGGCACCGGCAGTCCGCCCGGCAGCCCGAGCGCGGTCAGCCGCCGCCGCTTGAAGTACCGCAGGGTGCGGCCGTCCCCGGCGCGGGCGGCGAGGAACCGTTCCGCGTCCGCCCGCAGGTCCGGCCGCAGCCGGGGCTGCATCGCGAAGCCGACGGCGGTCAGCAGCCCGGCCGGGTCGTCGTACGAACCTTCCGGCGCCCGGACACCCGCGATCGGCCGGCCGGCCGTATCCGATTCGGTATCCGATTCGGTATCCGCTTCCGGGCCCGGCTCCGGCACCAGCTCCGGAATCAGCGCGTCCACGATCGTCAGCGGCACCCGGTTGCTGTTCTCGTACGGTGTCAGCCGGTCCAGCAGCGGCCGGGTGCCCACCCGCGCCACCGGCAGTCCGAAGAACGCGGACGCCGTCAGCAGCGCCGTGGAGAAGCACCCCACCACCAGCGAGGGGCGCAGCCGCGTGAACACCGCCTCCGCGAGGACCGGGCGGTCCAGCACGGTCAGCTCCGCCGCGAGCGCCGCCGCCTCCCGTTCCAGGGCGCGGGTCCAGGCCGCGGGCGCGGTCGGGTGCGGCTTGAAGACGATGCGGCGGTGGCCCCGGGCGACCGCTCCGCGCACCATCCGCAGATGCAGTTCCTCCTCCTCCTCGGGGGTGAGGATGCCGAGGGCCGCCAGATACTGCCCCAGCAGCAGCGCGGGCCCGTCCCCCGGGGCCGGGTCCTGATCCGTGGGCCCATGCGCCTCCGCCGGCTCCCCGGACGCCTCGGCCAACTCCCCGAACACCTTCACCAGCGCGTCCGACGGCACCACCTCGGCCACCGCCCCGAACTCCGCCAGCAGCAGCGGTTCCAGCCCCGGTACGAGATCGGGGTGGAGCACCCGCCGCACCCGCTCGCCCACCAGGGGGTCGATCCGGTTCCGCGTCGGCCCGTAGCTCATCAGCCCGTCCGCGTACACGTCGAGCGGGGCGTCCGGGAACAGCTGGGCGATCGTCAGCGCCGGGGTGACCTGGAGGGATTCCACGGCCAGCGTCACCCGGTCGTCGCCGAGTCCCCACAGCAGCCGCAGATAGCGGCTCCACAGGGGCCGGTCGTCGGCGCGCGGGGTCCAGCCGCCGGGGTGGAAGGGGGCGATGGCCTCGTTCCACGAGAGCACCCCGTCGAACCGGTCCCGCAGCCGCTCGAAGCCCGGCATCGCGTCGGCCGGTGGCGAGACCTCCGGTGTGGCGGCGTTGTTGGCGATCAGCAGCAGCCGCCGGTCCGTCGCCGGGAAGGCCCCACTGTCGAGCGCCGCCGCGAGCGTGGCGACCCCGTACAGCGAGGAAGCGTAGAAGAGTTGCGTGGTGCGCGCGGTGCCCATCAGGCCGCCACCTCCCCGCCGGCCAGCGGGTTGCGCCGGCGCAGCCTGCGCAGCACACCCGCCCGTTCGGCGTCCATGCCGTCGAGGACGTCGTTCAGCACGTCCTGGGGCATCCGCCGCAGCGCGGCCCCGCCCAGGGAGCGCAGCCGGCGGGCGACCGACGGCTCGAACCGCTCCACCGACCGCAGATGGTGGGCCATGACCGCACAATAGGTCCGCACCGCTTTCGGCAGCAGCGATACGGAATCCCGATCCCGTGCCGTTTCCGCTACCACCTGGTCGAAAGCGGGCAGGAAATCGAGCTGGCGGACATCGCCTATCTGCGTCAGCGAGGAGGCGATTCCCCGGCGGTAGAAGACGCCCAGCAGTCCGACCACGGCGAAGGAATCCGCGTCCCGGTGCAGCCGCCAGATCCAGGGCCGGTCCTCCGCCGTCCGCAGTCCGTCGGTGAAGTGCAGCAGCCCTCTTTCCAGCAGTTCGCGACGGTAGATCCCGGCCCAGGCGTACGGATAGTCCACGGCGGTGGAACGGTCGGCGGGCAGGATGGCGTCGCGGGGGTTCAGCACTTCGCCGCGCCGCCCCACGGGCACCCGCCGCACGGTGCGCGCCCGGCCCGTGCACTGCACATGGTCGGTGCGCACGAAGTCGCAGCCCAGCTCCTCCGCCGCCGCGAGCAGCCGCCCCAGATGGCCGGGGGCCAGCCAGTCGTCCCCGTCGAGGAAGGTGAGATACGCGCCGCGCGCCGCGTCCAGGCCCGTGTTGCGGGCGGTCGCCAGGCCGCCGTTGCGCTCGTGCCGCAGCAGCCGGGCGCCGGGCAGCTCCCCGGCCGCGTGCTGGAGGATCTCCGTGGTCCCGTCCGTCGAACAGTCGTCGACCAGCAGGAATTCACAGTCGTCCCGGGCATTGAGCCGAAGACTTCGCAGGGTGTCGGGCGCATATGTCCGTACGTTGTAGAACGGCACGATGACGGAGAGCTTGACCACCCGCGTGACGTTAATCGGCGGCCGGTCCGGATGTTCTTGACATCAGGAGGATGGCGGATGAACGAAGGGCGACCATCGCGTTTCCCGTGTTCCGCGCAGTGGGCCCACCGGGCCGGGAGCCATTCGTAGGCGCGCTGTTAACCAGCTGTTGCCGTCGCGTTGGGCAGGGAAACGGAATCGATTTCTAGCGTCCTCGACGTGCCTTCACCTACCCGCGAGGCCGTACGCGTCGCCGTACTCGCCGATTCCGACACCCGGTGGAAGTGGGGCGCGCTGACCGCGCGCCGGCTCGCCCCCGGATCACCCGCCCCGACCGGTTTCCTGCTGCGCGGCCGGGCCACGCCGACGGCCCGTCAGCTCGCCGAGGTCGGTGCGGGGACGGAGCCGCCGCGCGAGGTGACGGGGCACGAGTTCCTGCGGGCCGTGGCCGGCGGCGGGTTCGACGTCGTCGTCCTCGCGCTGGTCGGCGGCGGGGTCCAGGCCATGCTGCACGGGATCGCCGCGCTGGGCCCCGGCACCCGGCCCGCCGTCGTCACCGGCTATGTCGGTGTCGTCTACGAGAAGCTGGCCGACGGGCTGCTGCTGCGGCACGGCGCCGATCTCGTACTCGCCAACTCGCGGCAGGACGCGGCACGTTTCCGCGCGGTGTACGAGGGGGTCGGCGCCGATCCGTCGGCCGTGACCGAGGCCGCGCTGCCGTTCCTCGGCGGCTCCCCCCACCGGCCCGAACCGGGCCGGGACACCCTCGTCTTCGCCACCCAGCCGTCCGTGCCCGCGAGCCGCGCCGACCGGCTGTACGTGCTGCGCCGGCTGATCGGGCACGCCCGGCTCCACCCCGGGCGCGAGGTCCTGGTCAAACTCCGCTCCCGCCCCGGTGAGCACACCACCCACCTGGAGGAACACCCGTACCAGCGGCTGATCGCCCGGGTGCCCGGCGGGCCACCCCCCAACCTGCGGTTCGTCCACGGCAACATGGGCGAACTCCTGGACCGGACGGATCTGCTGGTCACCGTCTCGTCCACGGCCGCGCTGGAGTCCCTGCACCGGGGCATCCCCACCGCCGTCCTCACCGACCTCGGCGTCCGCGAGGCGCACGGCAACCACCACTTCATCGGCTCCGGGCTGCTCACCTCCTTCGACCGGCTCGACGCCGGCCACCGCCCGGCGCCGGACCCCGACTGGCTCGCCCTTCAGGGGGTGGCCGCCGACGGGGGGTACGGGACGGCCTTCGACACCGCCCGGCGGCGCCTGGCCGCGCTGCTGGACGGGCCGCCGCTGCCGCCCATCACGCCGTACTACACCCCGGTCAGCGCGCCCGGCTATCTGCCCGGTGTCCTCGCCCGGTACCGGCTGGCACCCGACGGCACCCCGCTCGCGGGCCAGGAGCCGGCGGCGGAGAGCGGCGGCGTACGGCGGGTGGTGCGCGACGCGGTACGGGGGGCCGCGCGCGGCGCGTACCGGCAGGGCGTGCAGCGGGTCGCGCCCGTGATCCGGCGGATGGGGGAGCTGTGAGCCCACCCGTCCCGGAGCCCTCCGCCCCCGCCCCCGGGCCCTCCGCATGCGAGCCCTCCGCGCCCGTACCCGCCCCTGGCTCCGCCCCCGTACCTGCCCCCGCCCCCGTACCCGTCATGCCCGTAGCCGCCGGAAACCGGCCGACCATGTCAGGAGAACAGCCGATGACCGTCCTCGCCGTGATCCCCGCCCGGGGCGGCTCGAAGGGCGTCCCGGGCAAGAACCTCGCCCCCGTGGGCGGTGTGCCGCTGGTCGCCCGCGCCGTACGGGAGGCGCTGGCCGCCCGCCCGGTGACCGATGTCGTCGTCTCCACCGACGACCCGGCGATCGCCGCCGCCGCGCGGGCGGCGGGCGCGCTGACGGTCTCCCGCCCCGCCACGCTCGCCGACGACACCGCGACCAGCGAGGCGGCCGTGCTGCACGCCCTGGACGCGTTCGAGGCGGAACACGGGCGGCCGGTGCGGGCGGTGCTGCTGGTGCAGTGCACCAGCCCGTTCCTCACCCGGGACGAGATCGCGGCCGTGGCGGCGGCCGTGGTGGAGGACGGCGCGGACAGCGCGGTGACCGTGGCCCCGTTCCACGGCTTCGTCTGGCGCGCGGAAGCCGGCGGCCCGGCCGGCGGGGAAAGCGGCACCGGCGATACGGGCGGTACGGGCGGCGGCACCGGCAGTACGGGCGGTACGGGCTGCGGCACCGGCGTCAACCACGACCCGGGCCACCGCCCCCGCCGCCAGGACCGCCCCCGGGACTTCCTGGAGACCGGTGCCGCCTACGCCATGGACGCCGTGGGCTTCCGTACCGCCCGGCACCGCTTCTTCGGCCGCACGGCGCTCGTTCCCACCGACCCCGCCCGGGTCCTGGAGGTGGACGAGCCCCACGACCTGGACCGTGCCCACGCCCTCGCCCCGCTGCTCGACACCGGGGACCTGCCCGCCCCGTCCGGCCTCCCCACCCGCGCCGACATCGACGCCGTCGTCCTCGACTTCGACGGCACCCAGACCGACGACCGGGTCTGGATCGACGCCGAGGGGCGCGAGACCGTCGCCGTCCACCGGGGCGACGGGCTCGCCGTCGCCCGGCTCCGCGAGGCCGGGCTCGACCTGCTGATCCTCTCCACCGAGCGGAACCCGGTCGTCGCCGCCCGGGGCCTCAAGCTGCGGATCCCCGTACTCCAGGGCGTCGACCGGAAGGACCTGGCGCTCAAGCGCTGGTGCGACGAGCACGGCATCGATCCGCAGCGGGTGCTCTACGCCGGCAACGACGTCAACGACCTGCCCTGTTTCGGGATCGTCGGCTGGCCGGTGGCCGTCGCCGACGCGCACGGGCCCCTCCGGGCGGTGGCGCGGGCGGTCACCGCGACGCCCGGCGGCCGGGGGGCGGTCCGCGAGATCGCCGGCTGGCTCCTCGGACCCTCGCTCACCACCGGGGACGACGCCTGAGCCCCGGACCGTGACCCCTTCCCCGTACCCCGTACCCCGTACTCCCTTTCGACCTTCCCCTGTCCCAGCTGAACCCAGCGACGTACCCAGCGACGTAAGGAACCACCCCATGAGCACGTCCCGTCTGCGCACCCTCGGCACCAGGACCGCCGGGCCGGGCCGCCCCGTCTATGTCACGGGCGAGATCGGCATCAACCACAACGGCGACCTGGAGAACGCCCTCGCGCTCATCGACGCCGCCGCCGAGGCGGGGTGCGACGCCGTCAAGTTCCAGAAGCGCACCCCGGAGATCTGCACCCCGCGCGACCAGTGGGACATCGAGCGCGACACCCCCTGGGGCCGGATGACCTACATCGACTACCGCCACCGGGTCGAGTTCGGCGAGGAGGAGTACCGCCGGATCGACGAGCACTGCGCCCGGCGCGGCATCGACTGGTTCGCCTCGCCGTGGGACACCGAGGCCGTCGCCTTCCTGGAGCGGTTCGACGTCCCCGCGCACAAGGTGGCCTCCGCCTCGCTCACCGACGACGAGCTGCTGCGCGCCCTGCGGGCCACCGGGAAGACGGTCATCCTCTCCACCGGGATGTCGACGCCCCGGCAGATCCGGCACGCGGTCGAGGTGCTCGGCAGCGACAACATCGTCCTCTGCCACGCCACCTCGACCTACCCGGCCCGTGCGGAGGAGCTGAACCTGAACGTCATCCGGACCCTCCAGGGCGAGTACCCGAACGTCCCGATCGGCTACTCCGGCCACGAGACGGGTCTTCAGACCACCCTCGCCGCCGTCGCCCTCGGCGCGGTCTTCGTGGAGCGGCACATCACGCTCGACCGCGCGATGTGGGGCTCCGACCAGGCGGCGTCCGTCGAGCCCGGCGGGCTCCAGCGGCTGGTCCGGGACATCCGGACGATCGAGTCCGCGCTCGGGGACGGCGTGAAGCGGGTGTACGAGTCCGAACTCGCCCCGATGCGCAAGCTCCGCCGGGTCGCGGGCGTCGTCGCCGACACGGAGACCCCGGAGACCCCGGGGGCCTCGGAAGCGGGGACGGGGGCCGTCGAGGTCGCGCCGGACCGCGAGGCCGTCGCGGTCTGAGCCCCGCCGCGTGCCGGGGTGCCCCGGAACCTCTCCGGGGCACCCCGCCCGCGCGCCCCACGCCGTACCCCCGAACCGCCCCGCACCGCCGAACCACCCCGTACCGCTGCAACCCACCCCGCCCCCTGCACGAGGTGATCCCAGTGAATCTCGCCTTCGTCGAGAGCCCGGTCCAGCTCCTCAACGTCCTGGAGTGGGCCCATGCCCGGCCGTACGCCCCCACGTCCGACAGCCTCGCGTCCGCCGCCCCCGCGACCGACGCCCTTACGTCCGGCGCCCCCGCGACCGCCGACCCCACGGCCGCCGGCGGCGCCGTGCCGCTGACCCTGGTGGTGCTGTCGCCCGCCGATCCGCTCTCCCGGGGCCAGCTCCGCCGGATGGCCGAGCTGGCCCGCGACGAGGGCCACACCGTCCGCTGGCAGGAGGCCAGGGGCGGAACCACCGCCCCCCTGCGGGCCGTCCGCGAGCTGACGCCCCTGTTGCGCCGGGCCGGCCGGATCGTCATCGGCGACCCCTTCTCGCGCTATGTGCACATGCTGCTCACCCTCGCGGGCGACCACCAGGAGCTGACGGTCGTGGACGACGGCACCGCGACCCTGGAGTTCTCCGGCCAGCTCGCCCGGGGCGAACGGCTGGTGCGCTGGCACCGGCGCGGTACCGGCGGCGCCCGGGAACGGCTCCTGGCCCCGGTCTCCGCGCTGGCCCGCCGACGCCTGGCGCCCGCGCCGGGGCGGCCGTTGGAGATCTTCACCGCGATGCCCGTGGAGCCCACCGCGCACACCACCGTCACCCGCAACGACTTCGCCTGGACCCGGGCCCGCTTCGGGCCGCCGACCGTGCTCCCCGGGGCCGACCTGGTCGGCACGTCGCTGGTGGAGACCGGTGTCGTCGACCCGGGCCGGTACGCGGACGCCGTGCACCGGCTGGCCCGTACGCACGGGGCCCGCCGCTACCTCGCCCACCGGCGGGAGAGCCCGGACAAGCTCCAGCGGCTGGCCCGGCTCACCGGCCTGGAGATCGTCCGCCCCGAGCTGCCGCTGGAGCTGGTCGCCCGCCGGGGCCCCACCGCCGCCACCGTGCTCAGCTTCCCGTCCACCGTGGTGCACACCCTGCCGCTCGCGCTCGCCGGCACCTCCGTCCAGGTCGCCGTCTGCGACATCGCGCCGCAGTGGCTCCGGGACGGGGCCTCGCCCCGGGCCGAGGGCTTCCTCGCGGGGATCACCGGCTCCGCCCGGGGCGTACGGCGGCTTCCGGCGCCCGCCTGAAGGGATCCCGAAGCCGGTCTGGAGGAGGGCTGGTGATATTCCGGCCACCCATCCGGGTGGCCGGGGCCTCCCCGGGGGCCCGGGGCCGTCTCCCGGGCGGGGTCCCCCCAGGTGGGGTACGTTCGAGAGGGGCGCGCAGTCTACCCACGGCAGCCTGTGATCATGCCCCTCCGGACCGTGTTTCTTTCCCCTATCGGATTGAACTTTTGTTGATCAGTGGCCAGTTGGCACCCATCTGGGCCTACTCTTCAACAGGTGAACAAGCTGATGTCCCGCGACCCCGAAACCGATCTGCCCGGGAGCGCCGTACTTCCCGGCACGTTGTCCACCGCCCTCCGCGACGAGCTGATCGCCTTCCGTCGCGATATCCACATGCACCCCGAGTTGGGGAACCAGGAATTCCGTACCACCGCGGCCCTCAAGGCGCGCCTTGAGCGGGCCGGTCTGCGGCCACGGGTGCTCGCCACGGGCACCGGGCTCATGTGTGACATCGGCGTACGGGACGACATCGGCCTACGGGACACCAGTGGCGTACGAGACAGGGACCGAGACCGCGACCGGGACATGGACCGGGACCGGAACCGGGACGGCGGCCAGGACCGGCCCGGCGACGGGCCCCTGACCGGGGAAACACCCCTGCTCGCCCTGCGCGCCGACCTCGACGCGCTGCCCATCCCGGACACCAAGACCGGCGTCCCCTACCGCTCCACCGTCCCCGACCGCGCCCACGCCTGCGGCCACGACGTCCACACCACGGCCGTGCTCGGCGCCGGCCTGGTCCTCGCCGGGCTGCACCGCCAGGGACTGCTGCCCCGCCCGGTCCGGCTGATCTTCCAGCCCGCCGAGGAGGTCCTGCCCGGCGGCGCCACGGACGCCATCGAGTCCGGGGTGCTGCGCGGCGTCGGCAAGATCATCGGGGTGCACTGCGACCCGAAGGTGGACGCCGGTGTCATCGGGCTGCGGCCCGGACCCATCACCTCCGCCTGCGACCGGCTGGAGATCAGCCTGGACGGGCCCGGCGGCCACACCGCCCGCCCGCATCTGACGACCGACCTGGTCATGGCGGCGGCGAAGGTGGTCTCCGACGTCCCCGCCCTGCTCTCCCGCCGGGTCGACGCGCGCTCCGGGCTCTCCGTCACCTGGGGCCGGATCGAGGCCGGCCACGCCTGCAACGTCATCCCGCAGCACGCGGAGCTGTCCGGCACCGTCCGCTGCCTCGACCTGCCCAGCTGGCACGCGGCCCCCGACCTGGTGCACGCCGCCGTGGACGAGATCGCGCAGCTCTACGGGGCGAAGTCCGAGGTCACCTATGTGCGCGGGGTCCCGCCGGTGGTGAACGACCCGGTCGTCACGGAGCTGCTCCGCGAGGCGCAGACGGCCCGCCGGGGCGTCTACTCCGTCGAGGACACCGAGCAGAGTCTGGGCGGGGAGGACTTCTCCTGGTATCTGGAGCAGGTCCCGGGTGCGATGGCCCGGCTGGGGGTGCGCACGCCCGGGGACGGTGCACAGCGCGATCTGCACCGGGGCGACTTCGACGTGGACGAGTACGCGATCGAGGTCGGCGTGGAGCTGTTCACGGCGGCGGCCCTGCTGGACGTCCCCCGCTCCTGACGCCCCCCGACACCATCGGCCGTCGGCCACAGCTCCCGACACGGCCGCCGCGCCCCGAGCCCCGGCCCCGGATCCCCCCGGGCCCGGGGCTCCTCGCCGCCCGCAGCCCCCCGCAGCCGTCCGCAGCCCCCCGGGCCCCCGCAGCCCCCCAGGCCCCCCGACCGGGACCGATGAGCCCCGGTACGGCCGCTTTCCGTGTGCCGCATTCGTACCCGTGGGGCTACTCTGAGTCGCCCGCGAGCCCTGTACGCGACGATCCGATAACGACTCATGAACAGGGCTTTAACTGACATCTACGCGCGTTACGATCGCGGCAAAACCAGCGCCGGAAGAGGCGCTTTCGGTCAGTCTCGAAGGGACCCCTCCTCTTGCGCCGGGTATCCAAGATCACTGCTGCGTGCATCGCGACCGCGGCCCTCGCTGTTACCGCCACCGCCTGCGGCGAGTCGTCCACCGAGGACACGGGCTCGTCGGACAACAGCGGCAAGCTGAAGATCGGTATGGCCTACGACGTCGGCGGCCGTGGCGACAACTCCTTCAACGACTCCGCCGCCCGTGGCCTGGACAAGGCCAAGGCCGAGCTGGGCGCCGAGACCAAGGAGCTGACCGCCAAGCACGGCGAGACCCCCGCCGACCGTGAGGCCCGCCTCGCGTCGCTGGCGGAGGGCGGCTTCAACCCCGTCATCGGTGTCGGCTTCGCCTACAAGGACTCGATCGACAAGGTCGCGGGCAAGTTCCCGAAGACCACCTTCGGTCTGGTGGACTCGGTCTCCGACGCCAAGAACGTCGACAGCATCGTCTTCACCGAGGAGCAGGGCTCCTACCTCGCCGGTGTCGCCGCCGCCCTGAAGTCCAAGGACGGCAAGGTCGGCTTCATCGGCGGCGTCGACCTGCCGCTGATCAAGAAGTTCGCGGCCGGCTTCGAGCAGGGCGTCCTGGAGACCAACCCGAAGGCGTCGGTCCAGATCCAGTACCTGACCACCGGTACGGACCTCTCCGGCTTCGGCGCCCCGGACAAGGGCAAGGCCGCCGCCCAGGGCATGCTCGACAAGGGCATCGACGTGATCTACACCGCCGCCGGTGGCTCCGGTGCCGGCGCGATCGAGGCCGTCGCGGGCAAGAAGGGCACCTGGGCGATCGGCGTCGACTCCGACCAGGCCAAGGACCCGGCGCTGTCGAAGTACGCCTCCTCGATCCTGACCTCGGTCGTCAAGAACGTCGACACCGGCGTCTTCGAGCTGGCCAAGTCCGTCAAGGACGGCAAGCCGCTGACCGGCGTCCACACCTACTCCCTCGCGGAGGACGGTGTCAGCCTCACCACCACGGGTGACCACCTGAAGGACATCCAGCCCAAGCTGGACGAGGCGAAGAAGAAGATCGTCGACGGCCAGATCAAGGTCCGCACCACGACCTGATCCCGTCACCCTCGGGGCCCGGACGAGTGCGGCCGTGCCGCCCTCCCGGGCCCCGACGCGCGTGCGCGAACCCCCTTCGCAACCCCCTCCGTGCGCCCGTTCTTCAACGATTCAGTGGCGCTACGCGCGTAGTTTTTGTTCGACGCGATAGTTTTCGCCACCGACCCGCCTCTGCTCCTCCGCTCCTGTCCTGGAGAGTGCGCCATCAAACCGTCCAGCAGCGCCGCTGAACAGCCCGGCAGCCCCAACGCCGTCGAACTGCGCGGCATCACCAAACGCTTCCCCGGCGTCGTGGCCAATCACGACATCGACATCACCGTGGCCCGCGGTACCGTCCACGCCCTCGTGGGTGAGAACGGCGCGGGCAAGTCGACCCTGATGAAGATCCTTTACGGCATGCAGAAGCCGGACGAGGGCACCATCACCATCGACGGCGAGCAGGTCTCGTTCCACAACCCCGGTGACGCCATCACCCGCGGCATCGGCATGGTGCACCAGCACTTCATGCTCGCCGACTACCTCACCGTCCTGGAGAACGTCGTTCTCGGTTCGGAGAAGCTGCACGGGATCGGCGACCGGGCGCGCGCGAAGATCAAGGAGATCTCGGACGCGTACGGCCTCAATGTGCGGCCCGACGCCATGGTCGAGGACCTGGGTGTCGCCGACCGCCAGCGCGTGGAGATCCTCAAGGTCCTCTACCGGGGCGCCCGCACCCTGATCCTGGACGAGCCGACCGCCGTACTGGTCCCGCAGGAGGTCGACGCGCTCTTCGACAACCTGCGCGAGCTGAAGGCGGAGGGCCTGACGGTCATCTTCATCTCGCACAAGCTGGGCGAGGTGCTCTCCGTCGCCGACGAGATCACGGTGATCCGCCGGGGCACGACCGTCGGCACCGCCGACCCCGCGTCGACCACCCCCAAGCAGCTCGCCGAGCTGATGGTGGGCAGCGAGCTGCCGTCGCCGGAGACCCGCGAGTCGACCGTGACCGAGGTTCCGATGCTGACCGTCGAGGGGCTGCGGCTCACCGCGACCGACCCCGACGGCGTGGTCCGGGCCGTGCTCGACGGCATCGGCTTCACCATCCACAAGGGCGAGGTCCTGGGCATCGCGGGCGTGGAGGGCAACGGCCAGTCCGAGTTGGTCGAGGCGATCATGGGCATGCGCGTCCTGGACAGCGGCACCCTCGTCCTCGACGGCCAGGACATCGCGCGGATCTCCACCCGCCGGCGGCGCGAGGACGGCATCGGAGTCATCCCCGAGGACCGCCACCGGCACGGCCTGCTGCTGGAAGCCCCGCTCTGGGAGAACCGCATCCTCGGCCACGTCAGCGAGAAGCCCAACAGCAAGGGCGCCTTCCTCGACATCAAGGCCGCCCGCGCCGACACCGAGCGGATCGTGCGCGAGTACGACGTCCGCACCCCCGGCATCGACGTCACCGCGGCCTCGCTCTCCGGCGGCAACCAGCAGAAGCTGATCGTCGGCCGCGAGATGAGCCACAACCCCAAGCTGCTGATCGCCGCCCACCCCACCCGGGGCGTGGACGTCGGCGCGCAGGCGCAGATCTGGGACCAGATCCGCGAGGCGCGCCGCGAGGGCCTGGCCGTGCTGCTGATCTCCGCGGACCTGGACGAGCTGATCGGGCTCTCCGACACCCTGCGGGTGATGTACCGGGGCCGGCTGGTCGCGGACGCCGACCCCGCCGACATCACCCCCGAGGAGCTGGGTTCCGCCATGACCGGCGCGGCCAGCGGCCATCTGGAACACCACGAGGACGGCGCCACCGGCGCCGGCGACCCCCGGAACGGGGGAGAGGACCGATGAAGAAGTTCGACAAGGAGCGGGTGCTCCTGGGGATCGCCGCCCCGCTGCTCGCGATCGTCGTGGCGTTCCTCGTCACGTCCGTGGTGCTGCTGGCGACCGGCAAGGAGCCGTTCAACGCCTTCCAGATCATGTTCGACTACGGGTCGAAGTCGGACAGCCAGGTCTACATCCTGAACAAGGCGACGACCTACTACCTCGCGGGTCTCGCGGTCGCCATCGGCTTCCGGATGAACCTGTTCAACATCGGTGTCGACGGCCAGTACCGCCTGGCGGCCTTCTTCGCCGCCGCCGTCGGCGGCGCGGTGACCCTGCCGGCCCCGCTCCAGATCCCGATGATCATCATCTGCGCCATGCTCGTCGGCGCGATGTGGGCCGGCATCGCCGGTCTGCTCAAGGTCACCCGGGGCGTCAGCGAGGTCGTCTCCACGATCATGCTGAACGCGATCGCCACCGCGATCATCGGCTACCTCCTCCAGGAGGGCCGCCTCGGCCACCTGGACTCCGCCGGGACCAAGGTCTCCACCGAGCCGCTGCCCAAGTCCGCGCACTTCTTCGAGTTCCCGACCACCCCGACCCCCGTCTGGGGCTTCATCGTGGTCGCGATCGTCGCGGGCATCGCCTACTGGTTCACCCTCTCCCGTACCCGCTTCGGCTTCGACCTGCGCACCGTCGGCCAGTCCGGCTCCGCCGCCGAGGCCAGCGGCGTCAACGTCAAGCGCATGGTCGTCACCTCCATGCTGATCTCCGGCGCCATGGCGGGCCTGGTCGGCATGCCGACCCTGCTCAACGAGAGCTACGAGTACAGCGGCGACTTCCCGCTCGGCATCGGCTTCACCGGCATCGCCATCGCCCTGCTCGGCCGCAACCACCCCATCGGCATCGCCCTCGGCGCGATCCTCTGGGCCTTCCTGGAGCGCGGCAGCGGTCAGCTCGAATTCCAGGGCTACGACAAGGAGATCGTCGGCGTGATCCAGGGCGTCATCGTCCTGTGTGTCGTCATCGCCTACGAGGTGGTGCGCCGCTACGGCCTCAAGCTCCAGCAGCGGCAGGTCGGCGCCAAGCTCGCCGCCCAGGCCCGTAACTCCGACCAGCAGGAGGTGTCGGCGTGAGTGCCACGGCGACTTCCACCCCGCCGCCCGCGGCCCCCAAGGTGGCCGGCGGCAAGGGCGGCCGCGTCCGCCTCTCCTTCCCCGTCATCCTGCTGATCATCGCGGGCGTGCTGCTCGCCCTGTCCGCGGTCCGCGCCATCACCGGCGCGCAGGACGTCACCTCCTCCGGCCAGATCAGCGCCGCGCTCTCCATGGCGGTGCCGATCGGTCTCGCCGGTCTCGGCGGCCTGTGGGCCGAGCGCGCCGGTGTGGTCAACATCGGCCTCGAAGGCATGATGATCCTCGGCACCTTCTTCGGTGCCTGGGCCGGCTGGCAGACCAACCCCTGGATCGGTGTCCTCGCCGGTGTGCTGGGCGGCATGCTCGGCGGTCTGCTGCACGCGGTCGCCACGGTCACCTTCGGCGTCGACCACATCATCTCCGGTATCGCGATCAACATCCTGGCGCTCGGGTTCACCACCTACTTCGCCAAGCTCTGGTTCAACAGCGGCGAGGCGCAGGCCAAGGGCGGCAGCCCCAAGCAGTCCCCGCCGTCCGACGACATCGGCACGATCACCGTCCCCGGGCTCTCCGACTGGCTGAAGTCGATCGAGAAACACGAGTGGTTCTTCGTCTCCGACCTCGCGGGCATCCTCGGCGGTCTGGTCACCAACCTCTCGCTGCTGACGATCGTCGCCGGGCTCCTCTTCGTCGCGACCTTCGTGGTGCTGTGGAAGTCCGCGTTCGGCCTGCGGCTGCGCTCCTGCGGCGAGAACCCGATCGCCGCCGAGTCGCTGGGCGTCAACGTCTACAAGTACAAGTACATCGCGGTGATCGTCTCCGGCGGTATGGCCGGCCTCGGCGGCGCCTTCCTGTCGCTGGTCACCTCGCACATCTACAACGAGGGCCAGACCGGCGGCCGCGGCTATATCGGCCTCGCCGCGATGATCTTCGGTAACTGGCGGCCCGGCGGCCTCGCCATGGGCGCCGGCCTCTTCGGCTACGCGGACGCCCTCCAGCTCCGCAACGGCGGCCAGTCCGTCCACGCGCTGCTGCTGCTCCTGGTCGTGGTCCTGATCGGCCTCGCGCTGTGGAAGTTCTACCGCGGGAGCCTGCTCCAGGCGTCGATCAGCCTGGTCATCGGCCTCGGTGTGCTGGCCTGGTACCTCGGTACGGACACCGTGCCCACCGAGTTCGTGACCGCCACCCCGTACGTGGTGACCCTGCTGGTGCTCTCGCTCTCCGCGCAACGGCTGCGGATGCCCAAGGCGGACGGCATGCGCTACCGCAAGGGGCAGGGCAAGTGACGACGGCCGGGGCCGACTGGGAGGCCCTGCGGGCCGCGGCGCGGGAGGCCATGGCCCACGCGTACGCGCCCTACTCGGGCTTCGCGGTCGGCGCGGCCGCGCGCGTGGCCGACGGCCGCACGGTGACCGGCTGCAATGTCGAGAACGCCTCCTACGGCCTCTCGCTCTGCGCCGAGTGCGGTCTCGTCTCCGCGCTCCAGGCCACCGGCGGCGGCCGGCTGACCCACTTCACCTGCGTGGACGGCACGGGCGCCGCGCTGGTCCCGTGCGGCCGCTGCCGTCAGCTCCTGTACGAGTTCGGGGGCCCCGGGCTGCTGCTCGACACCCCCGCGGGGATCGTCACGCTGGCGGAACTGCTCCCCCAGCCCTTCGGTCCCGCCCATCTGGCGTGAACCCCTGCCACGGCCCCTCCGCCCCGGTGGAGGGGCCGTGGCGTCTACCCTCGATCTCTATGCGCGTAGAGCGCGCGCGAGCCGCGACTCTGGAGGAATTCCCATGGACGTCATCTCCGTCATCCGCACCAAGCGGGACCGGGGCGAGCTGAGCCCCGGGCAGATCGACTGGGTGATCGACGCGTACACCCGGGGCGAGGTCGCCGACGAGCAGATGTCGTCCCTGGCGATGGCCATCCTCCTCAACGGCATGAACCGCACGGAGATCGCCCACTGGACCGCCGCGATGATCGCCTCCGGTGAGCGGATGAACTTCGCCTCGCTCTCCCGCCCCACCTCCGACAAGCACTCCACCGGCGGCGTCGGCGACAAGATCACCCTGCCGCTCGCCCCGCTCGTCGCCGCCTGCGGCGCGGCCGTGCCCCAGCTCTCCGGCCGCGGCCTCGGCCACACCGGTGGCACCCTCGACAAGCTGGAGTCCATCCCCGGCTGGCGGGCGCTGCTCTCCAATGAGGAGATGCTGGACGTCCTCGACACCACCGGCGCCGTGATCTGCGCGGCCGGCGACGGACTCGCCCCCGCCGACAAGAAGCTCTACGCGCTGCGCGACGTCACCGGCACCGTCGAGGCGATCCCGCTGATCGCCTCGTCCATCATGTCCAAGAAGATCGCCGAAGGCACCGGCTCGCTGGTCCTGGACGTCAAGGTCGGCAGCGGCGCCTTCATGAAGAACATCGAGGACGCCCGTGAGCTGGCGTCCACCATGGTCGCCCTCGGCACCGACAGCGGGGTGAAGACCGTCGCGCTGCTCACCGACATGTCGACCCCGCTCGGCCTCACCGCCGGCAACGCCCTGGAGGTCCGCGAGTCGGTCGACGTCCTCGCCGGCGGCGGCCCCGCCGACGTGGTCGAGCTGACCCTCGCCCTCGCCCGCGAGATGCTGGACGCGGCCGGCCTGAAGGACGCCGACCCGGCGAAGGCCCTCGCCGACGGCTCCGCGATGGACGTCTGGCGCCGGATGATCTCCGCCCAGGGCGGCGACCCGGACGCCGAGCTGCCCGTCGCCCGCGAGCACCACGTCGTCACCGCCCCCGCCTCCGGTGTCCTCACCCGCCTGGACGCGTACGACATCGGTATCGCCGCCTGGCGCCTGGGCGCGGGCCGCGCCCGCAAGGAGGACCCGGTCCAGGCGGGCGCCGGCGTCGAACTCCACGCCAAGCCCGGCGACACCGTGACCGCCGGCCAGCCGCTGCTGACCCTGCACACGGACACCCCGGAGAAGTTCGACTACGCCCTCGCCTCCCTGGAGTCGGCGTACGACGTGGCCCCGGCCGGCACGGACTTCACGCCGTCCCCGATCGTGCTGGAACGTCTGGCCTGACCTGGGCTTTTTCCATAGCGACTCGTACGGGTGAACGGGACCGGTAGCACTGCGCCGGTCCCGTTCGGCATGTTCGACTCGGCGTCGCACCGACACCGAGGAGGCCGCCATGAACAGACTCTCCGCCGACTACTCGCACCGTGACAGCGACTGGGACCGCCTGGTCGAGATCTTCGAGAAGACGGATGCGCCCGAGGGCTGCAAGACGGAGATCGTCGAGGGGATCGTCACAGTGGCGCCCCTGCCGTCCAATGCCCACAACTTCATCGCCGACTGCGTGCAGCGCCCCCTGTACTCCGTCATCCCGGACGACTGGGGCATCTGTCAGCGGCTGGGCGTGGTCGTTCCGTCCCGGGACAGTCTCTTCGTCCCGGACCTCGTGGTGATCGGCATCGAGGTGCTCCGTGCGGAGGGGGGATACACCGTCCCCGCCGAGGCGGCCGCTCTGATCGTGGAGATCACCTCGCCGACCAACGCACGCCAGGACCGGACGAGGAAAGCCGACGTCTACTGCCACGCCGGAGTGCCGCTCTATCTCCTGATCGACGGATGGGACCCCGCCGGCCCGACGATCACCCTCTATGGCGAGCCGAAGAACGGGGTCTACCGGGTCCTCCGGGCGGGCAGGTTCGGCGATCCGGTCCGCCTGCCCGACCCCTTCGGGCTGGAGCTGGCCACGGACGAGTTCCCCGGCAGGGCCTGAGCACCCGCTCCCTCCAGGCCCGCCCCACCGATGAATCACGCCCGCCCGCCCGGTCACACAGGACATGAGCATCGAGTCCCCTGGCCAGGCCGCCCCGGCCGGCCCCGTGATCGTCCTGCCCGCGCGGGTCACCCCCGCCGATGTGCCGCCGCTCTGCGCGCGGCTGAGCGAGCTGTACGGGCAGGGGGCCCCGAGCGTCGACTGCGATCTCGCGGCGGTGGAGCGGGCCGATCTCGCCGTGGTCGAGGCCCTGGCCCGGCTGCGGCTGGCCGCGCGCCGGGCCGGGCGGGGGATACGGGTGGTCAACGCCGGCCCCGGGGTGCGTGCCCTGCTGACCCTGGTGGGTCTCGACCATCTCGCAGGACCCGCCCCCCGACCCCGGCGCTAGTGACCTGAGTCGGAGGTTTGTCGTTGGTTGGGGTGTGAGTCGTCCTGGACCGAAGATCCCGCCGTTGTCGTTGACCGATGCCCAGAGGGTGGTGCTGGAGGGCTGGGTCCGTCGTCGTTCGAC
>NZ_BSBI01000012.1:0-326533 GCF_034961445.1 Streptomyces yaizuensis
GGTGCGGGTTGGCGGGGCCTCCGGGCTCACCTCCTCGGGGTCGGCGAGCGTGTTCACGGGGTTGTGTGCGGGTCGGCCTCCGCCGATCCCCTGCGGGGGCGACCCTGCACCCCCGCCCACGGACCAGCCGGAGGGTGGCCGGTACCCCAGGCGGGGGAGGAAGGGGTGCGGGACACCGTACCGACACGGGTCGGGCAGCCGGGACCCCGGACGAGCGCGAGCAAACCGTACCGACACGGGCCAGCAGGGCCAGGCCCTGGACGGGAGGCCGAGGCACCCGTACCGACACGGGCAGGCCACCGGGGCCCCGGACGAGCGCCCCGCACACGTACCGACGCGGCCCGGGCGGCCCGGGGCCTGGACGAGCGCGACGTCCCCGTACCGACACGGGCGGGCAGCGCGAGGCCACCTCGCCCACGCGCGGGTGAGCCCGTACCCCTCGCGGGGGAGAACGGGGGCGAGGACCCCGTTCCGCCCAAGGAGAGGCCACGATGAACCTTCATCGGCACAATCCCGCCGCACTGTCCCCGCCCACCGGCTTCTCGCACGCCGTCACCGCCACCGGCACCCGTCTCGTCTTCCTCGCCGGCCAGACCGCGCTGGACGGAACGGGCGCGGTGGTGGGGGAGTCCCTGCCGGAGCAGTTCGCGACCGCGCTCGCCAATCTGCTCGCGGCGCTCGCCGCCGCCGGGGGCGCCCCCCACCAGCTCGCGCGGGTCACCGTGTACACGACGGACGTCGAGGAGTACCGGAACCAGTCCGCCGAGTTGGGCCGGATCTGGCGGCGGCTGGCGGGCCGGGACTATCCCGCGATGGCGGTCATCGGCGTGGTCCGGCTCTGGGACCGCCAGGCGCTGGTGGAGCTGGACGGGACGGCCGTCCTGCCCTGATCCCTGTGACCCGCGCCGGACGGCGAGACGGCTCTGATCCCTGCGACCCGCGCCGGACGGCGAGACGGCTCTGATCACTGGGACCCGCGCCGGACGGCGGACACGGCGTTCCCACAGAACTCCGCGTTCCGCACGGCCGCCAGGCCGTCCCGCAGCGCGTCCAGTCCGTTGAGGCTGAACGCGAGGGTGTGCCGGCCGTCCTCGGTGGTCATGGCGTCCGTGCCCCAGCCCACGATGCCGCCCGCGTGGCCCCACAGCTTCGTACCGCAGGAGGTGGTGGCGGTGTAGATCCCGAGCCCGTACTCCGTGCCGTCCGCGGCGGGCAGGGTGGTCTTCATGGCCTTGAGCTGCTTCACCGGCAGCACCTCGCCCCCGAGGAGCGCGCTGAAGAAGCGGTTCAGGTCGGCGGTGGTGGAGATCATGTCGCCGGCGGACCAGGCGATGGTCGGGCTGAGTTCGGTGGTGTCGTACCCCTTGCCGGGGTGGCCGAGGTCGTCGTACCCCCGGGCGCTGGGCCGCGGTACCCGGACGGAGGTGCCGGGGCTGGCGGTGTTCCGCAGGCCGAGCGGCTCGGTGACACGGTCGCGGACGGCCTGCCGGTAGCTGGTGCCGGTCACCTTCTCGATGATCAGTCCGGCGACGATGTAGCCGGTGTTGGAGTACTGGTGGCGGGCCCCGGGCGCGAAGTCGCGGCCGAGTGCGAGTCCGGCGCGGATCAGGTCTTCTGGGTCGTGGCGGTCGTAGCGGTGCCCGAAGAAGCCCGGCGCCTGCAAGTACCTGGAGTTGAACGCCTCGTTCCGCAGATATTCGGGCAGTCCGCTGCTGTGGTTGAGCAGTTGGCGGACGGTGATGGTCCGGCCGTCGTTGCCGCCCTCGCGGATCAGCCCGGGCAGGTGCTTCTCCACGGTGTCGTCGAGGCTCAGCCTCCCCTCGGCCTCCAGCTTCAGAAGGACCGTCGCGGCGAAGGTCTTGGTGATGCTGCCGATCCGGAAGCGTTCGTTCGCCTTCCGGGGGGCGCCGGTCCTGCGGTCGGCGACGCCCGCGACGCCCTTCCAGACGCCGTCCGGGGCCGTCGAACGGGCCACGACGCCGGGGACGCCGTCCCGGACCAGCTCCTCGATCGCCTGCTGGGTCGCGTTCCGCTCCGCCGGGCCACCCCGCGTCTGGTCCCCGCTCCGTGCGGGGACCGTGAACGCGGTCACCGTCAGTGCCGCCGCGACCAACCCCACCACACCTGCGCGTACCACCATGGAACATGCCCTCCCGGAATTCGGCTGTCTGTGTACCGGAGGACCGGCCCCGGGGCGGGTTCGGTTGATCGCGTTCCGTTAATCGCCGGATGTTCACCGGATCCGGCCGCCTCCTGGCCGGAACAGCCCCCCTCCGACCGGATCCGAGCGCTCTTGATCGACTGGTGTCACCCGAACGGCGGGGCTACGGTCGGGACGTGGGCGGGCGGACCGCACGGCCCGCCACGCCCGTACGAGGCACGAAACCGTACGAAACCACCATGGCGTCCACGTCGTCCCGCGACCCCGCGCCCGGCACTCCGGTGACCGCCCCGCCCCGGAGCGCGGGCCAGGGCGTCGCGCTCCTGATCATCGCCTCGGCGCAGCTGATGGTGGTCCTCGACATCACCATCGTGAACATCGCCCTCCCGCACATCCAGAGCGCCCTGGGCTTCTCCACGACCGACCTCTCCTGGGTCGTCAGCGCCTACACGCTCGCCTTCGGCGGACTGCTCCTCCTCGGCGGCCGGGCCGGGGACATCCTCGGCCGCCGCCGGGTCTTCCTGGCGGGCATCGCGCTCTTCGCCCTCGCGTCCCTGCTCGGCGGCCTGGCGCAGAGCCCCGGCCATCTGCTCGCCGCCCGCGCGCTCCAGGGCGCGGGCGCCGCCGTCGCCGCCCCGACCTCGCTGGCCCTGATCAGCACGACCTTCGCCGAGGGCCCCGCCCGCAACCGCGCCTTCGGGACCTTCGCCGCCGTCTCGGCCGGTGGCGGCGCCGTGGGGCTCCTCGCGGGCGGCGTCCTCGTCCAGACACTCGGCTGGCGCTGGGTCTTCTTCGTCAACGTCCCGATCGCGCTGGTGATCCTGGCGGTCGCCCCCCGCCGCATCCGCGAGTCCGAGCGCCGTCCGGGACACTTCGACGCGCTCGGCGCCCTGACCGCGACCACCGGCATGGTCACCCTCGTGTACGGGTTCATCCGCGCCGCCCACGACGGCTGGCGCGACCCCGTCACCCTGCTCTCGTTCTCCGCCGCCGCCGTGCTGCTCGCGGCCTTCGCCCTGGTGGAACGGCGCTCACCGCAGCCCATCACCCCCCTGCGGCTGATCGCCGACCGCAACCGGGCGGGCGCCCTGGGCATCATGCTCACCCTCGCCGCCGCGATCTTCGGCATGTTCTTCTTCCTCACCCTCTACGTCCAGGACGTGCTGCACTTCTCCCCGCTCGGGACCGGTCTCGCCTTCCTGCCGGTGAGCGTCATCATCGCGGCCGGCGCCCAGGTCA
This sequence comes from Streptomyces yaizuensis, assembly GCF_034961445.1. Classification (NCBI taxonomy): domain Bacteria; kingdom Bacillati; phylum Actinomycetota; class Actinomycetes; order Kitasatosporales; family Streptomycetaceae; genus Streptomyces; species Streptomyces yaizuensis. Next base: position 3,401 of record NZ_BSBI01000012.1, read on the forward strand.
CCTCGCGGCTGCTGCCGCGCTACGGCCCCGGGCCCTTCCTGGTCGGCGGCGCGCTCCTCGCGGCGGCCGGACTGATCTGGCTGACCCAGGTCGACGTCCGCTCCACCTACGCCGACGGGGTACTGGGACCGCTGCTGCTCTTCAGCCTGGGCATGGGCACCCAGTTCGTCTCCCTGACCCTGACCGCGCTGGGCGGGGTCGCCGCCGGCGAGACGGGCGCGGCCTCCGGGCTGCTCGGCACCGCCCAGCAGGTCGGCGGGTCGCTGGGGCTCGCGATCCTCGTCACCGTCTTCGGCACCGCGACCCGGCACGCCGCCCCGGAACAACTGCGCTCCTTCCTGGCCGGCGCCACCCCCGAGCAGCGGCTCGCGTTCCGGCGGACCGGGATCCTGCCCCCGCCCTGGGGCGAGTACGTGCTCACCGCCGGGGTCACCGCCGCTTTCGCCGCCGCGGCGGTCTGTACGGTGCTCGCCGCCCTGATCGCGCTGCTGGTCATCCGGGTCCGCCCCGCCGACCTGGAACGCCTGAGGGGTACGTCGGGAACGGAGTGACCGCCCGGAACCCGAGCGTCCTGTTCCGGTGTGCGGGGGGCCACCGGGACTGGCACGATCGCCAGTGAGCCAGGGAGGTGTACGTGTGTGTGCCGACGCGCCCGCGGGGGCGGGGACCCTCCCGGTGACCGGACTGGCCGTCCTCGACGCGGACGCGCGCTACCTCTTCGCCGACGAGGTCTACTGCCGGATCGCCGGCGAGAGCGCGAAGGGCCTGCCCGGACGCGCGGTCAGCCCCCGCGCCGAGGCCGTCGTCGGCCCCGCCGCCCTGCTCACGGCGGTCCTGGCCGACGGACACCCCCGTACCCACGAATCAGCGCACGGCCGCTGCACCTGGCAGCGGCTGACCATCGCCGGGTGCGGCGAGGGACTCGCCGGCCTGCTCGTCGCCACCGGCACCCGGGACGGGCGGACCCGGCGCCACCCCGACACGTACCCAGGACACGAAGAGCACCCCGCGCACCCCGACCACCCGGCACACCGGCAGCAGCACCGCATCGCGGAGGCCGCCGACCGGATCGGCACCACCCTGGACGAGCGGACCACCTGCCAGGAACTCGCCGGATTCCTCGCCGCCGCCGGCCCGGACGGCCACGGGTCCGCCGCCGTCGCCGTCGACCTCCTCGCCGACGACGTCCGCGAACCGGGCACCCCCCTGGTGCGCCGCGCGGCGGTGGTGGGCCGCGCCGAACTGCTGCCGTCACGGCCGCCGGCCGCCGTACTGCGGGGCGAACCCCGTCTCGACGGGCCCCGCCTCGCGCTGCCCCTCATCCACCGGGGACGGATCCTCGGCGCCGTCCTCGTCGCCCGGGAACACGGCGGGTACGCCGGCCACGAACTCCTGCTCGCCCGCTCCGCCGCCCGCCGGGCCGCCGTCGCCCTCGACCACGCGCGGCTCTTCGGCCACTCCCAGCGCACCGCGGGCGAACTCCAGCGCGCGCTGCTCACCGACCCCGGGCTGCCCCACCCCAATCTGCGGCTCGTGACCCGCTATCTGCCCTCGGGCACCGGCACCCTGGTCGGCGGCGACTGGTTCGAGAGCGTACGGCTCCACTTCGGCCGGACCCTGCTGGTCATGGGGGACGTGATGGGCCACGGCGTGGAGGCGGCCGTCGACATGAACAGCTACCGCCGCGCCCTGCGCGAGGCGGCCGCCGCCGATCTGCCACCGGAGCGGATACTGCGCCGCCTCGACCAGGACATCGCGGGCCATCCCGCACGCCGCCCGGCGACCTGTCTGCTCGCCCAGGTGGACCCCGCCCGGGGCCTCGTCGCCTTCTCCAGCGCCGGCCATCTGCCGCCGGTCGTCATCGGCCGGTCGGGCACGGCCGAACTGACCGGCATACCGGTCGGACCCCCGCTGGGCACCGGGGTGGGCGGCTACGACCGGGCCACCCGCCCGCTGGGCCCCGACGACACGCTGCTGATGTTCACCGACGGCCTGGTGGAGCGCCGGGGCGAGGACATCGACGTCTCCCTCGCCCGGCTCACCCGGCTGCGCCCGGACCCCGGCGCTCCGCTGGACGCCCTGGTGGACACCGTCCTCACCCGGCTGGACGCGGCCCACGCCGAGGACGACGTGGCCGTCCTCGCCGCCCGGATCCGCCTTCCCGACTGACGGCGCCGACTCAAGCGTCAAGCATCAAGCGTCCGGCCTCCGGCCTCCGGTCTCCGGTCTCCTGCGTCCGGCGTCCGGTTCCGTCAGACGACCGTGGTGTCGTAGAAGCAGAAGTGGTCCTTGATCCCGGCCACTTCCGGCTTCGGGTCCGGATAGGCCCACACGAGATCGTCGGCCCCGGGCACCGACCAGTAGGCGGCGTCCCCCTTGAAGGGGCAGTGCGTACGGGTGTCGGAGCGGGTCAGCAGCTCGGTGCGGACGTCCTCGGGCGGCAGGTAGTAGCGGACGGGACAGCCCGTCTCGCGCAGGACGAGGGGCCGTCGGCTCTCGGCGAGCACCCGCCCGTCCCGTACGACACGCACGTGCTCGCTGCCCGGTTCGACGGTGATGGTGTGTCCACGAGTCATGACCGTCTCAGCGCGGTGGGGCGGGAGCTTGTTCCCGTCCGGCCCGATCCGTCGGACGGACCCTGGTGATCAGCCCCGGCGGACCAGGGCGCGGATGCTCACCGCGATCCCCAGCGCGCACCAGAGGACCAGGACGACGACGTCCTGTCCGCTCACGGCGGAGGTGTCCGCGATCAGCCCCGCGCGGAGCAGATCACCGGCGGGCTGGAACGGGAGCACCTCGTGCACCGACCGGAACCACCCGGGCAGCCGGCTCTCCGGGAAGGTGATCGGGGAGAACAGCATCACGAAGAACACCAGCACCTGGCAGACGAGCTGGGCCGGCACCGGGGGCAGCAGCACCGCGATCCCGTAGCCGACGGCGATGGCCGTCACCGCGGTCAGGACCGACGCGGCCACCAGCAGCGGCCCGTCGAGGGCGAAGTCCAGGCCGTACCGCCACTGCGCCACGAGCACCGCGACGGGGATGCCCGGCAGGGCGACGACCAGCCACACCGTCAGATCGGCCAGCAGGAGCAGCGGGCGCGGCACGGGCAGCGCCCGCAGATAGGTGAACGTACCGCTGGTGCGGGACTGCGCCACGCCCTGGGGGACCAGGACGAGGCCGACGACCATCAGGAGCACCGTGGGGGCGCCCGATGACAGGAACTCGGCGGCGGCGGTGTCGATGTCGGGGACGAGGAGCCCGAATCCGACGATGATGCCGGCGGCGAGCAGTGCCTGCACGATGAGGACCAGCGGGAGCACCGCGCCGACCTGCGACATCGTCCAGCGCAGCAGCGTCTTGTAGATCGTCGGGGCGCCGACGCGCGGCGGGACACCGGTGGGCACGCGCGCCGGGCGCGGGCAGACGGTCGCCGGGTGCGTGGAGACGGTCGCCTCAGGCATGGGTGGCCTCCGCGTGGGTGGTGGCCGCGCCCGTGGCGGCGAGATAGACGTCTTCGAGGCTGGTGGGGACCAGGGCGTAGCCCTCGATGAGCCGGTCCGTACGCAGTGCGGTGGCCCAGGCGACGGCGGCCTCCGCGTCGGCAGCGGCGAGGGTCAGCAGCACCCGGCGGCCGGCGCGGACGCGGCGGGTGACCGGGATCGGCACCCCGGCGGGGGCCTCGGAGGGGTCGGCGCCGTCCGGGTGCAGCGACAGTTCGAGACGCAGGTCGTCGTCGCCGGTCCCGCGGAGCCGACCGGGCGAGCCTGCGGCCACCACCCTGCCGTGGTCGAGGACGACCAGCTCGTCCACCACGCGTTCGGCCTCCACGACGTTGTGGGTGACGAGCAGGACGCCCGCGCCGTCGTCGCCGAGCCGGCGGACGGTGTCCCACAGGCGCCGCCGGCGGGCCGCGTCGACGTCGTTGGTGGGTTCGTCGAGGACGACCAGCGGTACGGGGGCGACGGCGGCCATGGCGAACGCGGTCAGCCGGCGCACGCCGCCGGAGAGTCCGCCGCCGTCCGGGGTGGCCCGCCGGTCCAGCCACTCGTGGATGTCCAGCTCGTCGGCGAGGGTCTTCGCGGCGGCCCTCGCGTCCGCCCGGGACATGCCGCGCAGCCGGCCGGCGATCTCGATCACCGACCGGGGCGTGAGGCCGTCGATCGGGGCCTGCGCCTGGGCCTGGAGCGCCACACAGCGGCGGGCGGTCGCCGGATCCGCCACCGCGTCCACCCCGGCCACCCGGATCGACCCGCTGTCGGGCCGGAGCAGCCCCACGATCTGGGAGACCAGGGTGGTCTTGCCGGCGCCGTTGTGCCCCAGCAGCCCGACGACCTCGCCCGGCCCGACCCGCAGGCCCACCCCATCGTTCGCGACGACCCGGCCGAACCTCCGGGTGAGGCCCTCGATCTCCAGCACTGCGTCACCCATGGCGCTCCCTCCTGTCACCCGTCCATCGGGGCGACGACCACATCGGATACCGACGGTATTCAGATACCGTCGGTATTGCAGTGCCATTGGTATCCAGATTCCGCCGGTACGTCAACTAGGATGCGGGCATGGAGCGAAGCCAGTCGACGAACGCGCCCCGGGTGCGGCGAAGCCGCGCCGAGCAGAAGCGGGAGACCCGCGACGCGCTGATCGTCGCGGCGCTCGTGACGTTCGCCCGCGACGGCTACCACGGGGCGAGCCTGGAGGGGATCGCGGGCGAGGCCGGGTTCTCCAAGGGCGCGGTCTACTCGAACTTCGGCGGCAAGGCGGAGCTGTTCCTCGCGGTCGTGGACCACAATCTGGAGGCGCTGCGCGGCGAGGACTGGGACCCGTTCGCCGCGCCGGAGGCGTCCGGCGCCGCCGCGGCGGACGCGGGCGCCGCCCGCGAGGGGGACGCGGCGGAGATGGTGCGCGGCTTCGGGCTCGCGATGCTGGAGTTCATCGCGACCGCCGCCCGCGACTCCACGCTCACCTCCCTGCTCCGCGCCCGGGTCCAGGTGATGCTCGACGCCTACGGGCGGGTCGCCGCCGAGGGCCGGCCGGCCGGCGAGGACCTCGCCGTCGGGGACGTCGCCCAGCTCATGGCCGCGCTCGACCAGGGGGTGTCGGTCCTCGCGCTCAGCGGCGTCGCCTCCGTCGACAGCGAGCTGCTCCGCACCGGCCTGCGCCGGCTCGTGGCTCCGGCGAGCGCCGCGCGGGAGCCGTCGCCGGCCCGGGGTGGCCACCCCTCGCCGCTGCCGGACGTCGAGCGGGTCCGCCGGCTGATCCACGGCACGCCGGACTCCTGAACCTCCAGTCGGTGAGGGGAGGCTGCGTGCGGTCTGCTGAATCAGGCCACCGAGGACGCCCGCTCACGCTCGCGTAAGTAGATGAAAGCGGACTAAAAGGTCAAGTTTTATCGCTTTTCGGTAAGGATCCCTGGCTGAAATTGACAGTTAGGGAAGCCTCGCCATATTTATGGGGTGTTCACTCATCAGTTCCCGCGCAGCCGGAGTCGCCGCGCCCAGCGGGCCGTCCAGGAGGCTTCCATGCCGCGCCGATCCGTCCGCCGGGGTACCGCCCTCGCGCTCTCCGCACTCCTTCTTCCCGTCCTCGCCGCCTGCGGCGGCTCCGAGGACAAGAAGGAGACGGCCGGCAAGGACACCAAGGCCGACCAGAAGGGCTCGGACTCCCTGGTCGTCTACTCGGGCCGCAACGAGGAGCTGATCTCCCCGATCCTGGAGAAGCTGGAGAAGGCCACCGGCACCAAGGTCGAGGTCCGCTACGGCGACAGCGCCGAGCTGGGCGCGCAGATCCTCGAAGAGGGCAAGCGCACCAAGGCCGGGCTCTTCTTCTCCCAGGACGCGGGCGTCCTCGGCGCCCTGTCGGCCGCCGGCATGCTGGCCGAGCTGCCGCAGAAGTCCCTGGACAAGGTCGACGCGGCCTACCGCGGCAGCGACCGGGACTGGGTCGGCGTCTCCGGCCGCTCGCGGGTCATCGCGTACAACCCCGACAAGCTCGGCAAGGGCGAGAAGGCCCCGGACAGCATCCACGAGCTGACCGAGCCGAAGTGGAAGGGCAAGATCGGTTACGCGCCGACCAACGCCTCCTTCCAGGCCTTCGTCACGGGCATGCGCGTCCTGGAGGGCGAGGACGCCACCCTGAAGTGGCTCAAGGGCCTGAAGGCCAACGGCAAGACCTACGCCAAGAACGGCGCCGTGCTGGACGCCGTCGACTCCGGCGAGGTCTCCCTCGGCCTGATCAACCACTACTACTGGTACGAGAAGGTCGCGGAGCTGGGCGAGGACAAGGTCAACGCCAAGATCCACTTCCTGCCGGGCGGCGACCCGGGCGCGCTCATCAACGCCGCCGGCGTCGGCATCCTCAAGGACGGCGGCCAGGGCGAGGCGGCCCAGAAGGCCGTCGACTACCTGCTCTCCGCCGAGGCGCAGAACTACTTCGCCCAGGAGACCAAGGAGTACCCCCTGGCAGCCGGCGTCACCAACACGGTCAAGGGCCTCCCGGCGCTCGACTCCCTGGACGCGCCCAAGATCGACCTGGGCAAGCTGGAGTCCCTCCAGGAGACCCTGACGCTGCTCCAGAAGGCCGGGATGGTCTGACCTCTCCCCGCACCCCTGTGATGAGCACACGACGTTCATCCGCCGTGCGCACCCCTGCCGCCGCGCGACGCGTGGCGGCCGGGGTGCGCCGCGCGCCCCTGGTCCTGCTGCTGCCCGCGACGGCGGCGGCCCTGCTCGCGCTGCTGCCCCTCGGCTACCTCGGCGTCCGCGCCCTGGAACACGGCTGGGGCTACGCCTGGGACATCGCCTCCGCGCCGCGCACCCTGGAACTCCTCGGCAACAGCGCGGTGCTGGCCGCGATCGTCGTCACCGCGTCCCTGGTCCTCGGCATCTCCCTGGCCTGGCTGACCGTACGCACCAGCCTCCCCGGACGGCGGGCCTGGGCGGTCCTCGCCACCCTGCCGCTGGCGGTGCCCAGCTATGTCGCCGCGTTCACCTGGATCTCGGCCGCGCCCTCGCTCGCGGGGCTGCCCGGAGCGGCGATCACCCTCACCTTCGCCTGCTTCCCCTATGTCTTCCTGCCGGTGGCCGCCGCCCTGCGGGGCATCGACCCCGCCCAGGAGGAGGCCGCCCGCTCCCTGGGCAGCGGCGCCTTCCGCACCTTCGTCCGCGTCACCCTGCCCCAGCTGCGGCCGGCGGCGGCGGGCGGCGCGATCCTGGTCGCGCTCTATGTCCTCTCCGACTTCGGCTCGGTCTCCATCACCCGGTACGACACCTTCACCCGGGCCATCCACCTCTCGTACCAGGCGAGTTTCGACCGCACCCCGGCAGCGGTGCTGGGCTGCGTCCTCGTCGCCATGACCGTGCTGCTCGTCCTCGCGGAGAACCGCACCCGGGGCCGCGCCGGACACGCCAGGACCGGGCGCGGCAGCGCCCGCCCGCCCCTGCGGCTGCCGCTCGGCCGGTGGACCGCCCCCGCGCTGGCCTGGTGCACGGCGGTGGCGGGCGCCGCCGTCGCCTTCCCCCTGGCGACCCTCGGCTACTGGCTCACCGTCGGCAGCTCCGGCTGGGAGCCGGACCGGCTGTGGGACGCGACCGTCGCCACCCTCACCGTGGCCGCCGTGGGAGCGGCCGTCACCACCCTGCTGGCCCTGCCCGTCGGCGTCCTCTCCGCCCGCCACCCGGGCCGCCTGGGACGGCTGCTGGAACAGTCCGTCTACGCCGGCCACGCGGTGCCCGGCATCACCGTCGGACTCGCGCTGGTCTTCTTCTCGGTGCGCTACGCCTACCCCCTCTACCAGGAAATGCCCCTGCTGATCGCGGCGTACGTGGTGCTCTTCCTGCCCGTCGCCGTCGGCTCGGCCCGCGCGGCGGTGCTCCAGTCCCCGCCGGTCCTGGAGGAGGTGGCCCGCTCGCTCGGCCGCTCCCCGCTGCGCGTCCTGCGCGAGATCACCGTGCCGCTGGCCGCGCCCGGCATCGGCGCCGGAGCGGCCCTCACCTTTGTGGTGATCATGAAGGAGCTGCCCGCGACGCTCCTGCTCCGCCCCACCGGTACGGAGACCCTGGCCACCCGGCTGTGGACCGAGACCGGCGCGGGCGCCTTCGCGGGCGCGGCCCCCTACGCGGCCGTCATCGTCCTGCTCGCCGCGATCCCCTCCTATCTCCTCGGAAGGCGCTCATGACCGGACTGCGCGTGACCTCGGTGACGACCTCGTACGGGCGCGGCGGACGAGTCCTGGACGGGCTGGACCTGACCGTCGAGGAGGGCGAACTGGCCGCCGTGCTCGGGCCCTCGGGCTGCGGCAAGACGACGCTGCTCCGGGTGATCGCGGGCTTCCTCCGCCCCGACGCGGGGGAGATAGCCGTCGGCGGGCGCACGGTCGGCGGGCCCGGCGTCCACCTCCCGCCGGAGCGGCGGGGCATCGGCATCGTCGCCCAGGAGGGCGCCCTCTTCCCCCATCTGAACGTGGTCCGCAACGTCGCCTTCGGGCTGCGCGGACTGCCCCGCGCCGAGCGCGGCCGGCGCGCGGCCGAACTGCTGGAGCTGGTGGGCCTCGGCGGCTACGGCGACCGGATGCCGCACGAGCTGTCCGGCGGCCAGCAACAGCGGGTGGCCCTCGCCCGGGCGCTGGCCCCCCGCCCGGCACTGGTCCTGCTCGACGAGCCCTTCAGCGCCCTGGACAGCTCCCTGCGGGCGGGGCTGCGCGCCGACGTCCGCACCGCGCTGCGGGCGGCGGGCGCCACGGCCCTGCTCGTCACCCACGACCAGGAGGAGGCGCTGTCCACCGCGGACCGCGTCGCCGTCATCCGCGCCGGCACGGTGGCGCAGTCCGGCACCCCGCGCGAGCTGTACGAACGTCCCGCCGACCCCTGGGTCGCCGCCTTCGTCGGGGAAGCGGTGCTGCTCCCTGCCACCGCCACGGCGGGTGCCTCCCACGCCGGGACGGCCCTCGGCCGGATACAGCTCACCGCTCCGGCCGGCACGACCACCGGAACGGTCGTCCTGCGGCCCGAACAACTGCGGCTGACCGACACCGCGGACGCCGCGCCGGGCCGGGTGACCGAGGTCCGCTACCACGGCCACGACACCCTCGTCCTCCTCGAACTCGCGTCCCTGCCCGAGCCCGTCCCCGTCCGCACCCCCGGCCCGCCCACCGTCCGCCCCGGCGACACCACGGGCCTGACGGTCACCGGCCCGGCACTCTTCCACTCCGCCCCGGCCCCGGCCTCCGACGCCGATCCGGTGTGAAAGGAGAGGTGATTCGGGGCTGCTGGGACTGAAGTCAATTCCGGCCGCGGGTTGTTGTCCTGCCGGGCGTGGCGGATTGATCTTCCGGTCGGCTTCTGTCGTGTTATCGGTCCCACGGAGTGGTCGATCTTGGATTTCTGGATGAATCCGATGAACGGACGGCCGCTGATTGCTCGCGCGTAGCACATTTCCTTGTGGATGACTTCCGGCACGTGGCCGATAATGTACTGGGGAAAGGGATCTTTGCCTCCTATATTGGCCTAGACCTTTTTATCGGCTGGGGATGTGCCGGTTCGGGGTGACGGCTTCTGATGCGGAGGGGCGATGCCAGCAGGCGGAACATGCCGGAGCGATATGGACTGCCCCTTACTGCCCCCTCCGCCGGGAGGCGCTGTGTGGCCGGACCGGCCCCCGGTTCCCGCCGGTGCGACGGATCCCGGGCGGCTGGCCCGCGCGCTGGAGGAGCTGAGCGCGGTCGTCTCGCCCCTCCTGGTGCGCTCCGAGACCAGGGCGCAGGTCAGCAAGTACGTACAGGGGCTGCTGGCCAATACCGAGGGAAAGAGCAGCAAGGACCGGGCGGAAGTGGTCGGCGACGTCTTCCCGTGGCGCACCCAGCGGCTGCTGAATCGGTCGCGCTGGAACGCGGACGAGATGCGGGAGAAGATCGGGTCGTTCGCGATGCGGCGCGTCGGAGACCCGATGGGATGCCTCGTCCTTCTCCGGCACGACGTCGTCAAGTGCGGGGAAACGGTGGTGGCGAGCACCTCGCAGATCACCGGCGACCGGGGCCGCCGTGTCGGACAGAATTACCAGACCGGTCTGTACCTCGCCTATGTCTCCCCCCTGGGAGCGGCGCTGATCGACCGGGAGTTGTATCTCCCCCGGAGCTGGGTCGCCGACCGGGAACGGTGCGTCAAGGCGGGCATACCGGAGGAGCGCATGACCTTCCGCAGCCACGGGGAGATCGCCAAGGACATGCTCGCCCGGGCGATGGGATCCGGAGTGCCCTTCTCCTGGGTGGTGGGCGGACCGGGATTCGCCCAGTACGAGGTGCTGCGCTCCTGGCTGAAGGAGCGCGGCGTCTCGTTTGTCATGAACCCGCCTGGAATGACGGCGATGGGTGTCCGCCAGCGCCTGAGACCCGTGGCCCCGGCGGAACCCATGCCCGGTACGGGACCGTACGGACGCCCCACCCGGCCCCTGGCCCGCTTCCCCGGCGCTCCCGGCGCACCGCGCGGTGAGGCCTACGCCGTACAGGCGAAGGCGCAGGCCGAGGCGTTGCTCGAAACAGCCTGCGCCCGCGCCGGCCTCGACCGGTCCCGAGTGCGCACCTGGACGCCGTGGTACCGGCACACCACCTTGTCGATGCTGGCGCTCGCCGTCCTGACCAACGCCGCCGCCGGTGCCGCGCCGCCGCCGCGTCAGTCGGATGCGTGCGCCGGTGCGTAGACCTCCTCCGCGAGGACGCCTCTCTCCTCCGCGCCACGGTACTTGTCGAGATCGCCGAACCGGGCGTCGGTCGGCCAGCTGCAGAAACCGGCCTGCTCGACATCCTCGTAGAAGGGGGTGCCGTCCGGCTCCCGATGGGGTGCCCTGGGGTGGTGGAGATGAACCACCGGGTCGTGGTGCCGGTCCATCGGGCCGTAGCGCTCCATCCGCCAGACGAAGTCCTGGTCCTCGCCACCCCAGCCCGCGAAGCGCTCGTCCATCCCGCCGATGCGGGTGAACAGGGACTCCCGCAGCCAGACGCAACCACCCGGAGGTCTTCGCAGATACACACCGCGTGCCGAAGCCGGGTCCACGCGCGCCGCGCCGTCGAGGCAGCGTCTGCGCACGGACCGGTGGCTGGAGACGGGGTCCAGGAAGAGGATGTCCGAGAACGGCCAGTGCGCCTGGGTCCCGGGCTCGCGGAACCGGTTGACCGCCCGGGCCACGAAATCGCGGTCGACCAGGATGTCACCGTCGAGGACGCAGACCAGCTCGGCGGGGCGGGCCCCGTGCACCACGCCGACATTCACCGTCCAGGACTTGTTGAACCGTCCCGGGCAGGGGGCGAAGACATAGCTGTCGCAGGCGGGCTCGATGACATCCCGCCGGCGCGGGCGCACATCGCTCTCCACCACGACCACCCGGTAGCGCTCGCGCGGATGGGACTGGTCGGCGAGGGCGGCGAGCACCGCCGCGAGATTGCGGACACGGTCCTCGTCCCCGTCCCCGGCCCGGAAGGGGATCACGACGGCGGCGTCCACCGGGCCGGGCCGCCGATGGGCGGGCCGGTGGTGGGCCGCGACCCGGAACAACTCCTGTGCCGTGGCGGGTTCCACCGGTGTGCCGTCGTCATGGCCCGGGTGCACCAGCAGCCGGGAGAGCACCTCGACCTCCTCCGCGAGCCGGGCGACCGATGCGGTCCGCGGCGCGTCCGCGCCGATGCTGCCGGCGAGTTCCGTGGCCAGCGCCCGGCAGGCGGCACTGTCGTACGGATCCTTCCGGACGCGGTCGACCAGGTCCCCCAGTGCCGGGTCCGTGACCTCCATGAGCGCGTCGGCGAGCGCATGGTGGGCGTCACGGGACCAGTCCCAGTAGTCGGGGGCGACCGCCCGGGCCAGCGGGTCGAGGGTCAACAGCAGGCTGCTCACGGCCGCGTCCGCGAGCGCGGGTGGGTAGTGGGGTCGGGCTGTCGTCACAGTGGTTCTCCTGTCGTGCTGGTCGATGACACACCCGGCACCGGGCCCTTCGATGTGCCACACGGCGGGCAGCGGGGCGCGATGCGGGAAGCGGTACGGGAGGGTTGTGAGGGTGGGAGCGGGGTGCGGGGCGAGACGCAGGGTCAGGCGGGAGCCTTGGCGGGGGAGGGGTCGGTGCCGGCCTCCCGTAACTGCGCCTCACGCGGGAACAACGGCTCGCTGATCCGCAGCACCACTGCGGCGACCGTCACACAGACCGCCACCGCCGCGGGGACCAGCAGGGGGGAGGTGGTGAAGAGCCAGCCGACCAGCCCGGGTCCGACACCGTAGGCGATCGCTCCGGTGACCTGGAACAGCGACATGTAGAAACCACGTCTGTCCTGCGGCGCGATCGCGGCGGCCAGGGCGCTCGCGGTGGGGGAGCACAGCATCTCGCCGACCGCGAAGCAGGTGAAACCGATCAGCACCAGGGCCAGGGCCACGGCCCCCTCGAACCCCGACGCCCCGGAGATGAAGCCCAGCGAGCCGATCAGGGTGAGAGCCCCGGCGATCATCACCCGGGTTCTCCGGTAGGCGCGGACGAGCTGGGTGATCCACAGCTGGGTGGTGAACAGCAGCAGATAGTTGAGTGCGAACGCCAGCGTCGCGTACCACTCGCTCAGATCCAGGGTGTGGATCAGATACAGGGGCAGGAAGGACGCCGGTATCGCCCAGGCGCTGGCCAGCAGCAGCTGGGTGATCAGCAGCCGGCGGAAGGGCCGGTCGTGCAGGATCGCCCGCCACCTCCCCGCAGGGGTGCCGCTCTTCCCGGCCTCGCCCGGGGCCGGGGCCTCAGCCTCCTCCGTGACCAGGCGCGCGGTGAGGATGAGGAGCGCCGCGATCAGTTTGAGCGCGGCGTTGAGCAGCACGACGGCCTTGAGGACGCCGACCCCGCCCTGCGCGAGGAACACGGTGCTCAGCAGCGCGCCGAAGCCCACGCTGCCCGCGGTGATCGCCTGGACGAGGGCGAACCAGGAGTCGATCTGGTCACGGCGGGAGATCTGGATGATCAGGGTCGGCCAGCTGGCGAAGTAGAGCCGGTCCGCCGCCATCACCACGAAGACACAGGCGAAGATCGCCCCGTAGGAGTCGGCGAAGGGGTAGCAGGCGTACCCCACCGCCGTGAGCACATTGCTGGCGACGACGGTCAGCCGCGCGCCCCAGCGGTCCGTCAGCAGCCCGCCGAGCGGGGACAGCACCAGCGCGACGACGGTGGCCGCCGTCATGCTCCAGCCGATCCCCCTGATGGACAGGTCGGTGGTGACGGTGAAGAAGAAGAACGCGAGCGGCAGGAACAGCCCGACGCCGAGCGTGTCGACGCTCAGCGCGACCGCGATCCTCTGATTGCCCCGGAGGTCGGGCAGCATGTCCGTCCCGATCAGACGGCGGAGCCGCCCCGGGCCGGGCCCGCCGCCCGGCCCCGGGGTCGTGGTGGACGGACTGTTCATCTCGCCCCGCCGAGGGGGATGACCTGCGGCCAGCTGATGCCCGCGAGATCCGGCACGACGGCGTCGGCGTGCGCCAGCGCCGCGGCCGGCACGGTGGTGGTCAGCGCCACACAGGCCAGACCGGCGGCCTTGGCGGCGCTGACGCCCGAGGGGGCGTCCTCGAAGGCGACGGCGAGCTGCGGCTCGACACCGAGCGCGAGGCACCCGGCGAGATAGCCCTCCGGATGCGGCTTGCCGTTCACCACGTCCTCCGCCGTGATGAGCGTGACGAACCGGTCACCGGCGTCGATGGTCTCCAGCAGCGCCTCCGCATGGGCGCGCAGCCCCGAGGTGACCACGGCGATCGGCACGCCCCGGTCGGCCAGCGCATGCACCAGCTCCCGTGCGCCGGGCACCGGCAGCGGCGGGGGTATGTCGGGGCCGTTCAGATAGCCGACGGCCTCTTCGAAGAGCTGGTCCACGGTGAAGCCGGGGAACCGGTGCGCATGGTCCGCGATCGCCTCCTGCCCGCGCCGCCCGACGAAGGTGGCGAGCAGGGCGTCGTCGCAGGGCAGCCCATGGGTGGTGAAGAGCTTGGTCCAGGCCGCGCGGCTGCGGTGCTCAGTGGCCACAAGGGTGCCGTCGAGGTCAAAGAGTGCTGCCTTGAACTCTCGGGGCGCGGAAGCTGCGGTGTCCATCGAGCCCTTCTCCCTGGCGTGCGTGGTGTCCATGAAGTCCTTCTGCTGGTGCTGGTGCTGGTGCTGGTGCTGGTGCTGGTGCTGGTGGCGGTGGCGGTGGCGGTGCTCGTGCACCGGGCCCGGCGGCCGGATCGACCCGGCCGTCCGGGACCCGGGCGGCCGGTGCCCGATGGCCGCTAGCGGGTGAGATTCCGGTCGGCATCGGCGTACAGCCCCTGCCAGGGGCTGATCCGCTCGAACGCCGCCGCCGCGGCGACGACGAGGGCGTCGTGGTGACGGCGCGCGGCTATCTGGAGGCCGACGGGCACCCCGTTTCCGGCGACCCCGGCGGGAACCGTGGCCGCGGGGCTGGCCATCAGATTGAAGGGGCTGGTCAGCGACCAGCCGACCAGCTCGTCGACGGCTTCGCCATTGATCTCGCGCGGCCCGACGGTGGTGCGGTCGTCGGCGTTGCGGACGCCGGCGATCGAGTTGACCGGGCTGATGATCAGGTCGTACGAGTCGAAGAGCGTCTCGAAGGTGTCCAGGACCTCGGTCCGCAGCAGATCGTCGAGCCGGCTGCTGACGGCGTCCGGCTCAAAGCCGGCCCGCACACTGTCCAGATAGTCGGGCGAGATCACCGCGCTCAGCTCCGGCCCGAGGAAGTCCAGGCCCTGGCGGCGTGAGATCTCCGCCGACTCGGCGTGCGCGAGCGAGAGATACCGCCGCCACATGGCGGTCAGCTCGGCATGGGGCATGGGCAGCCGGAAGTCGATCTCGGTCACCGTGGCACCGGCCTCCGCGAAGGCGGGAAGCGCCGCCCGGACGACGGACTCCACCTCGCTCTCCACCGGATACCCACCGAGGTCGGGGCTGTAGCCGATGCGCAGACCAGTCAGCGGCCGGGACAGGGCGTCCCGCAGCGGGTGCTCCACGGGGAACGAGAAGGGATCCCTCGGATGCGGGCCCGACATCAGATCGACCCCGATGACCGCGTCCTCGACGCTGCGGGCGAGCGGGGCGTAGCACACCATCGGATTGAGGCGGCGGAAGGCATTGGGGCGTGCGGGCACGGCGACCCGGCCGAACGTCGGCATCAGGGTGAAGACGCCGCAGAAGGCGCCGGGCACCCGCAGCGAACCGCCGGCGTCCGAACCCTGGGCGAGGGGAACCATGCCGGCGGCGACGGCGGCGGCGCTGCCGCCGGAGGACCCGCCCGCATTCATGGCCAGGTTGAACGGGGTGCTCGTGGCACCGAACAGCTCGTTGTCGGTGGTCGCCTTGTGGCCGAACTCCGGGGTGTTCGTCTTGCCGACGACGACGGCCCCCGCGGCGGTCAGCCGCTCGACACACGAGATGGTGTCCGGCGCGATCGCCTCCGCGAAGGCCCTGGACCCCCGCGTGATCCGCACCCCGGCGACCGGGTCCAGGTCCTTCACGCCGATCGGGACGCCGTGCAGGGGCCCGACGGGCTCCCCCGACGTGAGCGCCTCCTCGGCCTGCTTGGCGGCGGCCAGGGCCTCGTCCGCGCAGAGGGTCACGAAGGCGTTGACCGCCGGATTGACGCGGTCGATCCGGTCGAGCGCCGACTGGACCGCCTCCACCGGGGATATCTCACGGCTCCGGATGAGCTGGGCCAGCCGGGCGGCGCTGAGATAGGTCAACTCGTCCATGCGGGGTCCTCTTCGTGATGGGCTGCGGTTTCGTGATGGGCTGCGGTGGGACGCGGGTCGCGGTCGGGGACCGCGCTGTCGTGCGGGTGGCGGGTGGCGCACTGCCGGAGCCGTGCTCCTGAAGAAACACCGGTGCGACGCGATCGGTTGCACCGCGACCGGGAGTGTACGGCCGTCCGGGCCCCGCTGATCCCCATCGGGACCCAAGTACCGCAGATTCGGCTTCCAAATACCGCAGAACCCCGGGATCGTACTGTGATCGGCACCGCATGCTTGCCGTATTCCGATGATCCGGTCTAGAACTGCTAGAGCATCGGAGCCGGGTGGCGACGATCCGCGACGAGCAGCCGAAACGCCCCTCTTCACCTTTCTTGGGAGAAGTCAAAACATGGGCTACAAAATAAGGAACCAGCTCGACGAAAGCACCCTTCTCGAATCCGCTGAAGGTGATTACCGGATCGAACCAGGAGCGCCGTCCGGTGCCGTGCAGGAGAATATTTCGCAGTCGGCGGTGAGAGATCTCCGGCTCTCTCTTGCCCTGCTCCAGTCGCAGGCCGAGGAAATCGTCTCGCGCGCCGCCCAGCTGGCCGAGTCGCTCCGCCGTCCGCTGGAACTGGCCGATGATCTCTCGGCCGGCGGTGTCGACCTGGTGGAGAACTTCGGACACGGCGCGGCCGCCACATCCATACCGCGCTGGCACTTCTCCATGCTGAACGACAAGGAGCGCAACGACGCCCTCGTCGTGGCCGTGGAACGTCAGGTGCGCCCCGGTGCCCATGTCCTGGACATCGGCAGCGGAACGGGACTGCTGGCGATGGCCGCGATCCGCGCGGGGGCGGCTCGCGTCACGACCTGTGAGATGAATCCGATGCTCGCAGAGATCGCCCGGCAGACCATAGCCGACCATGGAATGTCCGATGTGATCACGGTCCTCGGAAAGCGTTCCACGGACGTGGTCGTGGGCCGGGACATCGAGGACCGTGCCGATCTGCTGATATCCGAGATCGTCGACTGCGGACTGATCGGCGAGGGAATCCTTCCCTCGGTCCGGCACGCCCGCGAGCATCTGCTCAGGCCGGGCGCCGACATCTCCCCCCTCAGCGGCCGGATTTTCGGGCAGCTCGTCCAGAGCGAGGCCATCGCCGGACTGAACCACGTCAGCAACGCCGCCGGATACGACGTCTCGCTGGTGAATGTCGCGGCCACCCGCGGCCACTTCCCCGTACGGCTGCACACCTGGCCCCATCAGATGCTCTCCGCCCCGGTGGAACTGACCGCGTTCGACTTCGTCGCCGGTGACCTGGGGCCGGGCACCAGCACACCGGAGTTCGCGGTCACGGCCGACGGCCGCGCGGTCGGGCTGGTCGTCTGGTTCGAACTCGACCTCGGCGCCGGAGTCACCCTCCGCAACTCGCCGGAGAACCTCAGCTCGCACTGGATGCAGGCGTTCATCCCCCACCCGGAGCCGCTCGACGTGACCCGCGGCGACCGGGTCTCCACCACGCTGGAGTGGACGGACGACCGTCTCTACCTCCGCTGACCCCGCCGGCCGTACCGATCCCGCCGGGCGCACCCTCGGTGCCCGCGTTCCCTCGCAAGCTCGATGCCTCCAAGAAAGGGCAGCGGAATGAGTGGAAACCGCTTCACTTACACCCCGTTCGAACTCCGGGGAGATGAACTCAAGGAAGCAGTGCTCCGGTACGCGAGCAATCCGATCTACCTCGACAACGAGGAGTGGGAGAACAGCGACAACCCGTACCGCAGGCAGCTGCGCCCCCAGGTGCTCCGCCATCTCGACTACGACGCGATCCCGGGCCGCGACGGAATTTTCAACTACACGAGCCTCGCCGTGCAGCGATTGCTGACCAGTGTGTACGAGGCGGATCTCGTCTTCTTCCCCAAGGGTGGACTCGCCGGGCAGGAGGAGGATTTCCGCAGGTATTACAGCTCCAGTAACCGCGTCCTCGGGGAAACGATTCGCCCCGCTCTGGAGAAGTACGCCTTCGGCTTCCTCGACAACGAGGTCGAAGTCAGCGGAAACTGGACCCTGGAGAGCCTGGAGACCTATCTCGACTCGCTGGAGACGGACAGCGACGCGCCGTCCCTCTCGGAGAAGTCGATCCTGTCCTCCTCGAACGCGGAACGCGCCGCGCGGATGTGGCTGATCCAGTTCGCCCCCGACTTCCTCTCCGAAGCATCGCCCATGATCCGGAACGTCCTCGGCTACTACGGTGCCGCTCAGTCCGAGTGGTTCAAGATAATCATCGACGAATACGGGTACGGCGTTCACCAGACGAAGCACAGCACGCTCTTCGAACGCACGCTGGAATCGGTCGACCTGGGGTCGGACGTCCACCGTTACTGGCAGTACTACCTCAACGGAAGCCTGCTCGCGAACAACTACTTCCACTACCTCGGCAAGAACCACGAGCTGTTCTTCCGTTACGTCGGCGCGCTCTACTACACCGAGGCCAGCCTGGTCGGCTTCTGCCGCAGTGCCGTGCGCACCCTGGACGAGACGTTCGCGGGACGTGCCGACACCGAGTACTTCTCCGAGCATGTGCACATCGACCAGCACCACGGCCGGATGGCCCGGGAGAAGCTGATCCTCCCGCTGGTCCGGGCCCATGGCGTGGGGATCATCCCCGAGATCGTCCGGGGCATCGAGGAGTACCGGGTCATCAGCGCGGTCGCCGACGAGGACTTCTCCACCCAGATCTCCTGGATGGACGGCGGCCCCCGGTTCAAGGAGCTGCACGCGCCGGTCTACCAGGCCATCAAGGAGGGCCGGGTCACCGCGCCGGTCGCCGACATCGTGGAGCCGTACGGCGAACTCTCCAACACGCACTGCCACGACGGTGACGAGCTGTGCCACATCGTCTCCGGCACCATGAAGTTCGTCAGCGGCTTCGACTCGTACGAGATCCTGGAGGCCGGCCAGGGCACGGTGATCCAGAAGAACCGGCTGCACGGCGCCATCATCGAATCGGACGAGTGCGTCTACCAGATCCACTCGGTGGGGGACTACCAGGCATGCTTGTCGTGACCCTCGCCGCCGAAGGGCGGGGCAACTGCGTCACGGTGGACGACACCCCGTACATCTACGCGCACACCGCACGCGGCGGCTTCCTGATGCGGGCCCGGTGCCCGCATCGGGGCGGGCCGCTGCATCTGGCGGAACTCACCCCCGAGGGGCGGCGACTGGTCTGCCCCTGGCACGAGCGCAAGACCTCGATGGCGGCCATGAGCGCCAACCTGCCCGCCGTGCGCTCGGGATCCACGGTCACCGCGGTCGTCCCGCACGACCCGGGAGCCACCGTCGTCGTCTCGCACGTACCGCTCTCCGCGGACCTCGCACGGGACTGCGCCGCACCGGGACTCGGAAAGGAGGCGGCATGAGCACGACCACCGGTCCCGTCGTCATCGTCGACCCCTTCTCCTCCGGCGCGCAGTACGCGCCGGCGCTCGCCGGGTACGGCGTTCCCGTCGTCGCCGTCAGCTCCCACCCCCGGATCCCCACCGCCTACGCGGCGTCCTTCGATCCCTCGGCCTTCACCGAGGTCATCACCTACGAGGGCGACTTCGATCAGCTCGTCGCCCGGCTCGGGGCCCTGGGCCCCACCGGAGTGCTGCCCGGCACGGAGGTCGCGGTCGAACTGGCGGAGCGGCTCGCCGCCCGTCTCACCCCCGGCCGGGCCAACCTGCCCGGACTCGCCGACGCCCGCCGCCACAAGTACCGGATGGCCGAGGCCGTCGAGGCGGCCGGGGTGCCGGTGATCCGCCAGCGGTGCACCGCTTCGGAGGCGGAGATCGCCGACTGGCTCGTCCGGGAGGGCCTCACCGGCCGGGACCTGGTGGTCAAACCGCCCAAGAGCGGCAGCACGGACGGCGTCACCCGGATCCCGGGCGGCGTGGACTGGCAGACCCCCTTCCGTGCCCAGCTCGGTCAGCTCAATCAGTGGGGCATCGTCAACGATCAGATGCTCGTCCAGGAGTACGCCGAGGGCGTCGAGTACGTCGTCGACACCGCCACCACCGCACCGGGCCGGCACACCGTCGCCAACGTGTGCCGCTACAGCAAGGTGGCCAACGGCTCCTACATGGCCGTCTACGAGTCCATGGACTGGGTCGCCCCGGACGCCCCCGAGGTCCCCGCACTGGTCGCCTACGTCAAGGAGGTGCTCGACGCCCTGGGCTTCCGCTTCGGGGCGGCGCATGTGGAGGTGATGCTGACCGCCGACGGCCCCCGGCTGATCGAACTCAACGCCCGTCCGCACGGCGGCGGCCACCCCCGCTTCAACCGGGCCGCCACCGGCGACAGCCAGGTCGACCGGGTGGTCCGCGCGCTCGTCGGCGAGGACGGCGACCCGGCCGGCGGGGACGGCTACGAGCTGCTGAGCCCCACCCGGGTGGTCTTTCTGATGAGCACCCGCCAGGGCGTGGTCGGCAACACCGCCCCGCTGCGCGCGGTGAGTGGGCTGACCAGCCATCTCCACTCCGACGTACTGATCCGCGACGGCGACCGGCTGGAGGTCACCAAGGACCTGCTCGCCACGCTCGCCATGGGGTTCGTCGTGCTCTCCCACCCCGACCCCGCCGTGATCGAGCGGGACTACCGGGAGATACGCCGGCGGGAGTCCGCACTCGTCTTCGACGAAGCGGCACCGGCGGCCGGGCTGCCGGTATGACGGCGATCACGGGGCGGCGGTGAGATGACGGTGCCGGACGTCGTCAGCTGGGTCTTCATCGGAAGTTCACTGGCTGTGATCGTCACTCCGGGCCCCGACAACGCGCTCGTGGCGCGGCTCGTCCTGCGAGCCGCGCCACGGCGGTTCGTCGGCTCGGTGATCCTCGGGATCATGCTCGCGGGCAGCGCCTACGCGGCGGTGTCGGTGGCGGGTGTCGCGGTGCTCGCCTCCCAGGAGCCGGCGTGGTTCACCGCGTTGCGCTGGTGCGGTGCGGCGGTGCTGCTCGTCTGGGGCCTCCAGGCGCTGATCGGCGCGGCGCGCGCGCCCGCCCCCGATGCCGGGGCGGAGGAGAAGGGCACCGGACCCTCCACCTCGGTGCTGCGGGGAGTGGGCCTCGGACTGCTGTGCACGGGCAGCAACCCCAAGGTGATCCTCTTCTTTGTCGCCTTCCTCCCGCAGTTCGTCCCGCGCGACTCCTCGGAATCCTCCGGACAGGCCGCGCTCGCCCTGCTCGCGGTCTTCTATCTCACCCTGGTGGCCTGTTGGCACATCCTGGTGAGCGAGGTGCTGCTGGTGGTGCGCCGCAGACTCGACGGACGCCGACGGGCCACGCTCGCCCTGACCCGCGCGACGGACGGCCTGATGGGGGTGGTGTTCGTGACGCTTTCCGTACGACTGGTCTGGAGCGGCTGACCCGGGGCCCGGAAGAGCCCGGCACGCGAGCCCCGGCAGGATCCGCCGGACGGACCCTAGGCCGCGATCAGCGGACGGCAGCTCTTGCAGGCCCGGTAGCCCGCCGCCGCGGCCTCGCCGGTCGAGTGGAAGGGCACTTGGTGGCGCGGGGTGATCCGGCGGGCATGCGCGCATGTGGGATGGCAGTAGATCCGGGTCGTGTCGCTGCCCAGAAGGACCACCCCGTCCTGGACCATCCGCTCGACCCGCTCCAGATCCATGCCCTCGGCCGCCCGCAACAGCCGCTCCACGGACGACGGGTGCTCGCCTCCCGTGCCCAGCGGCCGCCCGTCGTCCGCCGTGACCCGATGGCCCGGGACGAGCACCGGCACCGGATTGCCGGCCAGCGCCCGCCCGACCTCGACCGGGGTCGGACCGGTCGTCGCGGGCCCCGCCGCCCCCGCCTCCCGGGCGATCCAGGCCAGCGGACGGAGCTGGCCGCGTGGAATGCTCTGCACCGCTTCCAGCACCGCGCGTTCGACCGGGGAGAGCCCGGTGTACGCGATGCGCAGGCCGCCCGGGCGGCCCGTGCGCAGAGCGGCCCTCAGCCCGGGTGGATACACGGTCGTGGAGACGACACCGCGTCCGGTGCGGAGCCGGTACTCGCCCTCGAACGGCTCGTCTCCCGGCGGGCCGCCGCCCGCGGGCTGCTCGGGGCCCGCGGGATCCCCGGCTTCGCCGGACACGAGCGCCGTCGCGGTCACCGCGCCGTCCGCGCCGTACGCGACAAGCAGTGGCAGTGGCAGCACGGAATCCTCCACCCGCACATACCGGTCGTAGTATTCGGCGGGGATCCGGGCGCTCCGCAGGACCCGATCGGCGAAACCGGTCGGTGCCCGGACAGCCAGACCGGCGAGCTCCGCCTCCAGGGTGTCCTTCGCCGGTCCTTCGCCGGCCCTGTGTCTGGTGTCGTTCATCTCGCCACCTCCTCGGCGTCTTCCTGTACGACTCTGTCGTCCTGTGCTGCCTCAAGGGCCGCGCGCAGCGCCTTCACCCCCCGGGACACCTGAGCCTTCACCGTGCCCGGTGGGCACCCCTGGACCTCGGCCACCTCCTGGTAGCTCAGGCCGATGATGTGCCGCAGCACGACCGGAACGCGATACAGCTCGGGCAGATTCCGTAACGCCCGGGTCAGCCGCGCCCGGTCGTCGGCGAGGGCGGCGCGCTCCTCGGGGCCGGGTCGCTCGTCGGGCCGGGAGAGCACCAGCTCCCGGGTCTCGTCCGTGCCCGTGAGGACGGGGCGGCGGACGGCGGTACGGACGTGGTTGCGCCAGATGTTGGCGGCGATGGCCATCAGCCAGGCGCGGGGCTTGAGTTCGCGGCGGCGCTGGGGCGGATAGTCCCGGAGCGCGGTGTAGGCCCGCAGGAACGTCTCCTGGCCGAGGTCCTCGGCCTCGGCGGGCGAGCCGGTGACCCGCAGGAGGAATCCGTACACCGCGGCGGAGTGGGTCTGCACCAGCAGGGTGAAGCCCTGGTCGAGGGAGAGCGCGAGGCAGTCGGTCAGCGCGCTCTCCGCCGGGTCCGTCGTGGAGGCCCGGGCCGGGCCGTCCGCCGTGGTGCCGTTCGCCCGGGGGGATAAGGAGGGAGGTCGGCGGACCGGTGCCCGCTGTGCAGGCCGCGTGGTCGCGCGCGGCTGCCCGAGTGTCTTCTTCGGCATGGTGTCAGCTCTGCGCTCTCGTCGAATCCGGGTCCCGCACCAGGGGATCCCCCGCCGGGGCGAAGGGACCCAGCCGGGCCAGGGCCCGGGTCGCCGACAGCGCGGCGCAGGCCCCCAGCAGTGCGAGGACCGCGAAGAGCGCGGCCGTCCCCGCGAAGGCGTCGACCGCTCCGGCGCGGTCCCCGGCGGGTGCCCAGCTCGCGTACAGACTGCCGAACGCGGCGACTCCCGCCGCCCCGGCGAGCTGGCCGTTGGTGGTGATGACCCCACTGAGGTCGGTGGCCCAGCGGCTGTCGACGGCCTCGGTCATATGGCCGATCAGGGCATTGGAACTGAGCCCGAGGCCGAGCCCGCCCAGGGCCAGCGCCGCCAGCAGCAGCGGTCCGTCACCCGGGCCGGACCACACCGTCAGGGCGACGGCGATGTACGAGACCGCCAGCAGGGAGCAGCTTCCCGCCGGGACATACCGCACCAGGCGCTCGGGCACCCGGCCCGCCAGCAGCCCGCCGACGCCGAACGCGGCGACCCACGGAACCATCACCATGCCCGAGTAGGCCGGGCTTCTGTCCAGTCCTTCCTGGAGGTAGTGCGCCAGCACGAACAGGAGGGCCAGATAGCTCGCGCTGGTCAGGCCGTGGGCGGCCAGCGCCCAGCGCAGGGGCGGGAACGCTGCCATCCGCAGATTGACCAGGGGGTGTCCGCCGCTCGTGGCCAGGCGCTTCTCCGTACGGACGAACCAGATGGCCGCGGCCGCCGCGCAGAGCACGCACACCCAGATCCACGCGGGCCAGCCCAGCTCACGGCCGAGCACCAGCGGGCCGATGGAGAGCAGGAGGGCGATCGTGAGCAGCCCCACTCCCCGCCCGTCCAGCGGACGCCGCTCCTTGGGGGTCTCCCGGGGCAGCACCCGCAGACCGGCGAGGAGCAGGACCGCGCCGATGGGAAGGTTGATGAGGAAGATGGATCGCCAGCCACTGCCCAGCAGGTCCGCGTGGATCAGGAGCCCGCCCAGGACCTGTCCGGTGATCGCGCCCCCGGACAGCGACACCGCGAACAGCCCCAGGGCGCGACGCCGCGCGGGCCCCTGGAAGTGGAGCTGGATGCCGCTGAGGACCTGGGGGACCATCAGCGCTCCGGCCGAGCCCTGGAGGAGCCGGGCGACGATGAGCTGCTCCGGCCCCTGGGCGAGCCCGCACATCAGGGAGGTCACCGTGAAACCGGCCAACCCCCAGAGGAAGACGCGCTGATAGCCATAGGTGCCGCCCAGCCGGGCTCCTGTCACCAGCAGGACGGCGTGGGCCACGATGTAGCCGGACACCACGAGATCCACTTGGCCGTCGGAGGCCCCGAGGCTGCTTTTGATCGAAGGGCCCGCGGTGTTCACTATCGCCGTGTCGATGTTGGCCATGAACTGGCCGGCCAGGAGTACGACGAGCAGCCACTTGCCCCGCTCCAGCCCGCTGGTGGACGCCACCGCCGGGATCACCGCCTCTCCGCTCTTGCAATCCGCTCGTGAGTCTCCGCGCGT
Organism: Streptomyces yaizuensis; assembly: GCF_034961445.1. Taxonomy (NCBI): domain Bacteria; kingdom Bacillati; phylum Actinomycetota; class Actinomycetes; order Kitasatosporales; family Streptomycetaceae; genus Streptomyces; species Streptomyces yaizuensis. Next base: position 27,746 of record NZ_BSBI01000012.1, read on the forward strand.
CGGGTCGCTCTCGTCCCGTCGCGTTGTAGAGAACACCGGGGGCGGCGAGAGGGTTGCACCCGCCCGGCGCGTGCCGGGAGCGCGCTGCCCGTTCGCGGGTGCGGGGCGGCTCATGGACGCGGCGTGCGACGCGGCCCGGGGCTGCCGACCCGGGCTGCCGACCGGGACCTCGGATCGGGGCCGCGGACCGGGGCTGCCGACCGGCGCCGCCGGCCTGGAGCGACCGGGACCGGCGTGATACGGCGTGACACGGCGTGAAAGGGCCGGGCCGGATGGGACTGCTGCGGCGTGGGGCGATCGTGAGTATCCTTCCCGATCTCCGGGTCCGGATCGCGCGGGGCCGCCGGGTGGAACCGGCCGGCCCGGCGACACGGGCCACCCCCGTACCCGTCGGCCGGCCCGGCCTCCCACACCGGGCACGATGTCCGAATATCGCCAGCACGAGCGTGTGCGGCTGGCGAGTATCGACGGTGGACAGTCGATGGAACGTCCTGAGGAAGCACCGACATGACCCACACCGCAACCCCCTCGCTCTTCGATCTGCCGACCGGCCCGGACGAGGTGCCCCAGGTCCCGCACAGCGCTGTTCTGCCTGCTCCGGCCCGGTTCGACTGGGCCGCGATCCATGCGGAGCTGGACGCCGGCGGAGTGGCCGTCACCCCGCCGCTGCTGTCGCCCGAGCAGTGCGCCGAGATCGCCGCCACCTTCGACGACCCCGCGCTCTTCCGTTCGACGGTGGTGATGCAGCGGCATGATTTCGGCCGGGGTGTCTACAAGTACTACGCCGACCCGCCGGCGATTCCGCTGCTGGGGGCCCTGCGGGAGTTGCTCTATCCGCCGCTGGCGTGGATGGCCAACCAATGGGCCCCACGACTGGGTGAACGTACCTTTCCGGCCACGCTCGGTGAACTGACCGCCGAGTGCGCGGCGAACGGCCAGACGCGGCCCACCCCGTTGATCCTGCGCTACGGCCAAGGCGACTACGCCTGTCTGCACCAGGACGTGTACGGGGACGTCGTCTTCCCGCTCCAGGTGGCGATCATGCTCAACCGGCCCGGCGAGGACTTCACCGGCGGCGAGAACGTCTTCGTCGAACAGCGTCCGCGCCTCCAGTCCCGCGCGATCGTGATCCGTCCCGGCCTGGGCCAGGGCATGATCTTCCCCGTCCGGCACCGGCCGGTCCCGGGCCCGAACGGCTTTCGCAGGCATCCCGTGCGCCACGGCACCAACGCCGTCGAAACCGGCCGGCGCAACGTCCTCGGAATCATCTTCCACGACGCCCGCTGAACCGGCCCCGCCCCCGGCTCCCGCAGCTATCCCGGCACCCAAAGCCATCAGCAAAAAATACGCAATGCCGCATAACAAAACTTTTGCTCGTTAAGCTCCCGTTTCATCCCCCCATCCCCGAGAGAAGGAGAGCGCGATGACGCTCTACACGACGGTCGACAGTCCGCTGGGCGAACTCCTGCTGGTCGGAGAGCGGTCCGGGACGGCGAAGGACGGCATCGTCCTCGCATCCCTGTCGCTGCCCGGACAGAAGGGCGGCGCCGTGGTCCAGGACGGCTGGCGGCGCGACGACGCGGCGTTCACCGGGACCGCCGACCAGCTCCAGGCGTACTTCTCCGGCGCCACCGACCGCTTCGACATCGAGCACACCACCCGCGGCACGGACTTCCAACGCCGGGTCTGGGCGGCCCTCGACGCCATCCCGCACGGCACCACCACCAGCTACAAGCACATCGCCGAACAGGCCGGATCACCCGCCGCGGTGCGCGCCGTGGGCACCGCGATCGGCGCGAACCCGCTGCTGATCGTCCGCCCCTGCCATCGCGTGATCGGCTCGAACGGAGCCCTCGGCGGCTATGCCGGCGGGGTGGCCGCCAAGCAGCGCCTGCTGACCCACGAAGGCGCCGCTCCGATGGCCTGAAAGCGAACCCCGGTCGCCGGCCCCCGGCGGGCCGGACCCGGCCCGACACCCCGAGGAAGCCCGTGACCACCGATTTCGCCACTCGCACCCGCAACAGCGTGGACACCGCCGACTGGACGGCTCTCTCCACGGAACTCGACGCGTACGGCTGTGCCCTCACCCCCCAGCTCCTGACGCCCGCCGAATGCCGGGAACTGGCCAGACTGTACGACCGGGAGGACCTCTTCCGTACCACGGTGGACATGGCCCGCCACCGCTTCGGCTCCGGCCAGTACCGGTACTTCACCCACCAACTGCCCGATTCCGTCAGCATTCTGCGCGAGGCGCTCTATCCGCGTCTGCTCGTCGTCGCCCGGGCCTGGGCCGAGAAGCTGCGCCGCCCCGCCCCGTGGCCGGACACGCTCCAGGAGTGGACGGCGATGTGCCACGACGCCGGTCAGGCCAAATCGTCGCAGATCCTTCTCCGTTACCAGGCCGGGGACTGGAACGCGCTGCACCGGGACATCTTCGGGGAGATGGTCTTTCCCCTCCAGGTCGTCATCGGCCTCGACGAGCCGGGCGTCGACTACACCGGCGGCGAGTTCCTCCTCGTCGAACAGCGGCCCCGGGCCCAGTCCCGCGGCACCACCACCGTCCTCGCCCAGGGCCATGGCCTGATCTTCACCTCCCGCGACCGCCCCGTGGCATCCGCGCGCGGCTTCTCCACCGGACCCGTACGCCATGGAGTGAGCGTCGTACGCTCCGGCCGGCGGCACGCACTCGGACTCGTCTTCCACGATGCGTGAACGAAGCCACGGCAACCGCCGGCCCGCCCGCCCCGCCCGGCGGCCTCCGACCCCGCCCGACCCGTTCACCGGGAGAGCGGTGACACCTTTACCTGACGAAAGAGGTTGTTCCGTATGACAGTCGACGCTTCCCACGACGCCTCCCAGGAGCCGGAGGTGCGGCGGGCCCAGGAACGGGAGGCCCGGCGGGCCCAGGGTCTGGTGGCCGCACAGGAGAAGGCGATAGCGCTGTTCGCCGAGGTCGAGGCCCGCGGTCTGGTCCGCCCCGGCGTCGGTGAACGGGAGACCAGCGACCGGATACGCGACCTGGCCAACGACATGTTCGGCACCACCAAGCACTGGCACAAGCGCATCATCCGCTCCGGGCCCAACACCCTCTCGCCCTACAAGGACAACCCGCCCGATCGCGTCATCGCCCCCGACGACATCGCCTTCGTCGACTTCGGCCCCATCTTCGAGGAGTACGAGGCGGACTTCGGCCGCACCTACGTCCTCGGCGACGACCCCGACCACCACCGGCTCCTGCGGGACCTGCCCCGCATCTTCGACGCGGGCCGCGCCCACTTCGCCGCCCACCCCGACATCACCGGCGCCCAGTTGCACACCGAGGTCGAACGCCTCGTCACCGAGGCCGGCTGGACCATCGGCACCTGGTACACCGGCCATCTCGTCGGCGAGTTCCCCCACGAGACCATCGACGGCGCCAAGGCCGAGTCCTACATCACCCCCGACAACCACACCCCGCTGCGCCGCACGGACCGGGCGGGCCGGGTCTGCCACTGGATCCTGGAACTGCACCTCGTCGACCGGGAGCGCGGTTTCGGCGGCTTCTACGAGCAGCTGCTGGACCTCGCGTGACCACTGCCGTACGGGGATCCGCCCCGGTGCCCTGACGGCCGGCGGGTCCCCGGGGCCGGGTGCACTCCCGGCCCCGGGGACCCGGGGCGGACCACCGGCCGCCGCGCCCCCGCCCCCGGAGCGGACGGGGCTGGGGCGCGGCGGCCGTATGTCAGATGTCGCGGAAGATCTCGATCTGCGCGCCCACCGAGTTCAGCCGCTCGGCCAGCTCCTCGTACCCCCGGTTGATCACATACACATTGCGCAGGACCGAGGTCCCCTCCGCCGCCATCATCGCCAGCAGGACGACCACGGCGGGCCGCAGCGCGGGCGGGCACATCATCTCGGCGGCGCGCCAGCGGGTGGGGCCCTCGACCAGGACCCGGTGCGGGTCGAGCAGCTGGAGCCGGCCGCCCAGGCGGTTGAGGTCGGTGAGGTAGATCGCGCGGTTGTCGTAGACCCAGTCGTGGATCAGCGTCTGGCCCTGGGCGGCGGCCGCGATCGCCGCGAAGAAGGGGACGTTGTCGATGTTCAGGCCCGGGAACGGCATCGGGTGGATCTTGTCGATCGGCGCTTCCAGCTTCGACGGGCGCACCGTCAGGTCCACCAGCCGGGTGCGGCCGTTGTCGGCGGAGTACTCGGTGGAGCGGTCGTGGTCGAGCCCCATCTCCTCCAGGACGGCCAGCTCGATCTCCAGGAACTCGATCGGGACGCGGCGGATCGTCAGCTCCGACTCGGTCACCACGGCGGCGGCCAGCAGGCTCATCGCCTCGACCGGGTCCTCGGAGGGGGAGTAGTCGACGTCCACGTCGATGGTGGGGACGCCGTGCACGGTCAGCGTGGTGGTGCCGATGCCCTCCACCCGTACGCCCAGCGCCTCCAGGAAGAAGCACAGGTCCTGGACCATGTAGTTGGACGACGCGTTGCGGATCACGGTCACACCGTCGTGGCGGGCGGCCGCCAGCAGGGCGTTCTCGGTGACGGTGTCCCCGCGCTCGGTCAGCACGATCGGGCGGCCGGGGACGGTGGAGCGCTCCACCCGTGCGTGGTAGAGGCCCTCCGTCGCGGTGATGTCGAGGCCGAACCGGCGCAGCGCGATCATGTGCGGCTCGATGGTCCGGGTGCCGAGGTCGCAACCGCCCGCGTAGGGCAGCTTGAAGCCGTCCATCCGGTGCAGCAGCGGGCCGAGGAACATGATGATCGAACGGGTACGGCGGGCCGCGTCCGCGTCGATGGCGTCCATGTCCAGCTGGGCGGGGGGCACGATCTCCAGGTCCACGCCCTCGTTGATCCAGCGGGTGCGGACGCCGATCGAGTTGAGCACCTCCAGGAGCCGGAAGACCTCCTCGATGCGGGCCACCCGGCGGAGCACGGTGCGGCCCTTGTTGAGGAGGGAGCCGCAGAGCAGCGCCACACAGGCGTTCTTGCTCGTCTTCACATCGATCGCCCCGGAGAGGCGGCGGCCGCCGACGACCCGCAGATGCATGGGTCCGGCGTAGCCCAGGGAGACGATTTCGCTGTCGAGCGCCTCGCCGATTCGGGCGATCATCTCAAGGCTGATGTTCTGGTTGCCGCGTTCAATGCGGTTCACCGCGCTCTGGCTGGTGCCGAGCGCTTCCGCCAGCTGCGTCTGTGTCCAGCCGCGATGCTGCCTGGCGTCCCGAATGAGCTTGCCGATCCGTACGAGGTAGTCGTCTGCCATGCGCTTGAGGCTATCTCAGATATGAGATGTGCCGCGCGCTGGGGGTGGCGGACGGGTGAGAAACGGCCGTCGTTCGACTCCCTGACGATCCATCGGTCCCGAGGGGAACGCAAGCGAAAGGGGACCATCCGGGTATGTCGGATGATCCCCCATATATGTAACCCGTGGTGCGGGCGCGGAGTCGGTGCCCCGCGACCCGCCGCACCTCGGCACTCGCCCCGCTCGGGCCCCGGTCCTCCGGCTGTCAGACCTCGGGCGAGGCGGTCCGCCCGGCCAGCCGCTCGTACCGCTGCCGCGCGGCCTGCGGCGTCCCGAGCCCCAGCCCGAACGCGATCTCCGGCCAGGTCATCCCCCGCCCCCGGGCCATCCGGAGCAGCCCGGCCTCCAACTCGTCCAACTCCCCGCGCACCAGCGGGACCAGCGTCAGCGCCGCCGTGATGTCGGCGTGGTCGACCCCCGGTTCGTCCTCGTCGGGCAGGGCGGCCCCGCTGAGCAGCAGGGCCACCAGCCGTACGGCCTCGTGCGGCGCGAGGACCGAGGGGTGGGTCTGCCGGGCGCGCTGCGCGCCGGTGGCCGCGTGCCGCCCCGCGATGCGGAACAGCGCCTCGGGCACCCGGCGGGCCCGCGCGCGGTCCGGGTCCGGGGGAGTGAAGGGGTCCGACGGGATGGCCGGGTCCGAGAGGGCAGTGGGATCGGCAGGGCCGGTGGGATCGGTGGGGTGCTCCGGTGTCGGCATGGCGCCAGCCTCGCCGCTTCACGATGTGCTGTCAACGAATGATGGTGAACGAATTACAGTGAACGAAATGTTTGCATCGCGGGCGGACGAAAGGCGGGCCACCCGGCCGCAACGGGGGCCCGCCCGATGTTCACCGGCGGTCCGGCCGGCCGCACCCGGAGCCCCGGCGCCCTGCGGGAGGCGCGGAACGTCCGGGCGCGGCCGGAGCCGGACCGGGGCCGGCTACTTGAAGAGCTTGCCGTCGAACTTCGCCCAGTCGTACATCTGGTGCACGGCCTGGCCCAGGATCGGGATGCTGATGTGCTCCAGGACATCCTCGAAGATGTCGAAGTCACCGGTGTTGTAGATCAGAGGACCGGTGATGTTGATCAGGCCGCCGGAACGAGGGGCCGGCTGCTGCTCCTGGGCGTGCGCGGTGCCGCCGGACATCGCCAGCACCGCCCCCATCATCGCGACCGCCACACCCGCGCTGCGCACACGACGCTTCATTCGCTCTCCGTTTTTACTCAGGGTGGTCAGGAACTCCGGGCCGCGCCGAGCCACCGGCAGGAAGGGTGAATCGAGGGTGATGGCCGCCGTGGCGCCGAAGTGAGGAGCAGCTTGCCAGCAGGCAAAGGGCAAGTAAATAGCCAGGTCAGAACTTTGTTGATCTTCCTTTTGGGGCCTGTGGAGCAGTCGTGTCGATCATGTGAAGGAGGTTTGGCGCGCCACTCGGACATGGCGGGAAACGGGCCGGAAAACGCGACAGAAGCGCGGAGTGGAGAAGTCGCGGGAGGGGCCTGGTCCGGGGTGCACCGGCGGGTCCGGCGAGGTAGGGATGCGGCCGAAGGAGGGCCGGGGTGGGGTCATGGCGGACCCCGGCCGCGGGTACCCGGGCATGACCGGACGCGTGCCGATGTACTAGAGTTATCTCGACATCGAGATATCTGCCGAAGACGTGCCGCAGCCGCCATCGGGTAAGGGTGACCTAACTAAGCCCTACCTTAGCGGATCGGTGAGGAGCCGTGGCGGCAGCATGGACGTAGTACGCGCACATTGATGAAGGAGACTGTCGTGTCGGCGAACAGCTTCGACGCCCGCAGCACGCTGCGCGTGGGCGACGAGTCGTACGAGATCTTCAAGCTGGACAAGGTCGAGGGCTCCGCACGCCTTCCGTACAGCCTGAAGGTGCTCCTGGAGAACCTGCTCCGTACCGAGGACGGCGCGAACATCACCGCCGACCACATCCGGGCGCTCGGCGGCTGGGACTCCCAGGCGCAGCCCAGCCAGGAGATCCAGTTCACGCCGGCCCGCGTGATCATGCAGGACTTCACCGGTGTTCCCTGCGTCGTGGACCTCGCGACCATGCGCGAGGCCGTGAAGGAGCTGGGCGGCGACCCCGCGAAGATCAACCCGCTGGCCCCGGCCGAGCTGGTCATCGACCACTCCGTCATCGCCGACAAGTTCGGCACCCACGACTCCTTCGCGCAGAACGTCGAGCTGGAGTACGGCCGCAACCGCGAGCGCTACCAGTTCCTGCGCTGGGGCCAGACCGCGTTCGACGAGTTCAAGGTCGTCCCGCCCGGCACCGGCATCGTCCACCAGGTGAACATCGAGCACCTGGCCCGTACCGTCATGGTCCGCAACGGCCAGGCGTACCCGGACACCCTCGTCGGCACCGACTCCCACACCACCATGGTCAACGGCCTCGGTGTGCTCGGCTGGGGCGTCGGCGGCATCGAGGCCGAGGCCGCGATGCTCGGCCAGCCGGTCTCCATGCTCATCCCGCGCGTCGTCGGCTTCAAGCTCACCGGTGAGCTGACCCCCGGCACCACCGCCACCGACCTGGTGCTCACCATCACCGAGATGCTGCGCAAGCACGGCGTCGTCGGCAAGTTCGTCGAGTTCTACGGCGAGGGCGTGGCCGCCACCTCGCTCGCCAACCGCGCCACCATCGGCAACATGTCGCCGGAGTTCGGCTCCACGGCCGCCATGTTCCCGATCGACGGCGAGACCCTGAAGTACCTGCGCCTGACCGGCCGCTCCGAGCAGCAGGTCGCGCTGGTCGAGGCGTACGCCAAGGAGCAGGGCCTGTGGCTGGACCCGGCCGCCGAGCCGGACTTCTCCGAGAAGCTGGAGCTGGACCTCGCCACGGTCGTCCCCTCCATCGCCGGCCCGAAGCGCCCGCAGGACCGGATCGTCCTCGCGAACGCCGCCGAGCAGTTCGCCATCGACGTGCGCAACTACGTCTCGGACGACGAGGAGGCGGGCAAGGAGTCCTTCCCGGCCTCCGACTCCCCGGCCACCAGCAACGGCATCCCGTCGAAGCCGACCACGGTGACCGCCCCCGACGGCACCACGTACGAGATCGACCACGGCGCCGTCACCGTCGCCGCGATCACCTCCTGCACCAACACCTCGAACCCGTACGTCATGGTCGCCGCCGCGCTGGTGGCCAAGAAGGCGGTCGAGAAGGGCCTCACCCGCAAGCCGTGGGTGAAGACCACGCTCGCCCCGGGCTCCAAGGTCGTCACCGACTACTTCGACAAGGCGGGGCTCACCCCCTACCTCGACAAGGTCGGCTTCAACCTCGTCGGCTACGGCTGCACCACCTGCATCGGCAACTCCGGCCCGCTGCCGGAGGAGGTCTCCAAGGCCGTCAACGAGGCCGACCTCGCCGTCACCTCGGTGCTCTCCGGCAACCGCAACTTCGAGGGCCGGATCAACCCCGACGTCAAGATGAACTACCTGGCCTCCCCGCCGCTGGTCGTCGCGTACGCCCTCGCGGGCTCCATGAAGGTGGACATCACCCGCGAGGCGCTCGGCACCGACACCGACGGCAAGCCGGTCTACCTCCAGGACATCTGGCCGACCGAGGCCGAGGTCAACGACGTCGTCGCCAACGCCATCGGCGAGGACATGTTCAACAAGTCCTACCAGGACGTGTTCGCCGGTGACGCCCAGTGGCAGGCGCTGCCCATCCCCACGGGCAACACCTTCGAGTGGGACACCGAGTCCACCTACGTCCGCAAGCCCCCATACTTCGAGGGCATGACGATGGAGACCACCCCGGTCTCCGACATCGCCGGCGCGCGCGTGCTGGCGAAGCTGGGCGACTCGGTCACCACCGACCACATCTCCCCGGCCGGTGCGATCAAGGCCGACACCCCGGCCGGCAAGTACCTCACGGAGCACGGCGTCGAGCGCCGCGACTTCAACTCCTACGGCTCCCGCCGTGGCAACCACGAGGTCATGATCCGTGGCACCTTCGCCAACATCCGGCTGCGGAACCAGATCGCGCCGGGCACCGAGGGCGGCTTCACCCGCGACTTCACCCAGGTGGACGGGCCGGTGTCGTTCATCTACGACGCCTCCCGCAACTACATCGACCAGGGCATCCCGCTGGTGATCCTCGCGGGCAAGGAGTACGGCTCCGGCTCGTCCCGCGACTGGGCCGCCAAGGGCACCGCGCTGCTGGGTGTGAAGGCCGTCATCGCCGAGTCGTACGAGCGCATCCACCGCTCGAACCTCATCGGCATGGGCGTCCTGCCGCTCCAGTTCCCGGAGGGCGCCTCCGCGCTGTCCCTGGGGCTGACCGGCGAGGAGACCTTCTCCTTCACCGGTGTCACCGAGCTGAACGAGGGCACCACGCCGCGCACCGTCAAGGTCACCACCGACACCGGTGTGGAGTTCGACGCGGTCGTCCGCATCGACACCCCCGGTGAGGCGGACTACTACCGCAACGGCGGCATCATGCAGTACGTCCTGCGGAACCTCATCCGCGGCTGACGCACAGCGCCGAAAGGGCCGCTCCCCCCACCCGGACCGGGCGGGGGGAGCGGCCCCTCGCGTTTCCCCTCAAGGCGCCTCAGGCGATCAGTTCGATCTCCGCCAGGGTCGCCCGGCCGTCGGGCACCAGCCGGTACCGCGCCCACTCGCCGGGCCGCTCCACCGAGAAGACCCGGGTCTGCCGGTCCCAGGCGAACCGCTCCCCGGAGCGCCGGTCCAGATCGACCCACTCGGCGCCGTCCCGGGAGCCCTGGAGCACCCAGCCGCCCGGTGCGCTCGTACGGTCCGCCGAGGTCAGCGTGTACTGCGTGGCACGGCGGGATCCCACGACCGGCAGCTCCACGGCCCCGGTCTCCCCCGAAGTCGCCGATGTGTCGTCGAAGAGCGGACCGGTGCCGGCGAGGACGTCCCGGCGGGGCTCGGGCACCCGGTCGTCACGGGTGATCGAGACCGGTGCGGCGCCCCGGCCCGTCCCCCAGGCCGACGGGCGGTCGCCCATCGCGAACTCCAGCGTGCCGCCGCGAGCGAGCAGCCGGTGCGGCAGCGCGGTGGAGTTCCAGCGCTCGCCGTTGACCCGCACGCCCTGGACGTAGATGTTCCGGTCGCTGTTGCGGGGGGCCTTCACCACCAGCGTGCGGCCGTTGTCCATGCGGACCGTGGCCTTGGTGAAGAGGGGCGAGCCGATGGCGTACTCGCCGCTGCCCATCACCAGCGGGTAGAAGCCGAGCGCGGAGAACAGCCACCAGGCCGACTGCTCGCCGTTGTCCTCGTCCCCGTGGTAGCCCTGGCCGATCTCGCTGCCGGTGTAGAGCCGGGACAGCACCTCGCGCACCTTCTCCTGCGTCCGCCAGGGCCGGCCGGCCGCGTTGTACATGTACGTGACATGGTGGGCCACCTGGTTGGAGTGGCCGTACATGCCCATCCGGACGTCCCTGGCCTCCGTCATCTCATGGATGACGCCGCCGTAGGAGCCCTTGAACTCCGGGGACGCGGTCTCCGGCGTGGCGAAGTAGGTGTCCAGCTTGCCGGCGAGCCCGGCCCGGCCGCCGTAGAGGTTGGCGAGCCCCCGGCTGTCCTGCGGCGCGGTGAAGGCGTACCCCCAGCCGTTGGTCTCGGTGTAGTCGTACCCCCAGATCCGGGGGTCGTACGTGTCGCTGGGCACCCGCCAGGCGCCCCGCTCGTCCCGGCCCTGGAAGAAGCCGGCCTTCGCGTCGAAGAGGGACACGTACTGCCGGGCCCGGTTGCGGAAGTACTCCGACTCCTCCCGGTAGCGCTCCTTCCCGGTGCTGCGGTGCAGGGCGGCGCCCATCTCGGCGAGCCCGTAGTCGTTCAGATAGCCCTCCAGCGACCAGGACAGGCCCTCGTGGGTGCTGGTGGGGGCGTACCCGGTGAACGGCGAGACCGCCATGCCCTTGCGGCCCACGCCCGAGGACGGCGGGACCACGGTGGCGTTCTTCAGGGCCGCCTCGTACGCCGCCCGCGCGTCGAAGCGCACGCCCTTCACATGGGCGTCGGCGAAGGCCACGTCGGAGCTGGTGCCGGTCATCAGATCGGCGTAGCCCGGCGAGGACCAGCGGGAGATCCAGCCGCCGTCCTTGTACTGCTGGACGAAGCCGTCGACCAGCTCGCCCGCCCTGCCGGGGGTGAGGAAGGAGTACGCGGGCCAGGTGGTGCGGTAGGTGTCCCAGAAGCCGTTGTTGACGTAGACCTTCCCGTCGACCAGCTTCGCGCCGGTCTGTGTGGGCGTGTCGGGGCCGGTGGCCGGTGAGAAGGGGCTCGCGTAGCGGTGCGCCGGCCGCTCGCGGGTGCCGGTGTTCTCGAAGCCGGAGTTCGGGTAGAGGTAGAGCCGGTAGAGCCCGGAGTAGAGGGTGACGAGCTGGTCATGGGTGGCGCCCTCGACCTCCACCCGGCCGAGCAGCGCGTCCCATGCCCGCCGGGCCCGCTCCTTGACCTCGTCGAAGCCGGCGTCCGGTGCGATCTCCAGCGCGAGGTTCCGCTTCGCCTGCTCGACGCCGATGAGCGAGGTCGCGATCCGCAGGGTGACGGTACGGTCCGCCCCGGCGTCGAAGCGGAAGTGGCCCTTCACTCCGGTGGCGGCCGACTGGGTGACGGGCGCGTCGAAGACCCCGTGGACGAAGAGCCGGGTCGCCCCCGTGGACAGGCCGCTCTTCACATCGGAGTAGCCGGTGAACGAGCGGGTGGCCGGGTCCAGGGTGAGCCCGCCCTCCTGGGTGACGTTGTCAAAGACGACGGACGCGTCGTCCCCGGGGTAGGTGAAGCGCATCACGGCCGCGTGGTCGGTGGGCGCGATCTCGGCCCGCAGCCCGTTCTCGAAGGTGACCGCGTAGTGGTGGGGGCGGGCGGTCTCGTTCCCGTGCCGGAAGGGGAGCGCCCGCTTCACCGGATCGGTCTCCGGGGTCCCCGGCGCCGCCGACGGCAGCAGCTGGAAGGTTTGCCGGTCGCCCATCCAGGGGCTCGGCTCATGGCTGACCGCCAGCGCCTGGAGGGTGGGGAGATTGTCCGCGTTGTTCGCCCGCGCGTACTCGTAGAGCCAGCTCTTCGAGCCGGCGTTGGTCACCGGCGTCCAGAAGTTGAAGCCGTGCGGGACGGCGGTGGCGGGGAAGGTGTTGCCCCGGGAGAAGGCGCCGCTGGAGTTGGTGCCCCGGACGGTCGACGCGTAGTCGGCGAAGCTGTCGTACACGGGATCCGGCGTCTTCGGCCGCAGCGAGACGTCGTCGATCCAGCCCTGGAACCTCGCCGGGCCCCGGGCCGCGTCGTACGCCACCAGGATCCGGTCCACCGTACGGCCCGCGGCGACCTCGCCGATCATGGACCGCACCTGGTTCCACTGGTTCACGTAGAGCCGCTTGGCGTCGCCCTGCCCCTGCGGGCTCAGCGTGCCCCCGTGCGCGTCCCGGGCCCCCAGCTCGCTCAGCAGACTGCCGTCGGTGAACGCCAGATCCACGGAGACATGCGTGGCCGGATAGGACAGATCGGTCTCCGGCATCGAGGGGAAGACCCGGTACGCCAGCTCGGTGTCACGCCGTACCGGCAGATCGACATCCAGGATCCGGTTGTACGAGTAGGCCCGGCCCCGCTCCCGGTGGGTGCCGGCGTACCGCAGCGCCCGCTTGCCGGTGAAGCCGGCCCGTGCCTTGGCGGTGGGGGAGGAGGTCGGCCCCTGGTCCACCAGGGAGCGCATGTCGTCGGGGACGGGCGCACTCGTGTCGCCGTCGGAGAACTGCACATCGGCGAGCTGGGTGAGGTCCGCCCCGTTGTTCCGGGTGATCTCCAGCCGGTAGTGCGCGTACGCGGCCACCTGGCCGGGGGCGCCGACGGTGAAACTCCTGGTCGAGAGGCGCTCCCCGAAGCGCTCCCCCGTCCGGGTGTCGAGGACGGTCCACTGGCGGCCGTCGGCGGAGCCCTTGAGGGTCCAGTCCTGCGGATCGCGGCTCTCGGCGTCGTTCGCCGAGGTCAGCGCGTAGGTGGCGACCCGGACGGGGGCGGCGGTGTCGAACTCGATCCAGGAACGGTTCGCGAACTCCAGCCATTTGGTGGCGGGGTCGAGATCGACCAGATTCTCCTTGATCTCTCCCGCCGCCGTGTGCTCCCCGCTGGCGCGGACCTCCTTCACCTGATCGGTGATGTTGCCCGGAATTCCGGTGGAGAAGCCGCCATGCACCCCGGCGGCCCTTTTCTGGCCATCTGCTCCTACGTCTGGGGAATTGCGCCAGTCGAGCGGGGGGTCTTCCGCCTCGAAGGAGGTGCCGAATTCCGGGGCGGCAGAAGGGCGTTCGGACGGCTGCGCGGGCAGGGCGACGACGGCGGACGGGGCCGTCAGCGTGAGCAGGGCGGCGGCCGCCACCAGGGCGGCCGCACGCCCCGGGCCCCGCCGCGAGGGGCCGCCCGGGCGGCCGGTCCATGGGTATGCGCCTGTTCTGTACCGTCCTTGGGATCTCCGCTGTGCTCCGAGCCAGGCCATCACGGGACTGTCCTCCAGGGGGAAGCGGTACCGGACAACGTTGTCACAGTGAAACGCAAGCTCCAGTAGGGAGGCGCGTTGCGCCCGGTGTCAAGGGTTCTGACGGCACGTCACGGCTGGAATCGTCCCTTCCGTGACATTCCGCGTGGTCGAATGGGTGCGGACAGTGCTCAGATATCCAAGAGGTCTCAACTCGGGAAAGACTGCCGCCCAACCATGCTTTCGATCTTGCTCCGTTGACGTCGAGTGGACTATACCTATCGGCACCCCGCCTGCCGCTCAGGTCGGCCCGGGGCAGGGGGAGCAGGGGAGTTGGGCCCGGACACCGGTGTGTCGTGACCGTCGCCTTCTTTCTCTCCGCCGACACAGTGAACCAATCTTCATCGATTTCCCTCTTGGGAAAACGCAGCAACTGAACGCGGTGGCGGGGCCCTTCGCCTGAGGCGATGAGTACGGGCGACTTGTTCACCGCCTGAGTCCTGATGAAGGCGAGGACTTGAGCATGGGATCCACCTCCGCGCACGGCCACGAGGGGCTGGGCCGCCGGAATCTGGTCAAGCGCTCCGCGGCGCTCGGCCTGATCGCCGTTCCCACCATGGGTTTTCTCTCCGCCTGCGCGACCGGCGGCGGGGGCGACGAGAACAAGACCGACAAGCCCAAGGGTGAGGTCACGGAGAAGAACCCGCTCGGTGTGAAGGAGGGCGCCCCCCTGGAGGCGTTCATCTTCAAGGGCGGTCTGGGCGACCAGTACGCCAAGGACGCCGAGGCGGACTACAAGACCACCTACAAGGCGGACGTCAAGCACACCGGCACGCAGGCCGTCGGCCCCAAGCTGACCCCGCGCTTCTCGGGCGGCAACCCGCCGGACGTCATCGACAACTCGGGCGCCGACCACCTGGACATGAACCGGCTCTCCAGCCAGGGCCAGCTCCAGGACCTCAAGGAGCTGCTCGACGCCCCCTCGATGGACGACCCCGCCAAGAAGATCCGGGACGTCATCCACCCCAGCACCCTGGAGAAGGGCAAGCACGGCGACAAGGTCGACGTGCTCTACTACGCCTTCACCGTCTACGGCACCTGGTACTCCCAGAAGCTCCTCGCCGACAAGGGCTGGGCCTACCCCAAGTCGTTCGAAGAGATGATCAAGCTCTGCGGCGAGATCAAGAAGGACGGCATCGCGCCCTGGACGTACCCGGGCAAGTACCCCTACTACGTCCACTTCAACCTCTTCGCCCAGATCGCCAAGATCGGCGGCCTGGAGAGCTGGATCGCGATCGACAACCTGGAGCCCAACGCCTGGACCAGCAACGACGCCGTCAAGCAGACGGTCGAGTTCTACGAGGAGCTGGCGGCCAAGAAGTACTTCCTCGCCGGCACCGAGGGCATGACGCACATCCAGTCGCAGACCGCCTGGACGAAGAACAACGCCGTGTTCATCCCCAACGGCTCCTGGCTGGAGAACGAGGCCGCCCCCACCACCCCGAAGGACTTCGGGATGGCCGTCGGCGCCCTCTTCGACGGCTCCAGCGCCGACAAGATGCCCCAGGGCACCCTGCGCGGCGAGCCCAGCGAGCCGTACATCGTCGCCGCGAAGGGCAAGAACCCGCGCGGCGGCATGGAGCTGCTGCGCATCATGCTCTCCAAGAAGCACGCGCAGAACTTCGCCACCAAGGTGAAGTCCCTGACCTGTGTCATGGACGCCACCGAGGGCATGACCCTCTCGCCGGGTCTCTCCTCGGCCAGCAACGCCTTCAAGGCCGCCGGTACCAACCTGATCAACCTCCAGCTCCAGGAGTGGTACCCCGCGCTCACCGACCAGAAGATCGGCGGTCTGACCGGCCAGCTGCTCACCGGTGACCTCAAGGCCGCCGACTGGATCAAGAAGACCCAGGCGGAGGCGGACAAGGTCGCCCGGGACAGCAGCATCGCCAAGTTCAAGCGCACCAGCTGACACCGACGGTCATTCAGTCCTGAAGAGGGGAAGGGCCGGGAAGCACATGCAACACGGCAAATACCGATTCATCGTGGGCTTCCTGGCCCTACCTTTGTCCATTTACGTGCTGTTCCTCATATGGCCGTTCCTCCAGGCCTTCCAGATCTCCATGACCGACTGGTCGGGTCTGTCGGGCACCGCGAACTTCGTCGGCTTCGACAACTTCCAGCGGCTCTGGGAGAGCGACGATTTCTGGAACGCGCTGACGAACAACGTCTATATGCTGATCCTGGTCCCGGTGGTGACCCTGGGGCTCGGACTGTTCTTCGCCTTCATGCTCAATGTCGGCGGCAAGCGGCGGAAGAACGAGGTCGTCACCGGCGTCGCCGGGTCGAAGGTCTACAAGTTCGTCTTCTTCTTCCCCCAGGTCATCTCGATCGCCATCATCGCGGTCATCTGGGCCAACATCTACAACCCGGACCCCAACGACGGCATGCTCAACGCACTGCTGGGCACCGTGGGCCTGGACTCCTGGCAGAACTCCTGGCTGGGCGAGAAGTCGGTCGCGCTCTGGGCCATCAGCGCGGTCATGGTCTGGGGCCATGTCGGCTTCTACGTGGTCCTCTTCTCCGCGGCCATGGCCTCCATCCCCCGGGACATCTACGAGGCGGCGCTGCTGGACGGCGCCAACCGCTTCCACACCTTCTTCCGGATCACCCTCCCGCTGCTGTGGGACACGGTGCAGACCGGATGGGTCTACATGGGCATCATCGCCCTGGACGCCTTCGCGCTGGTCCAGATCATGTCGGTGGGACCGGGTGGCCCGGACGGCGCCACCGATGTCATGCCGCTCCACCTGTACCAGACCGCTTTCCGTGACAGCCAGTTCGGCTACGCCTCCGCGATGGGTGTCGCGATGCTGGTGGTCACGATGACGTTCGCCCTGCTCACCATGCGCTTCGCGCGGCGTGAGCGGATCGAGTTCTAGGGGTAGCGCTGATGACGACCGAACAGATCAACACGGTACGGAAGCAGGACTCCCCGGCCACCGGACCGAAGGCCCCGCCCGCCCGGCGCGTCGCCCCCGAGGGCACGGTCCTCAATGTCTTCTCCCACGGCATCCTCATCGTCTGGGGGCTGATGGTGGGGGTGCCGCTGCTGTGGGTGCTGTGGAGCGCCTTCAAGGACACCAACAGCATCCTCACCGACCCCTGGGGCCTGCCCACCAGCCTGCGCTGGGAGAACTGGTCCAACGCGTGGAACGACGCGAACATGGGCCAGTACTTCTTCAATACGCTCATCGTGGTCGGCGGCTCGGTGATCGGCACCATGGTGCTCGGCTCCATGGCGGCGTACATCCTGGCCCGCTTCGAATTCCCGGGCAACAGGTTCATCTACTACCTGTTCGTGGCCGGGATGTCCTTCCCGGTCTTCATGCTGGTGATCCCGCTCTTCTTCGTGATGCGGGACTTCCCCGGCTCGACGCTGCTGGCGACGTACCACGGGCTGATCCTGGTCTACATCGCCTACTCGCTGCCGTTCACGGTCTTCTTCATGACCTCGTTCTTCCGGACGCTGCCGAACTCGATCGGGGAGGCGGCCATGATCGACGGGGCCTCGCACACCCGGACGTTCTTCCAGGTGATGCTGCCGATGGCGAAGCCCGGTCTGATCAGCATCGGCATCTTCAACTTCCTGGGGCAGTGGAACCAGTACCTCCTGCCGATGGTCCTCAACCAGCAGGAGGAGAAGTACGTCCTCACCCAGGGGCTCGCGACGATCGCGCTCCAGCAGGGGTACGAGAACGACTGGGGTGCGCTGATGGCCGGCATGATGATGGCCATGCTCCCCGTGCTCGCCGTCTACGCGATCTTCCAGCGGCAGGTCCAGGCGGGCCTGACGGCGGGCGCGCTCAAGTAGCGCCCACTCCTCCTGCGCGCTCCGGACACGGTCCCGGACCCCCGCTCGCACCGGCCCCCGGCGGATCCCTCCGCCGGGGGCCGGCCGCGTTCCCGGCCTTTCCCGGGCAGGGGCGGAGGTCAAGCTCTTGACGGCATGACCGGCCGATGGCCACCGTGGGGCTTCACAAGTTGGAAAGACGCCGGGACCCTCCGCACGGAGCGGCCCGGCCGGGGGCCGGCCGGCGTGCCGCTCCCCGGGGCAGGAACGGACGGGCCGATGGAGACTCCGGGATCGCAGACCTCCCTGCACCGGGCCAATCTGGAGCGTGTGGTGCGGGCCGTGCGGATGGCGGGCTCGCTGACCCAGGCCGAGATCGCGCGGACCACCGGCCTGTCGGCGGCCACGGTCTCCAACATCGTCCGGGAACTGAAGGAGCACGGCACCGTCGAGGTCACCCCCACCTCGGCGGGCGGCCGCCGGGCCCGCAGCATCTCGCTCAGCGGGGACGCCGGGCTGGTGATCGGGATCGACATCGGCCCCACCCGGCTGCGGGTCGCCCTCGCCGACCTCGCCCACCGGGTGCTCGCCGAGGAGAGCGAGCCCCTGGCCGGGGACCACTCCGCCGCCGACTGTCTGGACCAGGCGGCCGCCCTGGTGGAACGGCTGATCGCGCGGGCCGGCAGCGACCCGGGGAAGGTGATCGGCGCCGGGCTCGGCGTCCCCGGGCCCGTCGACACCGCCTCGGGGACCCTCGGCCCCACCACCCTGCGCGGCGGCTGGGCCGGCACCCGCCCCGGCGAGGAGCTGGGCCGCCGGCTGGGCGTCCCGGTCCACGTCGACAACGACGCCAACCTCGGCGCCCTCGGCGAACTCCTCCGGGGCGGCGGCCGGGGCGTCGCCGACCTCGTCTACGTCACCGTCGGCACCGGGGTCGGCGCCGGCCTGGTGGTCGGCGGCCGGCTCCTGCGGGGCCCCGGCGGCACCGCGGGCGAGCTGGGCCATGTCGTCCTCGACCCCGCCGGACCGGTCTGCCGCTGCGGCAACCGGGGCTGCCTGGAGACCTTCGCCGCCGCCCCCTACGTCCTGCCGCTGCTGCACACCAGCCACGGCCCCGGGCTCACCCTGGGCGACGTGGTCCGCCTCGCCCGGGAGGGGGACCCGGGCTGCCGCCGCGTCGTCGCCGACACCGGCCGGCACATCGGCACCGCCGTCGCCGCGCTCGGCACGCTGCTCAATCCCAGCCGGGTCCTCCTCGGCGGCGACCTCGCCGACGCGGGCGATCTGGTGCTCGACCCGCTGCGCGACTCGGTCGCCCGGTACGCCTTCCCCGGCGCCGCCGCCCGCCTCACCGTCGCCGCCGGCACCCTCGGCCCCCGCGCCGGGGTGCTGGGCGCGATCGCCCTGGTGCTCGGCGAGATGGGCGACACCGGGCTCCTCAACTCCCCCTTCTCCCCATCGACTTCACTTAGAGAACGGATGGCACCGTTGTCATCTCGTTAAGGATTTACTCCTTGACCCCGTCTGTGCGGCCGAGTTGACTTCCAGCCACCTCGGCCGCACCGGTGCGGCCGTGCCAGGGGAGGTTTCCACGGATGAACGCACCTCTGCGCCGGGCGGCCGCCGCCACCGCCGCCACCGTGACCGCCCTCGCCCTCGCGGCCTGCGGCAGCGCCAAGGAGGCCGGCGACAAGGCGAAGGAGTCCACCGGGCCGAAGAAGGGCGACGCCATCAAGGTCGGCCTGCTCCTGCCGGAGAACCAGACGGCCCGCTACGAGAAATTCGACAAGCCCCTCATCGAGAAGAAGATCGCCGAACTGACGAAGGGGAAGGGCGAGGTCGTCTACGACAACGCCAAACAGGACGCCACACTCCAGAGCCAGCAGGTCGACGCCATGATCACCAACAAGGTGGACGTCCTGATCCTCGATGCCGTCGACGCGAAGGCGGCCGCCCAGGCGGTCCGCAAGGCCAAGCAGGCGGGCATCCCCGTCGTCGCCTTCGACCGGCTTGCCGAGGGCCCCATCGACGCGTACACCTCCTTCGACAACGAGGAGGTCGGCCGGGTCCAGGGACAGGCCCTCCTGGACGCCCTCGGCGACCGCGCCAAGGACGGCCAGATCGTCATGATGAACGGCTCCGTCACCGACCCCAACGCCGCGCTCTACAAGAGCGGTTCGCACGAGGTGCTGGACGGCAGGGTCACCATCGGCAAGGAGTACGACACCAAGGAGTGGAAGCCCGAGAACGCCAACACCAACATGGAGGCGGCGATCTCCGCCCTCGGCAAGGAGAAGATCATCGGGGTCTACTCCGCCAACGACGGCATGGCGGGCGGCATCATCACCGCCCTCAAGGCCGCCGGCCTGACCAAGCTGCCCCCCGTCACCGGACAGGACGCCGAACTCGCCGCCGTCCAGCGGATCGTCGCCGGTGAGCAGCACTCCAGCGTCTACAAGCCGTACGCCGGGGAGGCGGACGCGGCCGCCGCCATGGCCGTCGCCCTCGCCCGCGGCGAGAAGCTGTCCGCGATCGCCAAGGACACCGTCGACAGCCCCACCACGAAGGCCGTGCCCTCGGTCCTGGTCCCCGTGGTCCCCCTCACCCGGGAGAACATCGCGGACACCGTCCTCAAGGACGGCATCTACACCCTCGCGGAGATCTGCACGCCCAAGTACCGGTCCGCCTGTGCCGAGATCGGCCTGAAATAGCCGCCTCCGCCGGGTGTCCGCGCCCGTGGTCAGGGACGGCGGGCCCGGCACGGCCCGGTTCCCGCCGTTCCGCCCCACGGGCCGACCCCCGGCGGTGGTCCCCGCCCGCGCACCACCGTACGGCGAAGGAGTCCGTGTGTCCGCTGTGCCCGTGCTGGCCCTGCGAGGGGTCTCCAAACGGTTCGGCGCCGTCCAGGCGCTGACCGATGTCGCGCTGGAGGTCCGCCCGGGGGAAGTCCTCGCCCTGGTCGGCGACAACGGCGCCGGCAAGTCCACCCTGGTCAAGGTGATCGCCGGGGTCCACCCCATCGACGAGGGGGCGATCGAGTGGAACGGGGTGCCCGTGACCGTCACCCGCCCGCACGACGCCCAGCACCTCGGCATTGCCACCGTCTACCAGGACCTCGCGCTCTGCGACAACATCGACGTCGTCGGCAATCTCTTCCTCGGCCGCGAGCTGCGCCGCCGGGGGGTCCTGGACGAGGTCGAGATGGAGCGCCGGGCGCGGGTGCTCCTCGACACCCTGTCCATCCGCATCCCCAGCGTCCGCATCCCGGTCGCCGCGCTCTCCGGCGGCCAGCGGCAGACCGTCGCCATCGCCCGCTCGATGCTCGGCGAACCCCGGCTGGTCATCCTGGACGAGCCCACGGCCGCGCTCGGCGTCGAGCAGACCGCCCACGTGCTCGACCTGGTGGAACGGCTCCGCGAGCGCGGCCTCGCCGTCATCCTCGTCAGCCACAACATGGCGGACGTCAAGGCCGTCGCGGACCGGGTCGCCGTGCTGCGGCTCGGCCGGGGCAACGGGGTCTTCGACGTCCGTTCCACCTCGCAGGAGGAGATCGTCTCCGCCATCACCGGCGCCACGGACAACGCCGTGACCCGCCGGGCGGCGCGCACCGGGGAGGGCCGGCCGTGACGGACCGCGTGGATCCGAACCACCTGAACAAGGCCGACCTGCACAAGGACCTGAACAAGAAGACGGGCGCGACGGGGAGCGCGGAGGCGACCGGAAACGCGGACGCGGCGGGAACGGCGGACCCGGCCGGGAAGGCCGCCGCCGTACCCCCCGCCGACCCCCGGCTCCTCGTCCGCGAACAGGGCCTCGCGGGCTACGCCACCGTGATCCGCCGCAAGCTGGCCGCGGGCGAGCTGGGCTCCCTCCCCGTCGTCCTCGGCCTCGTCGCCATCGCCGCCGTCTTCCAGAGCCTGAACAGCAACTTCCTCTCCGCCCAGAACCTCAGCAACATCGCCGTCGCCATGGTCGGCACCGGGATGATGGCCGTCGGCATCATCTTCGTGCTGCTCCTCGGCGAGATCGACCTCTCCGTCGGCGCGGTCAGCGGGGTCTCCGGCGCGATCGTCGCCGTGCTCAGCGTCACCCACGGCGTCGACGAATGGCTCGCGGTCCTCGCCGCCGTCGCGGGCGGCGCGCTCATCGGCGCCCTGCACGGCTTCTTCTTCGCCGTCGTCGGCGCCCCCGCCTTCGCCGTCACCCTCGCCGGGCTCCTCTTCTGGCAGGGCTGCATGCTCCAGATCCTCGGCTCCAGCGGCACCGTCAACCTCGACCCCGACGGGCTGGTCGGCCAGCTCAACACGTATTACTTCACCGACGTGGCCGCCGCCTACGGCCTCGCCGCCGTCGCCGTGACCGTGTTTCTTCTCACCGCCCTGGCGGACTCCCGCCGCAGGACCGCCGCCGGCATCCCGGCCCGCCCCACCGCCGACGTGCTGCTGCGTACGGGAGGACTCGCCGCGGTGGCGTTCGCGGCGGCCTGGGTGCTCAACCAGTACAAGGGGCTGCCCCTGGCCCTGGTGCTCTTCCTCGCGGCCCTGGTGACCACCGACTTCGTCCTCCGCCGCACCGCCTACGGACGCCAGGTGCTCGCCCTCGGCGGCAGCGTCGAGGCCGCCCGCAGAGCGGGCGTCCCGGTCGCCCTCGTCCGTATCTCCGTCTTCGCCGTCGCGGGGACGTTCGCCGCCGTCGGGGGCCTCTTCATGGCCTCCAAGATCGCCGCCGCCAACCAGAGCGCGGGCGGCGGCGAGCTGCTGATGAACGTGATCGCGGCGGCCGTGATCGGCGGCACCAGCCTCTTCGGCGGGCGCGGGCGCACCTGGCACGCCCTCCTCGGCGTGATGGTGATCGTCTCCATCCAGTACGGTCTGGCGCTGGAGGGGATCAAGTCGCCGGTCCAGTTCATGATCACCGGTGGGGTGCTGCTCGCGACCGTGGTGATCGATTCGGTCACCCGGAGGACTCAGCGGACCGCGGGCCGCGCCTGAGCGGCGCTCCGGATCCAACGCCGCCGGCTGCGGGGCCACGCCCGGGGCGACAGCCCCGGCGGGTTCCGCAGGGCCGGGAAAGGCCGGGCATTCTCCCCTGACCGGACCCACTTCCGCAGGGTATCGGCCAATGGCGTGGGCCATAGGGCACCGCCCGAGGACCATGGCCCTGGACGGAACACTAGACTCACCCCCATCGGCAAGGCTCGGACCAGCTCCAATGACGCCCGGCTCACTACGCAAGGAGGCAGAGTGAAGGATTCGCGCGAAGCGCGTCGTTCGAGGGTCGTGGTGGGCGACGGGGAAGGACTGCTGTCCGGGATCACCGGCCCGCGCGATCTCGACCGGCTCGCCCCGGAGCAGCTCGTCCAGCTGGCTGCCGAGATCCGGACCTTCCTCGTCGACGCCGTCTCCAAGACCGGCGGACACCTCGGCCCCAACCTCGGTGTGGTCGAGCTGACCATCGCCCTGCACCGGGTCTTCGAATCGCCCAGGGACAAGGTCCTGTGGGACACCGGCCACCAGAGCTATGTGCACAAGCTGCTCACCGGCCGCCAGGACTTCGCCCGGCTGAAGATGAAGGGCGGCCTCTCCGGCTACCCCGCGCGGGCCGAGTCCGACCACGACGTCATCGAGAACTCGCACGCCTCCACCGTGCTGGGCTGGGCCGACGGCCTCGCCAAGGCCAATGAGCTGCTGGGCCGGCAGGACCATGTGGTCGCCGTCATCGGCGACGGCGCCCTCACCGGCGGCATGGCCTGGGAGGCGCTGAACAACATCGCCGCGGCCAAGGACCGCCCGCTGGTGATCGTCGTCAACGACAACGAGCGCTCGTACGCGCCCACCATCGGCGGCCTCGCCAGCCACCTCTCCACCCTGCGCACCACCGACGGCTACGAGCGCTTCCTCGCCCGGGGCAAGGACCTGCTGGGCCGTACCCCGGTCGTCGGCAAGCCGCTGTACGAGACCCTGCACGGCGCCAAGAAGGGCCTCAAGGACGTCATCGCCCCCCAGGGCATGTTCGAGGACCTGGGGCTGAAGTACGTCGGCCCCATCGACGGCCACGACATCGAGGCCCTGGAGTCCGCGCTGTCCCGCGCCAAGCGGTTCGGCGGCCCCGTGATCATCCACTGCCTCACCGAGAAGGGCCGCGGCTACCAGCCCGCCCTCCAGGACGAGGCCGACCGCTTCCACGCCGTCGGCAAGATCCACCCGGACACGGGGCTGCCGATCGCCAGCTCCGGCCTGGACTGGACCTCCGTCTTCGGCGAGGAGATGGTCAAGCTCGGCGAGGAGCGCCAGGACATCGTGGCGATCACCGCCGCCATGCTCCAGCCCGTCGGCCTGGACCGGTTCGCCAAGGCGTTCCCCGACCGGGTCTACGACGTGGGCATCGCCGAGCAGCACGGCGCGGTCTCCGCCGCCGGTCTGGCGTCCGGCGGGGTCCACCCCGTCTTCGCCGTCTACGCCACCTTCCTCAACCGCGCCTTCGACCAGGTGCTGATGGATGTCGCCCTGCACCGCTGCGGAGTGACGTTCGTCCTGGACCGGGCCGGCATCACCGGCACCGACGGCGCCTCCCACAACGGCATGTGGGACATGTCGATCCTCCAGGTCGTCCCCGGCCTGCGGATCGCCGCCCCGCGCGACGCCGACCAGGTCCGCGCCCAGCTCCGCGAGGCCGTCGCGGTCGACGACGCCCCGACCGTGGTCCGCTTCTCCAAGGGCGCGGTCGGCCCGGCGGTCCAGGCCGTGGGCCGGATCGGCGGCATGGACGTGCTGCGGGCCCCGGCCCGGGCCGACGCGGACCGTCCCGACGTGCTGCTGGTCTCCGTCGGCGCGCTGGCCCCGATGTGCCTGGAGATCGCCGATCTCCTCGACAAGCAGGGCATCTCCACCACCGTGGTTGACCCGCGCTGGGTCAAGCCGGTGGACGAGGCGCTGGCGCCGCTCGCCGAGCGGCACCGGGTCGTCGTCACCGTCGAGGACAACAGCCGCGTCGGCGGTGTCGGCTCCGCCGTCGCCCAGGCGCTGCGGGACGCGGGCGTCGATGTGCCGCTGCGCGACTTCGGTATCCCGCCGCGCTTCCTGGACCACGCCTCCCGGAACGAGGTCCTCGCCGAGATCGGACTGACGGCCCCGGACATCGCCCGGCAGGTCACCGGTCTGGTCGCCCGCCTGGACGGCCGCTACGACGGCGCGGAGCAGACGGCCGAGCCGGTCCGCGACTGAGCCGTTCCCGTCCGCCGCACGCTGCCACCGCTCCCGGGCGGTGGCAGCGTGCGTTCGGCCCTCCCGGGGCACCCTTGAGCGCCCCGGAGGCGAACCGAGCCTGAAAACGGGTGGTCTAACCGGCCCATTCGCGTGAAAAGCACCCGTACGGCCGCCCCTGGGCCCTCCGCCGTCCCGATCATTTGGGGACGACAAGCGTGGAGGTGCACGGTGACCACAGACACCGACCCCGGCGGCCGTACGGGCGTCTTCCGGACCAAGAGCGTCGAGCAGTCCATCAGGGACACGGAGGAGCCCGAGCATGCGCTGAAGCGCTCTCTCACCGCCCTCGACCTCACGGTCTTCGGCGTCGGTGTGATCATCGGCACCGGTATCTTCGTTCTCACGGGGGCCGTCGCCAAGGAGACCGCGGGTCCCGCGACCGCGCTCGCGTTCGTCGCGGCCGCCATCGCCTGTGGGCTCGCCGCCCTCTGTTACGCCGAGTTCGCGTCCACCGTGCCCGTCGCCGGGTCCGCGTACACGTTCGCCTATGCCTCCCTCGGTGAGCTGCCGGCCTGGATCATCGGCTGGGACCTGGTGCTGGAGTTCGCGGTGGGTACCGCCGTCGTCGCCGTCGGCTGGTCGGGCTATCTGCGCTCCCTCATGGACAATGTGGGCTGGCATCTGCCGCAGGCCCTCTCCGGTACCACCGCCGAGCACGGTTTCGCCTTCGACCTGCTCGCCTTTCTGCTGGTCCTGGCCCTCACGGTGATCCTCGTCCTCGGGATGAAGCTGTCCGCGCGGGTGACGACCCTGGTCGTCGCCATCAAGGTGGCCGTGGTGCTCATCGTGATCGTCGCCGGTTCGTTCTTCATCAAGGCGTCCAACTACGACCCGTTCATCCCCCCGGCGGTCAAGCTGCCCGGGGAGGCGGGGCTGCAACAGCCCCTGGTGCAGCTGATCTTCGGGTACGAGGCCACCAGCTTCGGCGTGATGGGCATCTTCACGGCCGCCTCGATCGTCTTCTTCGCGTTCATCGGCTTCGACGTCGTCGCGACCGCCGCCGAGGAGACGAAGCTGCCGCAGCGGGACATGCCCCGGGGCATCCTCGGTTCGCTCTTCATCTGCACCCTGCTGTACGTGGCGGTGTCGATCGTCGTCACCGGGATGCAGCACTACACGGAGCTGACGATCGACGCTCCGCTCGCCGACGCCTTCAAGTCCACGGGTCACCCCTGGTACGCGGGTGTGATCAGCTTCGGCGCGGTCATCGGCCTCACCTCGGTCTGTCTGATCCTGCTGCTGGGGCAGACCCGGGTCTTCTTCGCGATGAGCCGTGACGGACTGCTGCCCCGGTTCTTCTCCCGGACCCACCCGCGCTACCGCACCCCGTACCGCGCCACCGTGCTGCTCGGGGTCGTCATCGCGATCGTCGCCGGCTGCACCAACATCGAGGAACTGGCGGCGCTGGTGAACATCGGTACGCTCTTCGCCTTCGTCGTGGTGGCCCTCGGCGTGATCATCCTGCGCCGGACCCGGCCCGATCTGCCGCGTGCCTTCCGTACGCCGCTGGTGCCCCTGCTGCCGATCGTCTCGGTGGCCGCCTCGTTCTGGCTGATGCTCAACCTGCCCAGTGAGACCTGGCTGCGGTTCGCGCTCTGGATGGCGCTCGGGGTGGTCGTGTACCTGGTCTACGGGCGCCGCCACAGCCGTCTGGAGCCGGGCGCTTCCGTGCCCCACCAGGGCTGAGAGCGGCCCTACGGGCGCCTTGAGGGGCCGTGGACGGTACGGGGGCCGATCACCCGGGCGCCCGCCGCCAGGACCCGCGCACGCAGCCCCCGGTCGGCCGTGACCACCACGCACGGGCGGCCCCTGGCGGCGGCGGCCAGCGCGGCGATGAGGTCGTCGCCGCTGCCCGGTGCCTCCTCGACGCGTACTCCCGGTACGGAGCCGGTGCCCCGGGCCGCGCCCTCCACGACGAGGACGATCTCCAGGGGGCCCGGCACCCCGGGCAGGGCGCCGGGGCCGCCGGCCGCGTACCCCGCGAGCCGGTCCCGCAGCCGCTTCGCGGCGCCCCGCCGGTCGCGCCACCAGCCGTCGGGCACGGAGCCGACGACATTGGCGCCGTCGACGATCAGCAGAGTGGACTCCTCGGTCATCGGCGGTGAGCCTACCCGGGGGTAAGCGGAAGGGCCGTACGGGGAGTCCCCGTACGGCCCTTCCGTCGGTCCGTGGCGGTTACGCCGGGACGCTCGCCGTGCCCGGCGTCAGGAACGGCTTCCCGTTCACGCGCTCGGAGACGCCCTCACGGTCCAGGTACGGGGTGATGCCGCCCAGGTGGAAGGGCCAGCCGGCGCCCGTGATCAGGCAGAGGTCGATGTCCTGCGCCTCGGCGACGACGCCCTCGTCCAGCATCAGGCCGATCTCCCCGGCCACCGCGTCCAGCACCCGGGCCCGGACCTGCTCCTCGGTGAGGACGGTGGCGCCCTGCTTCAGCAGCGCGGCGACCTCCGGGTCCAGCTCGGGGCGGCCGGAGTCGTACACATAGAAGCCCCGCTTGCCCGCCTTGACCACGGCGGCCAGGTTCTCCGAGACGGTGAAACGGTCCGGGAAGGCGCGGTTGAGGGTCTCGGAGACATGCAGACCGATCGCCGGGCCCACCAGCTCCAGCAGCACCAGCGGGGACATCGGCAGCCCCAGCGGCTCCACCGCGCGCTCCGCGACGTCGACGGGGGTGCCCTCGTCGATGACGTTCTGGATCTCGCCCATGAAGCGGGTCAGGATCCGGTTGACGACGAACGCGGGGGCGTCCTTCACCAGGACCGCGGTCTTCTTGAGCTTCTTCGCCACGGCGAAGGCGGTCGCCAGCGACGCGTCGTCGGTGCGCTCGCCGCGGACGATCTCCAGCAGCGGCAGCACGGCGACCGGGTTGAAGAAGTGGAAGCCGACGACCCGCTCGGGGTGCTTCAGCTGGGCGGCCATCTCGCTGACGGAGAGCGAGGAGGTGTTGGTGGCGAGGACGGCGTGCGCCGGGGCGACGGCCTCGACCTCGGCGAACACCTGCTGCTTGACGCCCATCTCCTCGAAGACGGCCTCGATGACGAAGTCGGCGTCGGAGAATCCCTCGGCCTTGTCCAGGACGCCGGTCACCAGGCCCTTGAGCCGGTTGGCCTTGTCCTGGTTGATCCGGCCCTTGCCGAGGAGCTTGTCGATCTCGGCGTGGACATAGCCCACGCCCTTGTCGATCCGCTGCTGGTCGATGTCGGTCAGCACGACCGGCACCTCCAGCCGGCGGACGAAGAGCAGCGCCAGCTGGGAGGCCATCAGACCGGCGCCGACGACGCCGACCTTGGTGACCGGGCGGGCCAGGCTCTTGTCCGGGGCCCCGGCCGGGCGCTTGCCGCGCTTCTGCACCAGGTTGAAGGCGTAGATGCCGCTGCGCAGCTCCCCGCCCATGATCAGATCGGCGAGGGCCCGGTCCTCGGCGTCGAAGCCGGCCTGGAGGTCGCCGTCCTTGGCGGCGGCGACGATGTCCAGCGCGCGGTAGGCGGCGGGGGCGGCACCGTGCACCTTGGCGTCGGCGATGGCCCGGCCCCGGGCGACGGCCGCGTCCCAGCCCTCGCCTCGGTCGATCTCCGCGCGCTCCACGACGGTGTCGCCGTTGAGGACGGAAGCGGTCCAGGTCAGCGAACGCTCCAGGAAGTCCGCGCCGTCGAAGATCGCGTCCGCGATCCCGAGGTCGAACACCTGGGCGCCCTTGAGCT
Source organism: Streptomyces yaizuensis (assembly GCF_034961445.1). Taxonomy (NCBI): domain Bacteria; kingdom Bacillati; phylum Actinomycetota; class Actinomycetes; order Kitasatosporales; family Streptomycetaceae; genus Streptomyces; species Streptomyces yaizuensis. The sequence continues at coordinate 56,281 of NZ_BSBI01000012.1, forward strand.
GGCGGTTCTGGCTCATCGAGTTCTCGATGATGACGGTGACCGCGCGGTCCGCGCCGATCAGGTTCGGCAGCAGGGCGCAGCCGCCCCAGCCCGGTACCAGACCGAGGAAGACCTCGGGCAGCGAGAACGCGGGGATGGCCCGGGAGACCGTACGGTACGAGCAGTGCAGCCCAACCTCGACGCCGCCGCCCATCGCCGCGCCGTTGTAGTACGCGAAGGTCGGCACCGCGAGCGCGGAGAGCCGCTTGAAGACGTCGTGTCCGCTCCTGCCGATGGCGAGGGCCTCGTCGTGGGAGCGGAGCAGTTCCACGCCCTTGAGGTCGGCGCCGACGGCGAAGATGAACGGCTTGCCGGTGAGGCCGGCGCCGGTGATGGCGCCCTCGGCGGCCTCCCGCTCGACCTGGTCGATCGCGGCGTCGAGGTTGGCCAGCGACCGGGGGCCGAAGGTGGTGGGCTTGGTGTGGTCGAGCCCGTTGTCCAGGGTGATCAGGGCGAAGCGCCCGGCCCCGGCGGGGAGGTCGAGATGGCGGACGTGCGCCTGGGTGACGACCTCGTCCGGGAACAGCTCGGCCGCGCCCTTGAGGAGTTCGGCGGTGTTGCTCACTTGGTGCCTCCGTCGAAGTGCGGGTTCTCCCAGATGACCGTGGCGCCCATGCCGAAGCCGACGCACATGGTGGTCAGGCCGTAGCGGACGTGGGGCTGGTCCTCGAACTGGCGGGCGAGCTGGGTCATCAGCCGGATGCCGGAGGACGCCAGGGGGTGCCCGTAGGCGATGGCGCCGCCGTACTGGTTGACGCGGGCGTCGTCGTCGGCGATGCCGTAGTGCTCCAGGAAGGCGAGCACCTGGACGGCGAACGCCTCGTTGATCTCGAAGAGGCCGATGTCGCCGATGGCGAGGCCGGCCTGGGCGAGGGCCTTCTCGGTGGCGGGGATCGGTCCGTACCCCATGACCTCCGGCTCCACGCCGGCGAAGGCGTAGGAGACGAGCCGCATCTTCACCGGGAGGTCGTGCTCGCGGGCGAAGTCCTCGGAGGCGACGATCGCGGCGGTGGCGCCGTCGTTGAGACCGGCCGCGTTGCCGGCGGTGACCCGGCCGTGCGGACGGAACGGGGTCTTCAGGGAGGCGAGGTTCGCCAGTGTGGTGCCGGGGCGCATCGGCTCGTCCTGGGTGGCCAGGCCCCAGCCGGTCTCACCGCCCTCGGCGTTGGTGCGGCGGACGGAGATCGGCACCAGGTCCTGCTGGATCTTCCCGTCGGCGTAGGCCTTGGCGGCCTTCTCCTGGGAGCGGACGGCGTACTCGTCGGCGCGCCGCTTGGTGATCGACGGGTAGCGGTCGTGCAGGTTCTCCGCGGTCATCCCCATGAACAGGGCGGACTCGTCGACCAGCTTCTCGCTGACGAACCGGGGGTTCGGGTCGACGCCCTCGCCCATGGGGTGGCGGCCCATGTGCTCGACGCCGCCGGCGACGACCACGTCGTACGCGCCGAAGGCGATGGAGCCGGCCGTGGTGGTGACGGCGGTCAGCGCGCCCGCGCACATACGGTCGACGGAGTAGCCGGGCACCGACTGGGGCAGCCCCGCGAGGATGCCGGCGGTGCGGCCCAGGGTCAGGCCCTGGTCGCCGATCTGGGTGGTGGCGGCGATGGCCACCTCGTCCACGCGGGCCGGGTCCAGGCCGGGGTTGCGGCGCAGCAGCTCGCGGATGGCCTTGACGACGAGGTCGTCGGCCCTGGTCTCGTGGTAGATGCCCTTCGGGCCCGCCTTGCCGAACGGGGTGCGGACGCCGTCGACGAAGACGACGTCCCTGAGGGTACGAGGCACGATGGCTCTCCTCCGGGTGCGAGGTTGCACTGCTGCGGGACACACTCGGGCCAGGCCCTAAGCGCGCGCTTGCTCCCCCATGCTACTTATGAGTAACCAGCCTGCACAGTCCCGCGCCGGTACGCGTCGTACGTCACATCGCGGCCCGGCGGACGGCCCGGCCCTCGGGCGGGACGCGAACCGCCCCCGGACGGAATCCGGGGGCGGTCGCGGGGGGTCGCGGAAGGCCGGGGCGTCAGGGCTGGGCGGCGACGGCCCGCGCGAGCAGCGGCGCCACCAGCTCCACCTGCCAGGGGCGGGCGCCGAGCGCGGCCAGCGCGGCACCGACGGCCGCCTCCGAGTGCTCGGCGGGCGGCTCCCAGCAGACCCGGCGGACCGTGTCCGGCGTGATCAGGTTCTCCTGGGGCAGATTCAGCCGCTCGGCCAGGGCGGAGACGGCCGTCCGCGCCGCCGAGAGGCGTGCGGCGGCCGCCGGGTCCTTGTCGGCCCAGGCGCGCGGCGGCGGCGGGCCGTTCAGTGCCTGGCCCGGCTGCGGCAGCTCGGACTCCGGCAGCGCCCGCGCCCGCTCCACGGCGGCCTGCCACTGCTCCAGCTGACGGCGGCCCATGCGGTGCCCGAACCCGGGCAGCGCGGTCAGGGCCTGCACCGAGACCGGCACCGCGAGGGCGGCCTCGATGATCGCGCCGTCGCTCAGCACCTTCCCGGGGGAGACGTCGCGCCGCTGGGCCACCGCGTCCCGCGCGGTCCACAGCTCGCGCACGACCGCCATCTGCCGGCGGCGGCGCACCTTGTGCATGCCGGAGGTGCGGCGCCACGGGTCCTTGCGCGGGGCGGCGGGCGGCGCGGAGACGATCGCGTCGAACTCCTGGCGGGCCCACTCCAGCTTCCCCTGCCGGTCCAGCTCCTTCTCCAGGGCGTCCCGCAGATCGATCAGCAGCTCCACGTCGAGCGCGGCGTAGCGCAGCCAGGGCTCGGGCAGCGGGCGGGTGGACCAGTCGACGGCGGAGTGGCCCTTCTCCAGGGCGTAGCCGAGGACGGACTCGACCATGGCGCCGAGGCCGACCCGGGGGAATCCGGCCAGCCGGCCGGCCAGCTCGGTGTCGAAGAGCCCGGCGGGGACCATGCCTATGTCCCGCAGGCACGGCAGGTCCTGGGTCGCGGCGTGCAGGATCCACTCGACGCCGTCGAGGGCGGCACCGAGACCGGAGAGGTCGGGGCAGGCCACCGGGTCGATCAGGGCGCTGCCGGCGCCCTCGCGGCGGAGCTGGACGAGATAGGCGCGCTGGCCGTAGCGGTAGCCGGAGGCCCGCTCGGCGTCCACGGCCACGGGGCCGGTGCCGGCGGCGAAAGCGGCGGTCACCCGGGCGAGCGCGGCCTCGTCCGCGACCACCGGTGGAATGCCCTCCCGGGGCTCCAGCAGGGGAGTGGGGGCCTCTTCGGCTGCGACGCCGTCGTCCGGGGGAGCGCCCCCGGCGGTTCGCAGTGCGGTCTCTGCTGCGGTCTCTTGGGCGTCGGTCACGTGTCAAGGGTATCCGTGAACGGAGCGCGCCTGTCGACGGAACGTTCCGTCGACAGGCGCGGACCGTCCGGCCGCTCAGTGGATGATGCCGGTACGCAGCGCCACCGCCACCATTCCGGCCCGGTCGCCCGTGCCGAGTTTCCGTGCGATCCGGGCGAGATGGCTCTTCACGGTGAGGGCCGAGAGCCCCATCGAGACGCCGATGGCCTTGTTGGACTGGCCCTCCGCGACCAGCCGCAGCACCTCCACCTCGCGCCCGGACAGCTCGCGGTAGCCGCCCGGGTGGCTCGGGGCGCCCGGGGGACGGCGGTGGCCGAGACGGGCCCCGGCGCCGATGGGGGCGGCGCCCGGCCGGGTGGGGTGGCCGATGTTGGTCCGGGTGCCGGTGACGACGTAACCCTTGACGCCGCCGGCGAGCGCGTTGCGGACGGCGCCGATGTCGTCGGCGGCGGAGAGGGCGAGGCCGTTGGGCCAGCCCGCCGCGCGGGTCTCCGACAGGAGGGTCAGCCCGGAACCGTCGGGCAGGTGGACGTCGGCAACGCAGATGTCGCGGGGGTTGCCGACGCGGGGACGGGCCTCCGCGATGGACGAAGCCTCGATCACATCACGCACTCCGAGGGCCCACAGGTGGCGGGTGACGGTGGAGCGGACGCGCGGGTCGGCCACGACGACCATGGCCGTCGGCTTGTTCGGGCGGTAGGCGACCAGGCTTGCGGGCTGCTCAAGTAGAACGGACACCAGGCCTCCTGGGGAAGGTTCGGGGCAGGCCGGCTCGGGGAGAAGCCGGGGCGAACCGATCGGTTCGGGTCACTGACCTCTTCGGCATCAAACCTGATCGCCTTTAGGGAAAGATCACGATTTAGTGAGTGATAAATGGTGCAATTCGGACAGGTGATCGATCATCCTACGAACGAGCAGCCGGAGGGGGCGGCTCGCGCCGCCGGAGGGGTGCCGTCGCGCGGGGCCCCGGAGGGCCCTGAGCGGCCCGGCCGCGCCGGCCGCCCGGGCCCGGGCGCGAGCTCCCGGGGGCTGTGCGGGGCGGTCGCCCTCGCCCCGGGCCTTGCGCCGCCGCGCGGGGGCGGGCCGTGGGGGCGGGCCCGTGTCGAGCCGGGGCCTGAGCCCCTGGCCCTGCGCTCGTACGAGTGACCGAGGGCTGTGCCTGCGCCTGTGCCGATCGGGGGTCTGTGCCCCGCGGCGTTCCGCCCTGTGGGAGTGAGCCGGGTGCCGCACCGGACGACTGCCTCCGCCCCTTTACGGTGCCCTCCGTGCGAGTGAGCCGAAGGGGCGCCGCGGGTGTCGAAAGGGAGAACGCGCGGAAGGTCCACCGGTACGCCGGCAACGACGCCCAGAGCACGATCGACCGTCGACACTCGCTCCAGCGCCCCGGAGGTGAACCGAGCCTGCAAATAAAGGCCGCGCGGGGCCCGCACCGGACGACCGCCACCGCCTCGGGGTGGTGTCCCCGCCGGTGGCCGACCTGCGGACGCCCCCGCACTGAACAGGGGCGTCGGCCTCGATGGCGCATCTCGGTGGCGAACCGCCCTCACCCCGTGGTGGTACCCCCGCCGACGCCCGACCCGCAGATGTCTCCGCACCGGACAGGGGCACCGGCCCCGACGGCCCGCCCCGGCGGCGAACCGGGCCTGCAAAAAGTCAGCGCTGGGGCCCCCGCCGTTGCGGCAGCGTCACCACGCCCGCGCCCGTCTCCGTCCCGCCCGCCGGGGCCGGTGGCAGCCCCGCGATCTGGCCCAGGAGGTCGCACCAGGCCACCAGGTGTGCGGCGGTGTCCGGGGCGCCTTCGGGGTCTTCCTCGGGGGTCCAGGACGCGCGGATCTCGATCTGGGTGGCGGGGCGCCGGTCGGCGAGTCCGCCGAAGTAGTGGGATCCCGCGCGGGTGACGGTTCCGCTCGGCTCCCCGTGGCCCAGCCCGCGGGCTTCGAGCGCGCCGGTCAGCCAGGACCAGGACACCTCCGGCAGCAGTGGGTCGGCGGCCATTTCGGGCTCCAGTTCGGCCCGGACCAGGGTCACCAGCCGGAACCGGCCCTTCCAGGCCTCGTGGCCGTCCGGGGCGTGCAGCAGCACCAGCCGCCCGTCGGCCAGCACTTCGTCACCGTCGGTGACCGTCGCTTCCAGCGCGTACGCGTACGGCGCCAGCCGCTGCGGCGGACGGGCCGGCTCCACCTCGATTTCCGGGCGCGGCGCGGCGGACCGCAGCGCTTCGACGGCCCGCCGGAACGCGCGGGGGACGGTGTCGTCCCCGGCGTCGTCCCGGTCGCCCGTGTCGTTCATATGATCTGGATGATCGGAAAAGTGTCCCTGCGCCGCAGCCATGCGGGGAAGACTAGGCGGAACGGGGGCCGCGCGCTCGGAGAGACACCCGGGGCGGCGCCGCCACTTGTCCGGGCCGTGCGAAGATTTGGGGCGTGAGCGCCATTGACCGCCCCTCGGGCCAGCAGCAGCCGACGCCGTACGACTCCGCCTTCCTGAAGGCGTGCAGGCGGGAGCCCGTGCCGCATACGCCGGTGTGGTTCATGCGGCAGGCGGGGCGTTCGCTGCCCGAGTATCTGAAGGTGCGCGAGGGCATCGGGATGCTCGACTCGTGCATGCGGCCGGAGCTGGTCAAGGAGATCACCCTCCAGCCGGTCCGCCGGCACGGCGTCGACGCCGCCATCTACTTCAGCGACATCGTCGTCCCGCTCAAGGCCATCGGTGTCGACCTCGACATCAAGCCCGGCGTCGGACCGGTCGTCGCGGAGCCCTTCCGCACCCGCGCCGACCTCGCCCGGCTGCGCGACCTCACCCCGGACGACGTCTGGTACGTCACCGAGGCCATGGGGCTGCTCACGGCCGAGCTGGGCACCACCCCGCTGATCGGCTTCGCCGGGGCCCCCTTCACCCTCGCGAGCTATCTCGTCGAGGGCGGCCCCTCCCGCAACCACGAGCACACCAAGGCGCTCATGCACGCGGACCCGGAGCTGTGGGCGGATCTGCTGGACCGCCTCGCGGAGATCACCGCCACGTTCCTCACCGTGCAGATCGAGGCCGGCGCGAGCGCCGTGCAGCTCTTCGACTCGTGGGCGGGGGCGCTGGCCCCCGCCGACTACCGCCGCTCCGTGATGCCCGCGTCGGCGAAGGTCTTCGAGACGGTCGCCGGGTACGGGGTTCCGCGCATCCACTTCGGCGTCGGCACCGGTGAGCTGCTCGGTCTGATGGGCGAGGCCGGCGCCGACGTGGTCGGCGTCGACTGGCGGGTCCCGATGGACGAGGCCGCCCGCCGGGTCGGCCCCGGCAAGGCGCTCCAGGGCAACCTGGACCCCGCCGTGCTCTTCGCCGGCCCCCGCGCCGTCGAGGCCGCCGCCGACGAGGTGCTGAGGGCCGCCGCCGGTCTCGAAGGCCATGTCTTCAACCTGGGCCACGGGGTGCTGCCCACGACCGACCCCGACGCGCTGACCCGGCTCGTCGCGCACGTGCACGAGCGCACCGCCCGCTGAGCCGTCGTCCCGGGCGGCGCCACTCCCGCCGTCCGGGACAGGCCGCCGAGGCCCGCTGAGCCCTGCCAGGGGCTGCCAGGGGCCGTCAGCCGGCCGCCCGGACCGCCGCCACCGCCTTGCGCGCCGCGATCAGCACCGGGTCCCACACCGGTGAGAACGGCGGCGCGTACCCCAGGTCCAGTGCCGTCATCGCCTCCACCGTCATCCCCGCCGTCAGCGCCACCGCCGCGATGTCCACCCGCTTCGCCGCGCCCTCGCGGCCCACGATCTGCGTCCCGAGCAGCCGCCCCGAGCGCCGCTCCGCCAGCATCTTCACCGTCATCACCGCCGCCCCCGGGTAGTACCCGGCCCGGCTGGTCGACTCGACGGTCACGGTCACGTACCGCAGCCCCACCGCCGCCGCGTCCTTCTCCCGCAGCCCCGTCCGGGCGATCTCCAGGTCGCAGACCTTGCTGACGGCCGTGCCGACCACACCGGGGAAGGTGCCGTAGCCGCCGCCCGCGTTGGCGCCGATGATCTGGCCGTGCTTGTTGGCGTGGGTGCCCAGCGGCACATGGCGCTCCCGGCCGGAGACCAGGTCCAGCACCTCCACGCAGTCGCCGCCCGCCCAGATGCCGTCGTGGCCGCGCACCCGCAGCGACAGATCCGTCAGCAGCCCCCCGTACACCCCGAGCGGCAGCCCGGCGGCGCGCGCGAGGCCCGTCTCCGGTTCCACGCCGAGACCGAGGACCACCACGTCCGCCGGGAACTCCCGCTCCCCGGCCGCCACCGCCCGTACCCGGCCGTCCGGGCCGGTCAGTACGGCGGTCACGGCGGTCCCGTTCACCGTGGTGATGCCGAGACCGTCCAGCGCGGAGCCGACCAGCGCCCCCATGTCGGGATCGAGGGTCGCCATCGGCTGCTCGCCCCGGTTCACGACGGTGACCTCGAAGCCCCGGTTCAGCAGCGCCTCCGCCATCTCGACGCCGATGTAGCCGGCGCCGACGACGACCGCGCGCCGCCCCCGTGCCGACGCGAGGCCGTCCAGGAGCGCCTGCCCGTCGTCCAGGGTCTGGACCCCGTACACCCCCGGGGCGTCGATCCCCGGCAGCGGCGGCCGCACCGGCCGCGCCCCCGTCGCGATCACCAGCTTGTCGTAGCCGGTCCAATCCTCGTGGCCGCTCTCCAGATCACGGGAGCGCACCCGGCCGCCCGCGACGTCGATCTCCGTCACCTCGGTCCGCATCCGCAGATCGATGTCCCGCTCGCGGTGCTCGGCGGGCGTCCGCGCGATCAGTTCGTCGCGCTCCTCGACCTGCCCGCCCACCCAGTACGGGATTCCGCACGCCGAGTACGAGCTGAAGTGGCCGCGTTCGAAGGCGACGATCTCCAGCTCCCCGGGGCCCTTGAGCCTGCGCGCCTGCGACGCGGCGGACATCCCCGCCGCGTCGCCCCCGACCACCACCAACCGCTCCGCTGCCATGGGACCCACGTTACGGGTGGGACCCGCAGGGACGGTACGGCGCGGGCGCGCTCAGCTCTGCCCGGAATCCTGCCCGGAGCCCTGCCCCGAGCCCTCCCCGGCGCCCTGGGGCGGTACCGCGACCGCCGTCCGCGAGCGCACCAGCGGCCGTACCGCCCACCGCCACACCGCGAACCCGGCCCCGAACACCACCGCGAACGGCAGCACCGCGCCGACGGCGGCCCCCGCCCAGCGCACCGTCGTCACCAGGGCGTCCCAGCCGCCGCCCAGCGCCGAGGCGAAGCCCGGATCGTCGTCGTCCCGCTCCGTGTCCCGGTGCGGCCTGCGCTCCGCCTCGGAGAGCGTGAGGGTGATCGTCGACAGGGTGGTCCGGTTCCGCAGCGACTCCTGCCGGGCGAGCAGCGCCTCCAGCTCCGCCTGCCGCTCGCTGAGCTGCCCCTCCAGGGCGACCACGTCGCTCAGCTCCTCCGCCCGGCCCATCAGCTCCCGCACCCGGGCCACGCTGGCCCGCTGGGTGGCCACCCGGCTGCGCACGTCCACCACCTGGTCCGTGACGTCCTCGGCCTTCACCGAGCGGCTCAGCAGCCTCCCGCCCCTGGCGAGCCCCGTGAGCACGGTGTCGTGCTCCTCCTGCGGCACCCGCAGCACCAGCACCGACGACATCCCCCGGCCGTCGCTCCCGGTCGTGTTCTCGTCGGCGACCTGGCCACCGGCCGCCACCGCCGCCGCGCGGGCCGCGGCCAGGGCCCGCGGCACGCTCTCGACCTCCACGTCCACCTCGGCGGTACGGATGATGTGGGCCCCCGCCGCCGGGGCCGGCTTCTGCTCCGCCGTCTTCCGGGCGCCCGGGTCCGCCGGCTCGGCGACCGCGCCCGCGGCCCCGGGCGCCCGGTCCGCCCGGTCCTCCCGGGGCTGGGCGGCCGCCTGGCCCTGTGCCGACTTCGACTGGTCCTGGGAGCCACCGCCGGCGGAGCAGCCCGCCACCCCCACCGCCGCCACCAGCGCCAGCGCGGCGGCCCCCTCCCGTACTCGTATCCGTATCCGTATCCGCTGTGCCCGCCGTATCCGCTGTGCCCGCATACCGGACCCCCCGTGATCGTTCCGCACCGACATCGTGTTCCTTCGACGGAGCGGGCCCGCCGGGCGTTTCCCCCGCAAGGCCGCGAAAAGGTCACGTTCGGGACACGGAACGGCGTTTGAGAGAGTGGCCCCATGCAGCCTTCCCCGCATACGCACAGCACCCCCGGGCCCGGTATCGGCCCGTCCGGCCCGCCCGGCCATGTCGTCGTCGTCGGAGGCGGGATCTCCGGCCTCGCCGCCGCCCACCGGCTGGTGACCGCCGGAGCGCGCGTGACCCTGGTCGAGGCGTCCGGCCGCCTCGGCGGCAAGCTGCGCACCGGGGAGATCGCCGGCGTCCCCGTCGACCTCGGCGCCGAGTCCATGCTCGCCCGCCGCCCCGAGGGCATCGCCCTGGCCCGCGCCGCCGGCCTCGGCGACCTGCTCCAGCCGCCCGCCACCGCCACCGCCGCCATCTGGACCCGGGATGCGCTGCGCCCCATGCCCCAGGGCCACGTCATGGGCGTCCCCGGCACCCCCGAGGCCCTGGCCGGGCTGCTCACCCCCGAGGGCGTCGCCCGCGTCGGCCGCGAGCGCGAACTGCCGCCCGCCGCCGTCGGCGACGACATCGCCGTCGGACAGTACGTCGCCGAACGCCTCGGCCGCGAGGTCGTGGACCGGCTCGTCGAGCCCCTGCTCGGCGGCGTGTACGCGGGGGACGCGTACCGGATCTCGCTGCGGGCGGCCGTACCCGGGCTGTTCGCCGCCGCCCGCCGCCACGGCCACCTCCTCGACGCCGTCCAGGAGGTCCAGCGGGAGGCGGCGGCCGCCGCACCCGCCGGACCCGTCTTCACCGGCCTCGCGGGCGGCATCGGCACCCTCCCCGACGCCGTCGCCGGCACGATCCGCGCCCACGGCGGCACCCTGCTGACCCGTACGCGGGCCCTGGGCCTCGCCCGTACCCCGGACGGCTGGCGGGTCCGCACCGAGTACGGCACCCTCGAAGCCGACGCGGTCGTTCTCGCCGCCCCCGCCTGGTCCACCGCCGAACTCCTCGCCGACTCCTCGCCCGCCGCGGCGGCCGGGATCGGCCGCATCGAGTACGCCTCCATGGCGCTGGTCACCCTCGCCTTCCGGCGCGCGGACACCGCCGCTCTCCCGGCCGGCAGCGGTTTCCTCGTCCCCCCCGCCGACGGCCGCGCCATCAAGGCGTCCACGTTCTCCAGCCGCAAGTGGGCCTGGCTGGACGAGTCGGCACCCGGACTGACCGTGCTGCGCGCCTCCCTGGGCCGCTACGGCGAGGAGGCCCAGCTGGACTGGGACGACGCCGACCTCGTCGCCGCCGCCCTGGCCGACCTCGCCACCGCCACCGGGCTCCGTGCCCGCCCCGTCGCCCACGAGGTCACCCGCTGGATCGGGGGGCTGCCCCAGTACCCCGTCGGCCATGTCACCCGGGTCGCCCGGATCCGCGCGGAGGTCGCCAAGCTGCCCGGACTCGCCCTCTGCGGGGCCGCGTACGACGGGGTCGGCATCCCCGCCTGCGTCGCCGACGGACAGCGCGCGGCGGACGAGATTCTCGCCACGCCGACCCTGGCGCGGGGCACCGGGGAAGGCGCGGGACAATAGGCACATGAGTGCGCCCGAAAAGATCCCGAACGCAGGCAAGAAGGCCAAGGACCTCAACGAGGTCATCCGCTACACGCTGTGGTCCGTCTTCAAGCTGCGCGATGTCCTGCCCGAGGACCGCGCCGGCTGGGCCGACGAGGTCCAGGAGCTGTTCGACCGGCTCGCCGCCGAGGACGTCACGGTGCGCGGCACCTACGATCTCTCCGGGCTGCGCGCCGACGCCGATGTCATGATCTGGTGGCACGCCGAGACCGCGGACGAACTCCAGGAGGCCTACAACCTCTTCCGCCGCACCCGCCTCGGCCGCGCCCTCGACCCGGTCTGGTCGAACATGGCACTGCACCGCCCCGCCGAGTTCAACAAGTCGCACATCCCGGCGTTCCTCGCCGACGAGACCCCGCGCGACTACGTCAGCGTCTACCCGTTCGTGCGTTCGTACGACTGGTACCTGCTGCCGGACGAGGACCGCCGCCGGATGCTCGCCGACCACGGGAAGATGGCCCGCGGCTACCCCGACGTGCGCGCCAACACCGTCGCGTCGTTCTCCCTCGGCGACTACGAGTGGATCCTCGCCTTCGAGGCGAACGACCTGCACCGGATCGTGGACCTGATGCGCCATCTGCGCGCCTCCGAGGCCCGCATGCACGTCCGCGAGGAAGTGCCGTTCTACACCGGCCGCCGCAAGGACCTCGCGGAGCTGGTGGCAGGGCTCGCCTGAGCCGCCCGGGGGCCGATTTCGGCCCCGCGCCGGTGCCGCTGACGCGACGGCACCGGCGCCGTACCGGCAGCCGGTTACCTCTCCGGTGCCTGACCTCGCGTAACATCCCTTCGCCGGGCCCATGACGGGTCCGTGCGACGCCCGTACCGGAGCCCAGCCAGGGTCGGGACGGCGCGGAAGCGGAAGGCAGGGGCCGTACACCAGCGGCCCGGCCTTTGACCCGGAAGATCAGACGGCGGGCCTGAGCCGCGGCTCCAGCGCCCGCCGGTCCAGCGACACCGGGTCCGGCTCCGGGTGCGGCGCGCACGACGCGCGCCGCACCGGCGTCACTCCGCGGAGCAGGTAGTCCTCCATGTGCGCGTTGACGCAGTCGTTGGCGCCGCCGCCGATCCCGTGCGTACCGGAGCCCTCCTCCGTGATCAGGACCGAGTCCTTGAGCCGCCGGGACAGCTCCCGGGCCCCCGCGTAGGGGGTCGCCGCGTCCCGCTCGGCCGCCAGGATCAGCACCGGCGGCAGCTCACCACGGTGGGTGCGCACTTCCAGCGGCTGCTGCCGGGGCGCCGGCCAGTAGGCGCACGGCAGGTTCATCCACACGTTGTCCCAGGTCTCGAAGGGCGCCCGGCGGGCCAGCGCCGTGTTGTCCCGGTCCCACACCGCGAAGTCCTCCGGCCACGGCGCGTCGTTGCACTCGATCGCCGTGTAGACGGCGGTGCCGTTCTCCGCCCCGCGTGCCGCCTGCCGCCGGGGCGCCGCCTGGTCGATCAGCGGCTGCTCGTCGCCGCGCAGATACGCCGCGAGCGCCCGCGCCCGGGGCGCCCAGAAGTCGTCGTGGTACGCGGCCGCCAGCATCGCCGCCTGGAGCTGCCCCGGCCCCACCCGGCCGCCCGCGGGACGCAGCGCGAGCCGCGCCCGTACCTCCTCGTACGCGCGCCCCACGGCCTCCGGGCTCCCCCCGAGACCGAACACGGAGTCGTGCCGGGCCGTCCAGGCCCGGAAGTCCGCCCACCGCGTCTCGAACGCCAGCGACTGGTCCAGGTTGCTGCGGTACCAGATCTTCTCGCGCGCCGGGTTCACCGGGGAGTCGAGGACCATCCGCCGCACCCGGTCCGGGAAGAGGGTCGCGTACAGCGCGCCGAAGTAGGTCCCGTACGACGCCCCGTAGAACGTCAGCCGCTCCTCGCCGACGGCCGCCCGCAGCACCTCCAGATCGCGCGCGTTGTTGAGCGAGGTGTAGTGCCGCAGCGCCGCACCGGCCCGCCGGGCACAGCCCGCCGCGTACGCCTTCGCCTCGGCGATCCGCTCGCGCTTGAACGCGGGGGAGGGGTGGACGGGGGCCTCGGTCGGCGCCTTGAGGAAGTCCTGGGGCTCCTGGCAGGTCAGCGGCGCGGAACGGTCGACCCCGCGCGGCGCGTAGCCCACGAAGTCGTACGCGCGGGCCAGCCGTTCCCACTCGGGGACCTGCGCCAGCAGCGGGAACCACATACCGGAGGCGCCGGGCCCGCCGGGGTTGAAGACCAGGGCGCCCTGCCGCTGCCCGGCGGGCCCGGTGGCCCGGCCCCGGCTCACGGTGAGCGCGATCCGGCGGCCGTCGGGCTCCGCGTAGTCGAGGGGGACCTCGACGGTGCCGCAGCGGACCGCCTCCTTCGGCAGCGACTCCACGGCGGGGCAGGGCCCGAAGTCGATGCCCCGCTCCGCCGCGCGCCGGGCGGCGACGGCGACACCGCGCGCCTCGGCGACGGCGGGGGTGACGTCCTCGGCCGGTGCGGTGCCGGTCGCCGGGGCGGCGGCCAGCGTACCGATGACCAAGGCGCCCAGACCCGTCATGAGCCCGGTCCTCAGCCCGGTCCTCGCCACTGCTCTCATCGAGGTTCCCTTCGTGCCGGAGGCATTCGGGGCATCCTTCGCCGGACGGGGGGCGGGGCCAAGCACCGCGGGGTGGTGTCGGACGGAAGTGCTCCGACGCGCCTGGGGCGTGCGCCCCTGGGGGCCGGGAATCGGCGGCGCCGGGCCTCGGTGCGTCCGGTACGGGCGGCTGCCCGGCGACGGTGCTGTCCGGGCGTCCGGGAGCAGCCGTGCCCCGGGGGCCCGCCGGAGGAACCCGGGTGTCTGGGCGGGACACCCGGGCGTCCCGAGGGAGGGGTCCGCGAGCCCGGGAGTCCGGGAGTCCGGGCGTCCGGGAGTTCGGGTGTCCGGGTGTCCGGGTGTCCGCGAGCCCGGGAGTCCGGGCGTCCGGGAGTTCGGGTGTCCGGGTGTCCGGGTGTCCGCGAGCCCGGGAGTCCGCGAGCCCGGGAGTCCGGGTGTTGCGCATTCGGCGCCGGGTCAGCCGCAGCCGCAGCCGCCGCACCCGCCGCAGCCTCCTCCGTCGCCGCCCCCGCCGTCCCCTCCTCCGTCACCGCCGCCGCTGCCGTCCGAGGAGCCGCCGTAGCCGGTGCCGCCCCCGCACCACTGCGCCGAGGCGGCCGTCTCCTCCCCGCCCGTACCGCCCCCGGCCGTACCGGCGGCGACCGCGCCGAGCAGGACGACCGGCACCACGGCGGCGGCGACGAGGGCCACCCGGGTCGTGGACTCGCCGGGCAGAGCGCCCGGCCCGCCGAGGGCCACCAGGACGGCCGGGTCGGTGGAGGAGGCGGTCCGGATCCGGTACGCCTCCAGGGTGTTCGTACCGGCGTAGGTGATCCGCCGCCCGTATCTGCTCACCAGCGAGAAGCTCTGGAGCATCGCGACGATGGTCACGGGCACCACCAGCAGCGCGAAGGGCAGCGGCGGACGGTCCCAGTCCAGTTCGTGGCTGAGCACTGTCACCACGAGCGACGCGATCATGGTCAGGACCGAGAGGGTGGCCAGGGCGCTGCCGGCGCTCCACAGCCGGTCCTGGGCGCGGCTCGGCGGCTGGAGCAGCCCCCGGGAGGCGAGGTCGTCCCCGATGCCCTGGACGGCGCGGTGCCGGGCCACCTGGGCGCGCAGCTGGGGCAGTGAGCCGTTCGGGGAGGCGTCCAGCGTGTCGAGGACCGCCCGGTGGACCGGGTCCCCGGCGGCCCGGCCCTCCGCGTCGGCCACGGGCGTGACGATGCCGGGACCGCCGATCTCCACCCGGCCGTCGGCGGCGAGGGCCGCGAGCGCCGTGTCCACGACCCGCAGCGGCCCGCCGCTCAGGAACGCGGCCTCGTGGGCGCCGAGGACGGGGGCGCCCTTGCCGAGAGAGGGCCGGGACCGGGTGCGGCGGTCCAGGACGTGCAGGACGGCCATGACCGTCACGAAGACGGCCACGGTCACCGCTGCGGCTGTACCCATTGCTACCTCCGAAGGAGAGCGGCGCGGACGGCGCGGGCCAGCCGGCCCGGCCGCCGCGGCGGTTGCGGTGGTGCGACACGCTCCTCCCACCAGCGGGTGAGCCGCAGGCGGGATGCGTCGTCGGCCGGCTGTCCGGCGACGAGCAGATGTTCGGCGAAGGCCAGGGAGTCCCGGCGGTAGCCGTCGCGCATGGGGCGGTTCCTGGCGTACGCGACGAACGCGGCCCGGTAGCCGTCGCCCAGGATCTCCCGCAGCTCGGGGGCGATCCGGGCGACGACGGACGCCCGCTTGGCGACGAGCGCCCGGCTCTGGGTACGGAGCCGGCGGGCGTCGAAGCCCTCGGGCGCGGGGGTGCCGGCGACGAGGGCGGACAGCAGGGCGGTCTGGGCGAGGGCGAGCCGCTGCCGGACGGCTGCGTCGGGGGCCGGCTCGGTGTCGACGGCGACGGCTGGAGCGGCGGGGGCCGGTCGCGGACTGTGCCCGGCCGACCGGGCCCCGGTGACGGCGAGTTCCCGCCGCACGGCCGGTTCCTTACGTACGGCCGGTATCGCAGTGGTGGCAAGAGCCTTACCCGCCCGGAGCGCCGCGCGGATGGCGTCCAGCTCCCCGGCCAGTTCGGCGGCGGGCGGGAAGTCCTCGTCGCGTTCCAGGAGCACCCCCGGGGGCGCGACCCGGGAACGCAGTTCCCGCAGGATGTCCAGGACGGGTTCGGTGACCGGGTGGGCGTGGCTGTCGTGCCAGACGCCGTCGCGTTCCACCCCGCCCGCGACATGGACGTACGCGATGGCCTCGACCGGCAGCTCGGCGAGGGCCCGGGCGGGGTCCTCGCCCCGGTTCACCCGGTTGGTGTGCAGGTTCGCGACGTCGATCAGGAGCCGTACGCCGGTCCGCTCGACCAGCTCGGCGAGGAACTGCCCCTCCGTCAGCTCCTCGCCGGGCCAGGAGAACAGGGCGGCGATGTTCTCCAGGGCGAGCGGCACGGGCAGCGAGTCCTGGGCGATCCGTACGTTCTCGCAGAGCACGCGCAGCGCGTCCCGGGTGCGGGGGACGGGCAGCAGATGCCCGGCCTCCAGGGGCCGCGAGGCGGTGAGCGCGCCGCCCGCGCGGACGAACGCGATGTGCTCGCTCACCAGGGGCGAGCCCAGCACCTCGGCCCGCCGCGCCAGGTCGGCGAGCTTCTGCGTGGAGGGCCGCTCCGCCCCGCCGAGACCGAGCGAGACCCCGTGCGGGACGACCCGTACGCCACGGGCGCGCAGCCGGACCAGCGCGTCGGGGAGATGGCCGGGGCAGACGTTCTCCGCGACCACCTCGACCCAGTCCACGCCGGGCAGCTCCGCGACGGTGTCCGCGATCTCCGGACGCCAGCCGATACCGATGCCGAGTTCCATGTGCTGTCCCCCTTCCCGGCCCCCCGATCGGTGGGGCGGGCTCTTTCCGGGGTCATGACCCTGCCAGGCGTCGATGAACCCCGGAGGGGAGACGTTCTGAGCATCTTCAGAGGTTCCCGGTCCGGCGTGGAATGTTGGTGTCCGCCTCGCCTCAGGGGCTGAGGGAGGGTTCCGGCCGGTCGGTATTGACGGGCCCGGGCTCGCCGGCCCCGGGCGAGGGCACGGACGTCAGCTGCCCGGGCGCGCCGGGCTCCACGGCCTGGGGCGCGGCCGGAAGATTCCCGTCCGGCGGCGGAGGCCCGGTCGGACTGGCGGTCAGCCCGCCGGCGGCCTCGTCGGCGATGGCGTCGAAGTCGACCTTCCCGGTCGCCTCCAGCATGGTGATGTGGTCCAGGACGGTCTGGTTGGCATCGGTCGCGAGCTGCCGGATCAGCGCATTCCGGGTGGTGTGCCGCACCTGCGCCACCAGCGAGAAGACCTTGCCGTGGGCGTTACGGAGCAGATTGGCGAACTTGCGCTCGTACTCCTGCCCACTGGCCGCCGACAGCTCCCGCAGCCACCCCTGCTGAAGATCGTTCGGCTGGTTCGGCAACTGCACCCCCAGCTTGCCGGCGACATCCCGGGCCCGCCGGTCGAGGTCGGCGTGACCGACGACGAGATGGTCCCCGGCGTCCCGGATCGCCTGCGTGGGCGCCCGCTCGATGGCCTGCTGCCCGGCGGGCAGCTCCCACAGCCCCGCGAGCCGCACCTTCACCAGGAAGTCGCGGTCGGTGGCGGACAGGGGCCCCCACTGGGTGGCGACGGTGCCAGCGTTGAGCTGGTCCTGCCCGGTCCCGGAGCGGTCGGCGTAGGTCCAGACGGGGAAGGCGAGAGCCCCGACGGTGGTCACGAGCCCCGCGATGATCAGTGTCGTCCCGTTGACGCGGCGTAACAAGGCGTTCCTCCCGAGCCGATGGTGCCCCCTGTGCCAACCAACCGCTTACTGAACCTTCGTTCAACCGGTTCGGGGGCAGTGAGAGGTACGTAACGGTGGGGCGGGGCGTTCAGCGGGGGTCGGTCGTCGCGGCCTGCCGGGGAGGGGGCGGTTCGGCGCCCTGACCGGAGGCGGGTCCGGCCCTCCGGGTGCCGTTGTTCGGGATCCTGGGGGCAGCGGTCTGCTCGCTCTGGTCGTCGGCGTGCTGGAACGGCTGCGTTGTCCCTGTCGGGGTGGGTACGGTGGCGTCGACTGTTCTTGAGCCAGAGGAAGTCCGTAATGTCGCAATCCTTGGAAGCGGTAAAAAACGCTGCCCTGCCGCGATAAAGCCGCAGGTCGCGTGCTCTGCTCCCCGCACGTGCGGGGACGGACCCCCTTCACATTGTCGGTTCCCCCCTCCTGGTGTCTGCTCCCCGCACGTGCGGGGACGGACCCCTGGCCAGACTTCGCCCGGGGGTGCCGTGGGGCTGCTCCCCGCACGTGCGGGGACGGACCCTGTGGCGACACACTCGCCGTTGATCGAGAAATCTGCTCCCCGCACGTGCGGGGACGGACCCTCGTACGGCAAGTCGTAGAGCAACTTGTAGGGCTGCTCCCCGCACGTGCGGGGACGGACCCGCTGCTCGTGGGCCACTCCCGGGGCGGCGAGGCTGCTCCCCGCACGTGCGGGGACGGACCCTGCCCGCCGGGGCCCGGATCGGGACCTCGTCCCTGCTCCCCGCACGTGCGGGGACGGACCCCCTCTCCCGACCCCGAATTTCCCCACGGGTGACTGCTCCCCGCACGTGCGGGGACGGACCCTGGAGGAGGTCCGCGAACGCAGGGCCGCTCTGCTGCTCCCCGCACGTGCGGGGACGGACCCGCCCAAGCTCGCCGTGCACACCGGCTTCAGCCCTGCTCCCCGCACGTGCGGGGACGGACCTCTACCTCGCCCCTGCGTCCCCGGAGCGACTGTGCTCCCCCATGGCCGCGTGCAGCCAGTCGAGAGGTGACTGGGCCAGCAGTTGGTCGGCAAGCGCCTGGCCGGACCTGGTGACGATTCGGGCGCGGCTGTTGTCGACCCATCGCTGAGCAGCTTCGTACCCCTGGGCTTTGTACTCCAGGCCCTGCAACATGCACTCCAGCTTGTCCGCGTCACGCGCGCAGATCGCCTCCGGGGTTTCGCCGGCCTCGTACTCCGCCACCACCGCGCGGATCGCCGTACGCAGAACCTCCGGCATCCCGGCCGTCTGGTCCGCTGTCACCGCGACGGGGTCGCCCGGGGCCGCGTACTTCTTCCCCAGGTGGTTCACGTCGCCCGTGCGTGTCTCCTGGGAGTCGTGCCACACCGCCATGTGGGAGGCCCGCGCTGCGTCGGCGCCCTCAAGGGTGGCGATGACCGAGGCGATGACGGACGTGCGCCAGGCGTGCTCAGCGACACTCTCCGGATCACGGACGCCGGCCAACCACCAGCCCGTTCGCCGGGCTGACTTCAACGTGCCTGCCTCCCAGAGGAAGTGGGCCACGTCCTCCAGGTCCTGGTCACCCATTGGTGTCCCCTTTCATGCCTCGGCGAGGCGGATTGCGTACCGCACACCGTCCCAGCTTCCACCGAGTCTGTGACGACAGCAGGTACGGGCAGTGGGCGAGCAGTGTTTAGATGGTGCGGGCGTTCAGGCCGAAGTCCATAGCACCTCGCTGATGAATTCGTCCGATAGCTGGGCATACGAAGCTCACCGACCCAGTACACCCGGTGGTTCAGGTTCGTCGCTGTTCAATCCGATTGGTGAACATAGTGGCCGCGCGAGCGCAAGGACGCGGCGCCCGGTGTCATGGCAGCGTGGTCCTCCGCGCACGGACCGCGTCGGTGTACAGCTCCCGCGTGAGATCGGCCGTGCCGATGCCCAGGCCGGCCAGGACCGCACGGATGTCGGCCAGGGCGTGACCCACCTGATCGGTGTCCACGAGGGTCTCGACCTCCAGGAAAGTGCCCTCCAGCTCAGGGACTCGTACGAGCGTCGCGAGCAGGCCCCGCCCCCGCTCCGTGAAGGCGTAGTTCCGGCACTCCTTCCGGAAGGCGATGACGACCTCGTACCCGAGACCCCGGAGGACGGCATGCGTGGCTTCGGCGTCCCCCACCCGGGTTTCACACTCCGGTTTTGAACCGGAGGCGGCCTCGACCTGAGCGCCCTTGTAGGTCAGGACGGTCCGGATCCCCTCAGGCCCGCGCACTGTCCGCAGCCGCAGCTCGTTATCCTGCCGGGCGAGGGGCCCGCCGGGCAGGTCGTAGTAGGTGTCCTCGTACACCTCGGCCACGCCGACCGCCCGCTCGTCCAGCCTCCGCAACACCTCGGCCGGTGTGTGGACTCGCGCCTTCAGCTCTGCCTCGATCACCGCAGCTCCGTCTCGGACGCCTTGGACGTCTCGGTCGACTCGACACGGTCGGGAACGCGCAGCAGAAGCAGATCGAACACGGGCCCGTTCCGGTAGGGGCCCGCGTAGGTGTACCCCAGCCGTGTGTACAGGTCTCTGCCTCCCCGGTTGGAGGGCAGCACGAGCAGCGACGACCATGCCGGGTCGATGGCCTTGACCAGCGCGGTGTGGAGGCGGGTGCCGATGCCCCGGGACTGCCAGGGCGGCCGGACGGCCAGTTCGCACAGCCCCATCAGTCGCTCGGTGCGGGCGCCTTCGGGGACCTGGTCGACCAGATCCGGTCCGAACCAGTAGTCGGCGGAGCAGGGAAAGGCGTAGCCGAAACCAACGGGAGTGCCGCCTGAGTACGCCACCGCCAGGGCGAATCCCCGGTGCTTGAGGTGTCCGGTGATCTGACGGTGGAGCGCGGACACGGAGAGCCCGTCGGTGTCGGTGCCGGGGTTGTCCAGCAGTTCGGGGTGTGCGTCCGCCCAGATGTCGGCGATCACATCAAGCATGGGCGACACCTCGCCAGGGCCGTAGGTGCGGATCACCACGTCCGTTCCAGTGCTCGGGATGGTCACCGTCTCCTCCTCAGCTGGCACCGACAGTTGTGTGGAACCCATCCAGCCAGGCGGCGACCGCCGGAACGGCGGCGAACGAGGAGCGGGAGTTGGCGCGGGGCCTGCTCGCCGCCCGTGGCCTGAACCGGGTGCCACGTCGAGGGACTCCGTCATTCAGCCACCCGGCGGCTTGGTAGACGGCTGCGCTCGTCGCTGAGGCGCAACGTGACTCCGCAGGGCGCGGCACGTGTGCGTCTTGACCGGTCAGACCCCCGACCACCGGTCCATGAGCGCGGCCATCCGCCCCGTGTGCTCGGCGACCGCAGCCCGGAGGGAGGGGAAGTCGCGTCTCGGGAAGCAGGCTTCCACTAGGCCGTAGTACGGGGCGTTCGTGGAGAGCTTTGAGGTGAGGTGCTCCGCCGGCGTGTAGTGGATCAAGGTGTTGCGGAAATGCCGTGCCTCGCCGCTGCGGATCTCGGCGCTCACGGGGTGGTCGAGCATGGCGGCGAGCAGCGAGCGGGATGCCATGCCCAACGCCTTCCCGTACTGGTGCCTGAGCTTCTCCAGGCTGGACAGCACGTGGTAGAGCGTGACGTATCTCAGCTTGAACACGGTCTCGGCGGAAGCAGGGTTGTCGTCGTCCCGCAGCATGGCGTCGAGGACGTTGAGGGAGCACTGGAAGGCGGTCAGGGACGCCTTCATCTCCTCGGGCAGGCCAGCATCGAAGATCCGGTTGAAGTGGCGCTCGGACCGGCGATTCCGGGCCTCAAAGGCGTCGAGGGTGATGCTGTTCATGAACGAGGGGCCAGGCCATGGCAGGTGCCCGGCTGCTTGGCTGACGTACGCGCTCTGAGCCTGGGCCACGGCCGATAGTTCCTGCCCCAGGGCTGGGAGGTCCTGCAGGGCGTTGGCGCGGAGGGCCATGACGAACCCGACCGTGTGGGTAGTGCTCACGAGCCGGCCTCGGTAGCGGTACTCGCCCAGGTCCGTCTCCCACCGGCGCGCGGGCGGGAACCAGGTGTTGCCCAGGAACGCCTGCCGTCCCTCGTCGATGATGCGTGTGAACGCGTCACCCACTTTGTCCAGGCCGGTCTTGGAGTCGTCGAAGAGCTTGACGCTGAGCCGCGCCCTCTGGATGGTCTCCTCGTGCTCATAAGCCAGGGAGGCAGCGAGTCCGGGGTCGTTGACCTTCAGGGTCCTGTACGACTCGTGGATGATGAGCGACAGGTAGCTGTTCATGCAGAAGATCGGGACGACGGCCTTGTCGATGTCCTCGACGACGCATTCCAGGAAGCGGCGTGAGAACGCGAGGTCGCCCTCGATGAGGAGACGCGCCACGTCTTGCTTGATCCCGGTTTCTGAACTCATCGAACTCCCCCGTTTCTTTCCTGATTTGGCGCTTTTTACCATATCGTCCTCGCCGGGGCGATGAGTTTTGGAGGCGGGCCCGGCGGGGGAGGCGAGCAGGGCGTCGGACTGCCCGGTGGTGCCGAGGGCTTCTCGGCCAGCTCGCGGCTGCGGCTGTCGGGGAGGCGCTCTGCGGACGCATAACTCACGGGCAGGCGTTGCCGATGGCATCACGGAGGGTGGCACGGGTGCTCGCCCAGGCGAGGCGGATCCGGGCGGTGTCGAAGGGCGACTCCTCCGCGGGCGGCAGTGCCAGTGCGCCCTCGAATCGTGCGCCTACATCACGAACGACGAAGGCGCGGGGTGGGGCAGTAGACCGTGCTGCTTCGAGTGTGACAGTTAGCCCGGGGGCGATCTCCGTGAAACCGGCATCGCCGACGACCGGCGGCCCCCGACGCCGTCAGAGCGGGCCAGGTGGCGGGGCCCTGGTCGGACCACCATGCGTGGGTTTCGTCCGGCACTCCACACCAGGCGGCTTCGCCGCGTGGCCCATCACCTTGTCGGCTGCCATCGGAACCGACGGGTTGAACCAGAAGGTGGAGAAGGAACGGTCCCGGTGAGGTGGGAGCCGGGACCGGTGAGGCGGAGTTGCTTACTGGGACAGCCGGAGGTTCCACCCGCTGGTGTCCCGGTCGTCTCCGTGAGGCACCAGGACGGGCCGGTGGGTCTCCGGGGCGGGCCGCCCGGCTTTCTCCCATGCGGCGAGCCAGCCGCGCAGGGCGGTGAGGGACGGGGAGTCTGCGGAGTCGGCGAGGATGGCGCCGTCCTGCTGGAGGACGGCGGCCGTGGTGGACGTGGAGTGCCCGAGCGCCCACAGGTCCGGGTTAAGCCCGGCCATGGTCAGCTGTCGGCCGGCGGTGGCCGCCGCCCAGGTGCGCCAGGACGGCCAGTCGAGCTTGGGACCGTCGTACGGCTCGGTGTACGGGTTCTTCAACAACCGATCCAGGGTGGTGCGTGCGCCGGTGTGGAGGTGGTCGTCGTCCTCGCGCCAGGCGATGGAGATCCAGGATGGTGCGGGAACGCGGTTCTCCCAGTCGACCCAGCGACCGGGCAGGTCGAGATCGGTCTTCGGAGAAGCGGTGGCTTCGATGTAGCCGCCGGTGAACACGGCTTCCACGGCCGGCTGGCCGCCCTTCACACGGATCTTGGTGACGAGGGTCATGTTGGGCACGGCCGCGATGGGCAGGGGGGCGACGATCAGGCCGCCTTCAACGGTCTGACCGACCCACGCCCTGGGCAGCAGCGGCGGGGTGCACCATGCCACGATCCGGTCGTACGGGGCCCGCCCGGCGAACCCGGCGGTGCCGTCGGCGGTATGACAGCGGATGTTGTCGACGCCGCGCTGGTGGTGGATGAGGCCGGCCCACCGTACGAGATAGTCGTCGATGTCGAGGCTGGTCACGGTGCCGGCCGGGCCGACGAGGTGGGCGAGGAGGGCGCCTGAGTAGCCGGAGCCGGTGCCGAACTCGGCGACGTTCATGTCCGGGCCGACGTCCAGGGTGGTGAGTTCGCGGTGGATCACCTTGGGGTTGGAGCGGTGCGGGGTGGTGCCCCGGCCTTCGTGATGGGTGTAGTGGCGCTCGGGAACGGTCTCGGCGGCCAGGGCGACAGGGGTCACGCTCACTCCTTGGAGGGACGGGCGGGTACGTGTGTGCAACTGCTCCGGGCGGGTGAAGGACACGTCTGGGGGAAGCCCGGTCAGATCCTCAGAGCTGCGTGGTGGTGCCAGCCGCCCTCGGTGTACTCGCCGACCGGCCCGGCGCCGGGTAGTTCGGCCCAGGCGTGGTACTCGGTCGGGGGCGGCGAGAACCGGGCTCCCAGGCACCAGGTCAGTTCCTGCCGCAGTAGCGCCGCCGCGAGGACGGACCCGAGGCTCGTTTCGGCGCATGCGAGGCGGCCCGGCCACAGCCGTCCCGTGTGTCGTACAGCTGCGACCAGGGCCTCGGCCCGTCCAGGGGTGAGCCGGAGGTGTCCGAGCCGTCGGGCCCAGCGGACCGTGCGGACGGTGTGACGGAAGGGCAGCCGCAGCAGCACCAGGGCAAGCGCGAGCCCGGCGAAGGCCGCAGTACGTTCGGGGAAGGTGCCGGTGCGCATGGTGGAGTACGCCTCCGTGCTCGTCATTGCCACCACCCCCACCAGCGGCGGTGGTGTGAGGTCGGTCCGGTCCGGGCGAGCCCGGTGGCGGCGAGGGCGTCCGAGACGGTCCGGATGTCCTCCCAAGCGTGGTTGGTGGCCAGCCGGTAGCGGATGGCGTACTTCTGGGCCGCCTGGGCGGGGGTATTGCCCGCCAGCAGGAGCATGACCGCCGCCGCAGCGGTCGGGGTCAGGTGGGTCCACCGGCCGGTCCGCTCGTCCAGGATGGCGCCGCCCTCGTCGGTGAGGACCGGGTGGGTGCTGTCACGCAGGTGCCACATGGGAGTTCACCTTTCGCCAGGCGGGCGCGGGCGCTGTGTCCAACTGTCGGAGCCAGATTTCGGCGCTGGTCATCAGGTGCAGGGCTCCCTGGGCGGTCGGCTGTCCGGCCGCAGCACGCTTCAGCATCTCGTGGACGGGGGCTTCGGTGACCAGGCCGAGGGCGGCGAGCCGGGAGGTGGTGCCGAGCAGGTCTTGCAGCTGGCCGGTGTGACGGCGCAGACCCTCATAGGCGAGGGCGTTGAAGCCGCCCTTGGTGATGCGAGTGAGGACGAAGCCCGGCAGGACCCCGGTGCCGACGAACGCCGAGGCCAGCAGGGGCTTGTACCTTCCGGGCGCCCCGCGCTGGTCGGCCGGGACGGAGAGGCAGGCCCGGACGACCTCGTTGTCCAGGTAAGGCGTGGCCAGCTCGATCCCGTACTCGGCCTGTGCGATCTCGCGCCATCCGTTGCTGTTCGCCCCGACCCGGGCGAGGTCCTGGCGGTCCGACCATGGGGCCAGCAGCTTCGGTGGGTCGGCCAGCTCCTCGGCTGCCCGGGTGAGGGCGTCGGCGAGGTGGTGGCGGGCATCCGGGCTCATCCAGTCGGCCGTGGCCAGCAGAGGTGTCCAGCTCACGGGCCGCTGGGCCTGCGGTACCCATGCCCGTGCAGGGCCGCGCAGTTCGGCGGCGATCTGCTGCCAGGCGCCGGGGAGGGTGGTGCGGGCAGCAGGGCGGGCCCGGCGAAGGGTCGTGAAAGCGGAGGTGTGCCGCAGGCGTGCGTGTCCGAGGGCGTGGCGCCAGGCGTCGCGGTGCCGCCCCTCGCGCAGCAGATCCGCCAGGTAGGACGACGGCGCGGAGAGCAGCGCGTCCCCGGCCGCCCCGGTCAGATGGACACCGGGTGCCGGATGCCGGGCGGAGACCGTGTCCAGCACCGCCCGTTTGATCGCGGCGGTTACGGTGTAGGCGCTGGGCGCGTCGGTGGCCGGCAGCTCCGTGAGGTCGTCCAGGCCCTGGTAGTACACCGTGTCCGGATTTCCGGATACCACCTGGTGGTGCAGGTCCGGGACGGTGACTGCGGTACGGGCCGCGTAGACGAGGTCGTCGTCCCTCAGCCTCGGGTCGGCGAAGGTCACGGCGGTCACTGGTCCGCTGCGGGCAGCGAGGCAGGCCAGGGTGGTGGAGTCCAGGCCCGCCAGGTCCGCGCTGACAGGACGATCGACGATCCGGGTGGCCACCGCTTCGAAGAGCGCGGCCCGCAGGGCTGGCCCGGCCCGGTGAAGGTCCACCGGGTCGTAGGAGGCCGGTTCGTAGGGCACCGTGCCAGCTTCCTCGGGGCTGATCAGCAACAAATGGCCCGACGGGACGCGGCGCACAGTGCGAAAGAGGCTCCGCTCTCCGAGGACGTCGGGCTGTCCGAAAGACAGATGGGCGGCGAGCGCTAACGGGTCGACCGGTGCTCCATCGAGTGTGGCGAGGGCACAGGCGGAGGTCGACCACCAGGTCCCGGCCGCGTCCGTGCGCCAGTACACCGGGTGTTGGCCGGTGAGATCGCCGATCACCGCGAGCGTCGGGCCACTGCGGGCGACCGTCAGGTAGGAGCCGGGCCAGCGGGTCAGCGCCCGCCATTTCCCGGCCCGCACCAGAGCCGGTGCGGTCGCCAGCTCACGGTCGTCGGCCCCGCACTCGCCGATGACAGCCAGGGCTGCCCATCCCTCAGCGGCCGTCCTGATCCGGGCCGAGGGCCAGCCAAGGGTCCATACCGCGTCCAGGCCCGGCACCGCCCTGCCCCCAGCGGGCAGCCGGTCACAGGCGCTGTCGCCGTACCATCCTGTGCTCCACCTCATCTGTGCCCCTTTCCGCGTACGCGTCTGCGTGGTTTCGTAGAGACGTGAAGGCGCCGGGTCACCCGCCCCGTGTCCCAGCACGGGAGGCGGGCAGACCCGGCGCCCTGGTGGCGCCGGAGCCGGTCCGTGGCGCAGGATTCCCTTCCCGGCCCCGGCGGATCAGAGGGTCAGGCGTTCTTGTACTCGGTGTCGTCGGCGGTGTCGAAGGTCTCGGTGCCCAGCGTCACCTCGACGACAGCGCCCGCGTCCAGCACGACGGGCGCTTCGTAGACCGCGGTGAGGGTGTCTTCCATGACGTTCTCCTTCACTCGCCGCCCCGTGCGCGTCCTTGTGAGCGCACCGCCGGGCGGGATGTTCCAGTCCGGCTGGCGCTGGCGTTCACGCTGCCGGGCTGTGACCAACAGTCAACTGGCTGCCACTCTCGGCGAGTAGAGTCCGGGCCGGGCCAGGCCGTATATCGGGTATACGAGGGCGAGGACCCCATGACCCAGCGCATGCCGAACCACCAGGTCAGCGATCTGATCGAGGAATCCGGGCTGTCGTATGACGGCGTTGCCCGCGCCGTGAGGGCGGTCGCGTCGGAGAGCGGCCAGCGCCTGGGAACCAACAAATCGGCCGTCCACCACTGGGTGGCGGGTGTCGTGCCGTCCGGGTCGACCCCGCAGTACCTGGCCGAAGCGCTGTCCCGCCGTCTTGGCAGGCGCATCACCCGCGAGGACCTCGGCCTGCCCTGCCCGGACGGCGGCGAAGATGGCAGCATCGGACTGACCCTCGACTTCGACCCGGTCGAAACCCTGGCCGCTATCGGGAAGGCTGATGTGAACCGCCGCAGATTCCTCTCCGCCTCCGCCTACTCGATGGCCGCCGCCACCCTGCCACTGGAGACCGTCCGGGAAACCGCCGCCCGGACCCGGGCCGCAGTGAACGGGGCCGTGGCCGGTCACGCCGACGTCGCAGCCATACGGGATATGGTCCGCCTCTTCATGGACATGGACGAGCGTCACGGTGGACAGCACGGGCGCTCCGCTTTCGTCCAGTACCTGGTCACCGACATCCTCGACCTGTGCCGGGCCCGGTTCAGCAGCGAGGAGGCCCGCGCCGAGGCCCTGTCCGTCGCCTCGGCAGGTGCCCACCTGGCCGGGTGGAAGGCGTACGACAGTGGCGAACAGGGACTCGCCCAGCGCTATTACCTGCAATCACTGGCCCTCGCCCGCGAGTCCGGCATCCCCGGCCAGGACGGCTTCGTCATGCGGACCATGTCCCAGCAGGGCATGAAACTGCACCGGGCCGAACACTGCCTCACCCTCGCCGAAAGCGGCTGGGACCGTGCCCGGGGCCGGGTCGACGCCCGGACCGAAGCCCTGTTCGCGATCACCCATGCCCACGCGCTCGCCAAGACAGGGCAGACCGATCGGGCGCTGGCCGACGTCAAACGGGCCCACGCCTCACTCGCGGCCGGGGCGGACGATCAGGTGCCGTTCTGGGCCCTGGTCTGGGGGCCGCCGGCCGCCACCGTCCACTCGCGGACCGCGAAGGTCTTCGAAACCCTCGGTGACCGCCCCAACGCCGCCCGCCAGTACGCCACCGCCGCCGCAAGCCGCCCTGGCACCACCTACGCCCGGATCATCGCCCTCGACCTTGTCGCCCAGGCCGAGCAGCAGGCCAAACAGGGCAGCATCGAGCAGGCTTGTGCCACCTGGACCCGGGCCATCGACACGATGGACGGCGTACGGTCCGCCCGTACCCGTAAGGCCGTCCGTTCCCTGCGTGGGGACCTGAACGTCTACCGTGCCCGGGGCCTGCGATGCGCCACGGAACTCGATGAGCGAGCCCGGCTTTTTCTCGCCCATCAGCGCTGATCGGAAGCTCTCCGGCCCTCTTCAACTGGCGGACCATCCCCGCCAGCGCGGGGAACATTCTTTCCGACCTGCGGTGTTGAAGCGACCTTGCCAAGCCGTGAAGCTGCCCGGCCCCTGCCGAGGGCGGAGAGCGAAGGCCCGGTCAGCCCACCCCGCCCGGCCCCGCCCCCATCAGGACCCCGTGGTCCGCCACCACCGTGCATGTCCCCGGAGCGATCTCCGTGAAGCCCGCATCGCGCACGACCGGCAGCCCCGACATCGTCAAGCCGGACCACGCGTCCGCGGCGGCCGTGCGGACGGACAAGGGGAAGCCCGCCGCCGACCACCGTTCGCGGGTCGCGTCCGGGAGTTCCCACCACGCCAGCTGCGCCGCGTGGCCCGCCTGGGCCATCGCCTTGCCGGCGGACATCGGGACCGACGGGTTGAACCAGAGGACCGGGGTGTCGGGGGCCGGCGGCGGTGGGGGCTCCGGGTCGGTCAGGTCCGTGCCCGAGACCTGGAGTTTGGCCAGGTCCTTCGGCCAGCCGTCCAGGGGGACCGGGGGGAAGACCCGGACCTCCGCGTCCGTGCCCGTCACCGTGATGCCCGGCAGGGTGGACGCCCGGCGCCACTCCGCGCCCCGGGCCCGGCGGACCACCTTGCGGATGCGGGCGTCCTCCCAGTCGCGGACGGCCTTCTCCCACTCCCCGCCGGGCCCCGAGCGCTCGTCGGCCAGGAGGGTCAGCACCGCGCGGGCCGCCGTCTCCAGGGCGTCGGTGCGGGACGGGGGCGTCGTCTTCTCGATGTGGACGACCAGGGGGAGGACGTACTGGGGGGCCGCATCGCGGTCCTCGGGGGAATCGCTGCTCACCAGGTCAGTCTGCCAGGCACGATGCGGAACCATGTTGTGGGAACGACGGGCTCCGGGCGAGGATGCACCGTATGAAAAGCGATCTCTTTGCCTCGGAAAACATGGCTCAGCCCGCCGCTGTCCCCGGAATGGTCCTCCAGAACCCCAAGTCGATCAAGTATGTGGTGAACGGGGAGATGCACGCCCGGCAGGGATCGATGATCGCCTTCCGGGGGAACCTCCAGTTCGAGCGGAAGGGCCAGGGCATCGGCGGCATGCTCAAGCGCGCCGTCACCGGTGAGGGCCTGGCGCTGATGGCCGTGCGCGGTCAGGGTGAGGCGTGGTTCGCCCACGAGGCCAACAACTGTTTCATCGTCGAGATAGAGCCGGGCGACGAGCTGACCGTCAACGGCCGCAACGTGCTGTGCTTCGACGCCACCCTCTCGTACGAGATCAAGACGGTGAAGGGCGCCGGCATCGGCGGCGGCGGGCTCTTCAACAGCGTCTTCAGCGGCTCCGGCAAGCTGGCCGTGATCTGCGAGGGCACCCCGATCGTGATCCCCGTGACGGCCCAGCAGCCGGTCTGCGTGGACACCGACGCGGTCGTCGGCTGGAGCGCCCACCTGGACACCTCGCTGAACCGCTCGCAGTCCATCGGTTCGATGGTGCGCGGCGGCTCCGGTGAGGCGGTGCAGCTGAAGCTCCAGGGCGAGGGCTTCGTCATCGTCCGGCCCAGCGAGCTGGTCGCCGAGAAGGCGGGAAGCTGACCCGCGGGCGTACCGGGCACGACGCCCGCCGAAGCGGCGCCGTGCCCGGTACGCTCGTCCACATGGACGAGCGCGGCGACGAACCGTACTGCGGGACCGACCGTCCCGCCCGCCCGGCGGCCGGTGGGCCGCCGTTCGCCGAGTGCGTGCTCTGCCGGGAGCCGACCGAGTATCCGGAGTCGACCCGGGGGGCGACCCTCTGCCCCGTCTGCGAGTGGCAGGAGGGCCAGCGCACGGCCTGCTCCGGCTGACTACTTTTTCTTCGCCGCCTTCATCAGGTCGGAGACCTTCACCAGCCGATAGCCCTGGTCACGCAGCTCGGGCACGATCTGCTCGATGGCCGCCTCGGTGACCGGCGCCGCGCTCCGGGTCAGGTGCAGCACCACGACCGACCCCGGCGTGACGTCCTCCATCACCTGTTCCACCACCGCGTCCGCGTAGTTGGCGAACGCGTCCCCGCTGACCACGTCCCACTGGACGGCCGTCTTCCCGGCCGGGGCGATGGCCTTGAGCGACGTCTTGTCGAAGCAGCCGCCGGGGAAGCGGAAGTACGGGACGATGTTGCGCGCCCCGGTCCGGCGGATCGCCGCGTCGGCCCGTTTCACGTCCGCGAGCATGCGGCCCTTGCTGACCGTGGGCAGGTCGTGGCAGTTGGCGGTGAAGCCGTAGTGGCTGTACGAGTGGTTCCCGATCTCGAAGAGCGGGTCGGTGCCGATCTCCTTGGCCTGGTCGGGGTACTCCTCCGCCCAGCGCCCGGTCATGAAGATCGTGGCGGGGACCTTCAGCGTCCGCAGGGTCTGGACGAGGTCCGGGTTGTCGAAGCGTTCGCCGCTCATCGCCCGCCGCCCCTGGTCGGCGGTCATGTCGGCGTCGAAGGTGAGGGCGACGAGCGGTTCCGTCTCCTCCGTCTCCTCCGATTCCTCGTCCGATTCGTCGGGGACGGGGGCCCGCCGGTAGACCGGGGTCACGGCGGGCGGCTTGATGGCGTTGGGGCCGTTGGCCGCCACCGGGTCGGACGCGCCCTTGCGGGGCTGGTCCGACGCGTTCTGCTGGCCGCAGCCGACGAGGGCGACGGCGCTCAGGGCGGCCACAGCCGTCAGTTTCCGCAGAGATGTAATCACATTACGTAAATATATGATTACCCATGGGAAAAGTGTGTAAATCGGGCATTGTGTCGCAGGGGGTCGCGGGAGGTCGCGGGGGTCAGGGTGCGGCCGCGTCCAGTGCCCGCGTCAGCCGCTCCAGCTCCTCCCGCAGGCCCCGGATGTCCTCCACCCGCAGGCCGGTGGAGTGCGCGATCCGGCGCGGCACGTCCCGCGCGCTTTCCCGCAGCTCCGTACCCGCCGGCGTCGGGCGCACCGTCACCGAGCGCTCGTCCTCCACCGAGCGGCGGCGCTCGACCAGGCCCGCCGACTCCAGCCGCTTCAGCAGTGGCGAGAGTGTGCCCGAGTCCAGCCGCAGCCGCTCCCCGATCCGCTTCACCGGCAGCTCGCCGTCCTCCCACAGCACCAGCATCACCAGGTACTGCGGATAGGTCAGCCCCAGATCCTTCAGCACGGTGCGGTAGACGCCGTTGAACGCCCGGGACGCGGCGTGCAGCGAGAAGCAGATCTGCTGGTCCAGGCGGAGGAAGTCGTCCCCGTCGGTGGCGGGGGAGCTGTGCGCGGTCATGAGGTCAGTGTACCGAGCGCGCCATTTGGTTGTGTGCAATTGAATTGTGTGGTGTAGTTACCTCGTCGGGCTCCCGCACGGAGGGCCCGGAAAAGAAACCCGAGAGAACCCGAGAGAAGGGGACGTCATGGACGCGCTCTACACCGCCGCCGCCACCGCCAACGGCCGCGAGGGCCGCGCCGTCAGCTCCGACGGCACGCTGGACCTCCCCCTCGCGCTTCCCCCGGCGCTCGGCGGCAACGGCAAGGGCACCAACCCCGAGCAGCTCTTCGCCGCCGGGTACGCCGCCTGCTTCGCCAGTGCCATGGGTGCCGTCGGCCGCCAGGAGAAGATCGACGTCTCGGACGTCTCGGTCACCGCCGAGGTCTCCATCGGCAAGGACGCCGCCGACGGCGGCTTCGCGCTCTCCGTGGTGATCCGGGCCGAGCTGCCCGACCACCTCCAGGGCGAGCCCGGCCGTGCGCTGCTGGAGAAGACCCACGCCTTCTGCCCGTACTCCAAGGCCACCCGCGGAAACATCCCGGTCGAGCTGGTCATCGAGTAATCGGGCGAGTGGTCGGGTGGGTGGTCAGGGCGGGGTGCTCCTCGATTGGATGGGCCCATGGGAGCTTCCGAGCACACAGAGGGGTACGGGCCCGGTCCGGCGGAGCCGCAGTGGGCGGCGCTGCGCGAGCGGATGCGGGCCACCGAGGCCAACTGGGACGCCCGCACCCCCGTCCATCTCGCCAGCGACTTCTACGGTCTCGACGACCGGGACCGCGACCCGGCCGACTGGTTCGCCCCCTTCGAATGGGCGGACCTCGGCGACCTGGCCGGCCGGAGCGTGCTTCATCTCCAGTGCCATCTGGGGACGGAGACCCTGGCCTTCGCCGAACGCGGAGCCCGCACCACGGGCCTCGACTTCTCCGCCGCCTCCGTGGCCGCCGCCCGCGAGCTGGCCGCCCGCCGGGGCCGCGAGGTCGACTATGTCCGGGCCAATGTGTACGACGCGCCCGAGGCCCTGGCCGGCCGCCGCTTCGATGTCGTCTACACGGGCAAGGGCGCCCTCTGCTACCTCCCCGACCTCGCCCAGTGGGCCCGGACCGTCTCCCGGCTGCTGACGGACGGCGGCCGGCTCTACATCGTGGAGTTCCATCCCCTGCTGAGCGCCCTGGGGCCCTCGCCGGGGCCGGGCGAGGGCCCCGAACTCCTGCTCCGCCACGACTATCTCGGCGGGGGAGAGGTGCGCAAGGACTCCCCGCACACCTACACCGACGGGCCCGCCGTCGAGGGGCCGACCGTCTCGTACGAATGGCCGCACGGCCTGGGCGAGGTGGTCGACGCGGTCCTCGGCGCCGGGCTGCGGATCGAGCGGCTGCGCGAGTGCGACGAGCTGCCCTGGCCGCGCTGGCCCTCGATGGACCGTACCCCGCACGGCTGGTGGCGGCTGCCGGACATCAGGATTCCGCTGCTCTACGCCCTGCTCGTGTCCCGCCCCTGAAGGAGTGGAAGAGAACCCACGAGAACCCACGAGAACCCAAGAGAACCCAAGGACACCGAAAATCCACAAGAACGCCAAGGGCCCGTGCGGACATCCGCACGGGCCCCGGGCACAGCCGGTGGATCAGGCCAGCTCGGCGCTGAGCGTGATCGTCGTGCCGGTCAGCGCCTGGCTCACCGGGCAGTTCTTCTTGGCGTTCTCGGCGGCCTCGGCGAAGCCCGCCTCGTCCAGTCCGGGCACCTCGCCACGGACCGAGAGGTGGATCCCGGTGATGCCCTCACCCGGCTGGAAGGTGACATCGGCCTTGGTCTCCAGGCGGGTCGGAGGGGTCCCGGCCCCGGCGAGCCCGTGCGAGAGCGCCATCGAGAAGCAGCTGGAGTGGGCCGCCGCGATCAGCTCCTCCGGGCTGGTCTTCCCGTTGGCCTGCTCGGCGCGGGACGGCCAGGAGACCGGCTGCGAACCGATGCCGGAGGAGTCGAAGGTGACCGTGCCCGAACCCTTGAGCAGGTCGCCCTCCCAGACCGTGTGCGCCGTACGCGTAGTGGCCATGGTGTGCATCCCTTCTGAAACGTCAGAAATCTGAGCGTGCGAGAAACGAGGAAAGCGGGTGAGAAACGAGGAAACGGAGGAACACGGAGGAACGAGGAAACGGAGGAACGGACAGGGGCGGCATGACGGGGACCCGGCACGCCGCCGGAAACGCACCCCCGACGCTACTGCCCCGCGGGCACCTTCGCGTCACGGGCCAGCGCCGTCAGCCGTGAGATCGCCCGGAAGTACTTCTTGCGGTACCCGCCGTTCAGCATCTCCTCGCCGAACAGCCGGTCGAAGGGCATCCCGGAGGCGAGCACCGGCACCTCGCGGTCGTACAGACGGTCGGCGAGGACGACCAGGCGCAGCGCCGTGGACTGGTCCGGCACCGGGCGGACATCGGTGAGGCAGACCGTCCGCACCCCGTCGATCAGGGCCCCGTACCGGCTCGGGTGCACCCTCGCCAGATGGTCCAGGAGCGCCGGGAACGCGTCCAGCGACGCGCCCTCCGTGGTGCGCGCGGTCCGCTCGACCACCTCGTCCGCGAACGGGGGCGGCGCCTCGGGCAGACCCCGGTGGCGGTAGTCCTCGCCGTCCACCCGCAGCGGGCGGAAGTGCGCCGAGAGGCCCTGGATCTCCCGCAGGAAGTCGGCGGACGCGAACCGGCCCTCGCCCAGCTTGCCGGGGAGCGTGTTGGACGTGGCCGCCAGCGCCACGCCCGAGTCCACCAGCTTGCCCAGCAGGGTGGAGACGAGCACGGTGTCGCCCGGGTCGTCGAGTTCGAACTCGTCGATGCAGAGCAGCCGGTGGCCGCCGAGGGTCCGTACCGTCTGCTGGAAGCCGAGGGCGCCGACCAGGTGCGTCAGCTCCACGAACGTGCCGAACGCCTTCAGCGCCGGCTCGGCCGGGGTGGCGTGCCAGAGGGAGGCGAGCAGATGGGTCTTGCCGACGCCGTAGCCGCCGTCGAGATAGACCCCGCGCGGCCCCGTCGGGGCGGGCGCCTGGCGGCGGCCGAAGAAGCGGCGCAGCCCGCCGCCCGCCGTGCCGTCGCCCGGGGCGGCGGTGAGGCCCGCCGCGAACGCGCTCAGCGCGGTGACCGCCTCGCGCTGGCTCGACTGCTTCGGGTCCGGGACATAGGTGTCGAAGCGGACGGAGTCGAAGCGTGGGGGCGGCACCATCTCCGCGACCAGCCGGTCGGCGGGGACATGGGGTTCACGGGAGCACAGCGACAGCGGCTCGCGCTCGGTGGGGGCACTGGTGGCAGGGGTCGGCACAGTTCCCCACTGTACGGGGCATGCCAGACTGATCCCCATGCGAAGCCTGCTCCCTGTGACCGACCGAACACCCGTCAACGGCGCTGTCGACCGCGAGTGGTCGCTGGACGAGCTGGCCGACGCGTACGCCTATCCGGAGCTGGGCGCGGACGGCGTCTGGCTGCGGGCGAACATGGTCTCCTCGCTGGACGGGGCCGCCCAGCACGAAGGGCGTTCCCAGCCGCTCTCCTCCGACGCCGACATGCGGATCTTCGGCACGCTGCGGGGGCTGGCGGACGCGGTCGTGGTGGGTGCGGAAACGGTACGCCAGGAGGGGTACCGGCCCGCCCGCGCCCGGGAGGCGTTCGCCGCCCGCCGGGCGGCGGCCGGGCAGGGGCCCGCGCCCGCCGTCGCCGTGGTGAGCGCCTCCCTCGCGCTCGATTTCACGCTGCCGCTCTTCACCGGGCCGCTGGTGCCCACGCTGGTGCTGACCGGCGCCGCCGCACCCGCGGAGCGGCTCCGGGCCGCCGCGGAGGCGGGTGTGAAGGTGCTGATCACGGGGGAGGGGCCTGGTGTGGATCCGGCCGCCGCCGTGCGGGCCCTCGCGGGCCAGGGGCTGCGCCGGCTGCTCACCGAGGGCGGGCCGAGGCTGCTGGGGCAGTTCGCGGCCGCCGGTGTCCTGGACGAGCTGTGTCTGACGATCTCGCCCACCCTGACGGCGGGCGGGGCCCAGCGGATCACCCAGGGTCCTTCGATGGCCGTTCCGGAGCGGCTGGCCCTCGCGGGTGTGCTGGAGGAGAAGGGGTTTCTGTTCACCCGTTACCGGCGCGTCTGACAATCGTCGGAATTTACCGTTCCGGTTAGCTGCGGATGGGCACACTTACTCTCGCAGGCCCCGTGCGGGCACGGGGAAGGATGGTTTCCGCAGAAGGGCTCCTGGCGTGTTCACAAGCGTACTGATGATCGAGAAGCCCCTGACCTCCGAGGACGTGGACTTCGTCACCACCCTGCACGGGGACGAGGAGATCTCGTTCATCGTGTTGTTGCAGCCCCGAGGCGATCAGGCCGACATCCTGCTCCGCGCGATCGACGACGTGGCCATGGGCGAGCTGAAGGACGCCGTCCACGAGGGCGAGGAACCCGAGGGCGCGGACGCCGAGGCCCCCGCCGCGCGCGGGCTCGAACACTCGCTCGCCGCCCTGCACGCCGCCGGCTGCGCCGCTGTCGGCCAGGTCGTGGAGAAGCACCCCCTGGACAGGCTGAGGGAGGTCGTGGACGAGTCCCGCGCCGACGAGGTCATCGTGCTGACCGCGCCCCACTACGTCGAGGAGTTCTTCCACCGGGACTGGGCCTCCCGGGCGCGGCACAAGGTGGGCGTCCCGGTGCTCAAGCTCTTCGCGCACAGCGAATAGGGTGGACCGGACACCCCGCCCGCGCGCCGGGCGGGGCGCCGCACACCCGGCCGGCGCCGCACCCGTGGCACCGGCCGCACCCGCCCCTCGTACCCGCCGTACCCCTGGAGACACACACATGGCACCCGCCGTTCCCACCGCCATGGAACGCCCGCACTTCATCGGCATCGGCGGCGCCGGGATGTCGGGCATCGCCAAGATCCTGGCCCGGCGCGGTGCCCGGGTCGCGGGCAGCGACGCCAAGGAGTCCCCGGTCGCCGGCGCCCTGCGGGAGCTGGGGGCCACCGTCCACATCGGGCACGCCACGGACCACCTCGCCTCCGACGCCAGCTGCGTCGTCGTCTCCAGCGCCATCCGCGCCGACAACCCCGAGCTGCTGCGGGCGGCCGAGCTGTCCGTCCCCGTCGTCCACCGCTCCGACGCCCTGGCCTCCCTGATGACCGGGCTGCGCGCGATCGCCGTGGCCGGCACCCACGGCAAGACCACCACCACCTCCATGCTCGCCGTCGCCCTCGGCGAGCTGGACCTGGACCCCTCGTACGCCATCGGCGGCGACCTCGCGGGCCCCGGCAGCAACGCCCACCACGGCGACGGCGAGATCTTTGTCGCCGAGGCGGACGAGAGCGACCGCAGCTTCCAGAAGTACGCCCCCGAGGTCGCCATCGTCCTCAACGTGGAGCTGGACCACCACGCCAACTACGCCTCGATGGACGAGATCTACGAGTCCTTCGAGATCTTCGCCGGGCGGATCGTCCCCGGCGGCACCCTGGTGATCTCCGCCGACCAGTCCGGCGCGGTCGAGCTGACCTCCCGGCTGCGCGCCCGGGGCGATCTGCGGATCGTCACCTACGGCGAGTCCGCCGGCGCGGACGTCCGCATCGAGCGGATCACTCCGAACGGGCTGACCAGCGAGGTCGCGGTGGTCCTCGACGGCACCCCGCTGACCTTCACCGTCTCCGTCCCCGGCAGCCACTACGCGCACAACGCGGTGGCCG
Organism: Streptomyces yaizuensis; assembly: GCF_034961445.1. Classification (NCBI taxonomy): domain Bacteria; kingdom Bacillati; phylum Actinomycetota; class Actinomycetes; order Kitasatosporales; family Streptomycetaceae; genus Streptomyces; species Streptomyces yaizuensis. The sequence continues at coordinate 93,020 of NZ_BSBI01000012.1, forward strand.
CCCTCGCCGCCGGGGCCGCCCTCGGCATCCCCGTGCCCGACCTGGCGAAGGCCCTCGGCGCCTACACCGGCGTCGGCCGCCGGCTCCAGCTCAAGGGCGAGGCGGCGGGCGTGTCGGTCATCGACTCCTACGCGCACCACCCCACCGAGATGTCCGCCGACCTGGCGGCCATGCGCGGCGCCGCCGCCGGCTCCCGGCTGCTGGTGGTCTTCCAGCCGCACCTCTTCTCCCGCACCCAGGAGCTGGGCACCGAGATGGGCCGGGCGCTCGCCCTGGCCGACGCATCGCTGGTCCTGGACATCTACCCGGCGCGCGAGGACCCCGTCCCCGGCGTCACCAGCGAGCTGATCATCACCGCCGCCCGCGAGGCGGGCGCGGACGTCACCGCCGTGCACGACCAGGCGGCGGTCCCCGACGCGGTCGCGGGAATGGCGGGGCCCGGCGATCTCGTTCTCACCATGGGCGCGGGTGACGTCACGGACCTCGGGCCCCGGATCCTGGACCGGCTGTCGGAGCGGTCGATCCCGTCGAGCTGAGGAAGCGGTTTTCATGGCGTACGACATCGAGAAGCCCGACGAGGAGTGGCGCGCGGAGCTGAGCCCGGCGGAGTACCAGGTACTGCGCCGGGCGGGCACCGAGCCCGCCTTCACCGGCGAGTACACGGACACCACCACTGAGGGCGTCTACTCCTGCCGGGCGTGCGGCGCGGAGCTGTTCCGCTCGGACACGAAGTTCGCCTCGCACTGCGGCTGGCCGTCCTTCTACGACCCGAAGGACAGCGACGCGGTGGAGCTGGTCGAGGACACCTCGCACGGCATGCACCGCACCGAGGTGCGGTGCGCCCGCTGCGGGTCCCACCTCGGCCATGTCTTCTCCGGTGAGGGCTATCCCACCCCCACCGACCAGCGGTACTGCATCAACTCCGTCTCGCTGCGGCTCGCGCCCGACGAGAAGTGACCCGGTGGGGCGGCCCCGGGGCCGCCCCACCCCCCGCTCACGCGGGCTGGATCAGATCCCACAGGTTGCCGTACAGGTCCTCGAAGACGGCGACCGTGCCGTACGGCTCCGTCTTCGGCTCCCGTACGAAGCGGACCCCCGCCGCCGTCAGCCGGGCGTGGTACGCCGCGAAGTCCTCCGTGTACAGGAAGAACCCCACCCGGCCGCCGGTCTGCGCCCCGACGCCGGCCCGCTGGACCTCGTCGCGCGCCCGCGCGAGCAGCAGATCCGTCCCGCGGCGCAGCGGATCCGTCCCGCCGCCCGCGCCCGGCGGACGCACCACCACCCAGCGTGACCCGTCGCCCCGGTCGGTGTCCTCGACCAGCTCGAAACCCAGCTTCCCGGTGTAGAAGGCGATCGCCTCGTCGTACTCCCGGACCACGAGCGCCACCAGCGCGATGTAGGACATGAACGGGGACGTTATACGTATGACAACGGTGGGGGCAATGCGCTGGGACCATGGGGAGGTGCAGACCCTCCCGACCCCTCTCCTGGAGCGGGCCCGCTCCCTCGCCGCCCGGGGCCCCCGGTCCGTCCTGGGCATCACCGGAGCGCCCGGCGCGGGCAAGTCCACCCTCGCCGAGCGGCTCGTGACCGCCCTCGGACCGCACGCCGTCCTGGTGCCCATGGACGGCTTCCACCTCGCCCAGGCCGTCCTGGAACGGCTGGGCAGAGCCGGCCGCAAGGGCGCCCCGGACACCTTCGACGCCGACGGCTACGCCGCCCTGCTCACCCGGCTGCGCGCCCCCGAACCGGACACCACCGTCTACGCCCCCGCCTTCGACCGCGCCCTGGAGGAGCCGATCGCGGGCAGCGTCCCCGTACCCCCCGGAATCCCGCTGATCGTCACCGAGGGCAACTACCTCCTCCACGACGAAGGCCCCTGGGCCCGGATCCGGCCACTCCTCGACGAGGTGTGGTTCCTGGACACCGACCCCGGGGTCCGCGTGCCCCGGCTGGTCGAGCGGCATGTGCGGTACGGGCGGGAGCGGGCCCGCGCCGAACGCTGGGTCCGGGAATCCGACGAGGTCAACGCCCGGCTGATCGAACGCGGCCGGGACCGCGCCGACCTCGTCGTACCCCTGCCCGGGTGACCGGCCGCCACCTGGGTACCCTCACAGCGCGGGCAGCGGCAGGGAAGGCCACGAACGCCCGGAAGGCCGGGGAGGGCCGGGAGGGCCGGGGCCGGGGATTGCCGAGGAAGGGGCGACGACGTGGGGCTGTTCCGGCGGAGACCGAGACGCGACGGCCGGGAGACCCCCCGTGACCCCGCGTTCGGCTACTTCTCGGCCGACGAGGGTGCGCGCTTCCGCACCCTGGTGCGGGAGGCGTTCGCCGAGCGGGGACTCGAAGTGACGGTCTACGCGGACACGGTGACCGACAGCGCGGGCCGGCGCTTCGGCCTGACCAATCTCGCCGCCGTGCTCCACCACGACGACCGGGGCCGGCGGGCCTGGCCCGACCTGGTCCACCAGCACGTCGGCATGGTGCTGCGGACCATGGACGAGCCCTCCGCCCTCGACACCCTCTCGACCGAGCAGATCCGCTCCCAGCTCTACCCCCGGATCGTCGGCGCCGACGCCTTTGAAGCGGAGAACTTCGGCTACGCCCGCTCCCCGGCCCCGGGCCTCTACGAGATCATCGCGCTCGATCTGCCGGAGAGCGTCATGATGCTCACCGACGACGCCCTGCGCCCTCTGGGCGACCTGCGCTACCTGCGCGAACAGGCGCTCTACAACCTGCGTGGGCTGCCCGTCGAGAGCCACGAGACCATCCGGGGCGAGGCGGGCATGCGCTTCGAGGTGGTCGTCGGGGACTCCTTCTACACCGCCAGCCGGCTGCTCGCCCTGGAGAACGTCGTCCGCGAGACCACCGGCGAGGAGCTGACGCCCGACGGCGCGCTGGTCGCGGTGCCCTTCCGGCACCAGCTGGCCTTCCACGTCATCCGGGACGCCTCGGTGGTCCCCGCGCTCAACGCGATGGCCTCCTTCGCGGCCACCGGATACGTGGACGCGCCCGGCGCCATCAGCCCCTGCGTCTACTGGTGGCACGGCGGCCGGCTGACCGGGCTCAGCGCCCGGGACGAGGACGGGGAGGGGCTGCGGATCGTCGTCGGCGAGGAGTTCCAGGCGGTGCTGGAGCGGCTGGTGGGCGGGGTCTGAGCGGCGGTTGGCCGCGCCACGTCCCGCCGCTGGTCCCGTGCTTGTACGGCTCCGAGCGGCGGGACCGTACGGCCGCAGGCGCCCTGCCTCCGTGCTCGTACGGTCTCCGCAGGCGCCCTGCCCCGGCCGCCGTGCGGGCTCGCGGACCCGCCCCGCCCCGGGCACCATGGGCACATGCCGACGACACCCCCGCCCTTCACCGCCGACGACTACCGGGCGCGGATGGACCGCGCCGCCCTGGCCGCTGCCGACGCCGGGTTCGCGGGCGTCCTGGTCGCCCCCGGCCCCGACCTCGTCCACCTCACCGGCCACCGGGTGCCCGCCGACACCGAACGGCTCACCCTGCTCGTCCTCGCGCCCGGCCGCGACCCCGTCCTCGTGGTGCCCGCCCTGGAAGCGGGCGAAGCCGCCCACGCCCCCGCCGCGCCCGCGCTGACCCTGCGGGACTGGACCGACGGCCGGCACGACCCGTACGCCCTCACCGCGCCCCTGCTGGACGCGGCGGGCCGGTACGCCGTCAGCGACAATCTGTGGGCGCTCCATCTGCTGGGGCTGCGCGGGGCACTTCCCGGCACGGACTTCGCCGCGCTCAGCGACGCGCTGCCGATGCTGCGGGCCGTCAAGGACGCCCGCGAACTGGAGCGCCTCGCGGCCGCCGGGGCCGCCGCCGACGCCGCCTACCGCGAAGTGCTCCGGCTCCGCTTCGCCGGGCGGACCGAGCGGGACGTCGCCCGCGACCTCGCCGACCTGCTCCGCCGGTTCGGCCACGAACAGGTCGACTTCACCATCGTCGGCTCAGGCCCCAACGGCGCCGACCCGCACCACGAGGCCGGCGAACGGACCATCCGCCACGGCGACATGGTCGTCATGGACTTCGGCGGCCTCAAGGACGGCTACGGCTCCGACACCACCCGTACGGTCCACGTCGGCGAGCCGTCCCCCGCCGAGCAGCACATCCACGACGTGGTCCGCGAGGCCCAGCAGGCCGGGGTGGACGCGGTCCGGCCCGGCGTGGCCTGCCAGGACGTCGACCGGGCCGCCCGCGAGATCATCGAGGCGGCCGGGTACGGCGACCTGTTCATCCACCGCACCGGCCACGGCATCGGGGTGACCACCCACGAACCCCCGTACATGGTGGAGGGCGAGAAGCAGCCGCTGGTGCCGGGGATGTGCTTCTCCGTCGAGCCCGGCATCTATCTGCCGGGCCGGTTCGGGGTGCGGATCGAGGACATCGTGGCGGTGACGGAGGACGGCGGCCGGCGGCTCAACACCACCGACCGGGCCCTCGCCGTCGTCGAATAGCCGAGGAGTCGAGCGGACGGGGTCTCAGACCGCGAGGACCGCGCAGGACTCGCCCGGCAGCGACAGCACCCCGTCCGCCCCCGGCGGCCCCACCGGCTCCCAGGCCTCCAGCACCCGCCCGGCGCCCGCGCCCCCGACCCGTACCCGCGCGGGCTCCGGCGCCAGGTTCACCACGGTCCGCACCTCGCCCCGGCAGAGCACCAGCCGGCGGGCGTCCTCGTCGAACACGACCCGCACCGCCCCCAGGTCGGGATCGGTGAGATCCGGGTGGGAGCGCCGCAGCGCGATCAGCTCCCGGTGCCAGGCCAGCAGCCGGGCGTGCGGCTCGCGCTCCCGCTCGGACCACCGCAGCACGGAGCGGTCCCGGGTGGCCCGCGCCTGCGGGTCGGGGATCTCGTCCGGGGGCCATCCGTACGCGGCGAACTCCCGCCGCCTGCCCTCCCGTACCGCGTCCGCGAGCACCGGATCGGGGTGGTCGGTGAAGTACTGCCAGGGCGTGGTGGCCCCCCACTCCTCGCCCATGAAGAGCATCGGCGTGAACGGGCCCGTCAGCAGCAGCGCCGCCGCGCAGGCCAGCAGCCCGGGGGAGAGGGTGCGCCCGAGCCGGTCGCCGAGGGCGCGATTGCCGATCTGGTCGTGGTTCTGGGCGCAGGCCACGAACCGGTGGGCGGGCGTGCTCGTCACGTCCACGGGCCGCCCGTGCGTCCGGCCCCGGAACGCCGAGTGGGTGCCGTCGTGGAAGAAGCCCCGGGTCAGCGACTTCGCCAGGGCCGCCAGCGGGGCCCTCGCGAAATCGGCGTAATAGCCCTGCGACTCGCCGGTGAGCGCGGTGTGCAACCCATGGTGGAAGTCGTCGTTCCACTGGGCGTGCAGCCCCAGGCCGCCCGACCGTCGCGGCGCTGTGGTGCGCGGATCGCACCGGTCCGACTCGGCGATCAGGAAGAGCGGCCGCCCCAGTTCGGCGGCGAGCGCGTCCACCGCCGCCGACAGCTCCTCCAGGAAGGTCAGCGCCCGGCCGTCGGCGAGGGCGTGCACCGCGTCCAGGCGCAGCCCGTCCAGCCGGAAGTCCCGCAGCCAGGCGAGGGCGCTCTCCCGCAGATACGCCCGTACCTCGTCCGAGCCCGGACCGTCGAGATTGACCGCCTCGCCCCACGGGGTGCGGTGCGCGCCGGTGGTGTACGGGCCGAACGCGGGCAGGGGGTTCCCCGACGGGCCGAAGTGGTTGTGCACCACGTCCAGGACGACCCCGAGCCCCAGCCCGTGGGCCGTGTCCGCGAACCGCCGCAGCGCGTCGGGGCCGCCGTACGGCTCGTGCACCGCCCACGGCGCGACCCCGTCGTACCCCCAGCCGTGCGTCCCCGGGAAGGGACACACCGGCATCAGCTCCACATGGGTGACGCCGAGCGCGGCGAGGTCGCCGAGGCGGGCCGCCGCCGCGTCGAGGGTGCCCTCGGCGGTGAACGTGCCGGTGTGCAGCTCGTACAGGACCGCGCCGGCCAGGCCCCGGCCCGCCCGGTCATGACGCCAGGGGTACGCCCCGGGCACCACCACCGCGCTCGGCCCGCCGGGTCCTTCGGGCTGCCGCCGGGAGCGCGGATCGGGCAGCGGCGGGCCGCCGTCCAGGCGGAAGCCGTAGCGGTCCCCCTCCTCGGCCGGGGTCTCGACGGCCCACCAGCCCGCGCGCTCCGGCCGGGGGGCCATCGGCAGCTCCGACTCGCCCAGCCGGAGTACGACCCGCTCCCGGGCGGCGGGCGCCCACACCTCGAACAGCACTCGCGGTCCTCCAGGTCCGGCCGATGGATCCGTGCCGGTCCATGCTGGCCGATCCCGGCCCTGGAAGAGGGGCGGCTCGCCCGTTAGGGTCACGGGCCATGCCGACCCCACCGGAACAGCCCGCACCGGAACAGCCCGCGACCGGCCCCCAGGCGTCACCGCTGCCCGTCTTCCCGCCCGGGTTCCGCTGGGGAACCGCCGCCTCCGCCTTCCAGACCGAGGGCGCCGCCCGCACCGCGGGCAAGGGCCCCTCCGGATGGGACGACTTCGCCGCCCGGGGCCGGATCAAGGACGGCGCCGACGCCGCGCGCGGCACCGGCTTCCACGACCGCTACCGCGAGGACGTGGCCCTGCTCGCCGGGCTCGGCGCGGACGCCTTCCGGTTCTCCGTCAGCTGGCCCCGGGTCGTCCCCGGCGGCACCGGCCCCGTCAACCCCGCCGGGCTCGCCTTCTACGACCGGCTCGTCGACGAACTCCTCGCCCGGGGCGTGGCCCCCGCGCCCACCCTCTACCACTGGGACACCCCGCTGGAACTCGACCGGGCCGGCGGCTGGCTCGCCCGCGACACCGCGTTCCGGTTCGCTGACTACACCGCCGCCGTCGCGGACCGGCTCGCCGACCGCGTCCCGATGTGGATCACCATCAACGAACCCGCCGAGGTCACCCTCCTCGGCTACGCACTCGGCGAGCACGCCCCCGGCCACCGGCTCCTCTTCGACGCGCTGCCCGCCGCCCACCACCAGTTGCTCGCCCACGGCCTCGCCGTGGGCGCCCTGCGCGCCGCCGGGGCCCGCGAGATCGGGATCGCCTGCTCCCACTCGCCGGTCCGCACGGCCGGCGGCGGCCCGGCGGACGACGCGGCGGCCGGGCTCTACGACACCCTCACCAACCGGATGTTCGCGGATCCGGTCCTCACCGGCCGCTACCCGGACGACGACCTCGCGGCCCTGCTGCCGGGGCCGGTCGCCGACGATCTCGCGGTGATCTCCACCCCGGTGGACTGGTACGGCGTGAACTACTACCACCCCATGACGGTCGCGGCCCCCGGAGCCGGTGACGCGGACGGCTTCGGGGGCATCGAACTGCCCGAAGACATCCCCTTCGCGCTGCGGCGGACACCGAGCGCCGACCGCACCGACTTCGGCTGGCCCGTCGTCCCCGACGGGCTCCACGAACTCCTCACCGGGCTCCGGGCCCGCTACGGCGACCGGCTGCCACCACTGTGGATCACCGAGAACGGGTGCTCCTGCGCGCCCCTGGACGACCAGGCCCGGATCGCGTTCCTCGACGCCCATCTGCGCGCGCTGCACCGGGCCGTCGCGGACGGGGTCGACGTACGCGGCTACTTCACCTGGTCGCTGACCGACAACATCGAATGGGTGGAGGGCGCCTCCCAGCGGTTCGGCCTCGTCCACGTCGACTACGCCACCCTGGAACGCACCCCGAGGGCGTCCTACGCGTGGTACCGCGACACCATCGCGGCCCAGCGCGCCCACCACCGTACGGGCTGACCCACTGCCACCGGCGCTCACGGGCCTGCGCGGGATCCGCTCCAAGCTCAGCGGACCGACCGGATCCGCCACACCAGCACCGCGCCCAGACCCGTCGACAGCGACGCGGCCAGATAGAGCCCGGTGTACCCGCCGGCGACGGAGACCACCGTCGCGGCCATCACCGGCCCCAGCACCTGGGGCACGGTGTTCGCCGCGTTGAACATCCCCAGATCCTTGGCGTGGTCGCCCGAGTGCGGCAGCACCTGCGTGAGCAGCGCCTGCTCCGCCGAGACGTAGACGCCGAAGCCGAGCCCCAGCAGGGCCGCCGCGACCGTCGCCGTCGCCCAGCCGGGCCACACCGCCAGCACCAGCGACGCCGCCGACATCAGCACCGCCCCCGCCGAGACCGGCGCCCGCCGCAGCCCCAGCCGGTCCGACACCGCCCCGGCGGCGGACGCCGTCACCACCACACCCGTCGTGTAGAGCACGGTGAGGACCAGCACCCCGCGCTCCGGATCGCCGTATCCCACCGCGTCCTTGAGGAAGTAGAGGAGGTACAGCGTGCCCAGACCGTTCCCCAGATTCACCAGGAACCGGGTGGCCCACGCCCAGGCGTAGTCCGGATGGGCCCGCGGGCTCAGCCAGAAGTCCCCCGCCCGGGGCCGGGGCCGGGGCGCCGCCCGCACCGGCTCCTCCGGTACCAGCACGAACGGCAGCGCGCAGAACACGACCACGGCGGCGAGCAGCGCGTAACCGCCGCCCGTGCCCGACGCCACCACCGTCACCAGCACCGCGCCGACGACCAGCCCCAGCGCCTGCGGCACCGCGACCGAGCCGGAGACCGCCGCCCGCCGCTCCACCGGCACCCGGTCCGGTACGGCGGCCAGCGCCCCCGCGAGCTGCGCGCTCAGCCCCAGCTGCGCCAGGGCCCAGCCGAGGGTGACCCCGGCCGTCGTGGACTGCGCCGCCGTGAGGAGCAGCCCGCAGGCGCCGACGAGGGCGCCGCCCGCGATCCACGGCCGGCGGCGGCCGAACCGTCCCCCGGTCCGGTCCGACAGCGCGCCCGCGAACGGGGCGGCGGCCACGGCGACCAGCGCCCCCAGGCCGGTCGCCCAGCCGAGGGCGATCTCCTTGCCGCCGGGGTCGATCTCCGCCAGGTGCGCGGCGAGCAGGATCTGCATCGGGGTCAGCAGCGCCATGTACAGGCCGAGATGGAGCAGCATCAGCCGGGCGGTCCAGCCCCGGCCCACGGGCGCGGTCTGCCGCCGGGGGTCCCTCCCGGCGGTGGGCTGGTGCGCGTGCGTGTCCATGGGCGGCTCGCCATCGGCTCGGACGACAGGGGCCGTGCGTCCGCCGGCCGGGGCGCGGGGCCGGGCGCCTGCGGCCGGGGGGGGGTGTCCGGAGCCTACGGACACCCCCCGGCCGGGGACAACGCGTCAGGATTCGGCCGCGGCCGATTCCTCCTCGTACACCAGGATGGTCCGCTCGTCGGAGACCGGGTGTCCGGCGCGGGCGAAGTGCCGGGCCATCGGGATGTTGGTCCGGTCGGTGGCGCCCGCGATGAACTCGGCGCCCTCGGCGGCCAGCAGGTGGGTGCACTCGGCGAGCAGATCGTAGGCGTAGCCGTGGCCGCGCTGCTCGGGGACGACGCCGATGAAGCCGATGCACGGCCCGGAGGGGGTGTGCGCCGGGATGTGCAGCCCGACCAGCTCCCCGCCGGGGGTGTACGCCAGCTGCCACCACGCGCGCGGCGAGGGGCACCAGCGGAAGAAGTCCAGTTCCTCCTGGGCGGCGAGGTCGAGGCCGCCCCGGGCGATGTCGCGCAGGGCGTGCGCGTCGAGAGTGGCCGAGTGCACCCGGCGCAGCACGTCGAAGATGACGGCGTCGTCGGGCTCGGGCCGGAACACGAGCCGTCCGGGCCGCTCGGGGAGCCCGCAGTCGGGGGTCCAGCGGTACTGGTAGCGCTCCACCAGGACGCTCATCCCGGCGGCCTTCGCGATCCGCAGCCGGGCCTCGGCCGCGGCCCGGGCCACCGGGTCCTCGCGCCAGTCGCGGGGCAGGATCAGCTGGTAGGCGACCCGGTAGGGGGCGGTGCGCAGCAGCTCGACGCCCGCCTCCTCCTCACCGTCGGCGATGTCGAGCCGGTTGATGTTGCGGGGGGTGGTGTCGTCGGGGCCGCCCCACCAGGAGCCACGGGCCACGACCACGCCGTCGCGCAGGGCGACCCGCTGCCATTCGGGGCGGTAGGTGACATGCGCCAGCGTGCGGCCGGTGCCGAGCGGGTCGGGCAGGGTGTCGACGAGGGATGCGTCGCTCGCGTCGAGCGCGCGGATGACCAGAGAGGTCATGGGAGAGTCCTCCGGAAGAGATGCGGTGAGAGCGCTCCCGGTCAGACTGCGAACGCCGGACGGGCAGGGCGGGAGCGCGGAAAACGTGTGGTGTACACGGCACTCGCCTCCTCTCCGTACGTCCTCTGGCGTCGTGATCACGCTAACCCGGACGGTGCGGCGGAGTCCAGCGTGTTTTTCCGGGGCCTCGCGCGGGCCGTCCCCGTTTCTGGACACCGGGCGCGCTCCGGACCGACAATCGACGGGTGACGTCGTCGTTCGAGTTCCCCACGCACTCCGCTCCGGTTCAGGTCAGGGTCGCCGACGCCGAACGGGACCGGGTCGTCGGTCTGCTCAGCGAGGGCGCCGCGGAGGGCAGGCTCTCCCACGACACCTTTCTGCGCCGGCTGGAGCTGGCGCTCGCCGCCCGCAGCGCCGACGAACTCGCGGTGCTGACCGCCGATCTGGCACCGGAGGACGGCCCGGGGGTGCGCGGCCGGCTGGTCGGCGCGGTGGGCGAGGTGTCCGCGTTCTGGGAGCGGATGCGCCGTGCGTGGTACGCGCAGAAGCTGCCGCCGCTGCTGCTGCCGGAGCCGGGCCCCGGCCCGCTGGGCATAGGGCGGGACCCGGGCAACGGGCTGCGGCTGAACCACGACACCGTCTCGCGCCGGCACGCGGAGCTGACCCGGCGTCATGGCACGTGGGTGCTGCGGGACCTGGGGTCGACCAACGGGACCATGGTCAACGGGCGGCGGGTCGTGGGGGCGATCGTGGTCCGCGACGGGGACATGGTCAGCTTCGGCCGGGTGGGGTTCCGCCTCACCACGGACTGAGCACCGGCACCGCACCCGTACGGCTCCGGACCCGCGGGGAGCCTTCCGCGTACGGGCCGCTCATGCGGGGATCCGGGCGAGCAGCGCCACCGGCCGGTCGGCGAACAGCTCCCGCAGCTCCACCGGGCCGCCGCCGTCCCACCACCGCTCCCGCTCCGCGAGCCGGTCCGCCCACCGGCCCGGCGGCAGCTCCAGCGCCGTGTCCGCCCAGCCGCCCGCCCGCTCCAGCCGCAGCGACAGCCGGGTGACCGCCGTGACCACATCCCCCGTACGGCAGAAGGCCACACAGTGCGCGGCGGCGGCCCCGGCCGCCCGCAGCGGCGCATAGGTCCCCGACGCGCCGAACACCCCGGGCCGCTCCCGCCGCAGCCGCAGCGCCGCCCGGACGAGCACGGTCCGCTCGTCCGGCTCGGGCTGCCGGAACGGCGCCCGGTTGTCGGGGTCGACCAGGGCCGCGTACTCCCGCTCGCTGCCCTGGTAGAGGTCCGGTACGCCCACCGCCGTCAGGTGGAGCAGGGCCGCCCCCAGGGCGCCCGCCCGGCTGTGGGGGGCCAGCTCCCGGGCCAGGTCGCGCAGGGTGTGCAGCGGCGGGCCGAGGGGCCCGGCGGCCACGAAGCGGGCGACGGCCGCCTCGTACGCCGGGTCCGGCTCGCTCCAGCCGGTGTGCAGCGCGGCCTCCCGTACGCCCTTGAGGAGCGCGGCCGGCAGCCGCTCCGCGTCGGGGAGGCCGAAGCCGAGGGCGGTCTGCCAGGCCACCCACGCCAGATGGGGGTCCGGGGCCGCGGCATCGGGGGCCTGCGCCGCGGTGACCTCCGCCAGGAACGCCGACCAGCGCTCCGGGCACTGCGACAGCACCGCGATCCTGGCCCGTACGTCCGCGCTCCGCTTGGTGTCGTGGGTGGTGAGCACGGTGCCGGTGGTGGGCCAGTCGCGGGCGAGCCGCTCCTCGTGGGCGTGGAAGGCGTCCGGGTCGACGGCGGGTGCCCCCGGGTCGCCGCCGACCTCGGACGCCGACAGCAGCGGCGCGTACCGGTAGCCGGCCGTGTCCTCGACGGACTTGGCGCGCAGGGCGGCGGCCGTCTGCGCGAACCGGGCCCGGAAGGCGTCCCGGGACGGGCTCGTGCCCAGCCGGCCCAGCGCCAGATCCCGTACGACGTCGACCGCGCCCGCCTCCTGCGCGACGGAGAACGCGGCCTTCGCGCCCGCCGCCGCCGCGATGGTGAGCACGTCCTCGCCGCCGGACGGGTAGGGGCGGTAGACCGGCACCCGCACCAGCAGCTCCCGGATCGCGACCGCGAGCGCCCAGGGCGCGTGGTCGCGCAGGGCGAGATCGTCGGCGCAGACCCGTTCGGCGAGCCGCACCAGGGCATTGACCTCGGCGGCCAGGTCGTGGTGGACGAAGCGGTACGCGGCCCTGCGCACCGTCGGCTCCCAGAAGCCGCCCCGGTCCCCGGCGGCCTGGGTGAAGGCGCGGTAGCGGCGGGTCAGCTCGGCCAGCCCCTCCGGGTCGGTGAACAGGCCGTCGATCCGCCGCAGGGTGTCGTAGCCGGTGGTCCCCGCGACCGGCCACGCGGGCGGCAGCCGCTCGTCCCCGGTGAGGATCTTCTCGACCACCGTCCAGCAGGCGCCGCCCACCGCCGCGTCGAGCCGGCGCAGATACGCCTCCGGGTCGGCGAGCCCGTCGGGGTGGTCCACGCGCAGCCCCGCGACGACACCGTCCCGGACCAGCTCGATCACCTTGGCGTGGGTGGCGTCGAAGACCTCCGGGTCCTCCACGCGGACCCCGATCAGCCCGAGGACGGTGAAGAACCGCCGGTACGCCAGCTCGGTGCGGCCAAGACGCCACCAGCCGAGCCGGTACCACTGGGCGTCCAGCAGCTCCGGCAGCGGCAGCGACGCGGTGGACTCGCGCAGCGGCAGCCGTACCTCCCCGTAGCGCAGCTCGGTGCCCTCGACGCGCAGCGCGGCCAGCCGCTCCGCGCCCATGGGCCCGTCCAGCAGGGGCAGCAGCACCCGTCCGCCGCCCGCCTCCCAGTCGATGTCGAACCAGCGGGCGTACGGCGAGGAGGGGCCCGAGCGCAGGACGTCCCGGAGGGCCGCGTTGTCCTGGGGCAGCGCGGACATGTGGTTGGGCACGATGTCGAGGACGAGCCCCAGGCCGTGGGCGCGCGCGGTGCGGGACAGCTCCCGCAGCCCCTCCTCGCCGCCCAGCTCGCGGCGGACGCGGGTGGGGTCGGTGACGTCGTAGCCGTGGCGGGAGCCGGGAGTGGCCTCCAGGACGGGGGAGAGGTGCAGATGGGAGACGCCGAGGGAGGCGATGTAGGGGACGGCGGCCGTCGCCGCGGCGAAGTCGAACGCGGGCTGGAGCTGGAGCCGGTAGGTGGCGGTGGGGTGCATGCCCGCGTATGTACCCGCTGGGTGCCGCTCCCTGACATCCCCGTGGTGTTCGGGTACGGGAGGCGGCCCCGGTCAGCGGCGGCGCAGCACCACCAGGCTCCGGCCGGTCAGCGGGACCTTCTCGCCCGCCGTGGCCTCCGGTCCGCCGCCGGGGGGCACGGCCACCGGGCGGGCGGTGTCCACCACGGTCCGCCAGCGCGCCCCGAGCCCCTCGGGGACCACGAAGTCCAGGTCGTCCGCGTCGGCGTTGAACATCAGCAGGAAGGAGTCGTCCGTGATCCGCTCGCCGTGCGGGCCCGGCTCCGAGATGGCGGCCCCGTTCAGGAAGACGGAGAGCGCCCCGGCGCGCGCGGACTGCCAGTCCCGCTGGGTCATCGCGTCGCCCTGGGGGGTGAACCAGGCGATGTCCATCAGCCCGTCCCCGTCCCCGCCGTCCCCGCCGCCCGTGCCGTCGCCCGTGGCCACCGGGCGGCCCTGGAAGAACCGCCGCCGCCGGAAGACCGGGTGGTCGCGGCGGAGCCAGACCATCGCCCGGACGAACTCCAGCAGCGACTCGGGGCCCTTCTCGGCCGGCTCCGGCCAGCGCACCCAGGAGACCTCGTTGTCCTGGCAGTACGCGTTGTTGTTGCCGCCCTGGGTGCGGCCGAACTCGTCGCCGTGGCCGAGCATCGGCACCCCCTGGGAGAGCAGCAGGGTCGCGATCAGGTTCCGGACCTGGCGGGCCCGCAGCGCCAGCACCTCCGGGTCGTCGCTCTCGCCCTCCGCCCCGCAGTTCCAGGAGCGGTTGTGGTCCTCGCCGTCGCGCCCGCCCTCGCCGTTGGCGGCGTTGTGCTTCTCGTCGTACGACACCAGATCGCGCAGGGTGAAGCCGTCGTGGCAGGTGACGAAGTTGATGGAGGCGAGCGGCCGGCGGCCGTCGTCCTGGTAGAGGTCGGAGGAGCCGGTGAGCCGGGAGGCGAACTCCGGGAGCGCGCGCGGCGCCCCGCGCCACAGGTCCCGTACGGTGTCGCGGTATTTGCCGTTCCACTCGGTCCACAGCGGCGGGAAGTTGCCGACCTGATAGCCGCCCTCGCCCAGGTCCCAGGGCTCCGCGATCAGCTTCACCTGGCTGACCACCGGGTCCTGCTGCACCAGGTCGAAGAAGGAGGAGAGCCGGTCCACCTCGTGGAACTGCCGGGCCAGGGTGGCCGCCAGATCGAAGCGGAAGCCGTCCACCCGCATCTCGGTGACCCAGTAGCGCAGCGAGTCCATCACCAGCTGGAGCACCTGCGGGCTGTTCATCCGCAGGGAGTTCCCGGTTCCGGTGGTGTCCGTGTAGTGGCGCCGGTTCTCGGCCAGCCGGTAGTAGGAGGCGTTGTCCAGGCCCCGGAAGGAGAGGGTGGGGCCGAGATGGCTGCCCTCGGCGGTGTGGTTGTAGACGACGTCGAGGATGACCTCGATGCCGGCCTGGTGCAGCGCCCGTACGGCGTGCTTGAACTCCAGCACCTGCCCGCCGCGCTCGCCCCAGGAGGCGTAGGCGTTGTGCGGGGCGAAGAAGCCGATGGTGTTGTAGCCCCAGTAGTTGGCGAGGCCCGCGTCCACCAGCCGGTGGTCGTGGACGAACTGGTGCACCGGCATCAGTTCGAGGGCGGTGACGCCCAGCTCGGTGAGGTGGGAGAGCACCGCCGGGTGGGCGAGCGCCGCGTAGGTCCCGCGCAGCTCGGGGGGCAGCGCCGGATGGAGCATCGTCAGGCCCTTCACATGGGCCTCGTAGATGACCGTACGGTGGTACTCCGTCCGGGGGGCGCGGTCGTCGCCCCAGTCGAAGTACGGATTGACCACCACGGAGGCCATCGTGTGCGGGGCTGAGTCCAGGTCGCTCCGGGAGTCCGGGCGGCCGAAGTGATAGCCGTACACCGACTCGTCCCAGGTGACGGCGCCGCTCATCGCACGGGCGTACGGGTCGAGGAGCAGTTTGGCGGAGTTGCAGCGGTGCCCCCGTTCGGGAGCGTAGGGGCCATGGACCCGGAAGCCGTACCGCTGGCCCGGCATCACCCCCGGCAGATAGGCGTGCCGGACGAAGGCGTCGGTCTCCCGCAGCTCCACCGGGGTCTCGGAGCCGTCGTCGTGCAGCAGGCACAGCTCGATCCGGCGGGCCGCCTCCGAGTACACCGCGAAGTTGGTGCCCGCGCCGTCGTAGGTGGCCCCGAGGGGGTAGGCCCGTCCCGGCCAGACCTGCATGGGGGAACCTCTCCCTGTCGACCCGGATGTACCGGAAACAACGGTATACAGGGTTTCAATCGGGATGAAAGTACATTGATCCGGCATTTTGCCGGGAGGGTGACCCGGTCAACCGGGAGCGGCCCCCGTCCCACTCCGGCGGCCCTCCCCTCCCGCCGTTATGAATCAGCTCACTCCCGGCGACCCCGCCAGGAGGAACCTGCCCGGGCCCGGCGGGAGTTGGGCCACGACCCGGCCGATCCTGCTGCGTCGGCTCCCGTGCGCGGAGTAGTCTTCCTTGATCGTTGGGTGGGGGACGGGAAGGCGGTGCGCGGGTGAGCGGAGGGCTGGAACTGCCCCCCGGTGACACGGGTCACGACGGGGACTCCGCCGACGCTCCACCCGGCGCGGTCTCCCTCGCCCGGCCGATGGAGATCGGGGCGGAACTCGACTGGGACGCGGACGCCTGGAGCGAGGTGCGCACCCGGGCCCAGCGCGCCGGACGGGCCTACATCTGGCTCAATCTGGTCGAACAGCGGCTGCGCGCGGTGGTGGCGGCGGTGGTGCGGCCCGTCTACGAGCCGGTCCACGGCGACGACTGGGTGGTGGCCGCCGCCGGGCCCGCGGGCCAGGAGTGGGTGCAGCGGGCGGTCGCGGTCCGGGAGGTCTCCCGGCGCAAGGGGTATCTGCTCGACCCCGCCGACGACAACGTCCTCTCCTTCCTCACCCTGCCCCAGCTGCGCGAGCTGATGGTGCAGCACTGGCCGTGCTTCGAGCCGTACTTCGACGACCGGCGCGATGTCGAGCTGGCCCTGGACGAACTGGAGGTCGCCCGCAATGTGGTCTCCCGCAACCGGGCGCTGAACGAGGCCGTCCTCGCCCAGGCCGAGCGGGCCTCCGGGCGGCTCATCGCGATCCTGTCCGGCGGCGGGGCCGGGGTGCCCTCCGCCGACCGGCTGCCCGTCGACGCCGTCGAGGACCTGGTGGGGGACCGGTACGCGGACGTCGTCTCCGTCCACCCCGACCGGGTCAGGCTCCAGCGCCAGCTGCCCGCCGAGGACCTCTTCGGCGGCGCCCGCCGCCTCGACGCCATCGGCATAGGCCTCAATCTGCTGGTGCAGAACTTCTCCGGCCGCCGCCTGGTCCACCTGGCCGGGTCGGGCTGCCGGGTCCGGCTGCTCTTCCTCAACCCCGCCAGCAGCGCCGTCAAGCGGCGCGAACGCGAGCTGGGCATCCGCAAGGGGGAGCTGAGCCGCACGGTGGAGATGAACATCCTCCACATGCGCCGGGTACGGGCCCGGCTGCGGGACCCCGGCGCCTTCGAGATCCATGTCTTCGACGAGACGCCCCGCTTCACCGCGTACCTCGTCGACGGCGACGGCGCCGACGGACTGGCGGTCGTGCAGAGCTATCTGCGCCGGGCCCGCGGGATGGAGGCGCCGGTGCTGGTGCTGCGCGGCGGCGGCCGTCCGGTGGTCCGCGCGGGCGGCGACGCCGAGCACGGGCTCTTCCAGACCTACCGGGAGGAATTCGAATCGGAGTGGGCCGACTCCCGGCCGGTCTCCTGACCCTGTCCTGGCCGGCCCCTGACCCTGTCCTGGCCGGCCCCTGACCCTTCCCCGGCCGACCCCTGGTCCTTCCCCGGCTGTCGCCCCGGACCTTCCCCGGCCGTCCGGCCGGTTGTGGGGGTGCTCCGGTCAGGGTGTCAGTGGCGCATGGGAGGGTGAGTGTCCGATGGGGGAAAGCACCACAGACGCACCACGGAGGAGGGCTCCACGATGGCTTGGCACGGGGAACCGCTGGTCGGCTTCGACCTGGAGACGACGGGCACCGACCCGCGGGAGGCACGGATCGTCACCGCCGCCGTGGTCGAGGTGCGGCTCGGACAGCCGGAGCATCGGCGGACCTGGCTCGCGGACCCGGGGATCCGCATCCCCGAGCAGGCCTCGGCGATCCACGGCATCAGCAGCGAGCGGGCCAGGGCCGAGGGCCGGCCCGCGCGGGAGGTCGCCGACGAGATCGCCGACGAGCTGTGCGGCCACTGGTCCCGGGGGGTCCCCGTCGTCGCGTACAACGCCGCGTTCGACCTGTCGCTGCTCGCGGCTGAGCTGCGGCGCCACGAGCTGCCGTCGCTGGCCCGGCGGCTGGGGGGCGCCGCCACCGGCCCCGTGATCGACCCGTACACCATCGACCGGGCCGTCGACCGCTACCGCAAGGGCAAGCGGAATCTGGAGGCCGTGTGCGCGGAGTACGGGGTGGAGCTGGACGCCGCCCACGACGCCACGGCGGACGCGGTGGCGGCGGTCCGCGTCGCCCGCGCGCTCGCGCTGCGCCACCCCTCCGTCGCGGCCCTGGACCCCGAGCGGCTGCACGAGCGCCAGATCCGCTGGTACGCCGAATGGGCGGCCGACTTCCAGGCGTTCCTGCGCCGCAAGGGGAACGCGGACGCGGTGGTGGACGCCGAGTGGCCGCTGCGGGAGCAGGCGGCGGCGGGCGTCTGACCCACGGCCCACGGCCCGGGTCCAGGGGCGATGGGCCGGGCCGGCCGCTCCGGCGCCGTCGGCGACGAGGCCCCCAGACGTATACCGACGCCGTGCCGGAGGCCGTCCGCGCGCCGGTACCGGCAGGCCGTCCGCCGTACCCGGGTACGCGGTTTCCCGCGAGCGCAGGCCCGCCGGGCCGGACCCCGCCTAGGTCGTTTCTTACGGATCAGGCTGGGTCAGGGAGCGGGGTCTGGTGCCGTGGATCGCAAGGCGGAGGAGGGAGTCCATGCGGAGCATCGGCGACTGACGACAACGCGGCGAGGCGCGGTGCCAGGGCACGCGAGCCCCAGCAAGATCCGTAAGAGACGGCCTAGCCGCCGGCCGGGTGCGGCCGGCGGCGAGGCGGGGTCCGGAAGCGCGTGCCTCAGTCCTGTCGGCTCGTGACCTCGACGAGGTGCATCCCGAACTGGGTCTTCACCGGGCCCTGAACCTCGTTGACCGGCGCGCTGAAGACCACCGCGTCGAACTCGGGGACCATCTGACCGGGTCCGAACGAGCCGAGGTTGCCCCCGTCGCGGGAGGAGGGGCACGTGGAGTGCTGCCTGGCGAGCTGGGCGAAGTCCGCTCCGCCCGCGATCTGCTCCTTCAGCCGCAACGCCTCGGATTCCGTCTTCACCAGGATGTGGCGGGCAGTGGCCCTGGCCATGGCAGTTCCCTTCGAGTGGCCTGATCATGAAATGAGCTACCCGGCATGCTACCGAGCGCCTCCGCGGGCCTCCGACGCCGCCGGGCCCGGGGCGGTATGCCCCGAGGCCCCGAGGCCCCGGGTGATCCGGCGGCCCGGTCAGAAGGGGTGCCAGCGCACCTCGGGCCGGTTCTCCCGCAGGGACGCCACCCGGCGGGCGAACTCCTCGCGGGCGCGCGGGTTCGCCGGGGCGTGCTGGGCCACCCACGCACAGCTCGCGGTCTCCCGGGCGCCCCGCAGCACCGCGCAGCCGTCCCAGTCCCGCACGTCCCACCCGTACACCCGGGTGAAGTCGTCGTACTCCCCGGGCGGCAGCCCGTACCGGTCCCGGGCCAGCGCCAGGACCACGAGGTCGTGCTCGCGCAGATCCGCCGAGAAGGTCTCCAGGTCCACCAGGACCGGCCCGTCCGGACCCACATGGACATTGCGGGTGAGCGCGTCGCCGTGGATGGGCCCCGGCACCAGACGCGGGGTGAGCGCGGCGGCGGCCTCGGCGAAGCCGTCCCGGCGGGCCCGCAGATAGGCGGCGTCCGCCGGGTCGATCGCGTCGCCCGCCAGCCGCAGCCAGCGCTCCACCCCGCCCAGCAGCTCACGCGGCGGCAGCTCCACGGGTGCCGCGCCCAGCGCGTGCACCAGCCGCAGCAGCTCCGCCAGATCCGCCGGCCGGGCCGGGCGGACCGCGTCCGGCAGCCGCTGCCAGCGGGTCACCGGATGACCGTCGACCAGCCGGGCCACCGGCTCGGCGGGCCGCACCGCCGGGACGCCCGCCGCCGCCAGCCACAGCCCCACGGCGACCTCCCGCCCGGCCCGCTCCAGCAGCTCCGCCGAGCGCCCCACCTTGACGACGGTGTCGCCCACCGCGAAGACCGCGTTCTCCCCGAGCGCCAGCAGCGGGGCATCGGCGGGCTCCCCCGCGGCGGCCAGCACCTCCCGCGCGCGTGCCTCGTCCATCGCCCTGCTCTCCCGCCGGTGTCGGTCCTGCCTCGTACGGTCGTCACGGACCGCCGCGCCGCATGTTTCCCCGGCGACCGGCCCGAACACGCCAAAGTCTGCCATCCGGACCAACGCGCCTTGACGGGCCGACCCCCCCGTCAGCACGATGACCGTGCCTCATGGACCGTGCCTCATGACTGCCGGACCGGCGGAAATCGGCCCCTCGGCAAGGAGTCGACATCGTGACATCGACCGCTCCGGCCCCCCAGCCCCCTCCGCCCCGCACCGCCCGGCGCTCCTTACCGCGGCAGCGCCCCGGGCGCCACGCCCGCCCCCGCGTGCTCGACCACGGCGCCTGGTTCCTGGTCCTGCCCGCGCTGCTCCCGATCCTCCTGCTCAGCGTCGCGCCCCTCCTCTACGGGATCTCCCTCGCCTTCACCGACTCGCAGGCCGGGCGCACCGACCCCACCCGGTGGATCGGCTTCCTCAACTTCCGCGACCTCGCCCGCGACACCCTCTTCCTGGAGTCCTTCGGCATCGGCCTGGTGTGGGCCGTCGGGGTCACCGTCCCCCAGTTCGCCCTCGCCCTCGGGCTCGCCCTCCTGCTCGACCAGGAGCTGAGGCTGCGCTGGCTGGCCCGCGCCCTCGTGATCATCCCGTGGGCCATGCCCGAGGTGGTCGTCGGCGTCATGTGGCGGCTCGTCTACCACCCCGACGCGGGCATCCTCAACGAGACCCTGCGCGACCTCGGCCTCGGCTCCGGCCAGGCCTGGCTGACCGGCCTCGACACCGCCCTGCCCGCCGTCGTCGCCGTCGGGATCTGGGCCGGGCTGCCGGTGACCGCCGTCGCCCTCCTCGCCGGACTCCAGAACACCCCGCGCGAACTCCACGAGGCCGCCGCCCTCGACGGCGCCGGCGCCTGGCGCCGGTTCACCACCGTCACCTGGCCCGCGCTGCGGCCCGTCGCCCTTTCCATCACCGCGCTCAACGTCATCTGGAACCTCAACGCCTTCGCCCTGGTGTACGTGCTCACCGGCGGCGGCCCCGGCGGCCGCACCCGCCTCCCGGCCCTCTTCGCCTACGAGGAGGCCTTCCGCTACGGCCAGTTCGGCTACGCGGCCGCCATGAGCTGCGTCCTCGTCGCCGTGGTCGCGGTGCTGCTCGCCGTCTTCCTTGTCGGACGGCTCACAGGAGGCGACGAGAAGTGATCCGCACCAGCCGGGCCGCCCGGACCGGACAGTACCTCGCCCTCGCCTGCTATCTCGTCCTCCTCGGCTTCCCCTTCGTCTGGCTGCTCTCCACCGCCGTCAAACCCGCCCGCGAACTGGCCTCGCTCCACCCCGCCTGGATCCCCGCGGACCCCACCCTCGCCAACGTCCGCCAGGCGTTCGAGGAGCAGCCCCTGCTGCGGGCTGCGGGCAACAGCCTCCTCGTCGCCGTCTGCGCCGCCCTGATCTGCGTGGCCGTCGCCACCCCGATGGCCTACGTCCTGGCCCGGCGGCGCACCCGGCTCACCGCCGCCGCCACCGGCTGGGTGGTCGTCAGCCAGGCCTTCCCCTTCGTCCTCGTGATCATCCCGCTCTTCCTGGTGCTGCGGAACCTGCGGCTGGTCGACACCCTGACCGGGCTGGTCCTCGTCTACGTCGTCTGGTCGCTGCCCTTCGCCCTGTGGATGCTCACCGGCCATGTCCGCGCCGTCCCCCGCGAGCTGGAGGAGGCCGCCGCCGTCGACGGCGCGGGCCGGGTGCGCACCCTCGTCTCCGTCGTCGTCCCGCTGCTCGCCCCCGGGCTCGCCGCCACCGCCCTCTTCGCCTTCATCACCGCCTGGAACGAGTTCTTCTTCGCCCTGGTGCTGCTGAAGTCCCCCGAGCACCAGACCCTGCCGGTGGTCCTCACCCGCTTCATCGGCGCCGAGGGCGTCGCCGACCTCGGCCCGCTCGCCGCCGCGGCCCTCCTGGCGACCCTTCCCTCCCTGCTCGTCTTCGCCGTGATCCAGCGGCGGATCACGAGCGGCGTCGCGGCCGGGGCGGTGCGCGGCTGATGGGCGCGGCCCTGGCCCGGCGTACCGCCGTCGAACGGCTCGCGGCGGCCGCCACCGGGCTCGCCCTGCTGCTCACCGGCTGCGCCGGCGACGGCGACCGGCACCGCCGCGCCGACGGCACCATCGAACTGCGCTTCCACTCGCTGGCCTGGCAGAAGGAGTCCGTCGCGGCCACCAAGGAGCTGGTACGGGAGTGGAACGCCCGCAACCCGGCCGTGCGGGTCCGCTATGTCCAGGGCTCCTGGGACAGCGTCCACGACCAGCTGCTGACCTCCTTCGAGGGCGGCGAGGCACCGGACATCATCCACGACGCCGCCGACGACCTCGCCGACTTCGCGTACGGCGGCCGGCTCGCCGATCTGCGCCCGCTGCTCTCCGCGCGGCTCACCGCCGACATCCCCGCCGCGAGCTGGGAGACGACCACCTTCGGCGGCGACGGCGGTGTGTACGGAGTGCCCTTCCTCCAGGAGCCCCGGGTCCTCATCGCCAACCGCCGGCTGATCGAGGGGTCCGGGGTACGGATCCCCACCCCCGAGCGGCCCTGGAGCTGGCCCGAGTTCCGCGCGGTGGCCAGGGAGCTGACCGCGTACATGGGCCGGGGCCGGTACGCCGTCGCCTGGCCGCTGCGGGAGCCGGTCTCCGTCACCCTCAATCTCGGGCTCTCCGCCGGCGGCCGGCTCTTCGTGCGGGACTCCGGCGGCAAGGCGCGGATCCGCTTCACCGACGGGGACGCGGTGGTGCCCGACACCATCCACCACCAGGTCAACACCGACCGGACCGCGGCCCCCGACACCGCCGGCACCGGGGGCTCGGACACCCTGCCCGGCTTCTTCGGCGGCCGGTACGCGATGGTGCCGCTCGGCTTCGCCTACCGCCAGCAGATCGCGCAGCAGGCCCCCGAGGGCTTCGCGTGGACGGTGCTGCCCGCGCCCGCCGGGCCCGGAGGGCCGGTGCAGGGGGTGAGCCCGCAGACGCTGTCGATCGCCCAGGACACCCCGTACAAGAAGGAGGCCGCGCGTTTCATCGAGTTCCTGCTGCGGCCGCCGAACATGGTGCGGCTGGCCCGGGGGGACTGGATGCTCCCGACCGGGCGGGCGGCCCTCGCGGACCCGGCGCTCCGCACGGACCGGGACGGCTGGGCCGTCGGCGCGGCGCTCGCCCGGGAGCTGCGGGCCGCACCGGCCCCGGCGGTGCGGGGGTACCCGGAGTGGAAGGACAAGGTGGCGACCCCCGCGTACCAGGAGTACTACAGCGGCGCGATCGACCGGGAGGAGCTGGCCGAACGGCTGGTCGAGGACGGGAATCTGGTGCTCGCCCGCTATCAGCGCTGAGCGCCGCCGGGGGAGCCCGGGAAAATTTATGTTGCACGAGACGTCTCGTCTCGTTTATGCTCAGTGCATGATCGAACGACGCCCCGCCCACATCGCCATGTTCTCCATCGCCGCCCCCGGCCATGTGAACCCCAGCCTGGAGGTCGTGCGCGAGCTGGTCGCGCGCGGACACCGGGTCAGCTACGCCATCCCCGCGTCCTTCGCGGACAAGGTCGCCGCGACCGGCGCGACCCCCGTCGTCTACGAGTCCGTCCTGCCGACGGAGGACGACCCCGACGCATGGGGCACCGAGCTGATCGACAACCTGGAGCCCTTCCTCAGGGACGCCGTCCATGTCCTGCCGCAGCTGGTGGACGCGTTCGCGGGCGACGAACCGGATCTGGTGATCCACGACATCACCGCCTACCCGGCCCCGGTCCTCGCCCACCGGTGGGGGGTGCCCGCCGTCTCGCTCTGGCCCAACCTCGTCCCCTGGGAGGGGTACGAGGAGGAGGTCGCCGCCCCGATGTTCGACGAGCTGAAGAAGTCCGAGCGGGGGCAGGCGTACTACGCGCGCTTCGGCGCCTGGCTCGCGGAGAACGGGCTCGGCGAGGTGGAGCCCGACCATCTCGTGGGCCGCCCCCGGCGCGGGGTCGTGCTGATCCCGAAGGCGCTCCAGCCGCAGGCCGACCGCGTGGACACCGATGTCTTCACCTTCGTCGGCGCCTGCCAGGGCGAGCGGGCCGAACAGCCCGACTGGGAGCGCCCGGCGGACGCCGAGAAGGTGCTGCTGGTGTCGCTCGGCTCCTCGTTCACCAAGGTGCCCGACTTCTACCGGGCCTGCCTGGAGGCCTTCGGCGGGCTGCCGGGGTGGCACACGGTGCTCCAGATCGGCAAGCACGTCGACCCCGCCGAGCTGGGGGAGATCCCGGCCGGCGTCGAGGTCCACCCCTGGGTCTCGCAGCTGTCCATCCTGCGCCAGGCCGACGCCTTCATCACCCACGCGGGTGCGGGCGGCAGCCAGGAGGGGCTGGCCACCGCCACCCCGATGGTCGCCGTCCCGCAGGCCGTCGACCAGTTCGGCAACGCGGACATGCTGGCGGCGCTGGGCGTCGCACGACGGCTGGACTCCGCCACGGCGACCGCCGATGAGCTGCGGGAGGCGGTGCTCGGCCTGGTGGGCGACCCGGCCGTCGCCCGGGAGCTGGCCCGGATCAGCCGGCAGATGGGAGAGGAGGGCGGCACCCGGCAGGCGGCGGACCTGATCGAGGCCGAACTGCCGGTGCGCTGACACCCCCTCCGGTCCCGGGGCCGTCGGCGCTCCACGGCCCCGGGAGCGGAAACCCCCGCTTCACCCGCCCGTCATGGCGCTGAAACCCGTGCGCCACAAGGTGGTTGACGGTGCCGGGCCGGTGCCGAGTCCGTTCTGAACGGCCATGGCCGATTTTTCATTATAAAACCTTGTTGCAAAAATCACACCTGCTCAGGGCGCTTGATCTGAGCACGCCAGATGGGCAGAGTTCGGGTCAGCCCCGGGACTTCCCCTCACCCGGGGCGGGCGGCTCCGTGCTCACCCCCCACGGGGCACGGGGCCGCCCACCACGACCTCGCCGGGCAGCCGGGCCGAGCGCCCCGGTCGGCGGCTCAGCCGACGTCCAGCGCCGTCCCGTACAGCCGGTCCACCCGCAGCCGGAGCACCACCCGGCCCTGTGCGACCTGCTGCTCCAGGAAGACCGTCTCCGCCGCTCCGCCTTCGGGGCGCATGTCCCCGGGGAGCATCGCCAGCAGCTCCCGGCCCACCGCGTCCCCCGGCACGCTCGTGACCGGCGACACCTCGGCCTCGCCCTCCGCGACCGCGAACGACCACACGTCACCGCCGGGTACGTGCACCGCGGCCCGGGGGTCTTTCCGCAGCTGCCGTACCTTGACCCGGTCGGCGGTGGTGGAGAAGCGCACGATCCGCTCCTCGGGATCCCAGTGGTAGAGCATCGTCGTCAGATGCGGACGGCCGTTGCTCTTGTTGGTCGCGAGGGTGCCGAAGCGGCCCGCGCTCAGCAGCTCGGAGAGCGCGGCGTCGGAGAGGGCGCGGGGTGCGGGTCCTTGACTCATGACCGGTCAACACCCTTGTCCCACAAGGATATTCCGGCCCATCCGCCTCCCCCGGGGCGGCTCAGTGGCGCCGCCGGCGGTGCCTGCGCCAGACGAAGCCGCCGGGCAGCCGGACGGCCACCCCGCTCCTGCCGTGGCTGTCCCGGGTCAGATGGGCGCGCCGGCCACCGAGCCGCAGCGACCAGCCGTGCCGGCCGACGTTCAGGTACAGCACCTTGGGGATCAGGGTGATCCGCTTGTGGTAGTGGAACGGCATGGGGGCCTCCTTTCCTCCAGGGTGCGCCGTGCGCACCCCGTACCCGTCACCGTACGGGCACGGCCCTGTCACACCGTACGGGCCGCTCCGGCGGAAGAAGGAGGGGGTCGGTCAGGAGGTCGGTCAGGCGGGGACGGCGAGCGACCCCGTCCGCCGTACCGCGCGCACGGTCCCCGAGGTCCCGACGGCCGCGGCGGTCGCGGCGGTCTGATCGAAACGGTGCAGCAGCAGCCGTGCCAGCTCCGGCGCCGGGCCCAGCACACCGGCCAGGACATCGGCCTCCCGCGCGCCCTCGGCGATCCGGTCCGGCAGTCGGCCGGGGGCGATGACCAAAGGGGCCACCGCCACCCGGACGCAGCCGTCCCCGCGCAGGGCTCGCACCGCGACGTCGGTGCGTGGCGGGGACGCGGAGGCGAACGCGGGCCGCACGGCGCACCAACCGGTGCGCCTCAGCTCCCGCGCCATGTCAGCGATCACCGCGATCGCCTCCGGGTCGGTGGTGCCCGCCGAGGCCAGGACCAGCCCCGTCGAGCACCGGTCGGACGGGGTCAGCCCCGCCTCCCACAGCCGCCGCTCCAGAGCGGCGAGCAGCAGCGGCGAAGGACCCAGGACCCCCGCCTGCCGGATCCGCAGCCGGGGCAGCCGGGCCCCGGCCTCCCGCAGTACCGCCGGGATGTCCGACTTGGCGTGGAAGGCCCGGGTCAGCAGCAGCGGGACCGCCACCACGTCGTCGGCGCCCTCGTCGGCCAGCCGCTCCAGGACCCGCGGCACGGTGGGCGCGTCGAAGTCCAGGAACGCCGTCTCCATCCGCTGCCCCGGCCGCAGCGCGCGGGCCCGCCGCAGCAGGGCGTGGACGGTCGCCGCGTGCCGCGGGTCACGGCTGCCGTGGGCGACGGCCAGCAGGACGGGAAGGGACATGACACGACTCGACTCTGTTCGGGACGGACCGGAGGGGGCAAGGGGAGGAGGGGCCTGCCGTCAGGACTTGACCAGCAGACCGCGGCCGCGCAGCACGGCCCGCTCCAGCGGACTGAAGAGCAGCAGGTCGATGGCGATGCCGACGATCAGGATCAGCAGGATCGCCATGAACACCCCGGGCATGTCGGAGTTGCTGCGGCCGTTCTCCAGGAGCTGGCCGAGGCCGAGGCCCAGATCGGGCGACGACGCGATGATCTCCGCGGCCATCAGCGAGCGCCAGGAGAACGCCCAGCCCTGCTTGAGCCCCGCCACATAGCCGGGCAGCGCGGCCGGCATGACGATGTACCAGGTCCCCTTGAGGCCGGTGGCGCCCAGGGTCCGGCCCGCCCGCAGGAAGAGCGGCGGCACCTGGTCGACGCCCGAGACCAGACCGTTGGCGATCGAGGGCACCGCGCCCAGCAGGATCACCGCGTACATCATCTGGTTGTTGAGCCCCAGCCAGATCACCGCGGGCGGCACCCAGGCCACCGACGGCAGCGACTGGAGCCCGGAGAGGATCGGGCCGATCGCCGCCCGGACGAACTTCACCCGGGCGACGAGCAGCCCCAGCGGGGTGCCGATGGCGAGCGCCAGCAGGAAGCCCAGCAGGCCCCGGGAGACGCTGGTCCAGACGACCTCCAGCAGGGTGCCCTGGAGCCACAGGTCCGAGACGCTGTCCCAGACGGCCCCCGGCGCGGGCAGGCTGCCCTCGTCGGTGACCTCGGCCCAGACCAGGATCTGCCAGACGACGACGACCAGCGCCACCGCCGACAGCGGCGGCAGCACCTTCTGGAGCAGTACCTGCCTGACGGGGGTGCGCTGGGACTCGACGGTCTCCAGCGCGTCGAGCCCGGCTTCGAGCCCCGCGAGGTCGTGCGAGGCGCCCCCCGGTGCCTTCGCGGTGTCAGTGCTGGCCATGTCGGCGGATCTCCCCACGCAGTTCTTCAGTGATCTCGATGGACAGCTCGGCCACCGCGGCGTCCTCGATCCGGCGCGGGTGCTCGATGCCGACCGTCCACTCGCGGGCGATCCGGCCCGGCCGGGACGACAAGAGCACCACCCGCTCGGCCAGCCGGACCGCCTCGCGCACGTTGTGCGTGACGAACAGCACCGACAGGCGGGTCTCCCGCCAGATCCGGGTCAGCTCGTCGTGGAGCACGTCCCGCGTGATGGCGTCGAGCGCCGCGAACGGCTCGTCCATCAGCAGCAGCTGGCTGTCCTGCGCCAGCGCGCGGGCGAGCGCGACCCGCTGCCGCATCCCGCCCGACAGCTCGTGCACCCGCTTGCGGTACGCGCCGCCGAGCCGCACCAGCTCCAGCAGCCGCTCGGCCTCCGGGCGCCGCTCGGCCTTGGGCACCCCGCGCAGCCTGAGCGCCAGCTCGATGTTCTTGCCCGCCGTCAGCCACGGGAAGAGCGCGTGCTCCTGGAACATCAGCGCCGGGCGGCCCTGGGTGGTGATGGTGCCCGCGCTGGGTGCGTCAAGACCGGCCACCAGATTGAGCAGGGTGGACTTTCCGCACCCGGACGCCCCCAGGAGGGTGACGAACTCGCCCGGCGCGACATCGAGGGTGATGTCGTCCAGGACGAGCTGCCGCCCCGAGGGGCCCGCGAAGGACTTCGAGACATGCTCGATGCGGGCGGAGTGCCCGGCCGTCGTACGGTCCTCGGCCTGATCCTTGGTGAGGGTGGCCATGGTCGTCACCTCCTGGGAACGTACTGAGCTGGTTACTTGACGCCGAGACCGGCGTCGGAGACCTCGGCAGCGCCCTCGGCGGCGAGCACCTTGTTGAGGATGGAGAGGTCGTAGATGCCGGCCAGGTCGGGCTTCTCCAGCAGACCGGCCTTGACGGCGTACCCGGCCTGCGTCTGGAGCGTCGACGCCAGCGGGTCGTCGGTGAACTGGATGGACGGCCACGCCGGGTCGATGATCTCGGCGGGCAGCTCCTTGCCGGTGAGCGCCTTCAGCTTGGCGTTGGCGGACGCCTTGGCCCGGTCCGGGTCGGCCTTGATGAACGCGTTCGTCTTCACCGAGCCGCGCACCACGGCCTCGACCACGTCGGGGTGCTCCTTGAGGAACTTCTGCGCCACGATGATGTGGGTGATCACGAACTTCTTGTCCGGCCACAGCTCGGCCTCGTCGAGGAGGACCTTGGCGCCCTGGTCGACCAGCCTGGACGCGGTCGGCTCCGGCACCCACGCGCCGTCGATGGAGCCGGACTTGTAGGCATCCGGGGTGATCTTGTTGTCGGTGCGGACGACCAGTACGTCGCCCTTGCCGCTCTGGGCGTCGGTCTTCCAGCCCCGCTCGTTGATCCAGTTGAGGAAGGCGACGTCCTGGGTGTTGCCCACCTGCGGGGTCGCGATCCGCTTGCCCTTGAGATCGTCCAGCGTCTTGATCTTCTTCGGGTTGACCACCAGCTTGACCCCGCCGGACGCGGAGCCGGCGACGATCCGCAGGTTCTTCCCCTTCGACTTGGTGAAGCCGTTGATCGCGGGGGAGGGGCCGATGAAGCCGATGTCGATCGAACCGGCGTTCAGCGCCTCGATCTCGGACGGGCCGGCGTTGAAGGTGGTCGACTGGAGCTGTGTGCCGCCCAGCTCCTTCTGGAGGATGCCCTCCTGCTCACCGACGAGGGCGGTGGCGTGGGTCAGATTGGGGAAGTAGCCCAGCCGCACCTTGTCGGTGGAGAGCTTCTTGCCCGTGGCGGCCGGGGCGACCTCGTCGTCCTTCTTCTCGGAACCGTAGCCGCAGGAGGCGAGCGCTCCGGTCAGCAGGGTCAGCGCGAGCGCCGTGGTCGCGCCGCGGCGCAGGGTGGTACGGATGGCAGGCACGGAGGGCGTTCCTCTCGTAATCCCCGGTGCGGACGCCGTGCGGGCGCGGCCGGGGAACTGGTGCGGGCGGGTCTTCGTCGGGACAACGGGTCTGTGGTGCTCCGGGTCATCGCGCACATCGCGAGACACCTCCGGATCCGGCACCGAGCGTGCCGCTGCCCACCCGTCCGCCCTCCTTGGCGAAGGTCGCGAAAGCGTTGTTCGTCATCTGGGAAATCCCCCCCTGGGATGTTTTCAGAAGTCCCACTCGGAGCCGGCGGTGTCGCCGTCGGCCCCGTTCCCGGCGTGGGTGGTGTGCGCGAAGGCCTCGCCCGCCATGCCGGCGGCGAGCGTGGTGCCGTCCGCCGGGTCGATCAGCAGGAACGAGCCGGTGCGGCGGGAGTCCGCGTACGCGTCCAGCGCCAGCGGCTCCGCGGTGCGGAGCCTGACCCGGCCGATGTCGTTGGCGACCAGCTGCCCGGGGGCCGGGTGCTGGGAGAGGTCGTCCAGGGTGAGCCGCGAGGGGATCTCCCTGACGATCGCCTTCACCGTACGGGTGGTGTGCTTCAGCAGGACCCGCTGCCCCACCGACAGCGGCTGATCGGCCACATGGCAGACGGTGGCCTCGATGTCCTGGCTGGTGGTGGGCGCGTCACCGCTGGGGACGAGCAGGTCGCCCCGTGAGATGTCGATGTCGTCCGCCAGCAGCAGCGTCACCGACTGCGGCGTCCAGGCGATGTCCACGGGCTTCCCGAGGAGATCGATCCCCGCGATCGTGGAGGTGCGCCCCGACGGCAGGACGGTCACCGGCTCGCCGACCCGGAAGGTGCCGGCCGCGATCTGGCCCGCGTACCCCCGGTAGTCGGGGTGCTCGGCGGTCTGCGGACGGATCACGTACTGGACGGGGAAACGGGCGTGGCAGCCGGTCAGGTCATGGCTCACCGGCACCGTCTCCAGGTGCTCCAGCACCGTGGGGCCGCCGTACCAGTCCATGTTCGCCGACGGGTCGACCACGTTGTCCCCGGCCAGCGCCGAGATCGGGATGGCGGTGATCTCCGGGACGCCCAGCTCGGACGCGTAGCCGGTGAACTCCTCCGCGATCCTCGCGAAGACGCCCTCCGCGTAGTCGACCAGGTCCATCTTGTTGACGGCGAGGACCACGTGCGGCACCCGCAGCAGCGCGGCGACGGCCGCGTGCCGGCGGGTCTGCTCCACCACTCCGTTGCGCGCGTCGACCAGGACCACCGCCAGCTCGGCCGTGGACGCGCCCGTCACCATGTTCCGTGTGTACTGCACATGGCCGGGGGTGTCGGCGAGGATGAAGCGGCGCCGCGCGGTCGCGAAGTAGCGGTAGGCGACGTCGATGGTGATGCCCTGCTCGCGCTCGGCCCGCAGGCCGTCGGTGAGCAGCGCCAGGTCCGGGGCCTCCTGGCCGCGGGAGCGGGAGGCGTGCTCCACCGCCTCCAGCTGGTCGGTCAGCACCGACTTGGAGTCGTGCAGCAGCCGTCCCACCAGGGTCGACTTGCCGTCGTCCACGGAACCGGCGGTCGCGAAGCGCAGCAGCGTCGTCGCGGAGAGCTGTTCGGTCGCAGAGGTCATGGCTAGAAGTACCCTTCGCGTTTGCGGTCTTCCATCGCCGCCTCGGAGAGCTTGTCGTCGGCGCGGGTGGCCCCGCGCTCGGTGAGCCGGGAGGCGGCGATCTCCGCGATCACCGCGTCCAGCGTGGTGGCGTCGGAGTCGACCGCGCCCGTGCAGGACATGTCGCCCACCGTGCGGTAGCGGATCTGCCGCACCTCGACGGGCTCGGACTCCTTCGGGCCGCCCCACTCGCCGGCCGTCAGCCACATCCCGCTGCGGGAGAACACCTCGCGCTCATGGGCGAAGTAGATCTCCGGCAGCTCGATCCCCTCCCGGGCGATGTACTGCCACACGTCCAGCTCGGTCCAGTTCGACAGCGGGAACACCCGGACGTGCTCGCCGGCCGCGTGCCGCCCGTTGTAGAGCTGCCACAGCTCCGGGCGCTGGCGGCGGGGGTCCCACTGGGAGAACTCGTCCCGCAGCGAGAACACCCGCTCCTTGGCCCGCGCCTTCTCCTCGTCGCGGCGGCCGCCGCCGAAGACCGCGTCGAAACGGTGCTCCTGGATCGCCTCCGTCAGCGGCACCGTCTGGAGCGGATTGCGGGTCCCGTCGGGGCGCTCGCGCAGCTTGCCCGCGTCGATGTACTCCTGCACCGAGGCCACGTGCAGCCGCAGCCCGTGCCGCGCGACCGTGCGGTCCCGGTACGCCAGCACCTCGGGGAAGTTGTGCCCGGTGTCCACGTGCAGCAGCGTGAACGGCACCGCCGCCGGGGCGAACGCCTTCAGCGCCAGATGCAGCATGACGATGGAGTCCTTGCCGCCGGAGAAGAGCAGCACCGGCCGCTCGAACTCCCCCGCCACCTCACGGAAGATGTGCACCGACTCCGACTCCAGCGCGTCCAGGTGCGACAGCGCGTACGGAGTGTCCGCACCGCCCGCGTCCGGAACGCCGGGGACGGCGGCGGTGGTGCCCTGGGCCTCGCTCACAGCATGCCCCTCTCGGCGAGCAGCGCGTACAGCGCCGCCGCGGACTCCTGGACGCTCTGGTGCTGGGACTCGATCCGCAGATCCGGCGCCACCGGCACCTCGTACGGGTCGTCCACCCCGGTCAGGCCGCTGATCTCGCCGGCGGCCTGCCGCGCGTACAGCCCCTTCACGTCCCGCTCCGAGCACACCTCGACCGGGGTCGCGACATGCACCTCGACGAAGGGCGTGCCGGCGGCGGCGTGCCGCTTGCGGACGGCCTCGCGGCTGTCCGCGTACGGCGCGATCACCGGGACGAGCACCAGGACCCCGTGGGAGGCGAGGAGTTCGGCGACGAAGCCGATCCGCTGGACGTTCGTGTCCCGGTCGGCGCGGTCGAAGCCGAGGCCCGCGGAGAGGAACTCCCGGATCTCGTCCCCGTCCAGCACCTCCGTGGCCCGGCCCGCGGACTCCAGCCGCTCCGCCAGCGCCCGCGCGATGGTGGTCTTGCCCGCGCTCGGCAGCCCGGTGAGCCAGATGGTGGCCCCAGTCACGTCGTTCTCCCGCTTCCCTGTCCGCTGCCCGTCACTCATCCGTGCAGCCCGCATTCCGTCTTGCCCCTGCCCGCCCAGCGGCCGGCCCTGGCGTCCTCGCCCTGGCGCACCCGGCGGGTGCAGGGCTCGCAGCCCACGGACGCGTAGCCGTCCATGAGCAGCGGATTCGTCAGTACCCCGTGTTCCAGGACATAGGCGTCCACATCGTCCTGCGTCCAGCGGGCTATGGGGGAGACCTTCACCTTGCCGCGCCGCTCGTCCCAGCCGACGACGGGCGTCGCCGCGCGGGTGGGGGACTCGTCCCGGCGCAGCCCGGTCGCCCAGGCGTCGTAGCCGACGAGGCCCCGCTCCAGCGGCTCGACCTTGCGCAGCGCGCAGCACAGGTCCGGGTCCCGCTCGTGCAGCCGGGGACCGTGCTCGGCGTCCTGCTCGGCCACGGTCCGCCGGGGGGTGAGGGTGATCAGCCGTACGTCCATCACGGCCCCGACGGCGTCCCGGGTCCCGATGGTCTCGGGGAAGTGGTAGCCGGTGTCCAGGAAGACGACGTCGACGCCGGGCCGGGCGCGGGAGGCGAGGTGGGCGACCACCGCGTCCTCCATCGAGGAGGTGACGCAGAACCGGGGGCCGAAGGTGTCGGCGGCCCAGGTGAGGATCTCCAGCGCGGAGGCGTCCTCCAGCTCCGTACCGGCGCGCTCGGCGAGCAGCCGGTTGCCGGTGCGGAGGTCGTCGCCGGCCAGGTGGTCCTCGTCGGTGTGGCGATCCTCGTCGGTGCGGTGGGCGGTCATATCTCCCCTCCCGTGTCGCTGTCGCGGGTCAGGCCGCGGGCCAGCAGCCCGAGGAACTTCACCTGGAAGGCCCGGTTGCAGGCGGCGCACTCCCAGGCGCCGTGGCCCTGCTCGCCGGGGCGCAGGTCCTCGTCGCCGCAGTAGGGGCAGTAGAAGGGCGCGGCGCGCTCGCTCATGACAGCGCCTCCTCGGAGGCCCGCGCCGCCCAGACCGCGAACCGCTCGCCGTCCTCGCGCTCCGCCTGGAAGCGGCGCAGCACCCGCTCGACGTAGTCGGGGAGTTCGGCGGAGGTGACCTTCAGCCCGCGGACCTTGCGGCCGAAGCCGGGCTCCAGGCCCAGCGCCCCGCCCAGGTGCACCTGGAACCCCTCGACCGTGCGGCCCTCGTCGTCCAGGACCAGCTGGCCCTTGAGACCGATGTCCGCCACCTGGATACGGGCGCAGGCGTTGGGGCAGCCGTTGATGTTGATGGTGATCGGCTCGTCGAAGTCCGGGATGCGGCGCTCCAGTTCGTCGATGAGGGAGGCGCCGCGCGCCTTGGTCTCGACGATGGCCAGCTTGCAGAACTCGATGCCGGTGCAGGCCATGGTGCCGCGCCGGAACGGGGTCGGGTCGGCCCGCAGGTCGAGGGCCTCAAGGCCGGCGACCACCGAGTCGATCCGCGACTCCTCGATGTCGAGGACGAGCATCTTCTGATCGGCGGTGGTGCGCAGCCGGCCGGAGCCGTGGGACTCGGCCAGCTCGGCGATCTTGGTGAGCGTGGTGCCGTCCACCCGGCCGACGCGCGGCGCGAAGCCGATGTAGTAGCGGCCGTCCTTCTGGCGGTGGACGCCGATGTGGTCGCGCCACCGCTGGACGGGCTGCTCGGGCGCGGGCCCGTCGGCCATCTTGCGCAGCAGATACTGGTCCTGGAGCACCTGGCGGAACTTCTCCGCGCCCCAGTCGGCGACGAGGAACTTGATCCGGGCGCGGTTGCGCAGCCGGCGGTAGCCGTAGTCCCGGAAGAGGGAGATGACGCCCTCGTAGACGTCGGGCACCTCCTCCAGCGGGACCCAGGCCCCCAGCCGGACCCCGATCTTGGGGTTGGTGGAGAGCCCGCCGCCGACCCAGACGTCGAAACCGGGGCCGTGGTCGGGGTGGTCCACGCCGACGAAGGCGATGTCGTTGATCTCGTGGGCCACGTCCAGCGAAGGGGAGCCGGAGATCGCGGACTTGAACTTGCGGGGCAGGTTGGAGAAGTCCTTGTTGCCGACGATCCGGCGGTAGATCTCGTCGATCGCCGGGGTGCCGTCGATGATCTCGTCCTCGGCGATGCCGGCGACGGGGGAGCCCAGGATCACCCGGGGAGTGTCGCCGCAGGCCTCGGTGGTGGAGAGCCCCACCGCTTCGAGGCGCCGCCAGATCTCCGGGACGTCCTCGATCCGGATCCAGTGGTACTGGACGTTCTGCCGGTCGGTGATGTCGGCGGTGCCGCGCGCGAACTCCTGGGAGATCTCGCCGATCACCCGGAGCTGCTGGGTCGTCAGGCGGCCGCCGTCGATGCGGACTCGGAGCATGAAGTACTTGTCGTCCAGCTCCTCCGGCTCCAGGACCGCGGTCTTGCCGCCGTCGATGCCGGGCTTGCGCTGGGTGTACAGCCCCCACCAGCGCATACGGCCGCGCAGGTCGGCGCCGTCGATGGAGTCGAAGCCGCGGTGGGCGTAGATCGTCTCAATACGTGTCCGTACGTTGAGACCGTCGTCGTCCTTCTTGGTCTGCTCGTTGGCGTTGAGAGGTGTCATATGGCCAACGGCCCACTGTCCCTCGCCGCGGTGTCGTCCGGTGCGGCGGCGGGACGCGGCTGGGGCGGGCTTCTCTGGGGTGGCGGCCATGGCGATGTGTCCTTCGAGGCGGGCAGGAGGGCGGCTCGGAGCCGCACAGCCGGGTGCGGAGACGCGGATGTGCGCAGGGGAGACGAACGAGGCGAACGGGCGGTCGCGTACAACGGCTCGGTACGGGGGCGCAGTCGGGCGGCGCTGCGCGAGCTGCGGAGAGGGCAGGAGCCGGAAGAGGCTGAGTGTGTGCGCGGTGGTGCTGAGCTGTCAGCAGGCCGGACAGATGGCGCTGGACACGCGGACGAGATCGACGTGCCGCCGACTCACCAAGGCAATTCCAGCTTCAGACATGACGGAAGCCTGTCACGGCGATCGGACACCAGTCCACCGATGTCCGCATCTCGGACAGTCCTATCCCGAATGGTGGGATGGAGGTCATCGGCCGCGCGTGATTCGGGGGTGCGCGCACGGCGCTGACCGGTGGTTCGACCGTGCGGGGCGGCCTGGGGCCGACCGGTCGGGAAAGAGCCGGACACGGACCGGCCGGGTGGGGTCGTGGACACCGCACCCGGCCGGGAAAACGTCGATTTTCAGCCGCTCTCGGCAGGGTTGGCGGTGGTGCCGGTGGTGCCGGCAGGGGTGGTGCCGGCCGTGGCGCCGGTGGCGGGCTCCTCGGGGAGGGCGCCGGGCCAGGGGCCGGGGGTCTCCCGCACCGTCTCCTCGGCGACCGTGGTGTCGAAGAGGGTGAAACCGCGCCGCTGGTAGTTGGCCATGGCGTGCGGCCCGTCCAGCGAGCAGGTGTGCACCCAGACCCGCTTGGTCGGCGAGCGGTCCGGCCACCGCTCGGCCAGATCCCAGGCGCGGGCGGTGGCGTACGCGAGCAGATGGCCGCCGATGCGCCGCCCCCGGAAGGCCGGGACGAGTCCGAAGTAGACGATCTCCACCGTGCCGCCGTCCTGGGCCTGGAGTTCCGCGTACCCGGCCGGTGTGCCGTGGTCGTACGCCACCCAGGTCTCCGTCCCCGGCCGCTCCAGGGTCTCCTGCCACTGCGCGTAGGTCAGCCCCAGCCGGTCCGTCCAGCGGATGTCGCCGCCCACCGCCGTGTAGAGGAAACGGCTGAACTCGGGCGAGGGGCGCTCGGCGCGGACGATCCGGATGTCCCCCTCCGGCACGGCGGCCGGCCGCAGGTCGGCGGGGGACGTCTGCTCCAGGGACCAGGTGGTGACGGCGATGTTCATACAGGTCAGGGAAGCACGCCGGGGCGGCGGGGCCCAAGCCGGGGCCGGATCGCGGGCTCCGGGGGGGCGCCCGGGTCCCGGGTGCTCCGCCCGGCTCCGGCCGTGGGCGTGGCAGGGTCCCGGCCGGCTGCCGCGTACTGGCTCTCCCGTACGGGGCCGGTCGCCCCGGGCCCTCGGGCGGTCGGTGTGGCACCTGGTGGTCCTCGTCCCGGATCGCGCCGGACTGCGTCGACCTGACGGGGCCGGCGTGAACAGGCTCGACCGGGCGCGGTCGGTCGGCTCCCCGGGGGCGTGCTTTCCGGCGGGGAGTCCGATTCCGGCGGGCCGCCGGGCACTCGGTGGTCCCTGTCCCGGATCGCGCCGGACTGCACCGGCCCGGATCGCGTCGACGGGACGGGACCGGCATGAAGAGGCCCGACTGGCCGGATGGCAGGCTCTCTTGTCCTCTCGCCCGGGCCTTCCCCGTCCGGCTCCCCCGGGGCGCACTTCCCGGTGGGGAGTCCGATTCCGCCGGTCCGCCCGGCACCCGGTGGTCCTCGTCACCGGACCGCACCGGACCGCACCGGACCGCCTCGACCCGACGGGACCGGGCCGGACCGGCCGGGTCGGCCGACTTCCCTGTTCTGCCGCCGGGCCTCGGACGCGGGGACTGCCCCGACGCGGCCGGGCTCGTGGACTCCCACGAACCCCGCGACTCCCACCGTCGACGCCCCGTCCGGGAGGCGGGAGAACCGTCCTGCGCCGCAGGGGCCCGGGGACGCCTCCGCCCCCGGCCGGGGCGCGCCGGAGGTCCCCACTGCCGCATGGGAGACCGGTGCACGTGCGCCCCCACCGGTGCCCAGGGGGCCGCGAGCCGGGCGCGGCGGGTACGCACGATCGTCCGGGTGGGCTCCGCGGGCTGTCCCCACCGCTGCCGGGGCAGGCGGTCGCTCGCGGACACGGTGCGGCGGACCGTCCCCCGGTGCCGCCGGGTGCTACAGGACCGGTGGCACCGGGGGGACGACCTCCACCGTGACCCCGTCCGCGAACCGGTACGGGCGGCTCGCCAGCACCGGTGCCAGGTGCCGGCGCAGCCGCGAGAACTCGGCCCGGACCGTCACCGTGCGGGTCGGGTCGGCGAAGAGGTCATCGGCCAGCTCGGCCGCGCTCCGGCCGCCCGGGTGGCGGGCCAGCGCCCTCAGCAGGTCGGCGTGGCGCGGGCTCAGCTCCTGCGTCCAGCTGCCCGCCTCGCCCCGGACGGTGACCGAGGGCCGGTGCGGGCCGCCGAGGTCCAGCACCACCCGGGCGCCGTACCCCGGGCTGCCCGTGGGCTCGTCCACCCGCAGCAGCCACCCCCCGGGCAGCGGCTCCATCGCGCACATGCCCAGCGAGGGCAGCCAGACGCGGCCGTCCGGCGGCGCCTTCGGCAGTATCAGCCGGTCCGGCGGCGGCATCCCGATCACCGCCGCCGTCCAGCCGTCGGCGTCCACGGCGAGTGCCCGGCCGCCGACCCGCCCCAGCAGCGGTGCCGCCGTCGACCGCAGCCGCTCCAGCGCGGCCGAGTGGTGCCGCCGCAGCTCCGCCTCCGCGAGCCGGGCCACCGAGGTCATCAGCGCCAGCAGGGCCGGATGCATCGTGGACAGCGGCCCGCTGACATTGATCACCCCCAGCGGACGGCCGTCCCGGGGGTCGGTGACCGGGGCGCCCGCGCAGGTCCAGCTGCGGTGGGAGACGAGGAAGTGCTCGGCGGCGTGCACATGGATCGGCCGCCCGGTGACCAGCGCCGTGCCCACGCCGTTGGTGCCGATGCGGTCCTCGCCCAGATCCGCGCCCGGCACGAGGCCGTGGTGGTCCGCCTTGCGCCGGACCGACGACTCCCCGTCCCGCCACAGCATCCGGCCCTCGGCGTCGGCGACGACCAGCACCAGCCGGGCGGCCTCGGCGGCGGGCAGCAGCGGCGCGCTGAGCATGTCCAGCACCCCGCGCAGCGGCGACTCCTGCCGGCGGCGTTCCAGCTCGTCCCGGGGGAGCAGACACCCCGGCCGCTCCCGCCCGGGGTCGAGACCGCTGCGCCACAGCCGCCGCCAGGACTCCTCGATGTCGGCCCGGTGCCCGGCGGACGGCGCGCCGGTGCCGGGCGCGCCGGGCGGGCAGGGCGGCGGCACGGGCGCCTCAGGGGGTACGGGGGGTACGGGCGGCGGCCCCGGCGGTCGGTCTGCCCCCGCCGGGTCCGCGGGGAGGGGACCGGGCAGGTCGAGCGGTGTGGTCGGCACGCGGGGGTCCTCCAGCGCGTTGATGCGGCGCGGTCGTGCGGCGCGAGGGGTCCGGGGGCGCGGCGGCCGGCCCGGGGCCGGCCGCTGCAACCCCCTGCAACCCTCGTGCGGAATTCGGGTCGGTACGAGAGTGGGGCGCGCCGGGGGTGGTGCCGTGTCGGCGCGGCATCACCCCGGGCTTGCAGACCATGATCCCTTGTCGGCGGCGTCCCCTGCCGACGGCGGGGCGCGGCCACGGTACGGGGGTCCGGGGCCGCCCGCGCGGTGTGCGGGGGACTCGTCCCCGTCCCCGGGCCGCCGCCGGCCGGGGGCGGTCGGGGTCCCCCCGGGGACCCCGCACCCGGCCGGCCCGGGCCGCGTCGTCACTCCACCGGCCGGGCCCGTTCCACCACCGCCGCCAGCGCCTGGGTGTGCGGGAGGGTCCCGAACGCCGCCCCCCAGTCACCGCCCAGCCGGGAGGCGCAGAACGCGTCCGACACCTCCGGCGGCGCCCAGCGCACCAGCAGCGACCCCTGGAGCACCAGCGCCATCCGCTCCACCAGCCGCCGGGCCCGCGCCTCGATCCCGTCCAGATCGGCCAGCTCGGTCAGCAGCGCCTTGATCGCGCGGTCCAGCCGGTGGTCCGCGCCCCGGGCCGCGCCCACCTCCTGGAGGAACGCGTTCAGCGCGGCGGGCTCCCGCTGGAGGGCCCGCAGCACGTCCAGCGCCTGGACATTGCCCGAGCCCTCCCAGATGGAGTTGAGCGGCGACTCGCGCAGCAGCCGGGGCAGCCCCGACTCCTCGACGTAGCCGTTGCCGCCCAGGCACTCCAGGGCCTCTCCGGCCACCGGGACGCACCGCTTGGTCACCCAGTACTTGGCGGCGGGCACCGCGATCCGCAGAAGGGCCCGTTCGGCCTCCGTGTCCGCGTCGTACGCGGCGGCCAGCCGCAGCCCCAGGACGGTCGCCGCCTCGGACTCCAGCGCCAGATCGGCCAGGACGTTGCGCATCAGCGGCTTGTCGATCAGGAGCCCGCCGAAGGCGGACCGGTGGGCGCTGTGGTGGATCGCCTGCGCGACGGCCTGCCGCATCAGCGCGGCCGAGCCGATGACGCAGTCCAGCCGGGTCGCCGCCACCATCCCGATGATGGTCCGCACGCCCCGGCCCTCCTCGCCGACGCGGCGGGCCCAGGTGCCGTCGAACTCCACCTCGGCGGAGGCGTTGGAGCGGTTGCCCAGCTTGTCCTTGAGCCGCTGGATCGCGAAGGCGTTCCGGCTGCCGTCGGGGAGCACCCGGGGGACGAGGAAGCAGGTCAGCCCGCCGGGGGCCTGGGCGAGCACCAGGAAGCCGTCGGACATGGGCGCGGAGCAGAACCACTTGTGGCCGGTGAGCAGGTACTCGCCGGCCGCCGCGAGGGGGAGCGCCGCCGTCGTGTTGGCCCGGACATCGCTCCCGCCCTGCTTCTCGGTCATGCCCATGCCGAAGAGCAGGCCCGGCTTGGCGGACGGCACGGTGAGTTCCGGCTCGTACACCCGCGAGGTCAGCAGGGGTTCCCACGCGGCCGCCAGCTCCGGGTCGGCGCGGAGCGCGGGCACGGCCGCGTGGGTCATCGACAGCGGACAGCCGTGCCCGGCCTCGGCCTGGGTCCACACGAGGAAGCCGGCGGCCCGCAGGACGTGCCCGGACGGCCGGTTCCAGGCGTCGGTGAGCCCCGCCCCGACGGCGTGGGAGAGCAGCCGGTGCCAGTCCGGATGGAACTCGACCTCGTCGATCCGGTGGCCGTACCGGTCGTGCGTACGCAGCCTCGGCGGATGCTCGTTGGCCCGTACCCCCCACTCCTGGACCCCGGCGGAACCGGAGGCCCGCCCCAGTGCGGACAGCTCGGTCGCGGCCTGCTCGGCCAGCTCCGCCGGAACATGTCGTTCCACTGCTTCGGTCAGGGCCCGGTCGGAACGGAAGACGTCATATCCCACCAGGGGCGGAGGCTGGTTGGTCACGGTGTGGGTGCTGGTCGCCATGCCGATACGGTAAGGAGGTGCAGGCAGCAAATGAAACACCTGAGCGGCCGACGGGCCGACTCCACCGGGCCCGGGTCCTCTACCGGAACGTCTCCAAACGGAAGATGGCCTGGCTGTTGGTGAAGGACACGGTCAACTCGTGCATCGAGTACCGGATCCTGGGGCTGGCGGCCGAGGCGGCGTTCTTCACCCTGCTGTCCCTGCCGCCCCTGATGCTCGGTCTGCTCGGCCTTCTGGGCTACATAGACGACTGGACCAACACGACCACCGTCGCGTCCATCGAGCAGAACATCCTCCAGGCGGCGGGAACGGTGCTGTCCGAGCGGGGCGTCAACGACGTCGCCCGGCCGCTCCTGGAGGACGTCACCCACGGGGGCCGGCCGGACCTGATCTCCATCGGCTTCGCGATCGCCCTGTGGTCCGGCTCGCGCGCGGTGAACGTCTTCATCGACACCATCACCGTCATGTACGGGCTCGACGGGCACCGGGGCATCGTCGCCACCCGGCTGCTGGCCTTCCTCCTCTATCTGATCGCCCTGGTCATCGGGGCGGTGGTGCTGCCGCTCGCGGTGGTCGGGCCCGACCGGGTGGTGGAGCTGGTCCCCTGGGGCACCACCCTCGTCACGATCCTGTACTGGCCGGTCGTCAGCCTGCTGTCGATCGCGTTCCTCACCACGCTGTACCACGTCTCCGTGCCGGTGCGCTCCCCGTGGGTCGAGGACGTGCCCGGCGCGCTCGTGGCCCTCGCGATGTGGGTCCTCGGCAGTTTCTTCCTGCGGATCTACCTGACCAGCACGGTCGAGGGCCCCACGATCTACGGCTCGCTCTCCGCGCCCATCGCGGTGCTGCTGTGGATCGGCATCTCCGCCTTCGCCGTCCTGGTCGGCGCCGCCGTCAACGCGGCGATCGACCGCGTGTGGCCGTCGGTGGCCACCGCCGCCGCCCGTGCCGAGGGCGAGCGCCGCCGCGCTGCCGAGGCCGCGCAGGTGCTGGCGCGGGCGCGGGCCGCGCGCCTCTTCGAGGAGTTCCGCGACGCCGCCGACGGCCCCGAGGACACGGACGACGAGACCGACTGGGACGAGGACGACTTCATCGTCGGCGGGGACACGGACATGCCGTCGGAGTTCCCCGAGCGCTGGTCCCGCTTCCTGCCGCCGGACGATGTGCGGTCCCGGCTCCACACGCACCGGGGGCACCACCACAAGACCCCGCCCAACGGCCACAAGGGCCCGCCGGGACCGCCCGGCGGCTGAGCCCCCCGTCCCCCTGTCCCCTCCCGCCCCCGGTGAACCGTTCGCCGGGGGCTTCTCCGTACCGGGGACCGCTCTCCCCTAGGATCAAACGGGTGTACGAGGAACGGCCGTCCCGGCTTCCCGGAGCCGTGGTCTGGGAGATCTCCCGCAGCGAGGGCCGCCCGGTGCTGCCCGACGGCTGCATGGACCTCATCTGGACCCCGGGCGACCTGTTCGTCGCCGGACCCGACACCCGCGCCCACCCCGGCGGCGACCGCCCGCCCGGCGCCCGGTACGCCGGCGTCCGCCTCGCCCCCGGCACCGCGCCCGCCCTGCTGGGCGTACCGGCCCACGAACTGCGCGACCGCCGGGTCCCCCTCGCCGACCTGCGCGGCGCCGCCCGGGCCCGCAGCCTCACCGCACGGCTGGACGCCGCGCCCGACCCCGTGACCGCGCTGGAACGGATCGTGCTGCGGGCCGCCGCCGACGCGCCGGAACCACCCGATCCGCTCATCGCGGAGGTGGTCCGCAGGCTCGCCGAAGGCACCCCGGTCGCCGTCACGGCGGCCGCCGTCGGCCTCGGGGAGCGCCGGCTGCACCGCCGCTCCCTGCACGCCTTCGGCTACGGGCCCAAGACCCTGGCCCGGGTGCTGCGCCTCCAGCGGGCGCTGGCCCTGATCCGGCGGGGCACGCCCCACGCGGTCGCGGCGGCCGCCGTGGGCTGCGCCGACCAGGCACATCTGGCCCGCGAGACGCGGGCGCTCGCCGGGACGACCCTGAGCGCCTACGCGGCGTCGCTGCCGGCCCCCGCCGGGTCGGGGGAGGCGTCGGCAAAGAGGGAGACCCCGAGGCCGTCCGGGTCCAGGACGACGGCGTAGCGCTGGCCCCACACCGCGTCCCACGGCGGCAGATGGCCCCGGTACCCGGCGTCCGTCAGCTCCGCGTAGAGCGCGTCCACCCCGGCCGGATCGGCGCAGCGGAAGGCCAGCCCGAGCCGTTCGCCGCCCGCTGGGCGACTCCAGCCGGGGTCGAAGGAGCGGATGACGTCCTCCGTGTCCCACAGCAGCCGTGTCCCGCCCGGCAGTACGGCCTCCACATGAGGGGCGCCGCCGGCGTCCGCCGGTACGTCGATGCCGAGACGGCGGTAGAAGGCGAGCGAGGCGGGCAGGTCGGCGGTGACGATGCCGATGGCGTCGAAGCGCGCGGTGGCTGTGCGTGGCGTCATGGCCCGAGCGTAGGCCGGGCGCGCGCCGGTGGTCTTGAAGGAAACGGACACGCTCCGGAACGGCGGTGCCCGGCCCCGGGTCGGTGGTCTTGAAGGAGACGGACAGGCTCCGGAACGGCGGTGCCCGGCCCCGCGCCGGGCCGGACACCCCCGTACAGCCGTGCCGGTCAGCGCGGTGCCGGGGTGCGGTCGCGGAATGCGGCGCCCGCCGTACGGCCGGGCGTGAACAGCCGCTCGGCCAGCTCGCCGAAGACCAGCCCGAAGACCGTCCACAGCGTGGCCTGGATCGCGAGCGTGGCGAGCCGGAACTCCCAGACCACCTGGGCCGGGAAGCCCTTCGGCACCTCGTCGAACGACGGCAGGAAGGCGTAAGCGACGCCCACCACCAGGACGAAGGCGGCACCCGCCGCCACCGTCGCGTTCCAGTCGCCGAGCCGCCCGGCCAGCCGCCGCCCGAACAGGATCGCGCCCACCGCCAGCAGCACACTGAGCAGGATCAGCAGGAAGTGGAGCGCGGTCCGCTGACCGATGGTGTCCGGGTCGCCGACGGCCGGCGGGTTGGGCGGGTACTTCAGATACGGCACGACGTAGACGGTCAGCAGCGCCCCCAGGGCCACCAGCGCGGCCGTGGCGCGCGGCCCGAAGCGGCCGACGCGCCCCAGCGCCACGCAGTAGGCGAGGGAGGCGATGCCGCCGACGGCGACACCGAAGACCAGGACGCCGGTGGCGAGCCCGGCCGTGGACTGCAGGGCACGGCTGACGAGTTCCTCGCCACCGTGCTCATGCGCGCCTGCCTCCTCGAACGCGATGGCCGCGTCCACGGGGCCCTCGCCGAGGAAGTACGCCACCAGCATCGCGGCGAACCCGGCGACGAGACCCGCGAGCATGCCGCGCGTCAAAAGGGACCTGACGGATCGAGAGTTCATGAAAGCGCTGTTCCCCCGGATCAGTGGCAGGGGAAGCCGAGCAGATGGCGACCGTCGTGGACCCATTCGTGGACGGTCTCGCCGGCGAAGACGGCGGTGGCGCCCTGCTCCGCGCCGACGAAGTAGAGCAGGATCAGCATCAGTACGCCGAAGAAGGCGGCCCAGGGCGCTATCGCCCTGAGCGAGATGGGTGTGATGGCCGGTGCGGCGGCGCTGGCCGGCGCGGTGGTCTGGGCCATGGCGGAACCTCCTGGGGGAACACGCGTCCCGGTCGTGGTGCCTGGTGCATGGAGCGGTACGAGAGCCGGGTCTGACTTCCCCGTGGGCCGGGGACACAGTGGCGCGACCGTGCCGGATTTCCACCGGACTTCCGTCATCTCGTCATGTACACGCGTGACCGTACCGTGTGGGGGCGTGGCCCGCCATGGCCCGCGATGGCCGAAATGCATACGTACGGCAAAGGAAACCGCGATGACGGCGACGCTACGACTGGCACTGATCACCCCCGCGACGACGGCCGCGCTGCGCGAGGCCCGGTTCGAGGCGGACGTACCGCTGGACGCGGCGGGGGAGCGGGCGGCCCGCGCGGCGGCGGCCGGCCTGCCCCGGGCGGACCGCGCGGTGTGCGGGCCCTCCCGGCGCTGCCGGGAGAC
Source organism: Streptomyces yaizuensis (assembly GCF_034961445.1). Taxonomy (NCBI): domain Bacteria; kingdom Bacillati; phylum Actinomycetota; class Actinomycetes; order Kitasatosporales; family Streptomycetaceae; genus Streptomyces; species Streptomyces yaizuensis. The sequence continues at coordinate 137,362 of NZ_BSBI01000012.1, forward strand.
CGCCGCCGCGCTCGGACTGCGGGTCTCCGGCGCGCCGACGGCCGCCGCGCTCGCCGACTGGGACCTGGGCCGGTGGCGCGGGAGGACCCTCGCGGAGGTCTCCGGCGCCGAACCGGATGCCGTGGGCCAGTGGCTCGGCGACCCGGCCGCCGCCCCGCACGGCGGCGAATCCCTCACCGCCCTGCTCGCCCGCGTGGGCGCCTGGCTGGACGGGCTCACCCCCGGCGGCGGCGCCCTGCTCGCGGTCGTCGACCCCGCCGTCGCCCGCGCCCTCCTGACGCACGCGCTGGACCTGCCCCCGGCCCTCTTCTGGCGACTGGACACCGCGCCGCTGACCCTCACCGAACTCTCCGCGAGATCCGGCCGCTGGAACCTGCGCTGCGGCACCCGGCTGCCGGCCGCCGGAGAGCGTCCGGGCACGGCGGGCGGCGAGGGCTGATGTCCTCGAATCCCTGTTCCCCTGCGGGTGTTGTGGTGAAGGATGGCCCCATGAGGACCTTCCCCCACCGCGCGGCCCGCACCGCCCTCGCCGCACTGCTGGCGTCCGCCGCGGTCGCCCTGGGCGCCGGGCCCGCCGCCGCCCACGCCGGAGTGACCGCGTCCAACCCCCAGGCGATGGCGACGGACGTCAAGCTGACCTTCACCTCCGAGGCGGAGTCCGCCACGGCGGGCCTCGCCCGGATCCACATCCTGCTGCCCCCCGGCCTGTCCCGGGCCGCCGTGGTGACGGACAAGCTCCCGAAGGGCTGGCAACTCTCCTTCGCCGAGGGCGGCTACGTCGTCACCGGGAAGCCGCTCCCGGTCGGCACCGACGCGGTCCACACCGTCGTGATCAAACAGCTGCCGAAGGCGAAGCAGCTGGTCTTCAAGGTCCTGGAGACCTACAGCGACGGCAAGATCTCCCGCTGGATCGAGGAACCGGGCGCCGGCGACACCGGGGACAACCCGGCCCCGGTGCTCCAGCTGCGCCCTGCGGCGAAGGGCGCCAAGAAGATCGACCTGAACATCTTCCAGCCGCCGTCGGTCTCCCCCTCCGCCGGCGGATCCCCGGCCGCCTCCTCCGCGCCGCCCACCCCGTCCACATCCCCGTCCGCTCCTGCTTCCGCGTCGCCGGAGCCCGCCGCGAGCACTTCGGTCAGGGCCACCCAAGCCGATCCCCCCGGTTCGGCCACGGACGAAAGCAACAGCCAGAGCACCGGTACGGGAGTGCTGATCGGCGGCGCGGTCGCCGTGGTGGTCGTGGTCGGCGCGGGCGTCTGGTTCCTCCGGCGCGCGGGCCAACGCCGTACCTGACGGCTTTCGCGACAGAGGGCCCCGGACGTTCCCCGGTGGGAGCGGTCGGGGCCCTTCGCTGTCCACCGCCGGGGGGTGCGGTAGCTCGTTCGGGGGAACACCTCCCGGATCCGCCGCCCTTCGCCTTGGCGGGTGCGTAGGACGTGGTGGCATGGCACTGGGAGACCGGCATCAGAAGAAGGACGTTGAGGCGGCCCTCAAGAGGGCAGAGGCGGCGGGCCTCAAGGTGACCCACGACAAGAACCGCCATCGGTGGGGGTGGGTGCTCTGCTGCCCCTGCAATGAGCGGCATCGTGTGAGCTGCACGCCCAAGAGTCAGGGAGACGAGGCGAACAAGATCGATGAATTCATCAGGGACCACCGTGGCCATGCGTAAATGGCACTTCACCCTGCATCTTCAGGAGCCGCTGACCTCAGAGCAGTCGGACACCCTGGACGGGCTCGACAGCTTCAACGACGGGCGCATGAGCCTGGTCGAGGGCCCTGGCTGGGCGAAGTTCACCTGCATCTTCGAGGGCGCAACGCTGACCGCTGCCGTCGCAGAGGCTTTGAGTCTCTTCAGGGACTTCCCAGGTCCGCTGGTGCGGAGCGTCGAGCTGCGTCCCATCGCACTGGAGGCCAACGACATGGCGACCCCCGCCGTGGTCCCCGCGCCGCCCCCGGTGGAGGCAGCTTTTCCTGGAGTTTCGTGAACCGCCGCGACTTCCTGACCGGGTCCGGCTTCGCCGCATCCGCGTTCACCACCCCCGTGACCCACCGGCTGGTCACCCCTGCCGACGAGGCCGCCAACCACCAGGGCGGCAAACAGGTCGGCCGGGCCGACCTGGACGAGCTGCGGGACGCGGCCGAGGACGCCCGCCGCTGGGACTCCAAATACGGCGGGGGGAACTGGAAGGCCGACTCCGTCACGGCCTGCCTCCAGGAACGGGCCGCCCCGCTGCTGAGGGGCTCCTTCACGGATGCGGTCGGCCGGGACCTGTTCTCCGTCACCTCCGAGCTGTCCCGCCTCGCCGGATGGACCGCGTTCGACATCGGCCACCACGACATCGCCCAACGGCACTTCATCCAGGCCCTCCGCCTCGCCCGCGCCGGCGGGGACGTCCAGCTCGGCTGCTATGTGCTCACCACCATGGCGATGCAGTCGCTGCTGCGGGGCTTCTCCAGCGAGGCCGTCGACATGGCCCAGGGCGCCTTCGAGCGGGCCAGGGGCCGGGCCGCCCCGAGGGTGTTGGCCTTCACCAAGCTGATCGAGGCCCGTGCCCATGCCCGCGAGCGGGACGCGAAGGCCGCCTCACGGGCCCTGGCCGCCTCCGAAGACCTCCTCGGCCGGGCGGACGCCGCAAGCGGCCTGGAGCCCGCCTGGATCGACTTCTATCACCACGCCCGGCTCTCCGCGGACGCCGCCGAGGTCTTCCGCGACCTGAAGAACCCGAAGGCCGCCCTGGCCTGGCACCAGCAGGCCGCCGCGATGCCTCCCGGTGTGTTCACCCGCTCCGTCGGCATGCGGCTCGCGATCGTGGGCACCGCCCACCTCCAGGCCCGCGACCTCGACCACGGCCTGCAACTCGGCAACCGGTCCGTCGACATCCTCGCCCGGGTCCAGTCCTCCCGGGCCAAGGACTACGTCCGCGAGTTCACCACCGCCCTCGGCCCCTGGCGGCGCGAGCCCGCCGTCCGCGACTTCCTCCACCGCGCCTGCAAAGAACTCGGCATCGCGGCATGACCAAGACCCGCAGGCCGGGTCAGCACAGAGCTGCGGGGCCGGCCACACGGCTCGCAGGGGTCCCGGAGGCTTCGGTTTCCTCTGGCGCGAGCTGAGGAGTGAGGGCCTTCAGAGTCGCCTGAAGCCCCCGGCCTCACCCGCAGTGGCCTGCCTTACAGGCCCCCCGTGGCCCGGCGCCAGCACCGGATCCGCGCCCAGGTCGCGCACGGCCAGCGGCACATCCGCCGTGCACTCCTGACGGCCGCACTCGCAGGCGAACGGCAGGACGGTCGCGGTGGCGTCGCCGGGCGCCCAGGGCCGGGCGGCGAACGCCCGGTACTGGCCCGCCAGCGCCGCGTTCGCGTACCGAAGCAGGGCGCCCCGCTCGTCCGCAGACGCGGCGCCCGCCGACAGGGCGTCCCCGCCGAAATGTGCCGCGACTTCCGCCGCCGTCTCCTGTGGGCTCCTGCGGCCGTCGACCCGCAGTACCGCGCCCCCGTACCGCTCCACCTGCTCCTCGATCACGCGCACCAGATGGGCGTACAGCGCCAGCGGGCCCGGTTCCAGGCCCCGTTCGGCCAGCCGTTCCCGCTGGACCTGTGCCGTCGGGAGCAGCCAGATCGCGTGCGGGCCGACGCCTGCCACCGACGGGGTGACGGGGGTGCCCTCCACCAGGGGCGGCGGTGTGGCCGGCAGGGCGCGTACATCGGCGGCGATCATCGGGCCGCGCTCGTGGTGCAGCGACATCGCCAGCAGTTCGTCCGGCGGGGCGGTCCAGCGTTCCGCGCGGGGCAGGGCCTCCCAGCGCACGGCCGCCGGCCGGCCCGCCGCGATGGCCCGGTCCCGGTGGCTCCAGGTGTGCGCGTCGGCGCTGTACCAGCGCAGGCCATGGCGGCGGGCGAGCAGCCGGGCCACCGTCGTCTTGCCCGCGCCCGGCGGGCCGCCGATCCACAGGGCCCTCGTCCCTTGCCGTGCGTCGCTCATCCCGCCTGTTCCCCTGTCTCCCGACACCTCGCCGATCAGGGTACGGTCGCGGATCCGCCGGGGCCGTCGTGACTCCGACGGGCAGCCCCGCTCCCTCGGGTCCGGGGGAGCGGGGCTGTGGTGTGCTCGCTCTACCGGGCGGCGGTACGGGCCAGGGTGACCAGGCCCGTGAACGCGGTGGTGGAGAGCATGAGGATGGGTCCGTGGGCTTGCTTGCTGTCGCGGACGGGGATGGTGCTGGTGGTGGACGCGTGCGCGGGCGCCCACTCGACGCACGCACCTCCATCGGGGCCGCTGTGGCTGCTCTTGACCCATACGGCGTCTGCCGTGTCGAACGAGGACATCACGCCGCGTACTCCTTTGCCAGGGTGACCAGGCCGGTGAACGCGGTGGTGGAGAGCATGAGGACAGGGCCGTCGGATCGCTTGCTGTCGCGGACGGGGACGGTGCCGGTGGTGGACGCGTGCGCGGGCGCCCACTCGACACACTCACCGCCGTCAGGGCCGCTGTGGCTGCTCTTGATCCATATGGCGGTCTTCGGGTCGAAGACGGAAGTCATGGCACGTACTCCTTGTGAATCTCGTGGATACGGGCGACAGACGCATCATGCCCCAGCGCCTCGGACCGCAGACGATCGAAGATGGCCAGTCCTGTCCTCACTGCCTTGGGTGTCTCCAACGGACGGCTTACCTGGGGCCCTTCGACATGGAGCACGGTAGGGGCCTGGTCGAAGGCCAGCAAGATGAAGGCGGTGCCGACGGGCGGTACCACGCTGAAGGGGAGGAACTGAAGAGTGATGTTCGGAGCTTCCGCCTCGTCCTCCAGTTGCTCCAACTGGTCGGCCATCACGCGATGCGAGCCGACGAAGGTGCGCACACACGCCTCGTAGAGGACCACCCAGACGTCCGGGGGGTTGACCTGTTCCAGCACTTCATGGCGGCGCATACGAGCGGCCAGCCGGGATTCGACGGCAGCCGCCGAAAGCCTGGGAGCGCTCGCGCTGGGTGTACGGCTCGAACCACGCGGGGTGATCCCCGTCGATCGCCTGCTGACGCTGTCGTGCCAACAGTGTTCCCGTACCGAACACCCTGTCGCATCCTTCGGCGAACTTCTCATTGGGTACGAGCTTGGCGTTCTCCACCTTGGACACATAGGCGCCGGAGCAGCCAATCGCGCTGCCCAGGCCCCGGACGCCCATCTTGCGTGCCGTCCGCATCTCGCGGACATGGGCGCCGAATTGCTCAACGGGCGTTAACGGCTTCTGCGGTGCGTCATCGTCCATGGCCCTGACCTCTGGCGTTCTTATTTTTCGGGGACGTCGAACGTCGTTCGAAGCGCCCCACGCCTCGCGCTCCCTGGCTCCGGCCGCCCCCGCCCCCGCACCCGGCGGCGGCCGGAGCCGCTCCCCCGACCCTGACCGGCCCGCTCACATCCCCGGCAGCGACTGCTCCGTCCAGATCACCTTGCCGTCCGGCGTGTAGCGGGTCCCCCAGCGGTCCGCGAACTGCGCCACCAGGAAGAGTCCCCGGCCCCCCTCGTCGGTGCTCGCCGCCTGCCGCAGATGCGGCGACGTGCTGCTGTGGTCCGACACCTCGCAGATCAGGGTGCGGTCGCGGACCAGGCGGACCCGGATCGGGCCGGTGGCGTAGCGGATCGCGTTGGTGACCAGTTCGCTGAGGATCAGCTCGGTCGTGAACGCCTCCTCGCCCATGCCCCAGTCGGCGAGCCTGCGGGTCACCGCCGCGCGGACGTCGGCCACCGCCGACGGGTCCGACGGCACCTCCCACTCGGCCACGCGGCCCGGTTCCAGCCGGCGGGTGCGGCCCACCAGGAGGGCGATGTCGTCGCGCGGGCGCTCCGGGAGCAGGGCGGCGAGGACCGCCTCGCAGATCTCGTCCGGGGTGCGCTCGGGGTGGTCCTCGACGGTCCGGCGCAGCAGGGTCAGGCCCTCGTCCATGTCCCGGTCGCGGTCCTCGACCAGGCCGTCCGTGTACAGGAGCAGCGAGCTGCCCTCGGGGAGGTCCAGCTCCAGGGTCTCGAAGGGCATGCCGCCCAGGCCCAGCGGCGGCCCGCCGGGTACCTCCGCGAGGGACGCCGAGCCGTCGGGGCGCAGCACCAGGGGCTGGAGGTGTCCGGCGCGTGCCATCGTGCAGCGGCCCGTCACCGGGTCGTAGATGGCGTACAGGCAGGTCGCGCCGGTGATCTGGGACTCGGAGCCGAATCCGGACTCGTCCTGGTCGAGCCGGTTGACCAGCTCGTCCAGGTGCCACAGCAGTTCGTCCGGGGGCAGGTCGAGGGTGGAGAAGTTGTGCACGGCGGTCCGCAGCCGGCCCATGGTGGCCGCCGCGTGCACCCCGTGGCCCACCACGTCGCCCACGACGAGCGCCACCCGCGCGCCCGGCAGCGGGATGATGTCGAACCAGTCGCCGCCGACGCCGCCGAGCCCGCCCAGACCGGCCTGCGCGGGCCGGTAGCGGTAGGCGATGTCGATGGCGCTCTGCTCGGGGAGCACCCGGGGCAGCAGGCTGCGCTGGAGGGTGACCGCCATGGTGTGCTCGCGGCTGTAGCGGCGGGCGTTGTCGACGCTCACCGCCGCCCGTGCCACCAGTTCCTCGGCGAGGGAGCGGTCCTCCTCCTCGAAGGGCTCCGGGGTGCGGGAGCGCCAGAACATCGCCACGCCCAGGATCGCCCCGCGCGCCCGCAGCGGCACCGCGATCATCGAGTGGAAACCGGCCTCGACCAGGCGTACCGCCCGCTCGGGGGACTGCTGCTCCCAGCCGTCGTACGCGGGCAGGTCCCGTTCCAGGATCCCCTCGCCCTTGCCGAGCCCCGACCCCATCCGGGTGGTGGTCAGATAGCGGATGGTGGTCCCGAGGGCGAAGTGCGCGGTCTCGTCGCCGACGCCGCCGATCGAGATCCGCCGCATGTCCTCGCCCGCCCCCGTCGACCGGGGCTCCTCGCCGCGCAGCACCGCCTCCGACAGGTCGACGGTGGCGAAGTCGGCGAACCGGCCCACGGCGAAGACGGCCAGCTCGTCGCAGGTGCGGACCACGTCCAGGGTGGTCCCGACCTCGGCCCCGGCGTCGTAGAGGAGCTTCAGCCGGGCGCGGGCCACGTCCGCGCGGCCGGTGAGGGCCCGCAGCTCGGTGGTGTCCCGGATGGTGGCCACGCTGCCGGGCGGCCCGCCGTCGCGGCCGGTGGGCGTGGGGCGCTGGTTGACGGCGAGCAGCCGCTCGCCGACCTGGTGCACCTCGTCGGTGACGACCCGGCCCGACATGAGCAGCCGCTCGGTCGGCGGGTCGAGCCCCAGGTCGGTGACGTGCCGCCCCTCGACGGCCGCGGGCAGCCCCAGCAGCCGCCGGGCCTCGTCGTTGGCGAGCAGCACCCGCCCGCCGCCGACGATGAGCACCCCTTCGCGCACCGTGTGCAGCACGGCGTCGTGGTGCTCGTACATCCGGGTCATCTCCTCCGGCCCCAGGCCGTGGGTCTGCCGTCGCAGCCGGCGGGTGACCAGGGCGGTGCCGCCGGTGGTGAGCAGCAGGACCGCGGCGCCCACCCCGAACAGCAGCGGGAACTGGTTCTCGACCACCCCGCTGACCTTGTTCAGCGTCACCCCGGCGGAGACCAGGCCGACCACCTCGCGGTCGGCGCCGTAGACGGGGACGACGGCCTGGACCAGCGGTCCGATGGTGCCGGTGAGCCGTTCGGTGACCACCTCGCCGTGGAGCGCGGGCGCGTACTCGCCGACGAACCGCTTCCCGATCCGGTCCGGTCTGGGGTGCGTGTAGCGGATCCCGTCGGTGTTCATCACCACGACGAAGTCGACGTGGGAGCGGCGGCGGGCCTCCTCGGCGCTGGGCTGGAGCACGGCGGTGGGGTCGGGGGCGCGCAGGGCGGCGGCGACGCCCGGTGCGCTGGCGAAGGTCGCGGCCACGGAGACGGAGCGGTTGACGGCCTCCCGTTCGCTGTCCGCGTGCGACTGGAGCACCAGCGCCACGATGCCCGCCGCGACCAGCAGCAGCACGATCACCACTTGGAGGAGGAAGACCTGCCCGGCGACGGTCCGCATCCGCAGAACCGAAGGGGGGCGACCGTAACGTGCGGCCATGTCCTCTTTCTACACCTCCCGCAAATGGTGGGCCATCCGCGCACGGTAGAACGCGAAGGTCACACGCGTGACCCCTTTGGCCAAATCTCGTCACGCGTGTGACCTGTGCAACTCTTGCGCGCCGTCGCGCCCGCACCGTGCTCAGCGCAGCCGCAGCACCTCCGCGAGGGCTTCCTCGACCGCCCGTTCGGGGTCGAGCGCGCCGCCCGGGGAGCGCCAGGCGACGAAGCCGTCCGGGCGGACGAGGAGCGCGCCCTCCGCGGTCGTCCCGTGCGTGCCGGTCCAGTCGCAGCCCTCCTCCGGCACCAGGTCCGCGAGCGGCCCGTCGCCGATCGCGTACACGTCCAGCGGTACGGAGAGCCGGGCCGCGGCCTTGTGCGCGGCGTCCCGCCACACCGCGCCCTCGCCGCAGAGCAGCACCATCGACCGTTCGTACAGATCGAGTGTGGACAGACGTGTCCCCGCGCGGCGCACCCACAGATGCGGGGCGCGGGTGCCCGGCTCCCCGGTGAGGCTCATCCGCTCGGGGACCACCGGCCGGTCCGGGTCCACGCCGACGACGGCGCCCGCCGGGTAGCCGTACCCCATCGCGACCGTCAGCACCCCGCCGCGCGGGCCGCCGGGCAGCACCGGGGCCGCGTACCCCGGGTGGCTGTGCTCGGCGGAGCGCGCCGACGCCCGCTCGCCGGTCGCCTTCGCCACCGGTCTGCGCTCCTGGCCGTAGGTGTCGAGCAGGGCCTGACCCGCCCAGCCCTGGAGGACCGCCGCCAGCTTCCAGGCCAGGTTGTGCGCGTCCTGGATGCCGGTGTTGGAGCCGAAGGCGCCGGTCGGGGACATCTCGTGGGCCGAGTCCCCGGCCAGGTGGACCCGGCCGGCGCCGTAGCGGCGGGCCACCCGTTCGGCGGCGTGCCAGGGCGCCTTCCCGGTGATCTCCACATCGAGGCCGGGGGCGCCGACCGCCCGCCGGATGTGCTCCCGGCAGCGCTCGTCGGTGAATTCCTCCAGCGTCTCGCCCCACTCCGGGTGCCAGGGGGCGTGGAAGACCCAGCGCTCGGCGTTGTCGACGGGCAGCAGCGCGCCATCGGCGCCCGGGGTCGTCAGATAGCAGACGATGAAGCGCCGGTCGCCGACGATGTCGATGAGCCCCCGCGAGGTGAAGGTCAGGCTCACGTTGTGGAACAGCTCCCCGGGGCCGCTGCGGGCGATCCCGAGGGCTTCGCGCACGGGGCTGCGCGGGCCGTCGGCGGCGACCAGGTAGTCCGCCCGCACGCTCGTGTGCTCGCCGGTGAGGCGGTCCTTCAGCAGTGCCGTCACCCCGGTGGGGTCCTGCTCAAAGGAGAGCAGCTCGGTCCCGAAGCGCAGCTCGGCCCCCGCCTCGGCGGAACGTTTTGCCAGTACCGGTTCGATGTCGTTCTGGCTGCACAGGCACCAGGTCGCCGGGCTGATCCGGGACAGCCCGCCACCGGGGTCGATCTCCTTGAACAGCCACGCGCCGTCGCCGCCGTCGGGGCCCGTCAGCGAGCCCGCCTGGAGGATGCCGTGGTTCGGCGCCAGCACGGCCGCCGCCTCCCGGATGTCCCGCTCCACCCCCGCCCGGCGGAACAGCTCCATCGAGCGGACGTTGATGCCCCGCCCGCGCGGATGCGTCGACGTGCCCGCGTGCTTCTCCACCAGCAGATGCCCCACGCCGTGCCGGCTCAGGAACATCGAGGTGGACAGGCCCACCAGCGACCCGCCCACGATCAGGACCGGCACACGCAGGTCGGTGGACTCGGTTTTCTTGGCGTACTCAGCTGTCCCTTGCATGGAATCTGTGTGCCCGTCACGGCGCCGCTTGCCCCGCCCATTCACTCGTACGGTGCCCATCTCTCGCGCCACACGTGGTACCGCATCACGATCGGTTCACGGGAGCGCCCCGGGCAGCCGGGGCACCGCACACACCGCGGCGATCCCCCGACGACCCAGATGCACCGGACGCCGACGACGGGCCCTGTCCCCGGCGGCGGCGCGGGCGCGAAGGAGTGAAGAGGAATGACTACGTTGTCCGAACGTATATCGCAGTCCGCCTTCGACGGATCCCGGCTCCGGGTCGTCCTGCTGCTGGACCTCTACGACGGCTGCCAGAAGCAGTTCCTTGAGGCCTACGAGCACATGCGCAACCATGTCGCCTCGGTGCCGGGACACATCAGCGACCAGCTCTGCCAGTCCATCGAGAACCCCTCCCAGTGGCTGATCACCAGCGAGTGGGAGAGCGCGCCCCCCTTCCTCGCCTGGGTCAACAGCGAGGAGCACGTGGCCACGGTCATGCCGCTGCACAGCTGCGTCCGGGACACCCGCTCGCTCCGCTTCAGCGTGCTGCGGGAGACCGGACAGGCGTTCAGCGCCCCCCGGCAGGAACCGCGCGGCGGCCTCCAGCCCTACCCCCGCGTCGGCGACGGCGTCGTCCGCCACGCCCTCACCTTCACCGTGAAACCCGGCACCGAGAAGGCCGTGGCGAAGATCCTGGCCGGCTACAGCTCCCCGTCCGCGCGGGTGGACGAGCAGACCCGGCTGCGCCGCACCTCGCTCTTCATGCACGGCAACCGGGTGGTCCGGGCCATCGAGGTCCAGGGCGACCTGATGGCGGCCCTGCGCCATGTCGCCCGCCAGCCCGAGGTCCGCGCCGTCGAGGAGGCCATCAACCCCTACCTGGAGCAGGACCGCGACCTCGACGACGCCAACTCGGCCCGGCTCTTCTTCACCCGCGCGGCGCTGCCCGCCGTCCACCACGTCACCGCCGAAGGCCGGGGACCCGACGAGGTCAACCGGCACGCCCTGCTCTACCGCGCCAAGGAGGAATGCGGGCTCGCGGTCGCCCGGCTCCTCTCCCGGCAGGACGAGCTGGCCGCCGAGGACCCGGCCAACCCCGTCGTCGGCAGCACCGTCTTCCAGCGCGACGACATCGTCGTCCGGCTGATCGACATCAGCGGGCCCCTCGACGGGCAGCCGGCACTCGCCCTCGGCGTCCACGGGCCCCGCAAGCCCGCGGTCCTCGGCCGGCTCCTCGTCGACGGCGACCGGGCCGCCCGGGGCACCCGCGCCGACGTCTCCCGCTTCGTCACCGACTCCGACATGCAGCTGATCACCGACCGGCTCGCCGCGCCCGATTCCTGACCCGGGCACCCCGCCGGCCGACCCGGCAGCCTGCCGGCCGACCCGGCGCCCAGCCGACCGACCCCGGCCCCACCGCCGACTGGAGGAAGAACCACCATGACCACGACCGGCCCACGCATCGTCGACCTGAGCGAGAGCAAGCCCAACACCCGGCGCGGCGGCGACCTGCGTGCCCTGCTCACCCCCACCGCCGTGGGCTCGACCAGCGGATTCATGGGACTGGCCATCATGCGGCCCGGGGAGAGCATCGCCGAGCACTACCACCCGTACTCCGAGGAGTTCGTCTATCTCGTGCAGGGCCGCCTGGAGGTCGACCTCGACGGCGTCACCCACCCCATGCGCCCCGACCAGGGGCTGATGATCCCCATCGACGTACGCCACCGCTTCCGCAACACCGGCGACGAGGAGGTCCGCATGGTCTTCCACCTCGGCCCGCTGGCGCCCCGGCCCGAACTCGGCCACGTCGACACGGAGACGGCCGAGGAGGCCGCCGCCGCGCAGGGCGGCCCGCCGCAGCACACGGGGGCGGTGTCGTGAGGCGCCGGGTCGCGGTCACCGGGGTCGGCGTCGTCGCCCCCGGCGGAGTCGGCGCCTCGGCCTTCTGGGACCTGCTCTCCGCCGGCCGGACGGCGACCCGGGGCATCACCCTCTTCGACCCCGAGGGCTTCCGCTCCCGGATCGCCGCCGAGGTCGACTTCGACCCGGCGGCCCATGGACTCGACGCGGACACCACCGCCCGCGCGGACCGCTACATCCAGTTCGCCCTGGTCGCCGCCGACGAGGCGATACGCGACGCCGGACTCGACCCCGGCGCCGAGGACCCCTGGCGGATCGCCGTCTCCCTCGGCACCGCCGTCGGCGGCACCACCCGGCTCGAACACGACTACGTCGCCGTCTCCCGGCGGGGCGAGCGCTGGGACGTCGACCACCGGGCCGCCGACGCCCATCTGCACCGCGCCTTCTCCCCCTCCACCCTCGCCTCCGCCGTCGCCGAACGGACCGGCGCCCGCGGACCGGTGCAGACCGTCTCCACCGGCTGCACCTCCGGCCTCGACGCCGTCGGATACGCCTTCCAGGCCATCGAGGAGGGCCGCGCCGACATCTGCATCACCGGCGCCACCGACTCCCCCATCTCCCCGATCACCGTGGCCTGCTTCGACGCCATCAAGGCCACCTCCCCCAACAACGACGACCCCGAGCACGCCTCCCGGCCCTTCGACGCCCACCGCGACGGCTTCGTCATGGGCGAGGGCGGCGCCGTCCTCGTCCTGGAGGAACTGGAGCACGCCCGCGCCCGGAACGCCACCGTCTACTGCGAGATCGGCGGCTACGCCACCTTCGGCAACGCCTACCACATGACCGGCCTCACCAAGGAGGGCCTGGAGATGGCGCGCGCCATCGACCTGGCCCTGGACCACGCCCGCGTCGACCGCACCGCCATCGACTACGTCAACGCCCACGGCTCCGGCACCAAGCAGAACGACCGGCACGAGACCGCCGCCGTCAAACGCTCCCTCGGCGCCCACGCATACGCCACCCCGATGAGTTCCATCAAATCCATGGTGGGCCACTCACTGGGCGCGATCGGCGCGATCGAACTGGTCGCCTGCGTCCTCGCCATGGACCGCCAGGTCGTGCCCCCCACCGCCAACTACCAGACCCCCGACCCCGAGTGCGACCTGGACTACGTGCCGCGCACCGCCCGCCCCCGCAAGCTGCGCCACGTGCTCTCCGTGGGCAGCGGGTTCGGCGGATTCCAGTCCGCGGTCGTGCTGACCCCACCCCATGGGAGGGCACCATGACCGGCTCCCGGCAAGGCCGCCGCACCGTCATCACCGGCATCGGCGTCATCGCCCCCAACGGCATCGGCGCCGACGTCTTCTGGAAGTCGACGCTGGAGGGGCTGTGCGTCCTGGACCGGATCTCCCGGGAGGGCTGCGACCACCTGCCCCTGCGCGTCGGCGGCGAGGTGCGCGACCTGGAACCCGGCAGCATGGTCGAGGACCGCTTCCTGGTGCAGACCGACCGCTTCACCCACTTCGCCATGGCCGCCGCCGACCTCGCGCTCGCCGACGCCCGGCTCGGCCGCGCCGACTACCAGGACACCCCCTACGACATCGGCGTGGTCACCGCCTCCGGCTCCGGCGGCGGCGAGTTCGGTCAGCGCGAACTCCAGAACCTGTGGGGCCAGGGCTCGCGCTACGTCGGCCCCTACCAGTCCATCGCCTGGTTCTACGCCGCCAGCACCGGCCAGATCTCCATCCGGGGCGGCTTCAAGGGCCCCTGCGGGGTGGTGTGCAGCGACGAGGCCGGCGGACTCGACGCCATCGCCCACGCCGCCGGGGCCGTCGCACGCGGCACATCGGCCGTCGTCGTCGGCTCCGCCGAGGCACCGCTCGCGCCCTACTCCATGGTCTGCCAGCTCGGCTACGAGGACCTCAGCACCAGCGACGACCCCGCCCGCGCCTACCGCCCCTTCACCGCCGAGGCCCGCGGCTTCGTCCCCGCCGAGGGCGGCGCGATGCTCGTCGTCGAGGAGGAGGACACGGCCCGGCGGCGCGGCGCCCTGCCCCGCGCCCATGTGGCGGGGCACGCCGCCACCTTCACCGGGGCCGCCCGCTGGGAGGCCTCCCGCGAGGGCCTGGCCCGCGCGATCCAGGGCGCGCTGCGGCAGGCCCGGTGCGCCCCGGAGGAGATCGACGTCGTCTTCGCCGACGCGCTCGGCGTACCGGAGGCCGACCGCGCCGAGGCCCTGGCGCTCACCGACGCGCTCGGCGGGCACGGCCGCCGGGTGCCCGTCACCGCCCCCAAGACCGGCATCGGACGGGCGTACTGCGGCGGCCCCGTGCTGGATGTCGCCACCGCCGTCCTCGCCATGGAGGACGGGGTCGTCCCCCCGACGCCCAACGTCTTCGACGTCTGCCACGACATCGACCTCGTCACCGGCAAGGCCCGGCGGGTGCCGCTGCGCACCGCGCTGATCGTCAGCCGGGGGCTGATGGGGTCGAACGCGGCCCTGGTGCTGCGCGCCGCCGACCCCGGCGAGCGGGACCGGGACGGCCGGGGGAGCGGGGACGCACCCGAGCAGGACTGAGCGGCCCGCCCCCGTACCGCGCGGGCGAGCGCCGACCAGCATCGAGAAGGCCGGTAGGCCGAGAAGGAGCACAGGTATGACTGAGCCCGTCACCCCGGAGGAACTGGCCGGCCTGATGCGGCAGAACGCCGGCATACAGGTCGAGCCCACGGATCTCGCGGACCGGCCGGACACCTCGTTCGAGGAGTACGGCCTGGACTCGCTGGGACTGCTGGGCATCGTCGCCGCGCTGGAGAACCGGCACGGCATCACCATGCCGCAGGACGCGGAGAAGTGCCCGACCCCCCGGGCCTTCCTCGACCTCGTGAACACCTCACTGACCAAGAGCGGAGCCTGAAGGTGGCAGGACACACCGAGAACGAGATCACCGTCAACGCGCCCCTGGACATCGTCTGGGAGATCACCAACGATCTGGAGAACTGGCCCCAGCTCTTCAGCGAGTACGCGTCGGTCGAAGTGCTCGACCGGAAGGGGGACACCACCACCTTCCGGCTCACCATGCACCCCGACGACAACGGCAAGATCTGGAGCTGGGTCTCCGAGCGCACCCCCGACCGGGAGAGCCGCACGGTCCGCGCCCGCCGGGTGGAGACCGGGCCCTTCCAGCACATGGACATCCACTGGGAGTACAGCGAGGTCCCCGGCGGCACCCGGATGCACTGGCGGCAGGACTTCGCGATGAAGCCCGACGCGCCCGTCGACGACGACTGGATGACCGACAACATCAACCGCAACTCGAAGATCCAGCTGGCGCTCATCCGGGACAAGATCGAGGAACGGGACCGCCAGCGCCGCACGGCCTCGGCCGGCTGACGGGGGGCGGATCGTCATGACAGGACTTCCCGCGGGACTCCCGGGAGCGACCCGGCTCCCGGCGCCCCCCGCCCACCAGGCGCTGATCGTGGCCCGGATGGCACCGGGCTCCGGCGACGGCATCGCCCGGCTCTTCGCCGAGTCCGACGGCGGTGAGCTGCCCCGTCTCGTCGGCGTGCGCCGGCGCAGCCTCTTCCAGTTCGGCGATGTCTACCTGCATCTGATCGAGGCGGACCGGCCGCCGGGCCCGGCGATCGCCGGGGTGAGTGACCACCCGGACTTCCGGAATCTGTCCGACCGGCTGACGGAGTTCGTCAGCCCGTACGACCTGGACACCTGGCGGAGCCCCAAGGACGCCATGGCCCACCGCTTCTACGTGTGGGAGCGCCCCGACCCCTGACCCCGGTGCCGGAAACGCCTGCGGCCCCCGCCGTGACAGCGGGGGCCATGGGCTGTGCGGGCTCAGCGCTCGGCGGGCGCCGCCGGGACCACGGCCTCGAAGGCGTGCAGATAGGCGTTGACCGGGCGGATGACCTCCGGCACGAGACCGGCGCCGGTCATCCGCTCCACCATGCTGTGCCGGGTGTGCTTGGCGCCGCCCACGTTCAGCAGGAGCAGCAGGTCCATGGCGGTGGTGAACCGCATCGACGGGGTGTCGTCGACCAGGTTCTCGATCACCACGACGCGGGCGCCGGGACGGGCGGCGGCCACCACGTTGTGCAGGGTCGCCCGGGTGCTGGCGTCGTCCCACTCCAGGATGTTCTTGATGATGTAGAGGTCGGCGTCGACGGGGATCTCCCGCCGGCAGTCGCCGGGGACGACGGTGACCCGGCTCGCCAGATCGCCGTCGTCGCGCAGCCGGGGATCGGCGCCCGCGACCACGTCGGGCAGGTCGAGCAGGACGCCGCGCAGCCCGGGGTGCCGCTCCAGCAGGCTGACCAGGACATGCCCCTGCCCGCCGCCGATGTCGGCGACCGAGCCGACCCCGGTGAGGTCCAGCAGCTCGGCGACGTCCTCCGCGGACTGTCTGCTGGAGGTGGTCATCGCCTGGTTGAAGATCTGCGCCGACTCCGGGGCGTCCTGGTGGAGATGGTCGAAGAAGCCCTTGCCGAACAGCTCGTGGAAGACGTCGCCGCCCGAGCGCACGGCGTCGTCCAGCCGGGGCCAGGCCGCCCAGGTCCACGGCTCGGTGCACCACAGGACGATGGCCCGCAGGCTGTGCGGGTCGTCCTCGCGCAGCATCCGCGACATCTCGGTGTGGCAGAAGGTCCCGTCGGGCCGTTCGTCGAACACGCCCTGGCAGGCCAGGGCGCGCAGCAGCCGCCGCAGCGGCCCGGCCTCGGCGCCCACGGCCCGGGCCAGCTTCTCGGGGGTGGCCGGCACATCGCCGAGGGCGTCGGCCACCTTCAGCCGGGCGGCGGCGCGCACGGCGGCGGCACAGGCGGCCCCGAAGGCGAGTTCGCGCAGCCGCATGCCCGGGGGAGGGGCCGAGTCGAGGGAGACGGTCTGGACGGGTCGGGTGCTGAGGGTGGTCATGCGGCGTTCACTCTCCTGGCGTTCGTGGACGGGCGCGCCGGGCCGCGTCCGGTGGATCGGACTCAGCACAGGCCGGCGGGCTGGGACGTGGAGCAGTCGTTGCCGGTGAACCGGTTGCCCGTACCGCCGCCGCCGTCGACCAGGTCCGCCCGGGAGTTGCCCCGGACGTCGTTGCGTTCGACGACGTTGTCGGTGTTGGCCGCGCCGACGAAGCTCTTGAAGAGGACGACTCCGCCCGACATGGGTCCGGTGCCCGCGTTGTCCCGGATCCGGTTGCCGCGGATGACGGTCGCCTCGGAGCCGGTGAGGACGATGCCGGAGCCCTGGAGCACGGGGAGCCGCGCGGTCGCCGGACAGAAGGCGTTGTTCCGGTCGACGGTGTTGTCCCGGACCGTCATCGCGCCCGCCGCCGGCCGGGACTCGTCGCCCACGATGAACATCCCGGCGCAGTTCCCGGTGACGACATTGCCGCGGACGGAGAGGTTGCGGACACGCCGTACGGTGACGCCGATCCGGTTGCCGGTGGCCCGGTTGTCCGCGATCACCGTGCCGCCGGTGTCGGTCGCGCCGCCCTCCGCGTCCACGGCGTTGGCGACGAAGATGCCGGCGTCGCCGTTCTCCCGCACGGTGTTGCCCCGCAGCGAGGACCGGGTGGAGCGCTGCTGGGCGATGCCCCAGACACCGTTCTCCTCGGCCCTCACCCCGCGCACGGAGAGCCGGTCGGTGCGCGAGGCCCACAGCCCGTTGACCCGGAAGCCCCGCAGGGTGAGCGAGCGGACGGACACCCCGGTGAGAGCGGCCCCCTCGGTCCCGGTGACGCAGATGCCGTTGCCCGCCTTGGCACAGGAATGGACGGCCCGGGAACGGGTCTGGGCGGGCGCGAGCACGGTCTGCGGCCCGGCGCCGCGCAGGGTCAGCGCCTTGGTGATCAGGACGCTCTCCCGGTAGGTGCCCCGGGTGAGCACCACCGTGTCCCCGGGGCTCGCCGCGTCGACCGCCGCCTGGATCGAGGCACCGGGCCGTACGGTGTGGCTGCGCGGGGCCGCGAAGGCGGGGGCGGGCGCGGCGGCCAGACCGGCGATGAGGGCCGTCGTCAGGGCAGTGGTCAGTACATAAGGTGTTTTAAGGTGATTTCTTCGTTGGGTCATGAGGCGACGTTAGGAGCGGGCCGGAGGGCCCGCCACACGAGTCGCGCGGACGGGGGAGAGCACGCCGGCCCCTGCCGGCGGCGGGGTGCCGACCGGGGCCCGGGCCTCGTGCATCGGCGCATGCCCCGCCCCGGGTCAGGGCCGGTGGCGCTGTTCCGCCGCCGCCGCCAGATCGCGGCAGAAGTCGCCGAAGCCGAGCCCGGCGGCCTCAAGCGCCATGGGATACGTACTGGTCAGGGTCATCCCGGGGGCGACGTTCGTCTCCAGCGCCACCACCTCGCCCTCGGCGGTGACGATCGCGTCCGTACGGGACAGGTCCCGCAGCCCGAGCGCCCGGTGGGCGGCGACCGCGACCCGGGCGGCCTCCTCGGCGGCGGCCGGCGGGATCCGGGCCGGGTGGTGGAACTCGACCGCGCCGGGCGTGTAGCGGGCGGTGTAGTCGTACAGGCCCTCCGCCACGATCTCCACGGCCGGGAGGGCGAAGGGCCCGTCGCCCAGGTCGGCCACGCCGATGGCGATCTCCGTGCCGGTGACGAGACGTTCGATCAGGGCCTCGTCGTGGTAGGCGAAGCACGCCATCAGCGCCTCCGGCAGCCGCTCGGCCGACTCCACCCGGCTCACGCCGAACGCGCTCCCGCCCGCCCGGGGCTTCACGAACAGCGGCAGCCCCAGCCGCTCGGTGATCCGGGCGGTCAGCGCGGCCGCCCCCAGGTCGTGGAACGCCTCCTTGGGGAGGGTGACCGACTCGGGCGTCCGGAGCCCGGCCCGGGTGAACGCCTCCTTCGCCACCGCCTTGTCGAACGCCGCCCGGCACGCCCCGGGCCGGGCCCCGACGTACGGCACCCCGGCCAGCTCCAGTACCTCCTTGATGGTCCCGTCCTCGCCGGCCACCCCGTGCAGCACCGGGAAGGCCACAGCGCCCCGCGCGCCGGCGAGCGCGGGCAGCAGATCCGTCCCCACATCGCGGAGTTCGGTCTCCACCCCGGCCCGGCGCAGGGCGTCGGCGACCCGGGCGCCGGACTTCTGCGACACCTCGCGCTCGGGGGAGAGGCCCCCCGCGATGACGACCACCCGCAGATCGGTCATGCCTTCTTCTCCTTCGGTGGTCATGCCTGGTCGGGGCCGGGCGCCTGGGGCCCGGTGCTGGTGGCGGGGGCGGAGGTGCCGAAGATGTCGCGCATCCGCAGTTCGGCGCCGATGACGTCCGCCAGCAGCCGCACCCCGTCCCGGATCCGTTCCGGCGGCGGATAGCAGTACGACAGCCGCATCGCCTGGCGCCCGCCGCCGTCCGCGAAGAACCCGGTACCGGGGACGTACGCCACCCGCGACTGGATCGCCCTCGGCAGCATCGCCTTGGAGTCCAGCCCCTCGGGGAGGGTCACCCAGACGAAGAAACCCCCGGCCGGGCGGGTCCACGTCACCCCCGGCGGCATGTACTTCTCCAGCGCGTCGAGCATCGCACCCCGCCGCTCCCGGTACATCGCCCGGAAGTCCCGCATCTGTTCCGGCCACGGCTGGGTGCGCAGATAGCGGTCCACGGCGAGCTGGTTGAAGACGGAGTGCGAGAGCATCGCGCTCTCGGCCGCCAGCACCAGCTTCTCCCGCACGGCGGACGGGGCGAGCGCCCAGCCGACCCGCAGCCCCGGCGCCAGCGTCTTCGAGAACGAGCCCAGATAGACCACATCGTCCGGGGCGTCGGCCCGCAGCGCCCGCATCGGCTCGTCGCCGTCGAGGTGGAGCAGCCCGTACGGATTGTCCTCCAGGAGCAGCACCCGGGCCCGGCGGCAGATCTCCACCACCCGGTGGCGGCGCTCGGCGGAGAGGGTGGCACCGGCCGGGTTCTGGAACGTCGGTACGGTGTAGAAGAGCTTCGCGGGCCGCCCCTCGCGCTCCAGCCGGGCGAAGGTCTCCGCCAGCGCCTCCGGTACGACGCCGTCCTCGTCCATGGCGACGTGCACGACGTCCGCCTGGTACACGGCGAAGACGCCGAGCGCGGTCACATAGGTGGGGGCCTCGGTGACCACCGTGTCCCCGGGGTCCACGAACACCCGCGTCACCAGGTCCAGCGCCTGCTGCGAGCCGACCGTCACCACGACGTCGTCCGGCGACGCGTCGTCGATACCCTCGGCCGCCATCACCTCGCAGATCGTCTCCCGCAGCCCCGGATCGCCCTGCGCGGAGCCGTACTGGAGCGCCACCGCGCCCCGCTCCGCGACCAGTTCCGTCATCAGCGCGCCGACCGTGTCCATCGGCAGCGCGGACACGTTCGGCATCCCACCGGCCAGCGACACGATCTCCGGCCGGGACGCGACGGCGAACAGCGCCCGCACCTCGGACGCCACCATCCCCGCCGCCCGTGCCGCGTACCGCCCCCGCCACGGATCGACCCGCGAACCCGACCGGGAAGACTGCTCGCCAGACTGCATCGGCACACTCCTGTCCGTCACCGTCCAAGTGCACCGACCCTACCGAGCCCTCGTGATCACCACGCTGAATTTCGCGGGGCGCCGTCCGTCCGTGCGTGCCGTGCCGTGTCTAGCGGGCGCTGAGCTTGCCCCGTTTGAGCTGCAACACCTCGTCGGAGGCGTCCGCGACCGCACGGGAGTGCGTCACCACCACCACGCACTTGCCCTCGTCGTGCGCCAGCTTCCGGAACACGGCGACGATCCCGTCCGCCGTCTCGTGGTCGAGGCTGCCGGTGGGCTCGTCCGCGAAGAGGATGTCGACCTCGCAGGCCAGCGCACGGGCGATGGCCACGCGCTGCTGCTGCCCGCCGGACAGCTCCAGGGTCCGCCGGCTGTGGTCGGCGGCGTCCACCCCGAGCAGATCGAGGAGTTCGACAGCGCGCCGGCTCCTGTTGCTCCGGCGCACCCCGGTGATCTCCATGGCGGAGGTGATGTTCTGCACCGCCGTCATGTACGTGAGCAGGTTCAACGACTGGAACACGGTGGCCGCATGACGGTTGCGGTAACGGCCGAGGCCCAGTTCCGCGACGTCCCGGCCGCGGAAGCGGACAGTGCCGGCGCTCGGTGAGTCCAGGCCGCTGGCGAGCGAGAGCAGTGTGGTCTTGCCACTGCCGGAGGGGCCGACCACGGCGTACATGCGGCCCGCTTCGAAGGCGCAGCTGATGCCCCTGAGCACGGTGCGCTTGCGGTTGCCGCTCTGGTAGGAGCGGGCCACGCCGGTGAGTTCGAGCACCGGATCCTCGGTGGGGGAAGTCATCGCCTCAGTCGCCCTTCGTCAGGATGTCGCGCGGGTCGAGGCGCAGCACGCGCGCGCCGGGGATGAGGGTGGCCAGGGCGGCGATGCCGAGGCCGGTGGCGCCGACCCTGGCGATGTCGGCGGCGCCGAGCCGTACGTCGATCGAGTCGATGGGGTCGACCCCGGGTGCCTCCTCCGTGAGGGGGATGGCGCCTCCGGCTCCGGTCACGGCACTGAGGTCGGCGCCGCCCTCCGCGTTCGCGGCGGACTCCCTGGCCGAGGACACCTCGCCCGCCAGCAGCTCGTCGCCGACGGCCTGGGACAGGAACTGGCTGCCCGCCGAGGCGAGGCCCACCGCGATCACCGCACAGGCGACGACCTCCACCAGGTGCTGGCCGAGCAGCCTGGGCTTCTTCTCGCCGAGCGCGAGCAGGATGCCCAGCTCCTTGCGGCGTTCGCGCAGCGACGAGGCGACGATCAGGGCGAGGATCACGGTGCCGGCGAGGGCGACGATCCACACGGTGACGGTGGCGAAGTCCGCGGTCCTGCCGATGGGCCCGACGAGCTGCTGGTACTGCTTGTCGTTGACGGTCATCGGGAAGATGCCGAGGTCGGCGCCGCGTGCTGTCGCGTCCTTCTTCAGCCGGTCCAGGTCGGCCGGGTCGCCCAGGGTGAAGGTGGCCTGGTCGACCACGCCGCCCTCGGCGCCCTGCTTCTTGCCGAGGAGCCGGCTGCCGCCGTCCGGGGTGACGTACAGCTGGTTCACCGGGTCCATCATGGCCGGCGTGTACTGGCCGCTGTCCGGGGTGCCGCCGGCGTAGATACCGACGACCGTGAAGCCGAACTCGTCCTTGTTCGGTTTCTTGCCGGCCTCCGGCAGCTGGCCGACCCTCAGCCTGATCCTGTCGCCGACCTTCCAGCGGTTGTGCTGGGCCAGCCGCTGTTCGACCACGACCTCGTCGCTCCTGCTCCCCGGGCCGATCCCGCGCCCGGCGACCATCTTCGCGTCGCCGTTCCGGAACGAGGACACCGACTGCTGATCGCGCACCCCGTCGGCCTTGAAGAGGTCCAGTCCGTCCGGCTGGGTGCCGGCGGGCCGTGGCACCGCCCGGTACAGCTTCGAGCCCCGGGTGGGCGCGGCGCTCGAATCCGTCGAGTAGTTGCACCGCTTGACCACCGGCGACTGGCAGATCCTGTCGACCAGGCCGCGGTGCAGATCACCACCCGGGCCGATCGTTCCGGGCATGGAGCCGTTGGACTCGGTGCCCTGCCCCGACGCGATCAGCGCGTTCACGTCCAACTGCATGGTGGCGACGGCCCCGACGCTCTCCTTGGCGTCGTCGGCCGCCCGGGCCGACGCGGACCGGATGAGAAACCCGGAGAGCACCAGGGTGCAGATGACGAAGAAGAGACCGACCAGCATCAGGGTCTTTCCCGGATGGCTGGTCAGCCGCCACCACGCCCGTTTGAAGAGATTCATTGCCTACGACAACTCCCTGCCCGGTGAATTACGTGAAACCGCATGTCACCGTAGCCAGGCCCCGTTGTGAGCCGTGTTTGCCGAATGCGCGGTCCGGGCGGTGGCTCATACACGGCTCACATCCCGCTTCTGATAATTGTGGGCGGCGAAGAGATCGAAGGCACCCGGAAATTCACAGGAAAGGGCCGCGGATCGTGCGAGTGCTGG
This sequence comes from Streptomyces yaizuensis, assembly GCF_034961445.1. Lineage (NCBI taxonomy): Bacteria > Bacillati > Actinomycetota > Actinomycetes > Kitasatosporales > Streptomycetaceae > Streptomyces > Streptomyces yaizuensis. The sequence goes on from NZ_BSBI01000012.1 coordinate 160,081, forward strand.
TGGTGGAGGACGAGCAGTACATGGCCCGGGTCCTGGAGATCGAGCTGCGCCGCGAGGCCATCGCCGTCGACGTCGTGCACGACGGGGCGGCCGCTCTGGAGAAGCTGGCGGTCTACGACTACGACGCCGTCGTCCTCGACCGCGACCTGCCCGGTGTCCACGGTGACGAGGTCTGCCGGCGCGTCGTCGCCCTGCGCCTGGAGTGCCGCGTCCTCATGCTCACCGCCGCCGGGCGCCTGGGCGACAAGGTCGAGGGGCTCGGCCTCGGCGCCGACGACTATCTGGCGAAACCCTTCGACTTCCCCGAACTCGTCGCCCGTCTGCGGGCGTTGTACCGGCGCAGTCCCGTGGCCCACGCCCCCGTCCTCACCTTCGCCGACCTCGCCTTCGACACCCATCGCCGCCGGGTGCTGCGCGCGGGACGGGAGATACGCCTCACGCCGAAGGAACTGGCCGTGCTGGAGCTGCTGATGCGCGCCGACGGCGGCGTACTGAGTGCCGAACACCTCCTGGACAAGGCGTGGGACGCGTACACGGATCCGCTCACCAACGCGGTCCGTCTCGTCGTGCACACCCTGCGCCGCAAGCTCGGCGAGCCCCGGCTGGTGCGGACGGCGATCAGCGCCGGCTACTACCTGGGCACGGAGTGAGGGGGCCGGGGCTGCCGGGCCTGCGGCGGCCGGGGCGGCCGGGTCTGCGGCGGGTGGGGCGGCCGGGTCTGCGGCGGCCGGGTCTGCGATGGCCCTTCCGGCCGGGTCTGCGGTGGCTGCCCTGGCGGGGTCTTCGCCGTCCCGGGCGGACCCGGAGCATCCACACCCGGCTCTTCCTCGGCTTCGCGGGCGCGCTCGCCGCCTCGGCCGTCCTGATGGTCGCCGTCATCTACACCGGAATGCGGTTCGTGCCGACGTACGACTTCCGGGACACCCTCGTCGTCAAGGGCCCCGGGACGGTGGAGCGGCTGCCCCGCACCTGGGAGTCGTTCCCCGAGGCCGGGATGGTGCCGGGAGCCACGCCCGGCACTCCCGTCGACCGGTCGATCCGCAGCAAGGAGGACGTCTGGAACACCCTGCTGCGGCTGTCCACCGGAGGTCTCCTCCTGGTGATGGCGATCGGTCTGGCCGTCGGCTGGCGGCTGTCGAAACGCCTCCTCGCGCCCCTCGGCACCGTCAGTCAGGCCGCCGCGAGGGCCGCCGAGGGCCAGCTTCAGTACCGCATCAACGCGGAGGGCCCCGCCGACGAACTCAAGCAGCTCGCCGACACGTTCGACACCATGCTCGCCCGTCTTGAGGAGTCCTTCGCCGCCCATCGGCGCTTCGCGGCCAACGCCTCGCACGAACTGCTCACCCCGCTGGCCACCACCCGCGCCGTCCTCCAGCTCGCGGCCGCCGACCCCGGCGGTGAGGAGTTCGCCGAACTCGTCCCGATGCTCGTCGAGACGAACGAACGCAACATCACCATCGTCCAGGCCCTCCTCGACCTGGCGGCGGCCGACCACGCCCCCTTCGACCCGGACCCCGTCGACCTCGCGGCCCTCGCCACGGACGCGGCCGCCGAACGGGCCGCGCGGGCGGCCGCGACCGGCCTGCGCCTCGACATCGACACCGAGCCCGGCTGCACCGTCCCCGGCAACACCACCCTGCTCCGGCAGCTCCTGCTCAACCTCCTCGACAACGCCCTGGCCTACAACAGGCCCGGCGGCTCGGTGCACCTCGCGGTCCTGCGCGAGAACGGGATCGTCATCGAGGTGGAGAACACCGGGCCGCGCATCGACGGCATCGTCGCCCAGCGCCTGTTCGAACCCTTCTACCGGCAGCGGTCCCGCGTCACCAGCGACCGCTCCGGCCACGGCCTGGGCCTCGCCATCGTCCGCTCGATCGTGCACGCCCACCACGGCACCGTCACCGCGCACGCCAACCCCGACGGCGGCCTGACCGTACGCGCGGAGCTGCCGCCGGGCCCGGGGCGCGGTCCTCGATCGCCGTCCGCCGCTGTCGGGTCCGCGGACAGTCGACAAGGACCGGGGGAGGGCGTGCGCCGGTCAGGCGGCGACGAACTTCCAGCCGGTCTCGAAGGCGTTCCAGGGGGCGCTGGACAATTTCGTGCCTGATGTCTCGGGGGTGGCGCCGGCCACTTCGCCGCCGGACCTGTAGTCGCCCTTGAAACGCACGCGGATGCCGTCGGAGCCGGTGGGGTGCGGCTGGGCGGGCCTGGCGGGCTCGTAGCTCGAACCGGCGAAGCCCGGGTAGCCCATGGCCCACACCTGGGACCAGCCGTCCTGGGCGAGCGGCTGCTGGACAAAGACATCGCCGTCCGCCTGGTGGACCAGGGCCATGCCGCTGTGGACATTGGTGATCCGGAACCAGGTGTAGAACTGGTTCTCGTCGTCGAAGATGGTCACCCGCCACCGCTGGTTGGCGCCGCCGTGGCGCTGCCACAGCAGCGCCCTCGCGCCCGCCTGCTGGGAGTGGCCGGCCATGTCCCACACCAGATCGGGGCGCCCGGCCAGGTGGATGAACACCTCTCCGTCGGGGATGTCGAACCGTGCTTCGCGGTCACGGATCGTCGGCATACCGCTCCCTCCCTCCAACAGTCATGACAAGTCGTCACAAGTCGTCCGGTACGGCCCCGGCGGCCTGCGCCAAGGCGCCGGGGCTGGGGACAGGGTGAACCGGCTGCACCGTAGGAACCGTGCGGACGCGGTGTACAGAACGTCGAACCGGCTACGCCATCCGGCCACCGTGGCCGCGCTGTGTGTGGGCCCGGGTCGCCCTGGGGCGGGTTCCGGTCGTTCTCGGGAGCCTGAGGGGGAGTGGCGGAGCGGGTCCAGTGGTTCCGGTTACGGCCGGGACCGTGGGGCCGCCCCGAAGCCACGGGCATCAGGGCCTCCCGGATCAGGGAGGTATACGCCATTCCGTCTCTGTGCGAGCACAGTGGGCCGTCTGTTCGATTTCCGGTGAGGGTGGGGTGTGGTCGACTGTGCCCCGGCTCGGCATGACCCTTTCTTTACCTGCTCCCCGTGCGGCGGCTGTTCCTTCCCGCCCGGGCAGGGACGGTCGCCGGGTACGGGGTGGCAGGGGTACGGGCCGGAAGGGGACCGGCGCTCCGTACCGCGGGGCGGGCATCCCGCTCCGTGGGCTTCACCTTCTCTGAGAGGAGTACGGGTCATGGGGTTCATGCGCTACAAGGCGACGGGCTTCAGCTGGGTGCTGGCGGCTCCCGCGGGCAGTGAGTGGCGGCTGTTGTTCTCGCAGGGCTCGGAGGGTGCCCTGATCAACGAGCAGCAGCGGATCGGGTCGGACTACCTCACCGGGCTGGCACCCCAGTTGTTCTACTTCCATCAGCGGGGTCTCGCCCTGGGCGCGCTGCTGCTGTCCCAGCCGGGGGAGTCGCAGCAAAGCATCTTCTTCTGGGGCGACAACCACTATTGGTACGACTGGGAGAAGCAGTCCACCCTGAGCGAGGGGCGGTGGACGAAGCTGGCGAACTGGGGCACCGCGCTCCCGGCCGACTACCGTTTCGAGATCGACGTCCTGTTCCAGGCGCCCAACGCGGCGGATGGCTCGCGGCAGACGTACTTCTTCAAGGGCGGGCGGGTCCTCACCCTCAACTGGTCCACCGGCGTGGTGCGCGAGGCCCTGATCACCGATGGCCCGGACGCCTCGGGGTGCGCCGGGTGGGCCGCGCTGCCGGAGGACTTCCGTTCCGGGCTGGACCATGTGGCGCCGTACAAGCCCGCGGCTGACGGGACCCGGCAGAGCCTGCTGATCAAGGGCGCCCAGGGCGTCCTGCTGAACTGGAAGACCGGGGTCCTGGCCTCCGGCGCGTTGGACCGGCTCGGTGTGCCCGGCCTCGCCGCCCTCCCCGAGCACTACCGCACGGCCTACCGTCCGGTCACCGGCCGGTGGACGGGCACCCTCGGAAACCAGCGGGTCGAGGTCCGGGTCGACCTGGAAGGCGAGCGGACCCTGGGGGTGATCAGCGGTGACCTGTTCACCGGCGACACCTGGACCGACTCCTTCCGCACCACCGCCGAGATCATCGCCCTGTCGAGCCGCAACCACCTCGTGGTCGACAGCCTGGGTCTGTCCTGGGCGAACAACTCACCCTGGACGCAAGTCGTACTTCAGCTGCCCCGCGTCGCCGCGAGCAGCCCCATGCCCACGGCGCACTTCGCCCTGCTGAGCCGCGACAACACCCCGTCACTGCAACTGACCTGCTCCTACGTGGGTCCGGCGCTGCGCTCGGTCGAGCTGGAGACCGATGCCATGGCGGGCACCCAGGTCTTCCAGAGCTATGACACCTCCCGGGGATCCTGGGTCCCGCGCGGATACCGCAACCGGGTCCTGACCCTCGCCTCCGCCTACGCCGAGGCGGGCATCGAGCTGAAGAACGCGGGCCAGGTCAATGTCGTCGCCGATACCTCGGGCGCCGATCTGAAGTGGTCGGAGGCCGAGCTGCACGCCGCGATGGAGGCCAACTTCAGCCTCCACCGGGACGCCGAGCAGTGGAAGATCTGGAACTTCATCGGCACCTACCACTCCTACCACGACGGCGTCGCCGGCATCATGTTCGACCAGACCGGCAGGCAGCGCCAGGGCGTGGCGATCTTCTACAACTCCCTGCGGGACTACAACTGCTTAGGCACCGCAATGGAGTTGTTCACCTACGTCCACGAACTCGGGCATGTCTTCAACATGCTCCACTCCTGGGACAAGAATCTGGCCGTCCCGCCCGCCCCGCTGGGGCCGAACAGCGGCTTCGGCGAACTGTCCTGGATGAACTACCCGGCGCTCTACAACAACGGCGCCGGCCGGGCCGAGGGACAGCACTTCTGGCAGGACTTCCCGTACCGCTTCAGCGACAACGAACTGCGCCATCTGCGCCACGGCTTCCACCGCCACATCGTCCCCGGCGGCGACAACGCCCTCACCAACGCCGCACTCGACCTCAGCGCCACCGCGCAGACGTTCACCCTGCCGGGCGCCGGTGAGGACCCGGGCCTGTCCCTGTCGCTGGGCGGGAAGCAGTTCTTCGGCCACGGCGAGCCGGTCATGGCCGAGCTGCGGCTCTCCCGTACCGGGGTGACCGGGGATGTGACCGTGGCCGGGTCGATCGGCCCGAAGGGCGAGCGCACCAAGGTCGTGATCACCGATCCGTACGGCCGTACCCGGGTCTTCCGGCCCATCGCCCGCACCTGCTCCGGGCACGGGGAAGCGGAGGGGACCGTCACCCTCACCGAGGCGAACCCGGCCGTCTACGAGACCGCCTACCTCGGCTACGGCAGCGACGGCCTGTACTTCGCCGAACCCGGCGCCTACCAGGTCACCGCCGTCCACACGGGCCTCGACGGCGCCCGTACCGTCTCGCCCACCCGCACCCTCCGGGTCCGTACCCCCCTCGACCGCGCCGACCAGGAGGTCGGGGAGTTCCTCACCGGTGACGACCAGGGCACCCTGCTGGCCTTCCTCGGCTCCGACGCGCCCCACCTCACCGCCGGGAACGACGCCCTCCAGGAACTGATCGAGCGCCACGGCGACCACCCGCTCGCCGCCTACGCCCGCCTCGCCCGGGGCGCCAACGCCGGACGCCACTTCCAGACCATCGGCGGGGGCAGCGTCCAGGTCCGGCAGCCGGACATCGCCGAATCGGTCACCCAGCTCACCGAGGCCATCACCACCTCCCGCACCGACCAGGAGACCGGCCTCGACAACCTCACCCTCAACGCCGCATTCCGCCGCCTCGCGACCGTCCACGCCAAGGCCGGCGACCTGGAACGGGCCGAGGCCACCCTCGACACCCTCACCGCCCACTTCCAGGAACAGGGCGTCCCCGCCCATGTCCAGGAGCGCATCCAGGAACAGGCCGACACGGCCCGCGCCGCGATCCGCGAAACCGTCGGAGAACAGCCGGAATCCTGAAACGGTGGTCCTGCCTCTGCCCGCCGGTGGTGTCGCGGCGGGCAGAGCCAGGGCGGCGACCGGACGAGGCAGGAGCACCCGCCCATAAAGGGGTGGCGTGGGCCGGCGGGGCGGGTCTAGTCTTCATCCCGTTCCGCCGGTAAGGCCATGTGCCGCACCCGGCCGGTTGCCGGTTCGGATGAGGAAGCAGGAGGTGAGGACAGTGATGACGGTCATTGTTACGGGCGCTGCCCGCACGCAGGAATTCATCCTTTCCCCCTCCGTGGTCTCCGGCTGACACCCACACACTTCCGCGCGCCGCCGTGCGCGCTCGCCGGGACCACCCTTCACCCTCGTAAGGGATTCCCGTCTTGTCCAGCAATCCGCTGCACCTGAACCTGACTTCTTCCGCTGCCTCCGCCCAGGTCGAGGCCGCTCTCGCCCCGTACGGCTGGGACGAGGAGTGGGCCGCCGCGTTCGCTCCGTACGCCGCCCAGGGCCTGCTCCCCGGCCGGGTCGTCCGCGTCGACCGTGGCCACTGCGACCTGATCACCCCCGAAGGCCCGGTCCAGGCCGACACCGCCTTCGTCACCCCGCACGACCCCCTGCGGGTCATCTGCACCGGTGACTGGGCCGCCGTCGACCCGGCCGGTGACCCCCGTTTCGTCCGCGCGTATCTGCCGCGCCGCACCGCGTTCGTCCGCTCCACCTCCTCCAAGCGCTCCGAGGGGCAGATCCTCGCCGCCAACGTCGACCACGCCGTCATCGCCGTCTCCCTCGCCGTCGAACTCGACCTCGGGCGGATCGAGCGCTTCCTCGCCCTGGCCTGGGAGAGCGGCGCCCAGCCGCTGGTCGTGCTCACCAAGGCCGACCTGGTCCCGGACGCGGGCGTGCTCTCCCATCTCGTCCAGGACGTGGAGGCCACCGCGCCCGGCGTGTCCGTCCTGCCCGTCAGTTCGCACAGCGGCGAAGGTCTCGACGTACTGACGGCCCTGGTCCTTGGCGGCACGACGGTGCTGCTGGGGGTCTCCGGCGCGGGGAAGTCCTCCCTCGCCAACGCCCTCATCGGCCATGACACGATGACGGTCCAGGCCGCCCGGGACACCGACGGCAAGGGCCGGCACACCACCACGACCCGGAATCTGCTCGCGCTGCCCGGCGGCGGAGTGCTGATCGACACCCCGGGACTGCGCGGGGTCGGCCTCTTCGACGCCGGGGCCGGGGTGGGGCAGACCTTCGCCGAGATCGAGGAGATCGCCGAAGGGTGCCGCTTCCACGACTGCGGGCACGACGCCGAGCCCGGATGCGCCGTGCTCGCGGCGATCGCCGACGGTTCGCTGGCCGAGCGCCGGCTCACCAGCTACCGGAAGCTGATCAGGGAGAACCGCTACATCGTCGCCAAGACGGACGCCCGTGCCCGGGCCGAGATGCGCCGCGAGTGGCGGATCAAGGGCGCGCAGGGGCGTGCGGCCATGGAGGCCAAGCGCGGGCGCCTGAGGTGAGCGGACGGGCCCGGGGAGCGTACGCGCCGCCCCGGGCCCGGGCCCGTGCCCGCGCCCGACCGGAAGCCGCCTGCCGCCTGCCGTCGGCCGGAAAGCCGTAAGCCGCAGGCCGTAAGCCGGCGGCCGCCGGGGACGCGGAACGGACCGTCACTCCAGACCCCAGCTGTGGATCTTCCTGGGGTGGATACGGATCAACTCCTCGCTGAAGTGCGGTCCGAGGTCGTGCGGCCCCGTCAGCAGCTCCGCGTCCCCCCGGATGTCCACCCCCCGCACCCGCCACGGCCGGACGCTGACGATGTCGTCCACCACCAGCGCCACCTTCGGGTTGGACCGCAGATTGCGCCACTTCTTGGTGGTGCCCAGCGCGTACCCCCCGATCAGGATCGTCCCGTCCGCCTGCGGGAAGAAGCCGACGGGATTCGCCTGGGGCTGGCCCTTCGGATCGACGGTGGCCAGCCGCCCCAGTCGCTGCGACGCGAGATAGGCCCGCTCGGCCTCGGTGAATTCGGTCATGCACGCAGCTTCACACGCCCCGTCCGCGGGCCACCGGGCGGCCTGCCGCATGGGCAGCGGGACCGGCCTCTGCCACAGTGCGGTCATACCCGGCCGCCCGCGCGCGGCCCCGCCCCGAAGCAGCGGGAGGAATCCGTATGTCCGCACCCCGGCGCCTGCTCACCACCCTGGCCGCGACGGTGGCGCTCACCCTCCTCGGCACCCCCGGCGCCACCGGGCCGGTCCACGCCGCCGACCGCGACCCGGCGGCCGGCCCCGCGCGGGACGCCCCGCACCGCGGCGGCTGGACCGGCACCTGGGGCGCCGCGCCCTCCCACGCCGTGCCCCCGCTCCCCGGCACGTCCATCCGCAACGTCGTGCACACCAGCGTCGGCGGCCGGGCCGCCCGCATCCGGGTCACCAACCGCTTCGGCACCGCGCCGCTGCGGATCGGCGCCGCCACCGTGGCCCTCCAGGTCCCCGGAGCGCCCAGGAGCCCGGCCGCCGTCCCCGGTTCGCTGCGCGCCGCCACCTTCGGGGGCGAGCCCTCCGCCACCGTGCCCGCCGGCCGGGACCTCCTCTCGGACCCGGTGCCGCTGCGGGTCCCCGCCGCCGCGAACCTCCTCGTCACCCTCCACACACCCGGCGACCCGGGCCCCGCGACCCAGCACCGGTCCGCCCTCCAGACCAACTTCCTCGCCCCCGGCGGCGACCACACCGCCGACGGGAGCGGCACCCCCTACACCGCCACCACCGGCTCCTGGCACTACCTCAGCGGCGTCGACGTCCTCGGCTCCGGCGCGCGCGGCACCCTCGTCGCCCTCGGCGACTCCATCACCGACGGCTCCGGGTCGACGGCGAGCGCGAACCGCCGCTGGCCCGACCGGCTCGCCGCCCGGCTGCGGGCCCTGCCCCCGCACCGCAGGCTGGGCGTCGTCAACGCCGGCATCGCCGGGAACCGGCTGCTCCGCGACGGTACGGGACCCAGCGCCCTCGCCCGTCTCGACGCCGACGTCCTCTCCCGCCCCGGGCTGCGCGCCGTCATCGTGATGATCGGCATCAACGACATCAAGGGCACCCCCGAGGCCGCCGACCCGGCCGTCTACGAGGCCGCGTTCCGCCGGCTCGCCACCCGCGCGCACGCCCGGGGCGTCCATGTCGTCGGCGGCACGATCGCCCCCTACGCGGGCCACCCCGGCTACACCGAGGCCCGCGAAGCCGTCCGTCAGGCGGTGAACCGCTTCATCCGGACGAGTCCGCTCTTCGACGGGGTCGCCGACTTCGACGCCGCCGTCCGCGACCCCGCCCGGCCGAACCGGATCCTGCCCGCCTACGACCCCGGCGACCACCTCCACTTCAACGACGCCGGACTCCAGGCCATGGCCGACGCCGTGGACCTCGCCGACCTCCGCCTGCACACCTCGGCACTCCGCACGCCGGCCCTCCGCGCCGCAGTCCTCCGCGCCGCGCGCTGAGCCCCGCCCGGGGCCCGTGCGCGAACCCGGGCCCCGGAACGCCGGGGGAGTACTCAGCCGGGCAGCCCCCAGGGCGCGGCGGGCCCGTTCGGCCGCACCGGCGCGATCCGCAGCGCCGGCCGGTCGCCCGCCCGGGTGATCAGCGCCGTGTCCCCGCGGCCGAGCCGCAGCCGGATCGCGCCGTCGCCCGTCCCCGCGTCCTCGTGCCGCAGCGGCCGCCCGCGCCGGTCCCGCACTTCGACGGGGCCCTCGATCCCGTGCCGTACGACACAAGGCGCCCCGGCCTCGCTCCGCAGCCGCACCCAGCGGGTGCGCCCCTCCTCCCGTACCGCGCTGAGCAGGAACGCCCCCTGCGTACGGAAGTCGTGGACGGTCACCTCCCGCCAGGCGGCGGGCAGCGCGGGGAACACCCGGACGACCCCGCCCCAGGACTGGCAGACCATGTCGTGCAGCGACTGGGACGCCGACAGCGGCGTCTCGATCACCGGACCCGACTCCTGGTAGAGCGTGTTGGGCCGGATGAACCGGCTCAGCAGCCGCTCCAGGTGGCGCAGCGCGTCCTCGCCCTTCCCCAGCAGTGCGGAGATCGAGGCCGCCCCGGTGAAGGTGTAGCCCTGGAGGGCGCCCTCGAAGGCCACCCAGTGCCTCAGGGAGCGTTCGATCAGCGCCCGTTCGTCGGGGGTGCGGCCGGTGATCTCGTACAGCGGATACACCGCGAGCAGATGGGAGTAGTGCCGGTGCGACCTGGCGAAGGGCACCCCCGCGCCGATCATGAAGCCGCCGGCGTCCACCGGATACGGGGTCAGCCGGGCCAGGACCTCCCGCCAGCGGTCCGCCAGCGGGTCCACGACCCCCAGCTCGGCGGCCGACTCCAGCAGGGTGCGGCAGCCCCAGCGCAGCAGCATCAGATCGTAGTTGCAGTCCGGCGCGTCGACGCCGTACTCCGGTGAGAACGTCCTCGGCAGGTGCAGCTTCCCGTCCGGGCCCGGCGCGAGGAAGTGCAGGTAGTAGCTGACGGCCCGGCGCAGCAGCGGGAAGAGGGTGTCCCGCAGGATCGACGCGTCCATGGTGTGGCGGTACGAGAGCCAGACGTTGTGCAGCGCCCAGGTGAGGTTGCCGACTTCGGGGGTGGGAGGGTTCTGTCCGGGTATGCCCACCCCGTAGCCCTGGCCGGAGGGCGTGGCTCCGCCGTTGACCAGCCGGGTGTCGGTGGTTCTGGGGATGCCCGCCGAGTCGGCGCGGTACGCGGGCGCCACCTCGGCCGTCAGCTGGTCCCGGAACTCGCCCAGCGCGCGGGTGACGGCGTCGAGTTCCAGGTGGTTGGAGCCGTGGATCAGCCAGTACGCCAGCTGGACGTTGAGGTTCCACCAGGTGGCGGGCCAGGGCGTGGGCTCCAGCCACGGCCCGCACGTCGCCATCACGGGCGCGTCGCGCCGGGCCGCCGACGCGGCCTTGTAGAGCTGGATCCAGTGGAAGCGCTGGAGCCGGGCGTCGGGCAGCGAGAGGAAACTCCTGCGGTAGTAGCGGTCCCACCAGGCCCGGTGGGGGGCCATCAGCACGTCGTACGGGACCGCCGACGCACGGCGCACCGTTCGCAGCGCGCGCTGTCTCGCCGTCGTCCGGGGGAAGGAATGCGCCACCGTGACCTGAAGGGTACGGGTACGGATATGGCCGTCCGGGCCGGGGCGACGCGTGGTCCGCTCCCGCCAGGCCGTGACGTGCTCACCACCGGCGAGCAGTGGCTGCACGGCGGCGGTGACCTCGCCGTGCCGCTCCACGACGGCCGGGGGGTTCGCCCGGTAGCCCTCCGGCAGGGGGCGGAAGGCGGCCCGCGGGCTGACGGCCACCGCCGGGTGGAAGACCCAGCGGGCGGCGCGCTCGCCGTCGTCCGGGGTCAGCTCGACGGTCAGCACCGGCGTGGTGGAGTGGACGAAGGCCCGCAGCCGCAGGGTGCCGGCGGTGGTGGTCAGGGTGCCGGTCAGCTCGGCGCCGCGCAGCCGCAGCCGCCAGTCGACCGCGGTGACGGTGCCGACCGGCTCCAGGGTGAAGTGCCCGACGGGGAGCCGGGCCAGACCGAAGAGGGAGCCGAACTCGGGGCGGTGGTCCTGCACCTCGGAGTGCTGGACGGTGAAGCGGACCGCCGTGCCGCCGGGCTCGGCGTAGACACCCGTACCGAGGAATCCGTTGCCCAGGAACGGGCCCTCGAACCAGGCCGTCGGCAGCCGCCGCCAGACGAGGTCCGCGTCGTCCAGGACGGTACGCCAGCTGTCGGCGTACGCCGTGACCTCCGTGTCCGCGGTGTCGGTGCCGTCAGTGGGGGAGGGGTGGGCCGGTGCGGCGGTCCCGAGCGCCAGGGCGCCCCCGAGCGCACTCCCGAGCGCGGTTCCGGTGGCGAGCACCCGTCTCCTGGTCGGGTCGGGCTGCGAAGGCTGGGGGGACGGCCCCGATGGCTGGGACGGCTCGGACGGCTGGGGTGGGGGTGATGGTGCGGGTGCCATGGCGCCTCCCGGGTGGCTCACGGAATTCATCCGAGCTCTCACCTGACGGAAGGTAAGAAGGCGGCTTCCATCCGTCAATACGGGCCAAGAGATCCGAGGGGTATCCGGGTATCTAAACCGGATTCAGGGAGGAAGGCGAGCGGGAGCCTCCCGGCGGCACCCCCGGGGTACGGGCGGCTCAGCCCTTGACGACCACCACCAGCCACGCCGCCGCCACCAGCAGACAGGCCAGCAGCTCCACCAGCGCGCCGGTGCCGCCCTCGCGCATCACCGCCCGGGTCGCGGCGGCCGCCCGCCCGTGGCCGCCGAGCCGCCGCCGCTCCGCCACGTACACACCCCCGACGAACCCCGGTACCGCACCCACCACCGGCAGCAGCAGAAAACCGGCCACCGCGCCGAATCCGGCCCAAGGCGCGATCCGCCGCGTCATTCCCCCGCCGCGGCCGCCCTCCGAGGGCAGCAGCCACACCACCACCTGGTCGACCAGCAGCAGCACGGTGGCGGCGACGAGCAGCACCCAGGCCACGCCGGTGCGTTCGGCCAGCGACCACCACAGCAGCGCCGCCCAGACCAGCCACCGCCCGGGAACGCCCGGGACCACCGCCCCGACCAGGCCCAGGGCCATCACCAGGCCGACGAGCAGGAGCTGCCACACGCCCATCTGCCCAGGGTGCCGGACGGGGACGGCTCCCGCAGCCCGGCGCGGCCGCGCCGGATCCCCGGGAGGGGGCGGACAGGCGGTCGGCTACGGAAGCGGCGCGCCCGGTTCCCGCGACACCCAGCCCCGTGCGTACGCGTGCCAGCCGAGCTGGAGCCGGGTCGTCACCCCCGCCAGCTCCATCAGCCCCTTCACCCGCCGCTGCACCGTCCGCAGCCCCAGGTCGAGACGTTTCGCGACCCGGGCGTCCGTCATCCCCGCGAGCAGCAGCGACAGGATCTCCAGATCGGTGGCGTCCGGCCCGTTCGCCAGCTCCTCGAACCCCCCGGTCGCCGACCGCAGCGGCAACGCCTCCCGCCACACCGCGTCGAACAGCCCGACCAGCGCGTCCAGCAGTCCGCAGCCGTGCACGACGAGCGCGGCGGGCTCACTGCTCCGCGCGGTCAGGGGCACCATCCCGAGACTCCGGTCGGCGACCACCAGACCGCCCGGCACCCGGTCCACCACCCGCAGCTGCGCGTCGCGCTGCGACAGCACGGAGGACGGCGTGGCGGCCAGCGTCTCCCGTTCGATGACCACCCGGAGCGCCACCCCCGGGCGGGTCCGCACCGCATCCGGGTGCGGCGGCTCGGTCAGCAGGGCGCACACCTCGTCGACCGCGCCCAGCTGGAGCTGCGCGAACCGGTGGGCCACCGCGCCCGCGCCGGTCACCAGCTCCACCAGGTCGTGCACGGCGGGCTCGGCCGCCTCCGCCCGGTACTCCTGCGCCAGGGATGCCGCCGCCAGCTCCGCCCGCTCCAGCTCCTGGCGCTGCTGGGTGAGCAGGGCCCCCAGCGCGACCCCGGGCGGGGCCGCGACCCACCGCCCCCGCCGGGCCGACGAGCGCGAGGCCAGCCCCTGCTGCTCCAGCCGGCGCAGGGCGCGTTCCGTGTCGGTCTCCGGCAGGGCCAGCCGATGCGCCAGATCCGCGACCTCCGCCGCGCCGAGCGCGACCAGCGCGCGGTACGCGGACTCCTGACCCGCGTCGAGACCAATCGCTCCCAGCACCCCAAGACCCTCCCATTCACGCCTCGCACATCATCCCCCGGCCCGGGCACGGCTCCCCGCCGGGGGACGTCCGGTGACGGGCGCGGGCCCCGGGCCGGGGGTGTACGCGTCCGGCCCGCTGACTCTTTCGGGTAACGATGGAGCGGTCCGTGGGGATTCGTCGTCCCCCTCCGGTGTGCGCCGGAGCGGAACCCCCGGGCGGAGCGCACGCCGGTGACACTTTCCCAGAGTCCGCTTCCCGCCGGGTGACAGGGCGATTTCCGGCGGTGGCGCGAACGCGCGCCTGAGTGTGTTTCATCCGATCGTCACACTGATGGGGCGCTTATCGCTTTTCGGCGCGATCTGTTTCCCGGAGGGGAGCGCGGTGGACAATACGCGCATGACGCAGCAGGCCGAAGACAACTGGTGGAACCGGCTGTACGAGGAGCCCGCCCAGGACCCCGCCCCGCCAGGGGCGCCGGACGCCACCCTGGACACCCACTTCGACTCGGCTGTCTCGGCCATCCACGAGCCGGCGCCTTTGCCACCGGATCCACCGACTGCCCCCGCCGCGTCCTTAACATCGGCGGTCCCGGCCGCGTGGGAACTCCCCCTGCTGCGCTCCGAATCGGCCACCCGGGCCCGGCCCGCGCCCCAGGAGCCGGCCCGCACGGCACCCGTCTCCCGGGTCCGCCCCTGGGCGGTCCCCCACCCGGGCACCCCCACGCCGGAGCGCGCTCCGGTCGGCACGGGGCGCCCCGGCGCCCCCCTGCTGACGACCCTCACGGGCGTCACGGAGGCCGCCGAACCGGTCTCGCCGTCGGCGGCGTGGGAAGGCTCCGGCTCCGACGGTGAACGGGACGGCGGGGCGCCGACGGTTCGCAAGGACGCGGCCGAGCCCGCGGCGCCGCGCTCCATCCGTGCCCCGGAACCGGCCGGCGGCGCGGATGCCGGAAGAACTCCGGCAGGGCACCCCTCCGGTGGCCCCGGCGGCTCGGGCCGCCCGTCGGACCCGGTGGACGCCGAGGGCGTACGGGATTCCCGGCACGCCACGCGGGGCGACACGGAGCCCGCCGCCCGTACGGAGGAGGCGACCGGGCCCGCGTCGCCTCGCACATCGGGCCGCCCCACGGCACGGGATTCCCGGCGCCCGGCCCCTGCCCCGGCCGACCCCGACCCCGACGCCGGGGACGGACGGCATACCGGCAGCGCCACGCCGGCGCCGCCCGGGGCAGGGCGTGCCCCGCGCGGCCCCAGCCTGTCGGACCGGCTGGAGGCGGGCGCGGGCGCAGACGCCGTCGATCCGGCGGAGTCGGCCGTGCCGGTACGTGGTGCTGATTCCCGGGGCCGGGCCGGTGTGTGCGAGTCCTCGGGGTCGGGTGCCGGTGGGGCGGGGGTGTCGCCTGTGAGCGGTGTACCGGGGGTCCCTCCGCAGGGTCCGAGTGTGTCCGACCGGGCCGGGGCAGGTACGGATGCCGTCGATCCGGCGGAGTCGGCCGTACCGGTACGTGGTCCCGATCCCCGGATCCGGGCCGGCGCAGACGAGTCCTCCGGGCCGGACCAGGGCGGCGCGATCGCGCCACCCGTCACCGGTCTACCCGGGCGCTCGCCCGATGGCCCCCGGGCTTCGGGCCGGGTCGACCCCGGATCCGGCCGTCGCGCGGACGACGGCTTCGGCGGCGGAGGCGCACGCGGCCCGGCGGAGCGCCGGACCGGGGCCCCGCCCCCGCCCCTGCCCCCGGACGGCTCCGGCGATCCCGCCGTCCCGGACGCAGCCAGCACGCGTCCCCGTACGGAAGAGGACCGCGCCGACGCCCGCCGGGGCACGGTCGGCGTACCGGGACCCCGCGTACCGGAGGCCCCCGCTCCGGGCCGCTCCGGACCGCCGGTGATGCCGCTGGCGCGCGCCCCCTGGGAGCCGCCCGAGGAGCTGCCGCGGCCCGTGCCGCCCGCGCACCCCGCCGTACCGCTGGACCAGGCCGTACCGCCGCCGGACCCGGGCGGCCGTACGGGAGCCGTGCGGGCCGCCGCGCACCCCGGCCACATCGGGGACCGGCCGCCGACCTACGACCCGGAGCCCACCGCGCTGCCCGCCGCCACCCCGGAGAACCTGGCCCGGCACACCCCGGACACCGTGCTCGACGGCGCCCGCTGCGGCACCGCCGTGCTCCGCGCCGCCTCCGTCCGCGGCGACTCCGCGCGCTACCGGGGCGAGCCCCGGCACGACGCGCTGCTCACCGCCCGGTTCGGGAAGGGCTCCGCCGCGCTGGTGCTGGTGGCCGTCGCCAGCGGGGCGCGTGCCGCCGAGGGGTCCCGGCTCGCCGCGGCCGACGTCTGCCGGTGGATCGGCGGTGCCGTGGGCCGCAGCCACGCCCGGCTCGCCGACGACATCCGCGCCGAACGCAGGGGAGACCTCCGCTCCGGGCTCCACCGGCTCACCGACCGGGGCTTCGGCAGGCTCCGTGCCACCGCCGCCGACCTGGGTGTGGCGCCGGAGGAGTACACCGCCGGGCTGCGCTGCCTCCTGATCCCCGCCGACCCCCGGTGCCGCGTCCGGGTCTTCTTCGGCGCGGGCCCCGGCGGGCTCTTCCGGCTCCGGGACGGCGCCTGGCAGGACCTGGAACCCGCCGGGACGACGCTGCCCAAGCCCACCGAACCGTCCGCTGATGCGGACGCGCCGCCGGGCGAGCCGTTCCGCTTCCGCGCGCTGACGGCCCGTACCGGCGACACGCTCCTGCTGAGCGGCGCGGGCTTCGCCGAACCGCTGCGCGGCGAACCCGCGCTCGCCGCCGAGCTGGCCGCCCGCTGGGCGGACCCCGCCGGACCCCCGGGCCTCGCGGCCTTCCTCACCGATCTGGGCCTGCGGGTCAAGGGCTACGCGGACGACCGCACCGCCGCCGCCCTCTGGGAGGGCTGACCCGCCGGACGCACCCGGGCTGCGGTACGGCGCTCCCCATGGGTTGATGGACCTGCGAGCCGCCGTGTCACCGAGGCGCGTGCCGCCGTGCCACCGCGTCGGTGACACGGCGCACCGGCGCCGCCGTGCGCCCGCCCGCGCCCGTGCCCGCGCACAGAAAGGGTGTCCGATCCATGGCCAGACAGAACGTCGCGGAGCAATTCGTCGATCTGCTCGTCCGCGCCGGTGTCGAGCGGATGTACGGAGTCGTCGGCGACAGCCTCAACCCCGTCGTGGACGCGATCCGCCGCACCTCCGCCATCGACTGGATCCAGGTCCGCCACGAGGAGACCGCCGCCTTCGCCGCCGGGGCCGAGGCCCAGATCACCGGGAGGCTCGCGGCCTGCGCCGGCTCCTGCGGCCCCGGCAACCTCCATCTGATCAACGGGCTGTACGACGCCCACCGCTCCATGGCCCCGGTCCTCGCCCTCGCGTCCCAGATCCCGTCCGGCGAGATCGGACTCGGCTACTTCCAGGAGACCCACCCCGACCAGCTCTTCCGGGAGTGCTCCCACTACAGCGAGCTGATCTCGAACCCCCGGCAGATGCCCCGGCTGCTCCAGACCGCGATCCAGCACGCGATCGGCCTCGGCGGGGTGAGCGTGGTCTCGCTCCCCGGCGATGTCGCCTCCCAGCCCGCGCCCGTGAAGGCGGCGGAGAACGCGCTGGTCACCAGTCGGCCGTCGGTACGCCCCGGGGACGCCGAGATCGACCGGCTGGTGCGGCTGATCGACGACGCCGACCGGGTGACCCTCTTCTGCGGCAGCGGCACGGCGGGCGCCCACGCCGAGGTGATGGCCTTCGCCGAACGGCTCAAGGCCCCCGTGGGCCACGCCCTGCGCGGCAAGGAGTGGATCCAGTACGACAACCCGTACGACGTGGGGATGAGCGGACTGCTCGGTTACGGCGCGGCCTACGAGGCGACCCATGAATGCGATCTGCTGATTCTGCTGGGCACGGACTTTCCGTACAACGCCTTTCTCCCGGACGATGTGAAAATCGTGCAGGTGGACATCCGGCCGGAGCGGCTGGGCCGCCGGTCCCGGCTCGACCTCGCGGTCTGGGGCGATGTCCGGGAGACCCTGCGCTGTGTCACGCCCCGGGTGCGGGCGAAGGCCGGCCGGAAATTCCTCGACCGGATGCTGAAGAAACACGCCGACGCCCTGGAAGGCGTCATCAAGGCGTACACCCGAAAAGTGGACAAACACGTTCCGCTGCACCCGGAATATGTCGCCTCCGTCCTGGACGACCTCGCCGCCGACGATGCCGTTTTCGCCGTCGACACCGGGATGTGCAATGTCTGGGCGGCCCGATATCTCTCGCCCAACGGGCGCCGCCGGATCATCGGGTCCTTCAGCCACGGCTCGATGGCGAACGCGCTGCCGCAGGCCATCGGCGCACAGTTCGCGGACCGGGGACGGCAGGTCGTGTCGATGTCGGGCGACGGCGGCTTCGCCATGCTCATGGGGGACTTCCTCACCCTGGTCCAGTACGACCTCCCGGTGAAGGTGGTCCTCTTCAACAACTCGGCTCTCAGCATGGTCGAGCTGGAGATGCTGGTCGCCGGGCTGCCCTCGTTCGGGACGACCAACGTCAACCCGGACTTCGCCGCCGTCGCACGGGCCTGCGGCGCCTACGGCGTACGGGTCGAGAAGCCCCGACAGCTGGCGGGAGCCCTGAAGGACGCCTTCCGGCACCGGGGCCCCGCCCTCGTGGACGTGGTCACGGACCCGAACGCGCTCTCCATCCCGCCGAAGATCAGCGCCGAGATGGTGACCGGCTTCGCGCTCTCCGCCAGCAAGATCGTGCTGGACGGCGGGGTCGGACGAATGGTGCAGATGGCGCGTTCCAATCTGCGCAATGTGCCCAGACCCTGAGACGGCCCCTCCTGCCCGGGGCGGGTCGGCACTGCGGCGAAGTACGTAGCCGCCGTCCGCGCCCCGTACCAAAGCAGTCGCTTTCCCGGAGGGTTGACGGAGTGATAGGTATGCGTTCCGCGCGCGCCGGGCAATCCTGTCCTTGACAGCTTTCGACACACGGGGTCAACGGATTCGGCCGGGCCGGTTCCCGGCGTACGGGTGGGGATGATGACTGGGCGTCAGGTCGGGGCCGGCAGCGGAGGCCACGGGGGCCACCATGGCGGACACGGTACGGCCGTGGGACACGCGGCACAGCGCGAGCGGCGGATGTGTCAGGAGGGGCCCGTCGAGCACACGGCCGCCAGGGTCCCGGCGAGAGCGCCCGGCACGGTCGCCGGCCGTCGCCGCTTCCATCGCCGATTAGGCCGCGCGGATCTGCACGCGGTCCCCGAAATACGCCGTGAGCTGCGGGAATTACTGGGGCAGTGGGGCCGGTGCGACAGCACCGACGTGGCGCAGCTGCTCGCCAGCGAGCTGGTGACCAACGCGCTCGTCCACACCGAGCAGGGGGCCGTGGTCACCGCGGTGGTCGCCTCGTCCACCCTGCGGGTGGAGGTGCGGGACTTCATCACCGGGCTCCCGGCGCCCGGACCGCCGGGCCACCTGCGGCAGGATTCCCTCGACACCAACGGCAGGGGACTGTTCCTCGTCCAGAGCCTCGCCGACTCCTGGGGCATACGCACCCAGGGCATGGGCAAGGTCGTCTGGTTTGAACTCCACCGGCCGGGCCGGGAGCACGGCGAAAGGCCGGTCTGATCATCTCGGACCGGCCTTTCGCCGTGTGCCGGTGCATGTGCACCGGGCCGTGCGTCCTCATGCCGTACGCGTTGCGCGGCCGCAGAGGGATCCTCAGCCGAACTGCTTCTCCAGGTCGGTCAGTTTGCGCTCCAGGGAGTCCAGGCGCGGCAGGGTCTGGGTGTCGTCCTCGGCGGTCAGATCGACCATGATCGGTTCACGGTCGAAGGCGGTCGAGTCGGCGGACGGGAGCGAGGCCCGGGACGGAAGAGGCTGCCGCTCCTTTTCTATGGCAGGCTCCACTACGGGCGCCGACCCCTCGGGCAGCGCCTGGGCGGAGCCGCTCTGGCCCCCACCACCCCCGGGGGGGACGGACCCCGCGCCGGCCAGCGCGGGCAGCTGGGGATCGCGCAGCACCCGGCCCCGGCCCCAGGCGCGGTGCTGCCGGTTGAGCGCCTTGATCCGCGCCCGGTCCAGCTTCGCCTGCTCGCGGGAGCGCAGCTGCGCCTCCTTCTTCGCCTGCCGGTCCTCGCGGACCTCCTCGACCGCCTCGTCCAGGGTGCGCACGTTCTCCAGGAGCATCAGCGACCAGGCGTTGAAGGTCTCACGGGGCGCGCGCAGCCAGCGCACCACCCGGATCTGCGGCAGCGGGCGGGGCACGAGACCCTGCTCGCGCAGTGCGGCCCTGCGGGTCTGCTTCAGCGCGCGGTCGAAGAGCACGGCCGCCGAGAGCGACATGCCGGCGAAGAAGTGCGGGGCGCCCGCGTGGTCCACGCCGCGCGGCGCGTGCACCCAGTTGAACCAGGCCGCCGCGCCCGCGAAGGTCCACACCAGCAGCCGCGAGCCGAGCGCCGCGTCGCCGTGGCTGGCCTCACGGACGGCGAGCACCGAGCAGAACATCGCCGCGCCGTCGAGTCCGAACGGGACGAGGTACTCCCAGCCGCCGGAAAGCCCGAGATTCTGCCGGCCGAAGCCGACGAGACCGTGGAAGGAAAGCGCGGCGGCGACGGCCGCACAGCAGAACAGCAGCACATAGGAGGCCGTACCGTATATGGCTTCCTTCCGTCTGCGCCGCTCCTCGCTGCGTTCCCAGGTGTCCTCCTGCTTGGCCGCCTCGGCGCCGGCCTTCTTGCCGCGCGTGAGGACCACGACCGCCACCAGGATTCCCACAACCATGACGCCGCCGGGAAGCAGCCAACTCAGCGGTATGTCTCTCATCTTGGTGTCCCTTGCGTCTGCACCGCGGTAAGGCGTTCGGCCGCCATAGTGACCGAAGTCCGGGCGATCCCAGGCGGGTTTGTGGCAAGAGAACGCCAATGGGGCCATTACGGCACGCGGATAGGTGGGTTTCACTCGGACTGCCGTACGGGCAGCGGGAGTTGCGTACGATTTATATCACCCGCACGCGGGGCGTGACATCCACAGCGGCGCAATCGTAGCGGGTCGACGGCAGGGTCGTGACCGGGCAGGGTCAACGGCCGTACCGTACACGGGTGGAAGCGGGCGGAAGCCCGTCCCGGAAGCCCGAGGGCGCCCGGGGAAGCCGGGGGAATCCGGGGCGGGGGCCGGTCAGGCGCCGGGCAGCAGGCGTGCGACCCGGTCGGCGTCGGGCGTGCGCGGGCACGTGACGCAGGTGTCCTCCGGCCGCAGCGTGTAGAAGAGGCAGCAGCTCGCCCGGTCCCTGGTGGGCAGTTGCTCGCCCTGGGGGCCCGTCAGCTTCCGGAAGCCCGGCAGGCCGACGAAGGGCCGCAGGGCGCCGGGCAGCAGGCGCTCCAACTCGGCGACGGCCCGGTCCTCCTCGCCGAGCAGACTGCCGATGTACCACAGGCCCTCGACGAAGTCGTCCGTCGCCATGCCCCACAGCGCCCGCTTGCCGCGCCGCATCCGGGTGGCGAAACCGTCGAGCAGCGGCCCGGCCAGAGCGGCGACGGCCGCCCGCACCTCCGCCCGCAGGGCCTCCTCGCCGTCGACGACCCGGGCGCCCGGGAGGGCGGCCGCGGGGTCGCCCGGCAGACAGGCGAAGCCCGTCACCCGTACCGTCATCCGCCCCAGGGCCCGCTGGAAGGAGACGTCCTCCGGCAGGATCGCGGGCACCCGGTGGCTCAGGAACCAGGGCACGGTGATCAGCAGACAGGCGGGCCAGGCGAACCGGTGCAGCCCGAAGCCGGCGATCACGTCGGGCCGGGCGCCCTCGCCGTAGTCGCGCCGGACCTGGGCGCGGTCCCAGTCGAGGAAGGCGTCCAGCGCCGGGCCGCCCGCCGCCAGTTCGTCGGCGCGCACCCAGCCGTCGCCCGAGGGCAGCGGCTCGCCCGGAGCCGTCTCCCGCACGGTCAGGTGCGGGAAGACCTCGGTCAGACGGGCGTAGGCACCCGTCACCGGGGACGCCGGGGACGCCGGGGACACCGGGGCGGGCAGGAGTGCGGGAAGGGTCATGCCGGACCACCGTATCGCGATCGTTAGCAGGTTAGCCTTACCTTATCCGACGGCCCCGGTGTTTGACCTCGTCCCCCGTCCGCCTATCGTGCAGTCAGGCCCCGGGAGCAGCCGGCCGGCCCCGGCATCCGGCCCCGGACCGGCCCGAGGAGGACCCGAGTGGACCAGGCACGACCGTGTACGACGGCTTCGTCGCCGCAGTCGTACCGGCCCCCGGCCGCCGCGCCGGGTTCCGAGCCGCAGCCGGAGCCGGATCGCGTGCCGGCGCGCATCCCCGGACAGACCCGTGGCACCTCCGCGCCCGACGCCGGACCGCGCCCGGTGCGCCGCCACTCCGTCCGCGAGCAAGTGCTGCGGGAGCTGCGGGCCGCCCTGATGGACGGCTCGCTCGCCCCCGGCGGGGTCTACTCCGCCCCCGCCATCGGTGAACGGCTCGGCGTCTCCGCCACCCCGGTCCGCGAGGCCATGCAGCAGCTCGCGACCGAGGGCACGGTCGAGGTCGTACCCAACCGGGGCTTCCGGGTCGTCGTCCGGGGCCCCCGGGAACGCGCCGAACTCGCCGAGGTCCGCGCCCTGGTCGAGATCCCCGTGGTGCTCCGGCTTGCCGGGACCCTCCCCGCCGCCCGCTGGGACGAGCTGCGGCCCCTCGCCGAAGCGACCGTCACGGCGGCGGCCGGGGGCGACCACGCCTGCTACGCCGAGGCGGACCGTGCCTTCCACCGCGCGCTGCTGTCCCTCGGGGGCAACGAACAACTGGTGGCCGTCGCGGGGGACCTGCACCGCCGCGCCCAGCGGCCGCGCACCGGCTCACCCTCCCTCGCCGCCGACGCCGCCGAACACCTCGCCCTCCTGGACGCGCTCGCCGCGGGCGACCTCCAGGCCCTCCCGGCCCTGCTCCAGTCCCACTTCGCCGCCCCGGACTCCTGACGGCACGGCGGCCGGCGCGCCCCGGGGCGAGGGTGGCTGTTCAGCCGGGTGCAGGGCCGCCGGGGCGCCGGGCTACGGCCACAGCAGGTGGCGCTGCCACGGGCCGGCAGGGCCGGGGCGTTCGTAGCGCAGCCGCTTGTGGAGGCGGTCCCTGTCCGCCTGCCAGAACTCGACATGGACCGGGACGAGGGTGCAGAGCGTCCACTCGGGGTTGACCAGGGCGGGATCCGACTCGACGCGGGCCAGCGCCTCCCGAAGGGCCCGCTCCCGTTCCCCGGTGTCCTCCAGATGATCGCTCTGGCGGCCCAGCTCCACTTCGGCCCGGGCGGAGGCGGACCGGGCCAGCAGGTCCGCGGCGCTCCGCTCGGGGGACGCCGGCTCGACGGTGCCGCGCACCCGCACCTGGCGGCCGTGGAGCGGCCAGTAGAAGGTGAGGGCCGCGCGGGGCAGGCCGGCCAGCTGGCGCCCCTTGGGGCTGCGCGCGTGCAGGGCGAACTGCCAGCCGTCGCCGTCGACGTTCTTGAGCACGAGGACCCGTGCGTCGGGGCCCCCGTCCCCGGCCACGGTCGACAGCGTCATCGCGTGCGCGTCGGGCACGCCGGCCGCGACCGCCTCCCGCAGCCACTCCAGGAACAGGTCGACCGGATCGGCGGGGGCGGCCCCGGGGTCGAAATCCGCCAGGGGGCCCGCGAACACCTCCAGCCCGCGCAGCCACGCCCGTACGTTCCCGACCTGCCCCGCACCGTCCCTGCCGTCCACCGAGCCCCCCTCGACCGGATCTCTGCTCCGACCTTATCCAAGCCGGCCCGAGTAGGTCCCGCGACGGCGCCAGGACGCGGAACCGCCCGGCGAGCCGGGCCGGGAGCGGCGGTTCAGGCCGCCGGCCCGGGGTGGGCCGGGAAGGCCAGGGCGGGGGCCAGCCAGACCGGGACGCCGCCGAGGAGGCGGAAGATCCGGGCCGCCTCGGCCCGCAGCCGTCCGGCCTCCGGTTCGGGTTCGCAGTCGGCGAGCGCCGCCAGCACCGCCGGTGTGCCGATCAGATGCCCCAGCTCGACCCGGATGCGCAGCGCCTCCGAGAAGCCGTGGCGCGCGTCCGTCAACGCCCCCTCCAGCAGGGAGAGCCGTGCCTGGTGGTACCACGTGGCGGAGAGCAGCAGCACATCGCCCCGCTCCTGCGCGCCCTGGTGCGCCCTGCTGTAGGCGGCGCGGGCCGCCTGCGGGGCCTCGCCGATGTACTCCGCGACCAGGCCCCGTTGGAAGTCCAGCAGCGGTCTCCCGGCGGAGCCGGGGGCGAGCAGGGCCGCCGCCCGCCCCAGGGCCGAACGGGCCTCGTCCGCCCGGTCGCGGACCCCGAGCCGGGTCGCCGCGTACGCCAGCCGCCCGCGTTCGCACGCCGCCGCGCCGCGCTCCTCGTCGCTGCCCGCCGCGGCCTCCGCCGCCCGCAGGGCCTCCTCGGCGTCCGCCCAGCCCTCGCCGGTGAACAGGCACCGCTCCACCAGGAGTCCGGCACGCTCCAGCGTGATCGCCGGGTCCTCCGTACCGGGGGTGAGCAGTGCCGCCGCTTCGGTCCAGCAGCCGCGTGAACGCAACCGCCGTACCGCGCTCCGGAGGGGATCGTCACCTGCTGTGGTTCCCGAACCAGACACGGCGGTATGCGCCACTACGGCCTCCCCGAGCACGCCATCGAGCTGATGAGTAGAGGGCATCTCAGCATGGAACGACCCACCGGGCCAAGAGGTTTGGTGAATTGTTTCACAATCTCTTGTGGCCGACCGGGGCCGTGATCCACCCGCCGCCGGGGGTCTCATGTGCCGTCAGGCGCCGGTTGCCGGGGCTCGCCCGGTGGCCGGAACGCCGACGCGCGGAACCAGCTGTTTCCAGTCAATCCCGTACGGCGGCCGTCCCCCTGGCGCATGAGGTACGGGGGCGCACTCCTTCCGGGCTCCGGCCGCCGCGCGCGCTCCCGCCCGCGACGGCCCGGCGCGTACCTCCCGCACGCCCCGGCGCACCGGTCCGGCCGTCCCGCACACCCCCGGCGCGACGGTCCGGCCGGGGATCAGCGCTTCTTGCGGCGCCGTTGCTGCACGGGCGTCCACGGGCCCCGGTGCAGCTGGCAGCGGGAGTAGCCGATCATCGCCTTGTTGCGGCAGCGCCCACCCTCCTTGGTCGGCGCGCCGCACAGCATCTGCCGGCCCATGGAGCCTCCCCGGTCCGTCGCGGATGTCCGGGAGAATCCCTGACCGCCCCCGTGCCGGGGCATGCCCCGGGGGCGCGGCATGTCCGGTTCCCTGCCCGGAACGGCGGAAAGTCGTGGAGAGTCAAGGAAAGCCGGGGAACAGGGGCGGCGGGAACCGGACACCCGGTCAGCCGGGCGGACGGCGTGCGCGGCGGCCCGGAAGGGCACGGTCCGCCCGCCGCGTACTCCCGCGTACCGGCCGTACTCCCGCGTACCGGCCGCCCCTTCCGTACATCCGTCTTCAGTTCATCCGCGTTCAGCTCATCCGCAGCGCCAGGAAGAAGTCCAGCTTGTCCTCCAGCCGGGACAGGTCCCGCCCGGTCAGCTGCTCGATCCTCCCCACCCGGTACCGCAGCGTGTTCACATGCAGATGGAGCCGCTGCGCGCACCGGGTCCACGAACCGTCGCTCTCCAGGAACGCGTCGAGGGTCGGGATCAGCTCCGCCCGGTGCCGCCGGTCGTACTCGCGCAGCGGGTCGAGCAGCCGCGCCGTGAACGCCCGCCGCACGTCGTCCGGGACGAACGGCAGCAGCAGCACGTGCGACGCCAGTTCGTCATGGCCCGCCGCGCAGACCCGGCCGGGTCGCGCCGCCGCCACCCGGCGGGCGTGCCGGGCCTCCTCCAGCGCCCCGCGCAGCCCCTCGGCGGAGCTGACGGGCGCGCTCACGCCGACCGTCAGCCGGCCGTCGTCGCCGAGGCCCGCCGCGAGCGGGTCGCCGACCGCGCTCAGCAGCGTCGCCGCGTCCAGTCCCGCACCGGTGGCGGGAGCGGCCCCGGCGGTGTCCGCCGGCGCCCCGGCCACCGGTGCCGGGAGCGGTACCAGGGCGACCGCCTCGCCGCCGGTGTGGGCGACCGCGATCCGGTCGCCGATGTCCGTGCCGGCGCCCGCCGGGTCGGCGAGGATCTCCTCCAGCAGCGACTGGGCGATCCGCCCGGCGCCCGGGGCGTCCCGGGGGGTGTCCTCCGCCGCGTCCTCGCCCCAGGCGACCCGGGCCACCACGACCTGCCAGTGCGGCGCGGCCCCGAGCCCCGGCAGCAGCACCGGCGCGGCGACCCGCAGCCGGGCCGCGATCTCCGCCGGGGCGGCGCCCGTCTGCACCAGTTCCAGCACCTCCTGGGCCAGCCGGCGCCGTACCGTGCGCGCCGCCTCCCGCCGGTCCCGCTCCACCGCGATCAGCTGGGTGACGCCCTGGAGCAGGTCGAGCCGTTCGGCGGGCCAGTCGCCCGCGTCCGCCTCGACCGCGAGCAGCCAGTCGGAGAGCACATCGGCGCGGACGTCCGCCGCTTCCCCGGCAGCGGCGGAACCCACCGGGAAGAGGGAGTACGTGGTGGTGCCGGCCGTCACCCGGTAGGGCGCCCGCCGCCCGGCCCGGGTCGCCGCCAGATGCTCGCGCGCCAGGTCGGCGCCCGCGCCCGGGGGCAGGTCGCCGGCCGAGCCCGCGATCAGCCGGCCGGTGGGGGAGAGCACCCAGGCCGGCAGGTCGAGATCGGAGCTGAGCAGATCGAGCACCGCGTCCGGGCCGCCGCCCGCCGGACCGGGGGTCATCAGCCGCCGGTGCCGGTCCACGACCGCCGCGAGATCGCCCGCCCGCTCGCCCGAGACCTGGCGCACCACGTACTCGGTGATCGTCGCGAACGCGACCGACTCGTGCACCGCGAGCAGCGGCATCCGGTGGCGGGCGCACGCCTCGACCAGATCGTCCGGCACGGCTCCCAGCTCCGCCTCGCCGGCGGCCAGCGCGGCCACCTTCGCGGCCGCGAGGATCCGGACGAAGGGCTCCGAGTCCTCGGGCGAATGCCGCCACGCCAGCCCCGTGAGCACCAGCTCCCCGCCCGACAGATACCGGCTGGGGTCGCGCAGATCGGTGGTCATCACGCCGCGTACACCACGGTCCAGCTCGTCCCCGCCACCGAGCAGCCGCAGCCCCAGCGCGTCGTTCTCCAGCAGTGCGCGCAGCCGCATCTCGTCCTCGCCGATCCGTCTCGTCGTACTCGTCGTACTCGTGGTTCTTGTCGCTCACCGGGGCCCCTGGCCGCGGTGTCCTGGGCGAACGGTGCCATGACCGCGTCCCACTTTTCGTTCGAATCTACAAGATGACCCGGACGACCAGCCAACTCTTTCATGTCATCAGTGACTGCACTGCGGCGCGGACCGGCTTGTGTACTGGCCGGGAGGGCCCGGTCGGGTCCGGGAAGGAGCCCGGGAAGGAGCCCGGGAAGGCGCTGTCGTACGACTTCGCGGGACCCGCGTGCGCCTGCCGCGACGCACCACCGCACAGCGCCTAACGTGACCCACGGCACCATCAGGACCACTGCCGCCCCGCGCATCCGCGGCGAAGCAGCAGGCACCCGGCGGCGGACCACGCCGCCGACGGGCCCGGCCCCCCCCGGAGCCCGTCCCTCACGACGGCCGGAGGAGAACGCTCATGGACTTCCTTCGGCCCGCGAGCTGGGCGGAGGCACTGGCCGCCAAGGCCGAGCACCCCGCCGCCGTCCCCCTCGCCGGCGGCACCGACGTCATGGTCGAGATCAACTTCGACCACCGCCGCCCCGACCACCTGCTCGACCTCGGCCGGATCGGCGAACTCGCCGACTGGGAGACCGACGGCGGCACCGTGCGCCTCGGCGCCTCGGTCCCGTACACCCGGATCATCGCGGAACTCTCCGGTCCGCTGCCCGGTCTCGCCGTCGCCGCCCGTACCGTCGCCTCCCCGCAGATCCGCAACCGGGCCGGTGTCGGGGGCAACCTCGGCACCGCGTCGCCCGCCGGGGACGCCCACCCCGCCCTCCTCGCCGCCGGCGCCGAGGTGGAGGCCGAATCCGTACGAGGGGTCCGGCTGATCCCCATCGACGCCTTCTACACCGGGGTCAAACGCAACGCCCTCGCCCCCGACGAACTGATCCGCGCGATCCGGATCGACCGCGCCGACGGGCCCCAGCAGTACGCCAAGGTCGGCACCCGCAACGCCATGGTGATCGCGGTCTGTGCCTTCGGGATCGCCCTGCACCCGCGCCGAGGGACCGTGCGGACGGGGATCGGATCCGCGGCCCCCACCCCGCTGCGCGCCACGGTCGCCGAGGAGTTCCTGACCGCCGCGCTCGCCGACGGCGGCCTCTGGGAGAGCCGGGCCCCGCTCGACCCGGGGCTGACCGCCGAGTTCGGCCGGCTCGCCGCCGCGGGCTGCCGCCCCATCGACGACGTCCGGGGCACCGCCGCCTACCGCCGCCACGCCGTCGGCGTCCTGGCCCGCCGCACGCTCACCTGGACCTGGGAGTCGTACCGTGAGGAGAGGAGTGCCCCGTGCGCGTGAAGGTCACGGTCAACGGC
Organism: Streptomyces yaizuensis; assembly: GCF_034961445.1. Lineage (NCBI taxonomy): Bacteria > Bacillati > Actinomycetota > Actinomycetes > Kitasatosporales > Streptomycetaceae > Streptomyces > Streptomyces yaizuensis. The sequence continues at coordinate 188,163 of NZ_BSBI01000012.1, forward strand.
CGCCGACACCAGGCCGACGATGTGTGGGAGGGCGAGAGCCTGCTCTACCTGCTGCGGGAGAGGCTGGGCCTGCCCGGCTCGAAGAACGCCTGTGAGCAGGGCGAATGCGGATCGTGCACGGTCCGTCTCGACGGGGTTCCAGTCTGTGCCTGCCTGGTCGCCGCCGGTCAGGCCGAGGGCCGGGACGTCGTCACCGTCGAAGGGCTCGCCGACCACGCGCGGCGGCGGGACGGCGCCACGCCTTCCGACCCCGGCGGCACCCCGCTCGCACAGGCCCGGCGCTGGACCCCCCGCGAGGCCGGGCTCTCCCCCGTACAGCAGGCGTTCATCGACGCCGGGGCCGTCCAGTGCGGATTCTGCACCCCGGGTCTCCTCGTCGCCGCAGACGAACTCCTGGAACGGCTCCCGGAGCCCTCCGACGCCGATATCCGGGAGGCCCTGGCCGGCAACCTGTGCCGCTGTACGGGGTACGAGAAGATCCTCGACGCCGTCCGGCTCGCGGCGGCCCGCCGACCCGCCCCGGCCTCCGCCCCGGCCCCCATACGGGGCGGCGGCCCGGGTGGCGGAACGACCGGCGGTACGGGTGGCGGAACGACCGGCGGCACGGGCGGCGGAACCGGCCCGCGCGGGGACGGCGGTGCCCGATGACCGTCCCCCGCGTGACCGTCCCCCGTGCCGCCGCCGCACTCACCCAGACCTCCCCCACCCGGGGCGGCATCGGCGAGTCCACCCTCCGCCCCGACGGCGTCCTCAAGGTCACCGGCGAGTTCGCCTACTCCTCCGACCTGTGGCACGAGGACATGCTCTGGGGCCACACCCTGCGCTCCACCACCGCCCACGCCCTCATCCACTCCATCGACATCTCCGCCGCGCTCGCCACCCCCGGCGTCCACGCCGTCCTCACCTACGAGGACCTGCCCGCCCGGCAGAAGACCTACGGCCTGGAGATCAAGGACACCCCCGCCCTCGCCCACGGCAAGGTGCGCCACCACGGCGAACCCGTCGCCCTCGTCGCCGCCGACCACCCCGAGACCGCCCGCCGCGCCGCCGCCCGCATCCGCGTCGACTACGGGGAACTGCCCGTCGTCACCGACGAGGCGTCGGCCACCGCACCCGGCGCACCCCTCGTCCACGAACACCGCACCGACCACCACGCCGCCCACGTGCCGCACCCGAACATCGTCCACCGGCAGCCCGTCGTCCGCGGCGACGCGACGGCCGCCGCCGCCCGCGCCGATGTCGTCGTCCGGGGCGAGTACGTCTTCGGCATGCAGGACCAGGCGTTCCTCGGGCCCGAGTCGGGGCTCGCGATCCCCGCCCCCGACGGCGGCGTCGACCTGCACGTCGCCACCCAGTGGCTGCACTCCGACCTCGGCCAGATCGCCCCCGTCCTCGGCCTGCCCGAGGAGAAGGTACGGATGGCGCTCGCCGGCGTCGGCGGTGCCTTCGGCGGCCGCGAGGACCTGTCGATGCAGATCCACGCCTGTCTGCTCGCGCTGCGCACCGGACGCCCGGTGAAGATGGTCTACAACCGCTTCGAGTCGTTCTTCGGCCATGTCCACCGCCACCCCGCCCGCCTGAGCTACGAGCACGGCGCCACCCGCGACGGCCGCCTCACCCACGTCCGCTGCCGGATCGTCCTCGACGGCGGGGCGTACGCCTCCTCCTCGCCGGCCGTCGTCGGCAACGCGGCCTCCCTCGCCGTCGGCCCCTACGCCGTCGACCACGTCGACCTGGAGGCCCTGGCGCTCTACACCAACAACCCGCCCTGCGGGGCGATGCGCGGCTTCGGCGCCGTCCAGGCGTGCTTCGCGTACGAGGCCCAGATGGACAGGGTCGCGGCCCGGCTCGGACTCGACCCGGTGGAGTTCCGCCGCCGCAACGCCATGGAACAGGGCACCCTGATGCCCACCGGGCAGCGCGTCGACTCACCCGCCCCCGTCGCCGAACTGCTCCGCCGGGTCAAGGCCAGGCCGCTGCCCCCGGAGCGCCAGTGGGAGAGCGCGGACGGCACCGTCGACCCGCGCGCGCTGCCCGGCGGGGTCTCCAACACCACCCGGGGCGAAGGCGTCGTCCGGGGTATCGGCTACGCCGTCGGCATCAAGAACGTGGGCTTCTCCGAGGGCTTCGACGACTACTCCACGGCCCGGGTCCGCCTGGAGACCGTCGGCGGCGTCCCGGCCGCCACCGTCTACACCGCGATGGCCGAGGTCGGCCAGGGCGGCATCACCGTCCACGCCCAGATCGCCCGTACCGAACTGGGCGTCGGCCAGGTCACCATCCGGCCCGCCGACACCGGCATCGGCTCGGCGGGCGGCACCTCCGCGTCCCGCCAGACGTACGTCACCGGAGGCGCGGTGCGCCACGCCTGCGAGGTGGTCCGCGAGAAGGTGCTCGACCTGGGCCGGGTGCGCTTCGGCCCGTACCACCCCGCCTGGGCCACCGCCGAACTGCGCCTGGAGGACGGCCGGGTGGTCACCGAGGGCGGCGAGGTGCTGGCGCCGCTCACGGAGGTGCTGGACGGCGAGGCGGTGGAGGCCGAGGTGGAGTGGCGGCACCGGCCGACGCGGCCCCTGGACCGGGTCAGCGGCCAGGGCGACGGCCATGTGCAGTACTCGTTCGCCGCCCACCGGGCCGTGGTGGAGGTCGACACCGAACTCGGCCTGGTGAAGGTGGTCGAACTGGCCTGTGCCCAGGACGTCGGCAAGGCCCTCAACCCGCTCTCCGTCGAGGGCCAGATCCAGGGCGGCACCACCCAGGGCCTCGGGATCGCGGTCATGGAGGAGATCGTGGTCGACCCGGTGACGGCCCGGGTCCGCAACCCGTCCTTCACGGACTATCTGATCCCCACCATCCTCGACACCCCCGCCATCCCCGTCGAGATGCTGGAACTCGCCGACGACCACGCCCCGTACGGGCTCCGGGGCGTCGGGGAGGCCCCCACCCTCTCCGCGACGCCCGCCGTCCTCGCCGCGATCCGGTCCGCCACCGGGCTGCCGCTCGACCGGGTGCCCGTCCGCCCCGAACACCTCACCGGCGGCTGACCCCGTCGCCGTGCCGGCCCTCGTGCCGGCCCTCGTACCGGCCCTCTGCGGCAGGAGAGGAAGCAGGAGAGGAGACGCACATGCTGGAACTCGCGGGCGCGCTGCGCGACTGGCTCCGGCAGGGGCGTGCCTTCGCCGTCGCCACGGTGGTGGCCGTCGACGGCAGTGCCCCCCGGCAGCCGGGCGCGGCCCTCGCGGTGGCGGGGGACGGCACCGCCGTCGGCTCCGTCTCCGGGGGCTGTGTGGAGGGCACGGTGTACGAGCTGTGCCTGCGGGCGCTCGCGGACGGCCGGGTCCTGCGGGAGCGGTTCCGAGCCGGTGACGAGGACGCCTTCGCGGTGGGGCTGATGTGCGGCGGGACGATGGAGGTGCTGATCACACCGGTCGCCGCCGGGCCGGGCCGCGGACCGGGCGCCGGGCCGGAACCGGTGGGCGATGCGACGGTCATGGGGCAGGACGCCGTGCTCGCCGCCGCGCTGGAGATCGCCGCGGAGGGTGGGACCGCCGCTCTCGCCCGGGTCGCCGACGGGCCCGGGGAACTGATCGGCCGGGCCCTGCTGGTCCACCCCGACGGCCGCCGCGACGGCACCCTCGGCGGCCCGCCCGCCCTCGACCGCACGGCCGCCGCCGAGGCCCGCGCCCTCCTCGCGGCGGGCCGCACCGGCACCGTCACCGTCGGCGCGGACGGCGGCCGCTGCGGCACGCCGCTGACCCTGCTGGTCGAGTGCAGCGCGCCCGCCCCCCGGATGATCGTGTTCGGGGCCATCGACTTCGCCGCCGCGCTGGTGACCGTGGGCAAGTTCCTCGGCTACCACGTCACCGTCTGCGACGCCCGGCCCGTCTTCGCGACCGCCGCCCGCTTCCCGGGCGCCGACGAGGTGGTGGTGGAGTGGCCGCACCGCTATCTCGCCGCCACCCGCACCGACCCCCGTACCGTGCTCTGCGTCCTCACCCACGACGCCAAGTTCGACGTCCCGCTGCTGACGTACGCCCTCACCCTGCCCGTCGCCTACATCGGCGCCATGGGGTCCCGCCGCACCCACGCCGACCGCGAACGGCGCCTGCGCGAGGCCGGTGTCGGCCCGGCCGCCCTCGCCCGGCTGCGCAGCCCCATCGGGCTGGACCTCGGGGCCCGTACCCCCCAGGAGACGGCCCTGTCGATCGCGGCGGAGATCGTGGCCACCCGGCACGGCGGCAGCGGCGCGGCGCTGACGGGCGCGCACATCCCCATCCACCACGACATCCGCCACGACGACCTCCCGCGCCCCGTGCGCCCCGCCGTCCACCGGGGGCCCGCGGCCTGAGGGCCCGTACGGCGCCGGGCCGCCGACGGTCAGCCGGGGCGCCGGGCCAGCACCAGGCGGCAGCGCGGCGCCCCGTCCGGGCGGCGGCCCGCCGCAGCCAGCGCCCGGGTCTCCACCGCGAAGCCCGCCGCGCGCAGCCGCGCCGTCACGGGGGCGAGCCGGAAGGTGCGGTAGTACATGACGAACGGCGGCCGCCACACCGAGTTCCGGACGCGCATCGCCGCGTCGAACGCCCATAGCCGCGCGTACTCCCGGGAGCCGACCGGCGGCGGCGCGGGCAGCGGGAAGGCGAAGAGGCCGCCGGGGCGCAGCGCCCGGTGGATCCCGGCGAAGAGCGCGGGATGCTCGGCGGGCAGGAAGTGCCCGAACGCCCCGAAGCTCACGGCCAGGTCGAAGGCGGCGGCGAAGGGGAGGGCACGGGCGTCCGCGCGGACGAACGAGAGCCGGGGCGGGGCGGGTTCGGCGCCCGGGGGTCCGGTGGGCGACGGTTCGGTGGGTGACGGCGTGGGGGACAGCTCGGGGGGCAGCGCGGCGCGGGCCCGCGCCAGCATCCCCGTACTGAGGTCCACGCCGGTGACGCGCTCCGTGCACAGCTCCCGCAGGACGGCGGTCGCGGCACCGGTGCCGCAGCAGACGTCGAGGCCGGCCCGGAAGGGCCCGAGGGACGACAACTCCCGGCCGACCGCGTCGAGCAGCGGTGCCGGGGTGCGGTAGGGGGTGTGGTCGAACTTCGGCGCCAGCAGATCGTAGCCGCGCTCCACGGAGGAGAGGGCCTGGACGGCGAGTTCGCGGAATGTGGGGCCAGAGGAAGTGAACATCACCTTCACGGTACCGGCACAGTCGAATACGGGTCGCTCGCCTGAATGCCGAGCCGCTCGCCGGAGCGCTTGCCGGATCGTTTGCCTGCCGAAATCGGCGTGCCCCGGGAGAAATGCGACGTGCGGTCTTGAGGGCGACTGGAGTGGAGAATTCATTCCCGTTCGTATCAGTCCGGTGGGTCCCGCTGCCCGTAAGCTGGTCGTACGAGATGCTTTCCCCGGCCGGTCGGCCGTACGGCGGCGGCCGGGGCGGCGGACGTGGCGGACGGGCGGGTACGCCGGGACCACTCCCGGGGCACGGGGCGCGAGTGCGCCGGAGGCGCCCCCCCGTGCAGCTGCCGTGCCGCCGCCGTGCCGAGCGGGGCGGACGACCCTCGAAGCCGTCCCCGGGCCGGTCCGGTGGCGAGCGGTGCGCCGCGTCCGGAAGGTCGGCGCACGGCATCGACGCAGAGGGCGGCACTGATGAGAGAAGATCGCATCGGCACAGCTTTTCCCCGCGGCCTGAGGCGGCCCCCCGCCGTCGTCCGCACGTGCGGTGGCGAACCACGGCCACGCACCGCCGACATGGGGCCCGACCGCCCTCGGTCCCCCCGGGCCCGGCCTGTTCTGCCGCGATGTCGATCAACTGTTCGTCGCCCAGGGCGGCGAGAGGGTCCAGATCCGGCCAGAAATGGGATGAAGACTCGGTAAACGATAAGCAAATGCGAACATCAAGTCGGGCCCTGGGGTTACCGTTCAGCCCCATGAGTCCGACTGAGGTTCGCCACCCCGGCGCGGGCCGGGACGGCCCCCGTCCGGGCGCCGCCCGCCGGCCGTGTCACCGGCTCCGCCCCCCGGCGGCCGGGCCGGCTCCCGGAGGCCGCCGGAACCCGAGGGGGCGCGCGGCCGTCTGACCCGTACGCCCCCGGGCGGCACCACCCGGGAATTCCCTTCAATTGCCCAGGGGAGAACTGACGCCTTCGGTGAAGCGCATACCTTTCCAGAAGACCGAATCAAGTCGACTCCGGCCGCCGGGCGGTGTGTTGGACACCACGCGCCGGCGGACGGCACCGGCTCCGGTTCAGGTGACCCCGGCGGGCACCGCATTGGCGCGGTCGCTCCGTCCGGCCTTATGGTTCGGTAGCGCTGAAAAGTTCGGTCAGCAACACGTAGCGTTGACAGCAGGGGCAGAAATGACCAACGAGCCGGCAATTCCAGTACAGCTGGGCAGGCCCGAGCGCATGTGGGAGCGCGCCGTCGTACTCGTACTGATCGCGGTCACCAGAATTGCGAGGCCCGGATTCCGGTTAAGTGACTGCGAGCTGTCCTGCTCCCATTCCAATGGTGGCTGGACCCTGGCCCTCCGGCCGGAGGGGAAAGCGATCTTCTACGGCCAGGACGCGGATTGCAGTGACACCACCTACCAGGGCGACAAGCCCGTGGATCTCCTCGTCAACGCACCCCACTGGCTCCCGCTGGACCGGCTGAGGGAAATGAACGACGGCTATGAGCTGGGCTATGTGTACTGGTGGGAGGAGGGGCGCTGGCAGCGCGCCCCGTACCCGGACTACGTCGGCGACGACGGCCTGGCCGCCTCCTGCGACGGCTATGCCGGGATCTTCGACGACCGCTCCCTCGCGGACAGCTTCGCCGACGCGGGCTACCGCGACCGGGCCGCCGCCGAGCGGTTCATCGCCCGGGTCGCGGCCGGCACCGTCAACGAGTCGGCGTTCAAGGACCTGATGGACTCCGCGACCGAGCCCGGCCCGGTGCCGCGCGAGTCCCGGCTGCCCACCGCCATGGAGTGGGCGATCCGGCTCGGGGTGGCCGAACGGGTCCCGGCGGGGCGGGCGTTCTAGACGGTCCGCGGGTCCGGGGCCCGTCGCCGCGGTGCGGAATCTGTGGCCGAACGGTGGCGCGGTCGTTGCCCCGTGGTGTCCGGCGGGGTGTGCCATGGCCGCAGCGGTGCCACGGAAACCCGGCGCCGGACAGCGGGGCGCGCGGACGGGCCCGTACCCGCCGAGCGGGAGTCCGGGGGAGGACGGCATGGACGACGGCAGAGACGACGCCGGCGGGGACGACGGCGGGAGCGGTGGGACGGGCGCGAGGGGCGGGAGCGGCGAGGGGGTCCCCGGTGGTGCGGACGGCCCGGGTACGGGTGGCGGCGCGGACACCCCCGGTCACAGACCCGCCGTGGAGGAACCCCGGCTGGCCGTCCGCCGCCGGCCGACCACCGCCTGGTCCCGGCGCGGATTCCTGCTGGTGTTCTGCCCGCTGCTCGCGGCGGTGCTCACGGGTGTCACCGTGCTCGGCACCTCGGGCCACGCCCTGCTGCCCTTCGAGCGGGTCGTCACCCTCGAAGGCAAGATGGCGTCCAAACGCGACTTCTTCGAGGACGAGAAGGTCCGCCGCATTCTGCTCAAGCACCATATCCGGATCCATATCACCAGTACCGGATCGCGTGAGGTCGCCATTCGCGATCTCTCCTCCTACGACTTCGTCTTTCCCTCGGGGCAGCCCGCCGGTGACCTGATCACCCAGGAGCGCGCCCGGACCAATGAGTTCACGACCGTCCACCGCCCGTTCGTCAGCCCCATCGTGCTCGCCACCTACCGCGCGTACGCCGAGGCGCTCCAGGGCGCCGGAATGGCCACCGCGCACCCCGCGCCCGACGGCGGAAAGCCCCTCTACTACTCCCTGAGAACACGCGAGTTCCTGAAATCCATCCACTCCGGCCGGCAGTGGAGCGACATCGGCATCCAGCGGTACGGAATCACCAACACCAACCGTATCCTCGCGCAGAGCCCCGATGTCTGCACCGCGAACTCGGCGGGCACCTATCTCGCACTGGTCGCCTTCACCTGGCGCGACGGCGGCCGGGAGGTTCCGCGGACCGAGCGGGAGGCGGAGGAGCGGGCCCGCACCGTCAAACCACTTATGGAACAAGGGCTTCCGCATGCGGATGTCTTCCGTACCTACGTCTCCCCGGAGGGCAAGGGGGTCGCGCCCGTGGTCGTCGCCTACGAGCACCAGTACCTCACCTACCAGGCGCGGTTCCTGGCCAAATCCGGGACGCCGGACGAGGACCGCGTCCTCCTCTACCCGGACAGCCAGTTCGTCACCCAGCCGCAGTTCATCGCGCTCAACAAGGACGGCGACCGGCTGGGCGAACTGATCACCCGGGACCCGGAGTTACGGCGCCGCGCCATGGAGCTGGGATTCCGCATCCTGGACCCGACGGGCGAGGTCGCGGGGGACCAGCTCACCCGGTTCCTGGAACGCAACGGCATCCCCGTACCCCCCGCCACCGACGGCACCCGGACCGCGATGCCCCGGCTCCGGCTCCTGGAGCGCATGATCTCCATCGTCGGGGACTGCCCGCCCCAGGAAGCCGGATGAGCCCGCGGCGCGGCCGCCCGGTCCGCCCGCCGGCGCCCGCCCCCACCAGCACCCGCCGCCCCGCCCTCGCCGGGGCCCTCCGCCCCGCCCTCCGCCCCGCCCTCCGCCTCGCCCTCGCGGGGGCCCTGCTCGCCACCCTCCTCGCCTGCACCTCCGACCGCCCCGCCCCCCTCACCCTGCGCGTCCTCGCCGGCTCCGAACTCGCCGACATGGGCCCCCTCCTCGACGACCTGCGCGAGGAGACCGGCATCCGACTGCGCATGGAGTACCGGGGCACCGTCGACGCCAGCCGGGAGCTGGTGCCCGGCACCTACCGCCACGACCTGGCCTGGCTCGCATCCGACCGCTATCTCCAGCTCCGCCAACGGGCCGCCGGAGCCACCACCGAACCACCCCTCACCACCAGCATCATGCGCTCCCCCGTGGTCATCGGCATGAAGCCCCGGGCCGCCGCGCTGCTGCGCGCCCGCTCGCCCGACCGCCAGATCTCCTGGGCCGACGTCGCGGACGCGGCGGCCGACGGCAGCATCGCCTTCGCCATGGCCGACCCCCGCCACACCAACAGCGGCCTCGCCGCCCTCATCGGCGTCGCCACCGCGGCCGCCGGCACCGGCGGTGTGCTGCGCCCCGCCGACGTCTCCTGCGACCGGCTGCGCGGCTTCTTCAGCGGACACGCCCTCAGCGGCACCTCATCCGAGCGGCTGGCCGAGTCCTTCGTCCGCGCGCAGGACGGCCTCGACGCCCTCGTCACCTACGAGGCGGAGCTGCTGTCCCTCAACCGCTCGGGCGTGCTCCGCACCCCGCTGGAGATCGTCCACCCCCGCGACGGCATGCTCCTCGCCGAATATCCGCTGCTCCTGCTCGACCCGGGCAAGCGGGCCGCCTACGACCGGGTCGTGGCCTGGCTGAAGACCCCCCGCGTCCAGAAGAAGATCATGGAACGGACGCTGCGGCGGCCCGTCGACCCCACCGTCGCGCGCGCCCCCGTGCTCAGCGCACCCATCGGCAACGCGCTCTACTTCCCCGACCAGCAGGCCGTGGTCGACCGGCTGCTCGCCGACTACGGCGCCGCCCGGCGCGGCGGGCCCGCCCAGGTCCTGTTCCTGCTCGACTTCTCCACGTCGATGGCCGGCCGCCGGATCGGGGAACTGCGCGCCACCTTCGCCGGGCTGAGCGGGGCGGACGACTCCCGCTCGGGCCGCTTCGTCCGCTTCCACCGGGGCGAGAGCCTGACCGTGCTGCGGTTCGGCGGCCGGATCCTGGCGGAGCGGACCGTCACCTACCGCGGCGAACGGGACCTGGCCCGGCTGCGCGCGTTCGTGGCGTCCGACGACTTCGACGGCAGCACCGCCCTCTGGTCCGGGCTGGACGCCGCGTACCGCAGGGCCGCCGGGATCCTGCGGGAGCACCCCGGACGGCCGCTGTCCATCGTCCTGATGACCGACGGGCGGAGCAACGCGGGCATCGGCCTCGACGCGTTCCTGAGCGCCCAGCGGCAGCGGACCGGCCCGGTCCGGGACGTCCGTACCTACGTCATCCGCTACGGCGACGCCGACGCGGGCCCGCTCCGCAGGGCGGCACGGGCCACCGGCGGCCGGCTGGTCGACGCGGCGGCCCGGCCCCTGCTCGACGCGTTCAAGGAGATCCGCGGCTGTGTTCACTGAGGAGTGGTGGAACGTCTGGTGGCCCTGGATGCTGCTGTGGCTGCTCACGGCGGCGGGCCTGGCCGCCCTGGTGGCGCTGGCCGCGGTCTTCCTGCTCACCCGGGGGCGGCGCGGCCGGGACCGGACGCTCACGTACAGCATCTGCTTCTACCTCCACGACCGTTCGGTCATGGACCACTACCAGATGCGCAACCACACCGCCGCCCTGCGCAAGGAGGTGGAGCAGCGCACCAGCGACAGTTCGGACGGCACCATCCGGGCGAAGGTCTTCGGGGTGAGCGCGGGGAGCGGCAAGAAGGACAACAAGGAGATCGTCAGCCGGTATCTGGAGGTCGCCGAGCCGATCACGGTGATCGGCGTGATCATGGACGTGCTGGAGGCGGGCGACGCCATCGTCCATGTCGACCTGGTGAACCAGTCGGTCCGGCGCAACGCGGCGCTCGCGAACGCCCAGGCGGCGACCGGGCGCCCGGGTCCGGCACCGGGTCTGGTGCGGCTGCGGGACATCGAGGACTTCGTCCTGATCCGGGGCCGCTTCCGCAAGATCAGCGAGTCGGCGGACTCCACGGTCCTCCTCGCTCCCTACGGCGATCCGGAGGACCCGTCGAGCGGGCCCCGGGTCCGGGTCACCTGCGCGACGGAGGGGCTGCGCAACGAGGTGCCCCGGGGGACGTTCTCCGCGCGCTGCCTGGGCAAGGTCCAGGACTGGAACGCGGCGGACGCGGTCCTTGAGGTGCAGGCCATGGCCATCTTCCGCTGAGGGCGGGGATCGTGGGGTCGGCCCTCCGGCGCGCACCCGTGCTTGCGCTGCATACCCCTAGGGGGTATAAATATCTCCATCGGATACCCCCATGGGGTATAAGAATCAGGGAGGTTCACCATGGCGTCCTACAGCACCGTCTACCGCGTCGGCGGCGTCCACAGCGGCCACTGCAAGGCCATCGTCAGCGAGGCCCTGCGCGGACTGGACTCCGTACGGACCGTGCGGATGGAGGTCTCCACCGGTCTGCTGACCCTCGACACGGTCACCGAACCCGATGACGCGCTCGTCTCGGAAACGGTCGAGGAAGCCGGCTACGACTACCTCGGCCGGGCCGGCTGACCGCGCCCCGGGGCCGTGATACTGCCGCCCGAACACCCCGGTGACCAGGGCTCCCGCCGCTGCCACCGGGTCCGGGCGGCCGGGGCGCCGTCCCGCCGCCGTCCCGCCCGGAGCACAATCGGCGCACCCGGCGGGGACGCGTCCGTGCGCCTCCGCACCGACGGAGGAGGCACGACGACCGTGACGGCATCCGCGAGCACGCCGCTGACGGACCGCGACGACACCCCGGGCCGGCCCCGGGTCCTGGTGATCCAGCACGAGGACGGCACCGGCCCCGGACTGGTCGGGGCCGAACTCACCGCCGCAGGACTCGAACTGGACCTGGTCCACCCCTGGGCGGGCGGCCGGCTCCCCGCCTCACCGGCCGGCCACGCCGGGCTGCTCGTCCTGGGCGGCAGTCCCGGCTGCGACGACGACACGGCGGCGCCCTGGCTCCCCGAGGTGCGCGCCCTCATACGGCGGGCGGTCGCCGGCGGCGTACCGCTCCTCGGTATATGCCTGGGCGGCCAGCTCACCGCCGCCGCGCTGGGCGGCCGGGTCGCGCGGGGGCGCCGGGGCCCGGAGACGGGCGTGGTCCCGCTGCGCCGGCTGCCCGCCGCCGACGCCGACGCGCTGTTCGCGGCGGTGCCCGACGGCGCCCCGGCCGCCCAGTGGCACTGGGACGAGATCGTCGAACTCCCGCCGGGGGCGGTCGCCCTGTTCACCGGCGACGACTGCCGGCACCAGGCCTTCCGGGTGGGGCCGAGAGCCTGGGGCGTGCAGTTCCACCCGGAGGTGACGGCCGCCGACGTCGCGGGCTGGGCCCGGCTGGACGGCCCCGCCGTGGCCCGCGCGGGAGGCGACCCGGAGGCGGCCGTGGCCTCGGTCCGGGCCGCCGAACCCGTGCTCAGGGAGGTGTGGGGCCGTACCACGCGTGCCTGGGCCCGGGTCGTGCACGCCCATCACGGCCGGGGCGGACCCGCCGTGAACCCCTGAACGAGGGGGTCCTCTTGACAGCCGGCCGATGGTGCGGGCCCAAAGGTCAGCCGGGCCGCCGGAGCGGTTTGCGGGGTACGGGACCCCGGTCGCGGCTGTGCTTCCCGCACAGCGGAACACAGTGCTCCGGCGTGCGCGGCGCATGAGATCCGCACACCCGGGCGCATGCCCGAGTGATGACGGCGGCGACTGTCTCGCCTCCGGTCCGGTGTGGCACCTTTCCCAACGTCAGCCCACCGGACCGAGCGAGGGGAATGCGGGTGAATCCCGAGTACGCCGCGTACTGCCAGGCGGATCGCGACTTCTACGACGCGCCCTACCGCCCCTCCGCGGCCGGCGGCACCCGGGACGGCTCCGCGGCCGGCGACGCGGCCGACGGCCTGTACGCCACGGCCCGCACCCCCCTGCCCGAAGGGTGGGAGAGCGCCCGCAACGGCGGCTGGTTCAGCTGTCACCCCAGCGGCCTCGACCTCCCGCCCCAGGGCTGGAAGATCCATGTCTCCGCCGCGCTCGACAACGCGGAATCGGTTCTCCGGCGGGTGGCCGACCACTGTTTCGCCCACCGGCTGTCCTTCAAGTTCGTCCCCTCGCCGGGCCTGCTCAAGCTCCGCAACGGCAAGTACGCGGACCGCGGCGCCAGCGGCAAGTTCATCACCGTCTACCCGCCGTCCGAGGACGCGTTCCCCGCGATCTGCACCGACCTGATGGAGCTGCTGGAGGGCGAGCACGGCCCGTACATCCTCAGCGACCTGCGCTGCGGCGACGGACCCGTGCACGTCCGCTACGGAGGCTTCAGCGCCCGGTTCTGCGTCGGCCCCGACGGCCGCCCGGTGCCCGCCGTCAGCGACCCCTCCGGCACCCTCGTACCCGACCCGCGCGGCCCGGTGCTCAGCATTCCCGAGTGGGTCACCCCGCCCGCGTTCCTCGCCCCCCACATCGAGGCCCGCAACGCCGCCGGCACGGGAGAGCTGCCGTACGAGATCCAGGGCGCCCTGCACTTCTCCAACGGCGGCGGCGTCTACCGCGCCCGGCACACCGGGACCGGCGAGAGCGCCGTCCTCAAGGAGGGCCGCCCGTACGCCGGGCTCGCCGGCGACGGCGCCGACGCCATCGCCCGGCTGGAGCGCGAGCGCGCCGCACTGGAGCAGCTGGCCGGACTCGACTGCGTCCCCCGCGTCCTGGGCTTCCACGCCGTCGGGGACCACCGCTTCCTCGCCCTGGAACACATCCCCGGCCTCCAGCTCAACACCGTCTTCGCCCGCCGCTTCCCGCTCTCGTCCGCCGCGCCCGGCCCCGAACGGCTCGCCGAGCACACCGCCTGGGCCCACCGGATGTACGCGATGGTGGAGCGCGCGGTGGCGAAGGTGCACGAGCGCGGCCTCGTCTTCGGCGATCTCCACCTGGGCAACATCGTCGTCTCCGAGGACGGGTCCCGGATCGTCCTGATCGACTTCGAGGCCGCGACCCCGGTGGACGGGAACCACCAGCAGATCGTGGCCAATCCGGGCTTCGTTGCCCCCGCCGACCGCCGGGGCGCCGACATCGACCGCTACGCCCTCGCCTGTCTGCGCCTCGCCCTCTTCTTCCCGCTGACCGCGCTGTTCACCATCGACCGGGGACGGGTCGAACGCATCGCCCGGGACATCGTCCGGATCTTCCCCGTCACCGAGGACGAACTCGCCCCCGCCGTAAGGGAGATCCTGCGGCACACGCCCCAGCCGGGTGATCCGGCCGTCACGGAGCCCCGCCCGTCCGCGACCGCCGTCACGGAGCCCGGGTTACCGGTGACCGCTGTCACGGAGCCCCGTCCGTCCGCGACCGCTGTCACGGAGCCCGGGTTACCGGTGACCGCCGTCACGGAGCCCCGGCCGTCCGCGAACGCCGTCCCGGCGGCCCGCGTCCCCGCGAACGCCGTCCCCGAGCCGCACGAATGGCCGGACAGCCGCGACTCCATGGCACGGGCCATCCTCGCCTCCTTCACCCCCGAACGCGACGACCGATGTTTCCCGGGCGACATCGCCCAGTTCGCGGGACCGGCCGGCGGCCAGTCCTTCGGCTACGGCGCCGCGGGCGTCCTGTACGCCCTGCGCGAGACGGGGGCGCCCCCGTGCCCCGAGGCCGTCGAATGGCTCCTCGCCCGCTCCAAGCAGCCCGGATCCGGCTCCTCGCCCGGCTTCTACGACGGACTCGCCGGCATCGCCTGGACCCTGCACCGCCTCGGCCACCCCGCACAGGCCGCCGAACTCGCCCGGATCGTCACCGAGCAGCAGCTCGAAGCCCTCGCCCCCGACCTCCACGGCGGACAGGCCGGCATCGCCCTCGCCCTCGACGACCTCGCCCGTGACGCCACCGGAGCGGAGGCCGCCCGCCTGCGGGACGCCGCCGACCGCTGCACCGCCGCCGCCGCGCGCTCCCTCACCGAGGGACGCCCCTCGTCCCACACCGGCCTGCTGCACGGCGCCACCGGCCTCGCGCTGCTCTTCGTACGCCGCTACGAGACCACCGGCGACCCCGCCCTGCTCGATCTGGCCGCCCTCGCGCTCCGGCGCGACCTGGACCGCTGCAAGCCCGCCGCCGACGGGGCCCTCCATGTCCTCGACGGCAAACGGACCATGCCCTACCTCGGCAGCGGCAGCGCCGGTATCGCCCTGGTCCTCGACGACTACCTCGCCCACCGCGACGACGACGGCTTCGCCGCCGCACGGGCGGCGATCGAACCCGCGCTGCGCTCCTCGTTCTACATCCAGCCGGGGCTCTTCCGGGGCATCGCCGGACTCGTCCTCCAACTCGCGCGCACCCCGCTCGGCGACCGGTCCGAACGCGAACGGGCGATCCGCCGCCACTGCGACCTCCTCGGCACCGAGGCCACCCCCTACGCGGGCGGTCTCGCCTTCCCCGGCGAGCAGTTGATGCGCAGGTCCATGGACCTCGTCACCGGCACCGCCGGTGTTCTGCTCGCCCTCGGCGGCGCACACCACTCCACTCCGGTGTCCCTGCCGTTCCTCCCGCCGCTGAAGCGGCCCACGAACCGGCCCCACCCAGGGGCCGCACACCAATGAAGTACCCGTCCCCAAGGAAGGAAGCCATCATGGCTCTGCTCGACCTCCAGGCCCTTGAGACCCCCGCCGACGAGAGCTTCGGCGACGTCGAGGCCGGCAGCACCGTCAGCCTGATCCTCTGCAACCCGCACAGCAACGTGAGCCTGACCGTCTGCTGACGCCTGGCCGGGGCACCCGCCGGTGAGACCACCGGCGGACCCCGGCGCCCCGTCCGGCCCCGGGCCCCGAGCCCGGGGCCGGACGCACTCTGCCCGGTTCCCGGACCGGACCGGAAGGAGCCCCGCGTGACAAGGAGCCCCGTGTGACGTGGAGCAGGCCCGCGGCGCAGTCCTCCCGGCCGCCGGCGGCCTCCGTCCGGACCCCGGGCGCCGGGCGGGCGCGGCTGCTCGTCCTCGCCCTCTGCGCCACCGGCGGCACACTCGCCGCGCTCGCCCTGCCCGCCGTCCTCGGCTCGACCGTCGACGACCTGGTGGCCCGGGGCGACATCGTCTGGACCGGACTCCTCTGGTGCACCGCCCTGACCGCCGCCGAGGTCGCGTTCGACGCGGTCGTCGCCGTCGTCGGCGGCACCACCACCGCGCAGCTCACCGCCAGGCTCCGCACCGCCGCCGTCGACCGCGTCGTCCGCTGCGACCCGCGCCACGGCGAGAACGTCACCGCCGGCGACCTCACCACGCGGGTGACCGCCAACGCGGCCGAGTCGGCGACGGTCCCGGTCGCCGCCGCCACCGCCGTCCCCGCCGTCCTGCTGCCCGTCGGCGGCGCCGTGGGACTCCTGCTCATCGATCCCTGGCCCGCGCTCGCCCTGCTGGTCGCCGCGCCCGTCCTCGTCGTCCTGCTGCGCACCCTGGTCAGCGACACCGCCCGCGCCTCCGCCGACTACCAGGGCGAACAGGCCGAGATCGCCGGCCGTCTCACCGAGGTGCTCGACGGCGCCGCGACCGTCCGCGCCGCCCACACCGCCACCCGCGAACACGCCCGCATCACCGCACCACTCGCCGCACTCACCGCCCACGGACACGACACCTGGCGCGCCCAGGGCCGCGCGGCCGCCGGTGCCGCCGCGCTGCTGCCGCTGCTGACCGCCGTGGTGCTCGCCGTCGCCGGAATCCGCACGGCCGCCGGGGCGCTCAGCATCGGCGACCTGCTCGCCGTGACCCAGTACGCGGTACTGGCCCTCGGCTTCGGCCCGCTGACGGGGACGCTCAGCACCATCGCCCGGGGCCGCGCCGCCACCCGCCGCCTCGAACCGATGCTCGCCCTGGAGCCGGTGCCGCACCGTTCGCTCACCCTGCCGGCCGGCGGCAGCGGCACGCTGGAACTGCGCGGAGTCGACGTCGTACGGGACGGGAAACGCCTCCTGCACGGGGTGGACCTCACCGTCCCCGGCGGCACCTGCGCCGCCGTCGTCGGCCGCTCCGGATCGGGGAAGTCCCTCCTCGCCGCGGTCGCGGGCCGGCTCACCGACCCCGACGCGGGAAGCGTCACCCTGGACGGCGTACCGCTCGACGGCGTCGACCCGGTCCGGCTGCGGGACCACGTCGCCTACGCCTTCGCCCGGCCCGCCCTGCTGGGGACGACGGTCGCGGACGCCGTCGGGTACGGCATGGACCGGCCGTCCGGGGAACGGATCGAGGCGGCCGTACGCGACGCCGGCGCCGACGCGTTCGTCGCCCTCCTGCCGCACGGCGCGCGCACCGCGCTGGACCGGGCCCCGCTCTCCGGGGGCGAGTACCAGCGCCTCGGCCTCGCCCGCGCCTTCGCCCGCCCGGCCCGGCTGCTGATCCTGGACGACGCCACCTCCAGCCTGGACACGGTCACCGAACGCCAGGTCCAGCGGGCCCTGGCCCACCGGGCGGGCACCGTCACCCGGCTGCTGGTCGCCCACCGGGTCTCCACCGCCGCCGCGGCCGACCGGGTCGTCTGGCTCGACGGGGGCACGGTCCGCGCGGTGGCCCCGCACGCCGTCCTCTGGCGCGACCCGGCCTACCGCGCGGTCTTCCTCGCCGACCCCACCGACCCGGACCCGGACCCCGACCGCGACCCCGGCCCGGGCCCCGACGACCCCGGCCCGGGCTCCCCGGACACCCCCGGACCACGCCCCGCCGCGAACACGGCTCCCCCCTGCGGCGAGTGGGCGACGACCCCGACGACTCCCGCGGCCCCGGCCGCCCGTGCCGTCCCTCCGCAGGCCCTCGCGGGCTTCCCCGGAGCGGAGAGCGGCGTTACGGGGGAGGGCGCCCGCCGGCCGCGTACGGCTGCCGGGGGGAGTGGTGTCAGGGGCGGCGCGGGGCTCCGGTGGTCGCGTTCGGCCGGGAGTTCCGGGGCGGCTGCGGTAGCGGTGGGTGGGGCCGTGTTGGGTGGTCACGGTGTCGCGGCGGGTGCGGGGGTGTCGGCGGACGGCCGTGGGGTGGCGGAGCCGGTGGCCGGGGTCCCGTCCGCTCACGGGGGTGAAGGGGTCGGTGAGCGCGGCGAGTGGTGCGGTGATACGGGCGTGCTCCCGGGCGGCGGTGTGGGCGGCGCGGGCGGTGTCGCTGACCAGGGTGCGCAGCAGGACGACGAGGACGGGCGCGACGACCAGCAGGGCGAGCGCGGGCCAGGGATCGATGAGCAGAAGTCCCACAGCGCCGCCGACGGGCAACAGGACGGCGGGGACGGCGGTCGCGGCCGCGACCGGGACCGTCGCCGACTCGGCCGCGTTGGCGGTCAGCCGCGTGGTGAGGTCGCCGGCGGTGACACTCCCGCCGTGGCGACCGCCGTCCCGCACGGCGGTTCGGGGAAGCCGCCGGCGCCGTCCACCGGGTTGGGCGGGCGCGCGGTGGCCCGGTACGCGGACGCGGGCCGTCATGCGGAGGACCGGCCCGGGATGTTCCCCGGCCCGAGCCCGGCGTGCGGCGAGGGGGAGCCGTCCACCGGTCCCCGGCGGGCCCTTCGGGATCGGCAGGGGCAGGGGTACGGGTCCGAGCCGCCGCGTGCCGAGGCCCGCCGGGGCCCGGTGCCGCCCGGCGACCCCTTCGGGGACACCACGAGCCGGGGTGGTCCGGGCGGCCCTGGCAGCCCGGAGTCCCGGGCGCGGAGGGACGCGGACAGCCGGTGGCCCGCGCCCCCGGGGGATCCGGACGAGTGGTGGACCGGGGAGTGCGCGTGACAGCGGAAGCGGACCGTGACGTGGGCGTGGCGGCGGAAGCGGATCGGCACGTGCGCGGGACGGCGGAAGCGGACCGGGAAGGGCCCGTGCCGGCGGAACGGGAGCCCCGCACCGCGCTGGGGCGGGTCACCAGGGAGGCACGGCCCTTCCTGCGGGCCCGCACCGGTGCGATCGTGCGGCTCGGCGGCTGGTCGCTGCTGGAGTTCGCGCAGACCTTCGTCGGCGGGTTCGCGGTCGCCCGCGCCCTCGACGACGGGTTCCTCGCCGGCTCCACCCCTACCGGCCTGGCCTGGCTGGCGCTGGCCGCCTCCGCCGCGCTGCCCGCCGCGCTCGCCACCCGGGGCGTCTTCGCCCGCCTCGCCGACCTGGTCGAGCCGTTGCGGGACGGACTCGTGCGCCGGGCGTCGGCCCGCGCCCTGCACACCGCGCTCACCGGCACCCGCACCGGGGGCGGCGCGTCCACCGGGTCCGTCTCCCAGGTCACCCACCAGAGCGAGATCGCCCGCGACGGCTGGGCCGGACTGGTGCTGGCCCTGCGGTCGTTCGTGTTCACGGCGGCCGGCGCGCTCGCCGGACTCGCCGCTCTCTCCCCGCTGCTGCTGCTCGTCGTGGTGCCGCCGCTGGTGCTCGGTATCGGGCTCTTCCTCGCCACCCTGCCGCCGATGGCCGCGCGTCAGCGCGACTACCTCGGCGCGGACGAGGACTTCGCCGCCCACGCCGGGCGGACCGCCGCCGCGCTGCGGGACATCGCGGCGGCCGGGGCGGCGGACCGTACCGTCGCCGAGGCGGAGGCACACGCCCGGCGGCAGGCGGCGGCGGCCCGCTCCCTGGCCCGCTGGGCGGCCGTACGGATCGTCGCCCTCGCCGTCTGCGGGCGGCTGCCCGCGCTGCTGCTGCTCCTCGCCACCCCGTGGCTGATGCGCAACGGACTCACCGGCGGCGCGCTGGTGGGCGCCTTCACCTACCTCGGGCACTCGCTGGGGCCCGCGCTACACGCCCTGCTGACCCTCGTGGGTACGGCGGGCGGGCGCCTGGTGGTGGTCCTGGACCGGTTCACCGGCCCCGTACGGCTCCCCGTGCCCCCGGTACCTGCCGCAGCGGCCGGGGCACGGGAGGACGGACCGGCGGGCACCCTCGACGGGCTCCCCGGCCGTTCCCCGAAGGCCGGCCGTCCGCAGGCGCCGGGCCGCCGTCCCGCCCCGGCCACCGCCGAACTGCGGTCCGTCAGCTTCGCGTACGGCCCCGCCGCCCGCCCGGTGCTCGACCGGCTCGACCTCACCCTCCGGCCGGGCGACCGGCTCGCCGTCGTCGGCCCCAGCGGCAGCGGGAAGTCCACCCTCGCGGCCGTGCTCGCCGGGGTGGAGACCCCGACCGGGGGAGAGGTGCGCTGGCTGGGCCGCCCCGCCCGGGAGCTGGCGCCCACCGCCGTACGGACCCTCCTCCCGCAGACGCCCTACGTGTTCAGCGGGACGCTGCGGGAGAATCTGCGCTATCTGCGCCCGGAGGCCCGGGACCGGGAACTCGCGGCGACCGTCGCGGCGATCGGGCTCGACCCCGTGGTGGAACGGCTCGGCGGGCTCGACGCGCCGCTCGACCCCCGCCGGCTCTCCCCGGGCGAACGCCAGCTCGTGGCCCTCGGCCGGGCCCATCTCACCACGGCTCCGCTGCTGATCCTGGACGAGGCGACCAGCGAGCTGGACCCGGCGGCCGAGGCACGGGCCGAGCGGGCGCTCGCCGGACGCGCGGGCGCCGTCCTGATCATCGCCCATCGGATCGGATCGGCGGACCGGGCCGCGCGGGTCCTCGTCATGGACGGTACCCGCACCGTCGAAGGGACTCCGGCCGAACTCCTCGACCGTTCGGCGCTCTTCCGCGACCTCGCCGGCCGCTGGTCCCGCACCCCGGGCTGAATCCGGCCGCACCCGACGGCTCCGGCCGTCGTCCCTGTCCCCCCGTCCCCGCTGCCGCTCCCGGTGGGGTCGGTGGGGTCGGTGGGCTCGGTGGGCCGGCCGCTACAGCCAGCCGAACTCCCTGGAGAGTCTGATGGCGTCCAGGCGGTTTCTCGCGCCCGTCTTCCGGATCGCCGCCGCCAGATAGTTCCGTACGGTCCCGCTCGCCAGATGCAGCGCGTTCGCTATGGACGACACCGACTCGCCCTCCGCCGCCAGCGCCAGCACCCGTAACTCCCGTGCCGACAGCGGCACCTCACTGGCCTGGAGCAGACCGAAGGCCAGGGACTGGTCGATATGACGGCCCCCGGCCGCGACCTTCCGGACCACCTCGCTCAGGTTGTCCACCGGGCCGAACTTGTCTATGTAGCCGCGTGCTCCCGAGTCCGACGCCCGGCGCAGATCACCGGCCCGGTCGCCCCGGGCGAGCACCACCAGGGCGGTCTTCCGGGCGGCGCGGCCCGTTAAGGACTCCACATAGGTCAGGACCTCCACGGAATCCGGACAGTCCAGATCGGTGACGAGTATGTCGGCGGGACACCGCTCCATCGCCGAGCGCACCCCGCCCTTGTCGGTGGTCCGTACCGTCAGACCTTGGTCCTTGCTCAGCAGACATGCCAATGAGGCCCGCCATAGGGACACCGCGTGTACCAAGAGAACCGACGTCATGGGCTGCTCCTTCTGGCTCATGTCAAACAGCTGGCTCATTCGAGCCGTGTCACCGGGCGTACACGTGCCGTTCGTTTCCGTGTGCAACAGACACCAGTTCACCGCAGTCGGGCCGGGTATCACTGACGATCTGCCTAATACCCGGGACATGCCGTCGCGAGAGGGGCGCGCGAGGGCACAAAATGTGCGCCTGTGCGCCCCTCTTGGCCAACTTCACTGGTGTTTCACAGGTTTGAATCGCCGAGCAGCCGGAAACGGAGGCCCCTCGCGTGTGCCCCGCCCTACCGGCCCGGTGTCTTCTTCCCCCAGGCCGAAAGGGCAGTCGTGGCTGTCGGCGTCCACCGCGCGCGGCCGGCGGCGGGTCGGGGCGGCTCGGTCACGTCGGCGGCACCGTGCGGCAACGGGGACGTTGCGCGGGCACCTGTTCGCGGGAATTCCGGTCCGCCGGATCGTGCCGCCCCTCTCCCGCCCCACCGGCGGGCGGCATGCTGCTGGGCATGCAGGATCCGTTCACGTACGCAGTGGCCTTCCCCCCGCCGGGTCCCCGGTACGGCCCGGGTGCCGTACCGCGGCCCCGGCGCGGTTCAGCCGAGTCCGTCCGCCCGGCCGAGGAGCCGGGCGGCGGCCGGGTACCGCAGGTGGGGCCGCAGCCGGCGGCGCATGGCACCGAGCCGGCGGGTGGCGCGCACGGAGTCCAGTGACGGATAGGCGTCCAGGAAGGCGTCCCAGTGGGGGAGCGCCTCGTCCAGGTGCCCCATGCCCCACTGGGCCTCCGCCAGCCGCGCGTGCGTGAGCACCCGGGCATGCCGCTCGCCGGGCGCGCGGGCGCGCAACGACGCCGTCAGGGCCCGTACCGCGCCGCTGCGGTCGCCGAGTGCCGACAGAGTCTGGGCGCGCTGGTAGTGGAGCGCCCCCAGCGAGTACGCGGCGAACGGCCCCGATGTCCCGGCCTCGGCCCCGGCCCCGTTGTCGTCCCCTCGCAGCCGCTCCGCCCGGTCCAGCGCGGCCAGCGCGGCACGCCGGTCGTGCCGGGCCTGGAGCACCGCGAGATGGGCGTGGGTGTACGCCTGGACCACGGGCGGCGCGTGCCGGGCGTGCTCGCAGGCCCGTTCGGCGAGCCGCAGCACCACCGGCCCGTGGTGGCCGAGGTCGTGGGCGTGGGTGGCCATCGTGCGCAGCGCTATCGCGAGGGTGGCGTGGTCTCCGGCGTCCGCCGACAGCCGGGCGGCGACGAGCTGGTAGTGCTGGGCCACCGCGTCGTCGCCGCCGTCGGCACAGATCCGGCCGAGCAACAGCGTGAGCTGGGCGGCCCGGGAGAGCAGCGGTGCGCGGACGGCGTCGGACGACGGCGCGTGCAGCCGCGCGGTGACGTCGTGGGCGAGGTAGGCGGCGAGGGGTGCCCGCACGGGTCCGCCGCCCAGCCGGTCGGCGGTGGTGGCGAAGACCTCGGCCATGGCGTCCATGCGGGCCGCGTCGGCGGCGCCGGTCCGGTCCCTGCCCGGGGCCCGGCGCTGCGGGCCCGGCGGGCCGACGGGCAGCAGCTCCGGCACGGCGAGGGTGAGCGGGCTGAAGAGCGCGGACGTGAGCAGGGTCCGCCGCGCGGGGTCCAGTTCGGCCCCGGTGAGCAGGGTGAGCGCCCGCAGCGGGGCCGCCTCCCAGGAGACCGGCGGCATCCGCTCGGGTGCCCGGGTCAGCCCCGCCTGCCCGGCGGTGACGGGCCGGTCCAGCCGCCGGGACAGGGCCTCCAGCAGGAACTCCGGCGCGGGCGGCCGGGGTCGTGCCCCGGCCAGCCAGCGGGAGACCGAGGAGCGGTCGCAGGCCAGGGTGGAGCCGTGCTCGGCCGCCACCTGCCCGATGGCGCGGGCGAGTTGTGCGGCGCTCCAGCCGGCGGTCTCCAGGAGCAGCCGCAGCCGGAGGTTGGGGGTGGCGGGCACGGCTTCCTCCTCAGGGGGCGCGGGGTCCCTCCTCGGGGGACGCGGGACCGGCCGCCGACACCTGGTGAGCGGATTCACAACCGGGCAAAGTCGCACGGTGTGCTCCGCCGCCGCCCTCCCCGGTCCCTTGTGCGGGCCATGGAGCGGACGGTCCAATGTGATGACCCGGCAGTCGTCCCGGTGCACAGGATAGGAGCCGGGCGGCGTTCCCGGGGGCAGGTGTGAAAGGTGGGCCCCATGGCGGCGATGCCGGTGGTGACAGCGGCGACTGCGGCGACTGCGACGACCGTGGTGAGCGCGACGGCGGCGGTGGCGGCGGCGAAGACGGTGGCGACGGTGGTGACAGCGGCGCGTACGTTCCCCGCGTGCTCGTCCGCGCCGGGCCGCCGGGTGCGCTGGACGCCGCCCGCAGCGCGGCCCTCCTGAGCCGCCCCGTGGTGGAAGGACGGGATCGGGTGGAACCGGGCGGGGCCCGGAGTCAGGGGGAGTTCCATGCACCAGCACACGGATCGCGGACGCCGGGGGGACGCCCCGTGCGCCCGTGACACGGGTCACCGCCCACCGGGGGCACCGGCGATTTCCGGACACCTGTCCGAGGGAACAGGCGGCATCCCCCCGGCCGGTGGGCCGGACGGCACGGGTGTGCCTCCGGGAGCGGCCGCAGCGGCAAGCGCCGCTCCGGGAACCGCCGCTCCGGTAAGCGCCGTTTCCGGAACCGTTGCCCCGGTAACCGCCGCACCGGAGACGACCGTTCCGGGCGCTTCCCCGGGGACGAGAACCCCGCACACCTCCCTGCCCGACGGTGACCCGCCGCCGGCCGCCGGCCCCGGCGCGACCCCCGGCAGCGAACCCTGGGTACGTGCCCTGCTCGCCCGCCACTGGGGCCTCGACCCCCGAACCACCGGCGTGCGCCCCCTCGTCGTCGACGGCGCAGCGCCCCTCAGCCACACCGCCGGACTCTGGCAGATCCTGGAACCCGGATCCCGCCGGGTGCTCAAGGTGCGGCGATTCCCGGAGGCACTGCGCCCGCCCGCGTTCCACGAGGTCAAGGAGCGCGTCGCCGCGCACTGCCGCCGCCACGGCGTCCCGGCGGGTGCGGCGGTCCCCGCGCTCGACGGCCGCACCGGAGTCCGGTGCGACGGCACCGTCAGTGAACTCGCCCCCTGGTACGAGGGCGCCCTCGCGGCCCCCGCCGACCCCGCCCAGGCCACCGCCCTCGTCCACTGCGGCCTGCGGCTGCGGCGCGCACTCGACTCCGTCCCCGGGGAGCTGCGAGCCGAGCTGGCCGCCGCGACCGCGCAGCCGGCCGGCGGCGATGAGGACTGGTCCACGGCGCTCGTCGACGCCGCGCGGCTGCTCGAACGGGCCGGCCGGCGGGACGACCCCTGGTCCCGGCTGGTGGCCGACACCCTGCGGCCAGCCGTCGCCGCCGGGCCGCTGCTGTACGACCGGCTCACCGCCCCCGGCCGTCCGACCCGCCCCCCGGCGGTGATCCACAGCGACCTCCATCCGCACCACTTCGTGGTCTCGCCCCGCGCCGGCGACCCGTCCGCCACCGGCACCGCCTACGCCGTCAGCGCCGTCCTGGACTTCGACCACCTCCATGTCGGGGACCCCCTGCTGGACCTCGCGTGGCTGGCGGAGGCCGCCGGGCGGGTGACCGGATCCGTCGCCCGGCGGCGCGCCCTGGCCGCCTTCCTCAAGGACGCGGTCCGCCTCGGTCTGCTCCGCCCCGGCGAGGAGGTCCTGCTGATGCCGCTGCTGCTCGCGCACTCGCTGCCCGTGATCGTCCGCATCGCCCGGGACATCCTGGAGAACGGCGTCCGCAGCCCGCAGTGGCCCGGCTACTTCGCGCTGCTCTCCCCGGAGCGCAGACTCGCCGTCCACCGCCGCCTCGCCGTCGCCGGACGATCCCTCTGACGAAGACAGCCGAGCGCAGCCGAACACAGCCGAACACAGCCGAGCACCGCCGAGCGCATCCCGCGCCCGGCCCGCCGCCTGCCGCCCGTACCCGCGTCCGCGCCCCGCCCCCGTACCCGGCACTGTGCCCCCGTACGGATACGGCCCCGGCGCGGTTCAGCCAAGCCCGTCCACCCGTCCACCCGTCCGCCCGCCCACCGACTCCCTCGACTCCCGCTCGGTCCACGGCATCCGGCCCGGCGGCCTCCGTGAACACGACTGCTAACGGGCTCATTTCGGCCACCACCCCCGTGCCGGAATCAGACGTGGCGGACATCCGGGTGCTGTCGCCGAGGTGCCGGGTCCCGTGGTGCCCCGCCCGTACAAGTCGCCCCACAGCCAACCCCGTTGGAAGCCGACCCCGCCGACCCGCCCCTTTGCGCGGGATGACGCGTACCGGCCAGAATCGGCGTGTGACAGCCCTTCCGCCGAACACGGCCACCACCCGGGTCTGGGACCAGCAGAGCGTCTGGTCGCAGACCGCCAACCACCTCAAGGTGTCCGTCGAACGGGCCCGGAGCGGTGCCCTCGGGCTGGTGCTCGTGGCGGCCGTGCTCGGCACCGCCGCCAGTCAGACCATGGACGTCACCTCCTGGCTCGGCCCGCTGCTCGCGTTCGCCGCCGCCTGCGCCGCCGGTGCCGCGCCCTTCGCCGCCCAGCGCGGCGGCCCCGCCCGGCTCAGCGACTGGATCCGGGCGCGGGCCGTGTCCGAGGCGCTCAAGGCGGAGGTGTACCAGTCCCTCACCGGCGTCGGCGACTACCAGGACCGGGACGGCGCGGGCGCGCTCCTCGCCGAGCGGGCCGCCCGCTACCGCACGGACGCCACCGACCTCGTCCGCCACACCACCGGCGTCGAGCCCGTCACGCGGCCGCTGCCCGCAGTCACCGGCATCGACTCCTACGTGGAGCAGCGGCTGCGCCGCCAGATCGACACCTACTACCGCCCCAAGTCGGCCTTCATGCTCCGCCGGTTCGAACAGATCTCCCGCGCGGAACTCGCCCTGGGTGTCCTCGGCGCCGTGCTCGCGGCCGCCGCCGGTGCCTTCGCCGTCGACCGGATCGCCGCCTGGGTCGCCGTGGCCGCGTCCCTCGCCATCGCCGTCACCGCCCACGGCATCGCCCAGCGCTACGCCTACCAGCACCTGGAGTTCCTGCGCACCGCCGAACAGCTCGAACGACTCCTGGAGGAGTGGACGGACCGGCCCGTGCGGACCCCGGAGGCCGCCGCCGACCTGGTCACCGCGTGCGAACACGCCATCTCCATCCAGAACGAGTCCTGGATGATCCGCTGGGTCGTGAGCTGAGTGGACGGTGGGGGAACGGCCCGCGCACAGCTGGCGGAGCTGCTCCGGTCCCTCCGCCCCGGTTCCCGGCAGGCCACCGCCCCGCGCCGGGCCGCCGAACTCGCCGCCTACGAGAGCGGTGAGCGGATCCCCGGCCCCGACGCCATCCGCCTCTACGCGTACCTCCCCGGCGCCGACCGGGACCACCTCTTCGAGCTGTGGGAGCGCGCGGTCGCGGAGGAACGCCTACAGGAACAGCAACAGGAACAGGAACGGGAACGGGACCAGGACTTCGCCCGGCGGTACGCGGCCGAATGCGCCGCGTCGCACCCCCTGACGGGACCCGACGGCCCACCCGCCGGGTACGTCCACGTCGGCCTGCGCGCGATCCCCGACCCGAGCGGCCACCCGGAGGAGCCCCCCAAGGAGACCGCCGAGGAGCCCGCCGAGGAACTGCACGAGCGGCACCGGCGGGTGCTGCTGCGCGGGGCACCCGGCTCCGGCAAGACCACGACGCTCCGCCACGTCCTCCACCGGGAGCTGGCACGGCCCGGGGGACGACTGCCCTTCCTCCTCCCGGTCCGCGCGCTGCTCGCCGGACCCCGGCCGCCCGGCGCGGAGGATCTGCTGAGCGCGTGCGGCTCCGCCCTCGCCGGCGAGGCACCCCCGGGCTGGACGGAACGGATCCTGCGGGCGGGCGGCGCGCTGCTGCTCGTCGACGGGCTCGACGACGCCGGCGAGACACGACGGGAGGACCTGCGTCCCTGGCTGCGGTCCCTGCTCGCGCTCCACCCCGGCAACAGGGCCCTGCTGACGGCGCGTTCCAGCGCCCGCCACCTGGACTGGCCGGCCGAGGAGGGCTTCGCCGCGTACCGGCTCGCCCCCCTGGACCGGGAGGGCGTCCGGGCGTTCACCGAGCAGTGGCACCGGACCGGCGGGCCGCCGGGGCAGCGGGCGCGGCGGGCACTCGACACGGTGCTGGAAACCGCCCCCGGTATCCGCCGGCTGGCGTCGACACCCCTGCTGGCCGCCGCGTTCTGCACCTTGTCCGTCAACGGGGAGTGGGTGCCCCCGCTGCACCACACCGCCTTCCTCCGGGCCGCGCTGACGCGACTGGCCACCGGTGAACCGGATACCCACGACCCGGGGGAGCCCCTGGGATCGCGCGAGACCGTGGACCTGGCGCAGTCCCTCGCCGTGTGGCTCCAGCGCAACGCCCTCACCGAAGCCACTCGCGAGCAGGCCGTCCGGCAGTTCGAACGCGCCCTGCCCCCGTCGGCCCTGCTGGACGTCAACGCCGAGTTCCGGCTGTACCGGCTGCTCGACCGGGGCGACCTCCTCGTGGAGGACGCCCCGGACCGGATCACCTTCGCCGACCCCGAACTCCAGGCCTATCTCGCGGCACGGGAGCTGGTGGAGTCGGACGCGCTGGCCGAGGTGGTCCGGCACGCCCACGAGGACCGCTGGCGACAGGTCGCGGTCTACGCCGCCGGCCACGCACGGCAGTGGGAGGCGACCACCCTCGTCGGCGATCTGCTGGACCGCGCCGACGCGGAGTCCGGCGGCGGGCCGAGGGCCGCGCGGCTGCGGCTGCTGGCCGTACGGGCCCACTGGGAGGCGGCGGTGCGCCAGCCCGTACGGGACCGGGTGACGGAGGCACAGGCCCGGTTCATCCCGCCCCGGAGCGCCGAGGAGGGCGCCGCTCTCACGGCCGCCGGCCCCTGGATCCTGGAACTGCTGCCGGACCCGGCGGGGCTCGACCCCGCCGACCCCACCACCGCGCTGCTGCGCCTCGCCGTCGGAACGATCGGCGGCGAGCGGGCCGAGCGGTACGTCCGCGACATCCCCGACCGGCCCGCCCCGCCCCCGCCGGACACCGCACGTCCGCGCCCGCTGCCGGACCGCCCGGTCGCCTCCCCGCTCCTCGTGACGAGCCGGCCGTACGAGGAGAGCGGCCCCGAATCCGACGGCCCCCGGACCGTCACCCTCGGCGGCGGCGAACACGCCCGGGACCTCGCCCCGCTGGCGCCGACCGTGCGCCGCGCCGTCTGCCGGGGACCCGTGGACCTGGCCCTGCTGCGGGCGCTGCCCCTGCTGCACAGCGTCACCGTCGAGAACCATCCCGGACTCGACCGCCTGGACGACCTCACCGGACTGCCCCGGCTGCGCTCCCTCGCCCTCTTCGGCTGCCCCCGCCTGGACGACCTCACCGCGCTGAACGGAACCGGGGTGATGTTCCTCGAAATCTCCCCGGCCCCCCGCCTGTCCGTCCTCGCGGACCTCGCCCCGATGCCACGGCTGCGGGCACTCTTCCTGCCGACGGCGGACGTCCGGTACCTGGAACTGCTGGAGCCGCGCCTGCCGGGCGTCACCCTGCTGCCCGGTACCGCGCTGAGCGCGTGAAGCGGAGTGCCTGAGACAGAGCGCCTGAAGCAGAGCACCTGAAGCCGTCCGCCGAAGATCTGGAACAGGGCCGCGACGCGGCCCGCGCAGGGCACAATGAGCGCCGGGCCGGACACGTGGGCGCGCGGGTGCCCGGGTGCGCCGGTCCGTGGAGGAGAGCCGTGGAACTGGAGTACACCAAGGAGTTCGACCCCCTGAGGCCCCGGGTGACCGCCGCCGCTCCACAGGGCGCCGGACCTGCGGGTGACGGATCTGCGAGTGACGGACCTGCGGGCGACGGCGGACGGACGAGCGCGAACGACGACGAGTGCGCCACCGACGACGGGTACGCCACCGACGACGAGGTCTACGTCTTCGACGACGAGAACGTGGTCCTCGCGGTCAACGTGGCCCTCAAGACCGGCCGCCCGCTGCTGCTGTTCGGACCGCCGGGATCGGGGAAGTCCTCCCTCGCGCCCAATGTGGCCCGCGTCCTCGGCTGGGAACACCACGCGCACGTCGTCACCGCCCGCACCGAACCCGAGGACCTGCTCTGGCGGTTCGACGCCCTCAGGCGCCTCAACGACGCCCAGGCGCAGCGCCTGGACGAGAACATCGAGCGCTACTACACCAAGGGGCCGCTGTGGCGGGCCTTCGCCGCCGCCACCGGCCGCCGCTCCGTCGTCCTCATCGACGAGATCGACAAGGCCGACCCCGATCTGCCCAACAGCCTGCTTGGGCCGCTGGGTTCGCTCTCCTTCCCCGTCCCGTGGGACGAGCGGAAGCACGTCTCCGCCCGCCCCGACCTGGCCCCCTTCGTCGTCATCACCACCAACGACGAGCGCGAGCTGCCCCGGCCGTTCCTCCGCCGCTGCGTCGTCTTCGAACTCGCCCCGCCCACCCGGGCCCATCTGCTGCGGGTCGCCCGCACCCATCTGCGCGGCGAGTACGACGACGACCTCGCCGGCCGGGTCGCCGACCACATCCTCGCGGTACGGGAGCAGATGACCGACCCCGCGACCGGGCCCAGCACCGCCGAGTTCCTGGACGCCCTCAAGGCGTGTCTCCAGCTCGGTGTGGTGCCCGGTTCGGCGGCCTGGCGGCAGCTGGAGGCGATCACCCTGCGCAAGCGGCGCGGCGGCGGGCCGGAGTCCGCGCGGTGAGCCCACGGGGGGAGGTCTGTCTCGGGGACCTGGCGCGCGCGGTTGCGGTGCTGCGGCCCGCAGACGCCCGGTCCACCGCCGCTGTGGCCCGGTTGCTCGGCTTCGCGCCACGGACTACCGACGGGCCGGGGACACGCGAGCCCGAACCGGTGGGCACCCGGGCCGTCCCCCCGTCCCCGGCAACGGAGTTCGACGGGCCGACGGCGCCCGACGGGCCCGCGCCCGTCGCGCTCCCCCGCGACCCGGTGCCGGTGCCGGCCCTCGCCGGGGCCCGGCCCCCGGTGCCGGTCCCCGCCCCCGGGCCGGAGCGCACCGACACCACCCCCGGGGAGCGTGCCGCCCGGCTCGCCGAACGGCCCCTGGACTTCTCCCTCACCCCCGTCGACGGCCTCCTCGGCACCACCCTCACCACGGCAGCCCGGGACGGCGACGACGGCGGTGACGACGGCGGTGACGGCCCGTCCGCGTCCGGACTGCTGCGGCGCACCGGCACCACCACGACCGCGCTGCCCCACGAACCGCCGTGGAACCGGGACTGGGCACGCGGCGTGACGGTCGCGGCCGTCTCCACCCCCGTCGAGAGCCGCGAGTTCGACGAACGCGCCCTGCTGCGCTCGGTGGCCCGGCAGAACGCCCTCGTCTCCGTACCGCGCAGGGCCCGGCTCACCGCCCGGCGGGGCGTCCAGCTGCTCCTGGACCACGGCCCGGGGATGGCGCCCTTCCAGGACGACCGCGACTGGCTGCGGGAGCTGGTCGCCAGCGTCGCCGGCCGGGACCGGGTCGAGGTGCTGCGCTTCCGGGGCACCCCGGCGCGGGGCGTGGTCCGCGACGACCCGCTCACCCGGGAGCCGTACCGGCCGCCGCAGCCCGGTACCCCTGTGGTCCTCTTCTCCGACCTGGGGCGGCTGCGGCCGCCGTTCACCGGCCGCACGGCCGCCCGCCCCGGCGAGTGGGAGCGGTTCACCGACTCCGTGACGCACTCCGGCTGTCCGGTGGTCTGCCTCACCCCGTACCCGGACACCGACTACCCGGCCGCCCTCCGCCGTACCGTGGCCCTCGTACCGCTCGACCGCTCCCTCTCGCTGGGACACGCACGCGAGATCACCGCCCGGGTGCGCCGGGCCCGGGAGCGGGCGTGAGCGAAGACCCCCCGGACCCGGAGCAGGAGCTGGGCCCGTACTCCGATCTGTCGCCGGACTTCGTGCGGGACTTCGTGCGGGAGTTCGCGCGGGACTTCGCGCCGGACTTCGTGCGGGAGTTCGCGCCGGACTTCGTGCGGGAGTTCGCGCGGGACCTCGCGCCGGACCTCGCGCGGGACTTCGCGGCGGACTTCGCGCCGGACCTCGCGCCGGCCCCCGTCCTGCACCCCGTCCCGTACCCTGATCCGTCGCCGGACTCCGCGCCGGCCCCCGTGTCGGACTCCGCTGCGGACCACCCACCCCCGTACAGCGCCGCTGCCGTCCTCGTCGCCGAACTCGCCCGCGAGCGCCCCGACATCGTCGCCCTCGCCGAGTGCCTGTGCCTGGCCGCCGGAGTCGAACGCCCCTTCCTCCGCCGGGCCCGGCTCCGCTTCCTCCCCCGGAGCACCGCCGGACTGGAGGCGGATCTGTGGTTCTCCCCGCTCGTCGAGGCGGCCGGCGACCATCTGCTCCTGGACCCCGGCGCCGCGACGGTGCTCCGCGAACGCCTGGCGCGCGGGCCGAGGGAACGCGCCGAGGCGGTCCGGGCGTTCACCGAGGAGACCCACAGCGGAGCCGCCCCCCTGGTGCGCTGGTTCGAACAGCTGCTGTGGGCCGGTCTCTTCCCCACCGCCGACAGCGGCGCGCTGGTCGGCCGCGAACTGCGGCGGGTGCTGACCGCCGTCACCGCGTCCGGCCCCGACGCCGACGACATCGGCCGCTGGGCCCTGCACTATCTGCCCCGGCTGCCCGCCGGAGTCCTGCGCCACGACGACGCCTGGCGCATCCAGGTCGCCTCCTCCGAACGCCTCGGCCTGGAGCCGCCCCCCGACCCGGGCGGCGACCGGCGGCCCCCCGGAGCCACCGCCGAGGCCCGCGCCCTCGTCCACCGGGAGCGGCTGATCGGCGTCGAGGCCCGCTCCGGCGGGGTGGTGCTCACCCGCCCGCCCGCTCCCACCGCGCGCCCGCTGCGCGCCCGGGGCCTGTGGCGGGTCCGCCTGGACGCGGTGAGTGCCCTCACCCCCCGGCCCGTTTCGGCCATACCTGTACGGCTGGAAATCGGTGAACGGGAGCGCCTGGAACTCCCCTTCACCGTCCTCCAGCGCCTCGATGCGGCGGGCCGCCCCGTACTGAGCGTCGCCCACCCCGGAACCGCGCTCGCCACCGTGATCGCGGGCGGTGACCCGGACGGGCCGGGCGTCCGGTACGCGGTGCTCCTGCCGGACGGCGCGATCGCCCTGCACGACCGGGCCGGCCGGGTCACGGGCACCCTGCCCGCGTCCGGTACCCGCCGGGACTCCCTGACCCTGTCCGGCGACGGCACCCGGCTGGTGTGGATCGAGGGCGACGCGGTCCACGAGTACTCCCTGGCCGAGCAGACCGGCTCCAGCACCCGTATGCCCGCGGACGCGGGCCTGCGGATGTGGTTCGCCGGGGACACTGACACCGAGCTGGTGTGGGTGTTCATCAGCGGCGACGGACTGGTCCTCGGCCCCGCCGCCGGATCGGTCAGCCTCCTTCCCGCCGCCCCCGACGCCCGGGACCTGTGGCCGGTCCGTGACGGGAGCGGTCTCACCGCCCCCACCGCCCTCGTCGCCCT
The DNA here is from genome assembly GCF_034961445.1 of Streptomyces yaizuensis. Taxonomy (NCBI): domain Bacteria; kingdom Bacillati; phylum Actinomycetota; class Actinomycetes; order Kitasatosporales; family Streptomycetaceae; genus Streptomyces; species Streptomyces yaizuensis. The sequence continues at coordinate 220,772 of NZ_BSBI01000012.1, forward strand.
CGGAGCCGCCGGAGAGCTGAGCTACCACGCCCGTGGCCGGAACCGTGCGCGCCGGCTCTCCCGGCACATCACCGCCGCCCACGCCCGCCCCACCCGGACCGTCGCCGGGGCCCGCGAGGACGGCACCGTCCTGCTGTGGATCCGGGCCGGTGGCCGGAGCCGGAAACACCGGGTCATCGGCACCGCCCCCTGGCAGGTCACCGGAGTCGCCCTCAGCGACGACGAGCGGTGGCTCGCCGCCGTCGGCGGCGACACCCGGCTCCTGGTCTGGCCCACCGGCCGGGACCTGGGCCCGCCCCGGGAGATCCCCCTCGCTTTTTGCGCCGACCGGGTCCACGCACTCCCCGACGGCGGCTGGGCCGTCTCAGGCAGCGGCGGCCCCACCGAGCTGACCTGCGAGGACGGCCGCCGCCACCAGGTGACCCCGGCCCGGGAGCCCGCCCCCGACGACCTGGTGCCCGACTGGATCCGCGAAGGCGTCCTCGCGGAGGTCGACCGCTCCGAGATCCCCTCCCTGTTCGCCGGAGACCCCGGTGGGGACGAGGGCCGGGACCAGGGCGAGAACCAGGGCGAGGACAAGGGCCGGGGCCAGGGCCGGGGCCGGGGAGCGCTGCCCCGTCTCGCCGCCGCCGGAGTCCGCGTCCTCGTCGTCGGCCCCTACACCCCGCCCCCACTGGACGAGGCCGGCCTCACGGCGGACCACGACGAGGTCACCGCCCTGCGGACCGAGGCCCACCGGCACGGCGTCCGGGTCGTGGTGGACCTGCACCCCGGCGACCACGGCACGGGCACCGCCGACCCCGCCCGGCAGGCCCGGCTCCTCGACTGCGTACGCCGCTGGCTCGACCACGACGCCGACGGCATCCGCGTCAGCGCCGCGAGCGACATCGGCGCACGGGAACTCGGCGACCTGCGCCACCTCCTCGACGGCTACGACGGACGGATCCTCGTCCGCAAGAGCCTCCAGGCCCCCCACGCCGTGCTCCTCTTCGACCTGGAGGACATGGGCGCCCGGGGCGACGACTGCGACATGGTCGTGCCGTCCTCCCTGGCCACCGCGCTCGCCGGCGCCGTCCGCGACGCCGACCTCCACTTCTACGGCGCCCAGTTCATGGACGCCCAGTCCTCCCTGGACTCCACCGGGCTGCGCGCCCGCTGGGGCCACTGCCTGCCCGAGCTGATGGCCGGGACACAGCGCCGGCTCGCCGCCGCCGTCCTGCTCGGCCTGCCCGGCTCCCCCTGCCTCCCGCTCGACCTGCTGCGCGAACCCGGGATCGCCGCCCTCCTCGAACTCCGCCGGGGCCACCTCGCCCTCTCCCGGGGCGACTGCCGGATCCTCCTGTACGACCGGCCGGAACTCCTCGGCGTCCTGCGCGGCCACGGCGACGAGACGGTCCTGTGCCTCACCAACTCCGCCACCCGGCCCGCGACCGTCCCCCTCACCCCCGCCGCACTGCACACCGCAGGACCCCTGCGCCTGCTCGACCTGCTCGACGGCACCACGGTCGGCTGCGCCGACACCGCCCCCGCCGAACCCGCCGTCCCCGGCCTCGGCGTCCGCTGGTTCCTGCTGCTGCCCGGCCACGGCGCCGACGGGCCCGGGGAGTGAACGGTGAACCGCCCCCGGATCTTCCTCAGCCACAGCTCGTCCCCGTGCGCCCAGGCCGGCTGCGACTGCCGGGACTACCTGCTGGCGCTGGAGGACCATCTGCGCGACCGGGGCTGCGAACCCGTCGTCGACCGGCACGTCCTCGCGGGCGGCCACGAGTGGAACCCCACCGTCCTGCGGCACGTCAAGAACTGCCACGGGCTGATCCTGCTGCTGTCGCCGCACGCCCTCGGCTCCTTCTACGTCCTCCAGGAGGTGACCGTCGCCATCGCCGAACACGCCGCGAACGGGCACTACCTGGTCCTCCCGGTGCTGCTGCCCGGCGTCCGGCGGCGCCACCTCGACGGCAGCATGCTGGAGAAGCTGAACCTCGGCCGCTTCGACATGGTCGACTGGCCCGCCGACGCCGGGCCCACCGCACCGCCCGCCCGGCTCGACCGGACCATCGGCCCCCTGGTGGAACGCCTCGGCGGGGTCCGCCACCCCGAGGTCACCGACTACGTCGCCGGCCGGCTCACCGAGGTCTCCGACGCCGCCCTCGCCCGTACCGCCGGCATACTCGGCCTCGCGACCCTCGCGTACGCCACCGACCACACCCGCCATCTCGTCGCCCAGGGGCTCCTCACCGAACGCCCGGTGGACTCCTTCGGCGACCCCTGCGCCCTGCGCCTGGCCCTCGCCCACGTCCTGCCGCAGGTACGGACCCCGGAACACCGCGCCGACATCGTGGACCTCGTCGTCCCCTTCGCCCGCGTCCCCCGCGACGACGCCGAACTCCTGCGCCGGCTCGTCCACGACGGCGGCGACCGGGTCGTCCTCCTGCGGGCCGCCCTCAGCGAGACCCCGCACCTGTACATACGCAGGGCCGGCGAGACCCCCGACTCCTGGGTGGTCCGCACGGCGGCGCCCCGCCCCGACGGAACAGGCTTCGCCGAGAGCCTCGTGGCCGCCGTCCGCGACCTCCTGTACGAGGAGATCGCCATGGGGATGCCCTGCGACGCCGAGACCCTGCGCAGGCTCCTCGCCCGGCACGAGAGCGAGTCCGGGCCCTTCACCGTCGTCCTGCACCAGCGGCCCGACCCGTCCCTGGTACGGGCGCTGCTCACCGAATTCCCCCGGCTGCTCTTCCTCTTCGCCCATCAGGCGCAGCCCGCCGCCGACATCTCCGGCGGGCCGCTCGCGCTCCGGGGAATGACCCACGAGCAGGAGCTGGACATGGTCGGCACCCACCGGCGGTTCCGCGCCTGACGACCCGCCCGGCCCCTCCGCCGGGGCACCGGCCCGTCCGCCGGGCGACCGGGCCGCGCGCACTGTCCGACCGGTCTCGTAAGCTCCCGCCATGAGCGGCGGGGAGAACGCACAACAACGGGTCGTCGACGGACGTTTCGCGCTTGAGGCGCGTCTCGGCGGTGGCGGCATGGGAACGGTATGGCGCGCCCGGGACCTGGTCCTGGACCGGGCGGTGGCGCTGAAGGAGGTCCGGCCGCCCGATCCGCTGCTGGCCGAGGAGGACCCGGAGGGCGCGCGCACCCTGCGGGAGCGCGTGCTGCGGGAGGCGCGGGCCCTCGCCCGCGTCGAGCACCCCAACGTGGTCACGATCCACCACGTCGTCGAGAGCGGGGACAGCGGCTACCCCTGGCTGGTGATGGAGCTGGTGACGGGCGGCTCGCTCCAGGACCGCCTGGCCCGGGGCCCGCTGGCCCCCGTCGAAGCGGCCCGCCTCGGCCGGGAGGTGCTGGCGGCCCTGCGGGCCGCGCACGCCGCCGGGATCCAGCACCGCGATGTGAAGCCGGCCAATGTGCTGCTGCGGCCCGACGGGCGGCCCGTCCTCACCGACTTCGGGATCGCCGCGATCCGCGAGTCGACCGCGCTGACCACCACCGGATCGCTGATCGGCACCCCCGACTACATGGCCCCCGAGCGCATCACCGGCGACGACGGCGGCCCCGGGGCCGACCTGTGGTCGCTGGCGATGATGCTGTACGTCGCCGTCGAAGGACACCACCCGCTGCGCCGGGCCACCACGATGGCCACACTCGCCGCCGTGCTCAGCGAGGACCTGCCGGCCCCGGCGAACGCCGGGCCGCTGACGGGACTCCTCGCCGCCCTGCTGGTCAGGGACCCGGCCGCGCGGCCCGGCGCGGAGGCCGTGGACGGGATGCTCGCCGCCGTGCTGCGCGGCGAGGAGAGCACGCCCCCGCCGCGCGCACCGGAGGCCACCTCCTACCGGCTGACCCCGCCGCCCGTGCGACCGCCGGTGTCGCCCGCACCGCCGGCGTACGAGCCCTTCACCGGCCCGGACCCGTACCCGCCGTACGACGCGGTACCGCAGGACGCCTCCCGGCACCTGGGCCCCCGGGCGGGCGCTGCCGACCCCCGGACCGCCCATCCGCAGCCTCAGCAGCAGCAGTCCGGTGGGCGGCGGCGGGCCGGTGCCACGGTCGCGGCCTCGGTGCTCGGTACGGTTCTCGTCGGCGTGCTGGTGTGGTCGCTGCTGCCCGAAGACGGCGCGAACCAGGCGGCCGAAAAGCCCTCCGCCTCCGCATCCACCCCGGCCCCGGGCTCCGGCTCCACCCGCCCGGAACGGAAGACCACCCCGCCCGCCGCACCGGCCGCGGACGCCCCGCAGACAGCGAACACGGGGGACACGGCGGATTCCGGCAGCGGCGGCACGGAGACCGGCGCACCGCCGCAGACACTGCTCAGCCCGGCCGGCATCCGGCTGGCCATCCGCGAGGTGACCGCGAAGGCGGGCACCGACCTGGTGGCGGACTTCAGCGTGTACCCGGAGTACGCGAACGTCCAGACCATCGTCAAGGGCAGCACCAACCGGTACGACTCCTACACCTACCGGATCGGTCAGGGCGTCAGCGAGAACGAGATGATGAGCGGCACCATGATGTCGATGCACAAGGCCGTACGGCTCTCGGAGTACGACTGGGACGCGCTTCCCGGGCTGATGCGCCGGGCCGAGAAGGAGCTGAAGGTGGAGAACCCGACCTCCCGCTACCTCTCCGTCGACAACCCCAACACCCTCCTCGGATCGGGGCCGGGACTCTCCCTCTATCTGTCGGACAAGTACGGCAGCGGCTATCTGAAGGCCGACCCGCAGGGCAAGGTGACCGATATCTACCCCGCCGGCTGAGCGCGCCCGGCCCTCTGAGCCCCGCGTACGTCGTTCAGCGGCGGAGCGACACCTCCCGCAGATACGCGTCGAGGGTGTGCGGGGCCCGCCAGCCCCGCCCCCGGGCCCTGGACACGTCCAGGACGACCCCCCGGGCGAGCTGGGCGACGGCGTAGCGGGTCAGCCACGGCTCACGGCCGGGCCGCAGCCGGGCCGCCGTCTCGGCCGCCCGCGCCACCGCACGGGCCACCGGCTCCGGCAGCGACCCGATCCGCGCCCGTACCCCATGGGCGTCGAGTACCGCCCGTATCGCCTGGTCGCGGCGGTACGGGACGGGGTCGGCGATGTTGTACGCGCCCGGCGGCCAGCCGGCCGCCGCCAGCGCGGCATCGGCGAGGTTCGCCACCGACGTCAGGCTCAACTCGCCGTCCCGGCCCGGGAGCAGCAGCCGTCCGGCACGTACCCGGGAGAGCAGCCGGGGCACCAGATGCGGGTCCCCGTCGCCGTAGACGGCACGCGGCCGCAGCACCACCGCGCCCGCCGCGAGCGCCAGGGCCTCACCGGCGGCCTTGGTCCGCCCGTACGCGTTCACCTGGTCCCGCACCGGGTGGTCCTCGCCGATCCGGGACCCCGGCCCGGCGGGCGCGTACACGCTGGCGCTGCTCACCCAGACGACGGGCCGCCCGGCGGCGGCGGTCAGCAGCCGGGCCGTGCCGCCGACGTTCACCGTGTGCATCGCGGCCTCCGCCGACGACCCGGGCACGGGGTCACCGACCGCCGCCGCGCAGTGCACCACCACATCGGCCCGCCCGAGATCGGGCACACCGTCGGAGGCGTCCCAGAACACCTGCCGCCCGACGGGCCCCGGCCGCCGGCCCACGCAGACGACGTCCATCCCCCGGGCGGCCGCCAGGGCGGCGATGTGGGAACCACAGAACCCGGCGGCCCCGGTGACGGCCACGGTGGTCATCGGCTCTCTCCGCTGCGGCACGGGACGCATGCCGCCGGCGGTCCGGCGCGCCGCGCCGGTCGCGGGCCGTGCGGTACGGAGGGGAACGCGGGCGGTGGTCCATGGGGTGCGGTCGGGGCCGGGATAGTCATCCGGTTCCTCCGGTGTGGTCGGTGCGGGCGGGGGGTCCCGTGGACGGGGTGGTGGTTCCGGCCACCGTTGTCTCCGGGCGGCCGGATGGTGCCGCTGCCGGTGCGGACGGGGGGCCAGTGGGCGAGGTGGTTCGGTCCGCCGGTCCTCGCGGTGGTGGCCACGGGTGCTCGGTGAGGGTCGGTGCGGCGGCTGGCCCCGCTCGGGGACGGCCGGCCGGTGGACCTGGTGGCGCCGGCCCGCGAGGTGTCGGGGGCGACGGTCCGCGCACTGCTGGGTGCCGGCGCGGCACCCGGCGTCGGCCGCCGTTCGGCTGACGGAACTGCTCGTACCGGGCGGCCGGGGCGGGGTTGCGGGCAATGCTCGCGGTCGCCACCGTCAACACCACGGTCGCGGCGCTGCCGAGGGCCGCCGCCTGGTGCGCCGACGCGGGGGTTGGGCAGGGGGCTCGTGTGCGGGGCGGTGGTTCCGGCCATCGCTGTCTCCGGACGGCCGGATGGTGCCGGTGTCCCTGCCGGTGCGGACGAGGGGTCGGTGGGGGCCAGTGGACGGGGTGGTTCGGTCCGCCGGTTCTCGCGGTGGCGGCCACGGGTGCTCCGTGAGGGTCGGTGCGGGGCGGCGGTCCGGTGACCGGATCCCCGGGCGGCCGGATACTGCCGGTACCGCTGCGGTCCGGCGGATCACCGGTGTCCACGGGCCCGGGTGGGCGGCCGTCACCGGGCCCCCGGTGCGCGCGGTGTGAACGGCACGAGCGGCACGAGCGGCACGAGCGGCATGAACGGTGTGTGCCGGTCGGCGGGGGAGTTCCGGGGGGTCACCGGGGCCCGCCCGCGCGGATCGTGAGGGTGCGCCAGCCCGGGAGGGCGGCGCGGCGGTCCACGCGGGAGCGGACCACCGTCGGGCGGTACGGGGCCAGGGCCGCCAGCAGGTCGTCCAGCTGGGCGTGGGCCAGGCGGGCGCCGGGGCAGGTGTGGGGGCCCGCGCCGAACACGAGACGGGCGACGCCGGGCCGCGCCGGGCCATGGGCGTCGGGGGCGTCCCGGTGCGCCCGTGCGGCGTGCCGGGCCACCAGGAGCAGCCGGTCCCCGGCCCGTACCCGGCGGCCGCAGACCACGGCGTCCGCGGCGGCCACGCGCGGCAGCACCGGAGAGGCGGCGGTCACCCGCAGCAGCTCGCCGACGAGCGCGGGCCGCAGCCGTTCGTCGGCGGCCTGCTCCCACAGCTCCGCGTCGGCGCACCAGGCGGCGGCCCTCGGCAGCGCCGCGACCGTGGTGTTGACGGTGGCGACCGCCAACATCGCCCGCAGCCCCGCGTCCGGATCCTCCCCGTCCCCGCCACCCGGTGCGAGCAGTTCCGTCAGCCGGGCGGCGGCCGACGCCGCCGCCCGCGCGGCGCCGGGGCGACGGGGGCCCGGCAGATGGTCGCGTACGGCCGTCGCGGCGGCACGGGCGGCGGCGTCGGCCACGGCGCCGGGCTCCGCGCCGACACCCAGCAGTGCGCGGACCGTCGCCCCCGACACCTCGCGGGCCAGCGCCACCAGATCCACCGGCCGGCCGTCCCCGAGCGGGGCCAGCCGCCGCACCAGCACCTCCTGCCAGACGGGGCGCAACCGCTCCACCCCGGCCGCCCCGAGACCTTCGAGTACCGCCCTGCGGGACTCCCGGTGCCCGGCGCCCTCCTGGTCGAACAGCCCTCCGCCGCCGGACAGTTCACGCACGGCGCCACCGGTCGTCCCCGCCGCCTCCCGGTCCAGCGGCACCCGGGTCAGCACCTCCCGGTACGCGTCCGTCCCGTGCACCAGCACGGTGCGCCCCACCCGCACCACGGGCCGTCGTCGCCCGGCGGCGAGCAGGGCGAAGAGCAGCGGGTGCGCATGGGTGTAGACGCGGCGGTCACGCCGCCGAGCGGCCCGGACGGGATCGGTACGGTTCATGGAGGGGCGCCTTGTGCTCTCGTGGATCTGGTGAACGGATGCGGAAACCGGAGTGGGACGGACGGCGGCGACCGGTGGGTCACCGGATGTGGACCTCACGGACGTCGGCGGGCCGGTAGCGCCGGTCCCAGGACCACAGCAGCGTCCGCCGCGCGCCCCACGTCCGCAGCCGCCGCAGGCTCGCCTGGACGACCAGCCCCTCGGCCCGCACGACGCGGTCGCTGTGCTCGCGGGCCCGGTTGAGCAGGACCACGTCCTCCGGCGGCCCCTGGAGGGGCACCCGGGGCGTGCCGCCGCAGCGCTCGTACAGGCCGGCGGTGATGGCGATGTTGTGCCCGTGGCAGAGGACGTACGGGGCCCGGTAGCGCGGATCCCGGTGGGCCCGCCGGTAGCGCCCGTACAGCGCGGTCGCCCGGATCACGGCGGGCAGGAGGTACCGCTGGGCGGCGGTGGGGTGTTCGTCCCGGCGCGGGACGCTCCGCCCGCAGGCCATCTCGGTGCCCCGGGCGAACTCGGCCTTCGCGGCGGCGATCCAGCCGGGGTGCGGCAGGCAGTCGGCGTCGGTGCGGACGAGGAGGGCCGCGCCCCGCGCGATGGCGTACCGGAATCCGGTGTCGGCCGCGCAGCCGGTGCCCCGTTCGGGCTCGTGGACCACGTGGACGGGGAAGGGGGCGCCGGCGGCGAAGGCGCGGGCGATGTCGGCGGTGGCGTCGGTGGAGGCGTTGTCCACGACGACCAGGGTGAAGCCGGTGTCGGTCTGCGCGGCGAGGGCGGCGAGCGTCGCGGGCAGCCCCCGTTCCTCGTCGTACGCGGGGACCACCGCCCACAGCGGCCGGGTGTCCGTCATCGGAGCCGCGCCCCCAGCCGGTCGGCGGCGAGCCGGGCGGCCGCCGCGCGGTCCGGTTTGCGGGACCGGCCGGCGAGGGGGACCTCGGCCAGCAGCACCGCGTCGGGGCGGGCGGTCCCCATCCGCTCCAGGGGCGCGGCGAGCGCGGCCCGTACCCGGCGGGGGTCGGCGCCCGGGCCCGGCTGCACGACGGCGACCAGGCGTTCGTCCCCGTCGCCTGTGTCCACGCCCACCAGCAGGGCGAGGTCGACGCCCGCGACGTGCAGGGCGGGTTCGTACAGCCCCGGGTAGATGTTCTCCGCGCGCCGCAGCACCATGTCCTTGCAGCGGCCCGCGAGCACGATCCGTCCGTCGCCGTCGAGGCGGGCCCGGTCGCCGGTGGACACCCACGGTTCGGGGGCGTCGCCCAGGTAGCGGTGGCGGGCGGCGGGCCCGGACAGCAGGAGTTCGCCGGAGGGCGCGGTACGGGCCGTGACCCCGGGCAGTGGGCGGCCGACCAGATCCCCCGCGCCGGTGAACGCGGCCTTCTCCGCCTGCTCGACGGCGGCCGCCGGGAACAGCTCGGTCAGCGCGTACACGCCCCACGCCTCCGCGGCGCCCGCCGCCCGTACCCGGGTGAGCAGATCGGCGCCCGCGGGGGCGGACCCGGTCCACACGCGTCCGGTGAACCGGGCCCCCGCCGACAGCGCGGCCCGCAGCTGCGGCGGTGTCAGATAGGTCGCCTGCGGCTGGAGCCGGCGCAGCTGTCGCGCCAGGGCCCGGGGCGTACGGGCGGGCAGCGCCACGGGGGCGCCGTTCGCCAGCGACGGCAGCAGGACGAAGAAGGTGCCGCCGAGCACGGGGTGTCCGGCGGCGGGCCGCACCAGATCGGCGACGGAGGCCAGGCCGGCCGCGAGGGAGGAGCGGGTGTGCACCACGGCCCGGGGCCGGGCGGTGGTCCCGGAGGTGAAGACGACGACCGCGTCGCCGTCCTCGTCGACCCGGCGCGGCGGCGCCCCGGCGACGCGTTCCAGCGCGGGAGCGCAGCCGGGCAGCCGGGGGCCGACCGTGGCCACGGGCCCCAGCTCCGCCAGGTCGGGCAGGGCGAGCCGGGCCCGGCGGGCGAGCGGCCGGGCCCAGCCGGCGGCGGCCTGCGCGGTGGCGTCGGCGAGGACCAGCGAGGGGCGGGCCAGCGCGAGACGGGCCCGCAGCACCTCGGGGCCCGCGCCAGGATCGAGGACGGCGGCCCGTACCCCCAGCCGGTCGAGGGCGAGCATGAGGGCCAGGGCGCGGGGGCCGGGCCGGACGGCGACACCGGCCGTGTCCCCGGGCCGAAGGCCCCGGGCGTGCAGCGCGGCGGCCCAGCCGTCGGCGAGCGCCACGAGGTCGGCGCAGGTCGCCCGGGTGCGCGGGGCCCCGGTGCGGGTGGTGCCGAGCACGGCGGGCCGGCCTTTGCCGCGCCGCAGCGCGTGGTCGAGTGCGTCGAACATCAGCGGGGGTCCTCCCCGTGGCGGCCGGGACCCCGGTCGAGGTACCAGCGGGCGGTGCCGACGATCCCGTACACGGACAGCCGCCGGGTCGAGTTCTCCACGACCATGTCGCGGACCCGGACGATCGCGGTGGTGCGGCGGCGCACCCGGTTGAGGAAGAGCCGGTCGGTGGGGGAGGGGCGGCGCGGCATGCCGCCGACGGCGTCGTAGAGCCGCGCGGTGATGGCCATGTTGTTGCCCGCGTGCATCCGGTACGGGGCGAGATAGCCGTGGGCGCGCCGGTGCGCGGGGCGGATGCGGCCGAAGAACGCGGCGGTGGACACCAGCGCGTGGAACCCGGCCCGGCCCAGCGGTCCGTGCTCGTCGCGGCGGGCGGCGATCCGCCCGCAGGCCAGGCCCGCGCCCCCGCTCAGCGCGGCGCGCGCGGCGGCGGTCCAGCCGGGGCGCGGCAGGCAGTCGGCGTCGGTCCTGGCGAGCAGCCGCGCCCCGTGGCGCATCGCGTACCGGAATCCGGTGTCGACGGCGCAGCCGACGCCCTTGTCGGGTTCGTGCAGTACGTGGACGGGGAAGGGGGCGCCGGCGGCGAAGGCGCGGGCGATGTCGGCGGTGGCGTCGGTGGAGGCGTTGTCGACGACGACGAGGGTGAAGTCGGTGTCGTGCTGGGCGGCCAGCGCGGTGAGGGTGTCGCCGATGCGCGCGGCCTCCTGGTGGGCGGGGACCACGACCCACAGCCGGCCGGCGGCCGCGGCGTCGCTCGCCGGGCCGGATCCGGGCCGGGAGCCGGGGCCGGTCATGAGACCTCCCACAGCAGGGTCATGATGCTGACGCCGCCGCCGAGTCCGACGAACAGGACCTTGTCGCCGGGGTCCAGTTCGCCCCGGATCCGGTCGAGTTGCACCCCGAGGGTGGCGCTGGCGACGTTGCCCAGCTCGGGGACGGTGACCACGAGCCGTTCCGCGGGTACGCCGGTCAGCTCGGTGAACCGTTCCAGATAGGGCATGGTCACCTGGTGGACCAGGACCCGGCGCAGATCGGTCCACTCCAGGCGGTTGCGCCGCCGGACCCGGTCCAGGACGGCGGTCCCGACCTTCTCGAAGACGTCCCGCAGCTCGCGGCCGTCGCCGTGGAAGTAGGTGTGCTCGTCGCCGCGCGGCAGCCGGGAGCCGCCGCCGGGTATCCCGCCGACCCGCCAGTGCCCGGAGTGGGTCTCGGTGTCGATGTCGAGGACGCCGCCCCGGTCCACGGGCTCCAGGACCACGGCGGCGCCCGCGTCGCCGAAGGTGTAGCCCGCGAAACCGGCCCGGAACGCGGCGAGGTCCGCCGGGTCGTGGCGGACGGCCCGGCTCGGGGTCTCGCCGGTGACGACGAGGGCCCGGCGGGCCCGCCCGGCGAGGATCATGGCGCGGGCCAGGTCGACGCCGTTGACGAAGCTGTTGCAGGCGTTGGAGACGTCCAGCGCGTGCGCCCGGCTGCCGAGCGCGTCCTGCACGATGTGCGCGGTGGCCGGTTCGACGAGGTCGCGGCTGGCGGAGGCGAACACCAGCAGGTCGATGTCGAGGGGGTCGAGTCCGGCGTCCGCGAGCGCGGCCCGTCCCGCCCCGGTGGCCAGGGTCGACGCGTACTCGCCGGCCGCCGCGACCCGGCGGCTGCGGATGCCGGTCGCCCGCTCGAAGATCCCCCGCGGCAGCGGCAGTCCGCTGCCCGCGGCCACCCGCTGCCGCAGCCGCTCCGAGTCCATCACCCCGCCGGGAAGGCAGGAGCCGACCCCCGTGATACCGACGCGGACCGGGCCGCCGTCGGCACTGCTCTGTCTGTGCATGTCCCGGAGGCTATGGCCGCGTTCGTGGCCGCGGCGTGAGCACGGATACTCAAGTACGGCTGAGCAAAAGGCGAAGACGCTGGTCGGGGCGGGGTACTCGGGGAGTGTGGCGGTACGGGGTACTCAGGGCCCGTGGCAGTACGCGGTACTCGGACCGGCCGCACGGGGTACCCGGTCCGGCTGTACGGGGTTACGCGGGCCTGCTGCGCCGCCGACCCGTCCGGGAACGGCGACGGCGCCGGAAGCGGCCTGCCCCCGCAGGGGATTCCGCTTCCGGCGCCGTGCGCGGACCGCCCGTTCAGGGGGTCCGGGTGCCCGGTGGGGCTGTCGCTCAGGGGGCGAGCGGGGACATCGCGTTGCAGCCCGTGGCGCCGATGCCCTTGCCCGACTTCTCGTCGAGGGCCTTGCCCTTGTAGACGATCTTGCAGGTGACCTCGGCGGCACCGGTGAGGTCCACGGCGACCGGCGTCACCACCGGGGCCATGATGCCCTTGAGCTTGACGGTCTTCGTCCACGGCAGCGTGGGGTTGTCCACCGTCTCGATCTTCGGGGAGGCGGCCGTGCCACCGCCGCCCGTGAAGGTGATGGCCTCGACGCTCTTGCCGGTCACCTCGTACGTGACCTCGTACTCCTCGTTGACGGTCTTGTCGACCGCGTCGACGGCCTTCTTCTCGACCTCGGAACAGGCGGAGAGCCCGAAGACCAGACCGACGGCAGAGACCGCGACGGCGGCGGTACGGATGGAACGGCGCATGGTGCGACCCCCGATGTGCTGGAACAGTGATCCGCACATAACCGTAAAGACTTGATAAAAGTCAAACCGCATTCGGGCTGGTGGACGGGGTTCCGCTTCCTGCTCCGCCTCCCCTGTTCCGCCACCCGCGTTCCGTCCCCCGCGCTCCGCCTCCGACGCGGGCCGGGCGTCACTCCACGGCCCGGACCGCTCCCTCCGCCCGGCGGCCCAACTCCGTCAGCAGCAGCGCCACCGAGGTGCCGGAGGGGCCGAGCGCGTCGTGGTAGCGCCGCAGGACCTCGTTCTCCCGGGCCAGCTCGATGGCCGGCCCTCCTTCGGCGCGGCGCAGCGCGGCGAGTTCGAGGCAGATCTCGGTGCGCTGCCGGATGAGGGCGATGATGGAGTGGTCCAGATGGGCCAGGTGCGCCCGCTGACTGCGGGCGCCGGCCGGTGACGGTCGGGACATGGGGGTTCACCTTCTCACTCGGGGCCGGTGTACGGGCGGACGCTCACGGCCGGTCCCCGGCGCGGCGCCGTCCCGGCGGGCACGGCGGCCGGGGAGCCGCGAGCGGCCATCAGGAGAGTGTCACCCCCACGGGGCCCCGGCGCGCGGGACCGGCCGGTGGTCTGTCAGGTAGCCGCGCCCCGGGCCGTGTCCCGCGGATCCCGCCGGGCACGTTCCCCGTCTTGTGGCCGCCGGTCCCGGACCACCGGAATGCCCGGCGGCCGTCCGCTCGCGCGTGCGGACCGGTCCGGTGTCGGAGCCGGGTGGCGCGGGCGCGGGTCCCACCCGGGGGCGGCGGTCCGGTGCCGCGTGCACCCGGAGGGCGTCGGCGGCCTCGGCGTACCCCTCCGCGCGGGCGCGCCCTCCCCGGGCGCGGTGGACCACCGCCCACCGCCTGGTGCCCGGTGCCCGGTGCCCTGGTGTCAGTGGTCCGTCTGCGCGAGCCCGGCCGGGTCCGTGTTGGCGCCGCAGAGGATCACCGCGACCTTCTCGCCCCCGCCGGGCAGGGCCACCGGGCCCGGCGACGCGGTCAGGGCGGCCAGGGCCGTGGCCGCGGCGTGCTCCACGACCACCCGGTGGTCGTCCCACAGCGCCTGGCGGGCGGCGACGATCGCGGCGTCCGGCACCAGGACCGAGCGCACCAGGTCCCGCTGGGCCGCGTGCAGGGCCATGGCGGAGGCCCGGCGGGCGCCGAGGGAGTCGGCGGCGACCGAGTCGACGGGGACGTCCACGGGACGGCCCGCCGCGAGCGCCGCGTTCAGCGCGCGGCAGTTCTCCGGTTCGACGGCCACCGTACGGATCCCGTGGTGCGCCGCCGCCGTGGCCACCCCCGCGAACAGCCCGCCGCCCCCGACCGAGACGACGACGGTGTCCAGGCCGGGGACCTGCCGCAGGATCTCCTCCACGAGCGTCCCGGCGCCGGCCGCGATGAGCGGATGGTCGTAGGCGTGCGACGCGAGCGCCCCCGTCTCGGCGGCGAAGTCCTCGCACGCGGCCAGCGCCTCGGCGTACTCGGTGCCGGTCAGCCGCACCTGTGCGCCGTACGCGCGCAGCCGGGCGACCTTCACCGCCGGAGCGGTGGTGGGCAGGAAGACGGTGGCGGTGGTGCCCAGCCGCCGGGCGGCCCAGGCACAGGCCAGACCGGCGTTGCCGCCGGAGGCGATGGTCACCCCCGCCGCGGGGAGGGTGCCGGCGTCACGGTGCGCCCGGAGGAAGTTCTGCGCGCCGCGCGCCTTGAAGCTGCCGGTGTGCTGCATGTACTCCAGCGCGAGCCAGACCTCGCCGGCCGCCCGGGACCGAGGGTCGGCCGGTGCCCCGTCCCCGCCGGTGGGGCCGGGGTCGGAGCCGGGGTCCAGCCGGGCGAGGGCGACGGGCCGGACGTGCCCGTCGATCCGGTGGGCCGCGGTCTTGATGTCGCCGTAGGTCAGGTCGTGCACGTGGTCGCTCCTGTGCGGTGGTCGGGACCGGGCGGTGGCCGGCCGGCGGCGGGCGGGCCGGGGCCCGTGCTGCGGACGGTACCCGGAACGGGTGCCTCCGGGGCAGGCCGGAGGCCGTGACCCTGCTCTCCCCCTTCTCCCTTCCCGCTGCCTTCCTCTCCTCCCCCCCTCCTTTCCCCTCATTTCCCGAGGCGTGGATTCGGGCGGGACCGGGCCGTGCCGCTCCCGCCCCGGTCCCACCCGGCCGCGTCGACTTTGTTCGGCCTTCTGACCTGGGTTTCCGAACAACCCGGCCACTGGTGAAGTCGGTGACGAACGGGGGAGCGCCCCACCGGCCGCCGCTCGAAAGGCGGCCGGTGGGGGACCGGCGCCCGGCGTGCGTTCCGCGATGGACGCCCCGGTACACCACCGCGCCGCGCGGCCCCGTCCCGCTCCCGTACCTCCGTCGCCCTTTCCCGGCACAGAAAGCAGGGCACCCTCATGAAGAACACCAGGCTCCTCGCCGCCACCGCCGTCCTCACCGCGTCGCTCATCACCGGAGCCACCCTGCCCCCGTCGGCCGATGGACCGGCCGATGGACCGGCCAACGGACCAGGTGGCGCGTCGGCCGATGGACCGACCGGCGTGTCGGCCGACGCGTGGGACCCCGGTCGGGCCACCGCCCCCGCCGAGGTCCCCCCGGCGAAGTCCCCGGCGGAGAAGATCCTCGCGAACGACGGCATCAGCCTGCCGAACGTCCATGCGAGCGCCTCCCAGGACAAGGGGTCCACCGCGCAGGCCGGCATCAAGCACTCGGCGACGGACAAGGCCGCGAACACCAGCAGGTTCGCCCCTGCGCGCGCCAAGAAGGACCGGCTGAACCGCGTGAGGCTGAACGCCCTGCACAAGCTCAACGCCTCCAAGGGCTTCACCTTCCGGGTCACCTTGATCGCCGGCAGCACCCACTCACCCGACCCGGCCCACGACGAGGGGCGGGCGCTCGATGCCGACGCCATCGACGGCTCGCGGGTCTCCCCCTCGGGCCAGGGCCTCGCCAGGGCGAGAAAGTTCCTGCGGACCTGCACCCGGCTCGGCGGGCGGATGGTGCTCGGGCCGACGATCGACAGCGCACACCGCGTCGACGTCCACTGCCAGTGGTGACAGGAGCGCGGTGGCCGCCCCGACGGCGGCCCTCCGCACCCCCGTCCCCCCGGGCCCCACCCATCCCTGCGGGCCCCACCCGTCCCCCGGCCATCTCCCTCCAACACGCCCGTCATCCACAGGAGTTGCGGCGCCTCGCCGCCCGCTTCTAGCGTGATCGGGCCACAGCGGAGGAGAGGCCAGCCGATGGGACGTCCCGAGTTACCCGTCGACCCCACCGGGGGTCCCGTACAGCGGTTCGCCTTCGAACTGCGGAAGCTGCGCCGCGAAGCGGGCGGCCCCACGTACCGGCAGATGTCCCGGCGGGTCCCCTTCTCCCTGACCACGCTCTCCCAGGCCGCGGCCGGAGAGCGGTTCCCGAGCCTCGCGGTGGCCCTGGCCTACGCCGAGGCGTGCGGGGGCGACCGCGCCGAATGGAAGAGCCGGTGGCAGCAGGTGCGTGAGGAACTGGCCGCCCAGGCGGCCGACGACAGCGGGGAGGAATCCCCCTACCAGGGGCTCGCCCGGTTCGAACCGACCGACAGCGAACGCTTCTTCGGGCGCGGCCCCCTGGTGACAGCGGCCGGCGGGCTCGTCCGGGAACACCGGTTCGCCGCCGTCTTCGGCCCCTCCGGCAGCGGCAAGTCCTCCCTCCTGCGCGCCGGACTCGTACCCCTGCTGCGCGCCCCCGGCAGCGGCCTCGTCACGCTGCGCGTCCTCACCCCCGGGGCCCACCCCCTGCGGGACCGCGGACGCGCGCTCGTCCCCGCCGAAGGCGACGGCGACACCTTCCTCGTCGTCGACCAGTTCGAGGAGGTCTTCACCCTCTGCCGGGACACCGCCGAGCGGGCCGCGTTCATCGACCGGCTCGTCGCCGCCCGCGACCCGGACAGCCGACTGCGGGTCGTCATCGCCGTCCGCGCCGACTTCTACGCCCGCTGCGCGGAGCACCGGGCGCTCGCCGACGCCCTGTCCGACGCGGCGCTCCTCGTGGGCCCCATGACCCCGGCCGAACTCCGCCAGGCCGTCGTCGGCCCCGCCCAGGGAGCCGGGCTGATCGTGGAACGGGAGCTGACCGCCCGCCTGGTCGCCGATGTGGCGGACGAGCCGGGCGGCCTCCCCCTGCTCTCCCACGCCCTGCGCGAGACCTGGCGCCGCCGCGAGGGCCGTACGCTCACGGTCGCCGCGTACGAGGCGGCCGGCGGCGCGCACGGCGCCATCGCGCGGACCGCGGAGGACATCCTCGCCCGCTGGCCCGAGGAGCGGCGGGAGCTGGCCCGGCTGGTGCTGCTGCGGTTGATCGCCCCGGGCGAGGGCTCGGACGACACCCGCCGGCCCGTCAGACGCGCCGAACTCGGCTTCGGCGACCCCGACGAGATCGCACTCGTCGTGGACGACCTGGCCCGCGCCCGGCTGCTCACCCTCGACGACGACACCGTCGACCTCGCCCACGAGGCCCTGATCACCGCGTGGCCCCGGCTCACCGGCTGGGTCCGGGCCGACCGCGACCGGCTCCGGGCCCACCGGCTGCTCACCGAGGCCGCCCGCACCTGGCAGGAGCTGGGGCGGGACCCGGGCGCCCTCTACCGCGGCGCCCGCCTCGCCACCGCCGAGGAGTACTTCACCGAACCGGCCCACCTCACCGGCGAGGAGAACGCCTTCCTCACCGCCGGCCGGGAAGCCCGCACCACCGAGCGCCGCCGCCGCCACGCCCTGTTCGCGCTCCTCGCCACCGTGGCCGTCCTCGCGCTCCTCGCGGGCACCGTCGCCTGGCAGGAGAGCCGCACCGGCGACCGGCGGCACACCGAGGCCGAGGCCCGCCGGGTCGCGAAGGTCGCCGAGGGCCTGCGCCACAGCGATCCACGCCTGGCGGTACGGCTGTCCATCGCCGCCTGGCGGCTCGCCGACACCACCGAGACCCGCTCCGCGCTGCTGGGCGCCGTGGCCCAGCCCGAGCGGGACGCCCTGGAGATACCCGGGATCGGATCCGACGAGGGCTCGCGCCATCTGACGGCCGACGGGCGGAGCCTGGTGGTCGTGGAGCCCGACCGCATCGAACGCTGGGACCTGCGCACCTCCCGCCGGACCCACTCCCGGCCCGGCCCGGGGGAGTTACTGGACGCGGTGGATCCCGTGCTCAGCCCCGACGGCCGGCTCCTCGCCCTCCCGGGCGGCCCGGAGGCGGAGGTGTGGGACGTCGAAGCGGGACGGACGATCCACCGGATCCGTGACGCCCTGGCCGTCACTTTCGCCCCCGACAGCCGCCGGGCAGTGGTGGAGACAGGGGAGGCGGAGGGGAACGTCTCCCTGCGGATCATGGACCTGCGGACCGGCGCGCCGCTGGGGAAGCTGACGGCCGCGGACTCGGAGTCCCCGCCGAGTGCGGTCTTCAGCGGCGACGGCCGGCGGCTGGGGCTCTGCTTCACCGACACCCGCCCGCTGGAGATCTGGGACGTCGCCTCGCGGACCAGGCTCCACACACCCTGGGTGAAGCGGCTGAAGCGTACGGGGCACTGCGCCGCGGACGGCCTCTCCCTCACCCCGGACGGGCGGGTCGCCCTGCTCACCACCCGCTCCGGTGTCCGCCGCTTCGACCTCGGATCGCACCGTGAACTGCCCCAGCTGTCGGCGGGCTCGGTGATCCAGGCCCGGGTCAGCCCGGACGGGGCCTTCCTCACCACCGTCAGCTCCGACGAGATGCTGCTGTGGCGGCTGTCGCTGCCCGAAGCGCCGGTCTTCCGCCACGCTCTCGTGAACGAGCTGGCGAGCGACGTCACCCTCGACCCGGGCGCGCGGGCGGTGCGATACCTCAACAGCTCAGGGACACACGTCCGTTCGCTGGGGCTGGGGGAGGCCCTCACCGCACGCTGGACCGAGGACCCCTTGGTCGTCGGACAGCTCTCCCCCGAC
The DNA here is from genome assembly GCF_034961445.1 of Streptomyces yaizuensis. Lineage (NCBI taxonomy): Bacteria > Bacillati > Actinomycetota > Actinomycetes > Kitasatosporales > Streptomycetaceae > Streptomyces > Streptomyces yaizuensis. The sequence continues at coordinate 239,375 of NZ_BSBI01000012.1, forward strand.
GGACGGACCTTCGCCCAGCTCAGGCTCACCGGCGCGGAACGAGGGCTGGTCCTGCGCGACACCCGGACCGCCCGGGTCACCGCCCGCCCGCCCGGGCCGCCGTGCGTACCGCGCATGGTGGAGGAGGAGGACAGCGTCAGCGACCCGGAGCTGTGGGGGCCGACGGCCGGGGAGACCAGGTACAACGCCTCCGACTGTGTCGACTTCCTCCGCTTCAGCGGGAACGGCCGGTTCCTGGCGTACGGCAGAGCCTGGCCCTTCGACGGGGGCGACGAGAGCGACGGCGAGGAGCGGCCCGAGCGGCAGCGCATCACCGTCTGGGACGTGGCCGGGCGCCGGATCCACACCACGGTGGAGATCCCGCCGGAGGCACAGGGCGGGACCTGGGGGATCGTCGGCTACGCGCTCAGCACCGACGGCCGCCGGCTGTTCGTCGCCATGGGCGCGGACACCACGGAGATCTGGGACGTGAGCCGGCCCGGGCGGGCCCGCAGGACGGGGGCACTGCGCGTGCCCCAGGGAGACCTGATCGTCCGGCCCGACGGGGCGACTCTCGTCACCGACCGCGGCCTCGTCGTCGACACCCGCTCGGGCCGGGTCTCCTACCGCGCGCTGAGCGACGACTCCCTCTACACCATGGCCTTCAGCCGGCGGGGGGAGTACCTGGCCGTCGGCGGCGACCGGATCGTCATCTGGGACGGGGACTTGCGCGAACGGGTCGCCGCGCTCCCGGGCATCCGGATCGGCGCCGCGCTTCCGGACGCCTTCGCCGGGGTGACCGTGATGGCGTTCTCCCCGGACGCGGACGTCCTGGCGGTGGCGGGCATGTCCGGGATCGTGCAGCTGTGGGACATCGCGTCCGGCACCCCGCTGGGCACCCCCCTCGCCACCCCGGGCGACCCGGTCGTCTCCCTCGCCTTCTCCCCGGACGGCCGCACCCTGCACACGGCCGGTCGCCACACGGGCCCGCGCCGCCACGACGTCCACCCCGGCCCGCTGGCGGCGGCCGCCTGCGCGCGGGCGGGTACGCCGCTGTCCCGCGCCGAGTGGCGGCGGCACCTGCCGGGCCTGCCCTACCGCGACACCTGCTGAGCCCCGGTCCGGGGCGGCTCGCGGTGCGCGGTCAGACCAGCGGCTCCCCGCGGACCTGCCGGACGGAGAGCGGCGAGTCCCAGTCCGTGCGCCCGGCGGCGAGGAGCGCGTCGAGCTGGGCGCGGGAGCGCTCCAGCAGATCCGTGGAGACACCGGCCTCCCGCGCGGCGGCGATCAGGTTGAGCGCCCCGGCCCGCTGTACGTCCAGCCCCTGGGAGAGGGCGGGCGCGGCACCGGTGGCGCGGTGGGCGTCGACCTCTCCCGCGAAGGCGGGCAGGACGCGGGCCATGTTCGTCAGCCAGGGCACCAGATGGCCGGTGACCCCGGCGGCGCTGCCGCCCTCGCGGGAGAGGGCCATGGCCACGGCGTGGTGGAAGCCCGCGAACATCATGTCCATGGCGGTCAGCAGCGCGAGATCGTAGAGCGGGGCGAGGCCGGTGTCGCGGCCCAGATAGTGCGGGGTGCCCAGCACCTCCAGGGCGGCCCGGTGCCCGGTGAGGACGCTCTCGTCGCCGCTGTAGAAGATGAACGCCTCCTCGGTGGCCAGCGTGCTCGGGATCGCCATCATCCCGCCGTCCAGGTACTTCGCGCCGCGCCCGGCGGCCCACGCGGCGAACTCCGCGGCCTGACCGGGCGTCCCGTTGGTCAGATTGACCAGCGCCCGGCCCTCCAGCTCCCCGGCCGCGGGCTCCAGGACGTCCCGTACGGTGCCGTAGTCCAACAGACAGACCAGCACCAGGGCGCCGCCCCGCACGGCCTCCGCCGCCGAACCCGCCCGGACGGCCCCGCGTTCCACCAGGGCGTCGGCCCTGGCGGCCGTACGGTTCCAGACCGTCACCTCCCAGCCCGCGTCGAGCAGGGACGACGCCAGCACCCGGCCCATCTCGCCGAGTCCGATCACACTCACGCGTCCCTCGCCCATGACCCGCACTCCCGTTCCGTTCGTCCCGCCGATGTCCTCTCCACCCTCGTTTCCGAGGCCGCGCGGCGACAAGTACGCACAAAAAAGTGGGTTGCCCACGTCCTGACCGGCGCTGCGACGCCCGTACCGTCAACTCGTGCACCAGTACAGCGAGTTCCCCCTTATGGCGGCGCACTGTCCATCTGCAATGGCTATGGCGGGCGACCTCGGGCAGCAACCGTGTCAACGCCCATGTCCGGATCGAGGACACCAGCCGGAACGCCGTCTACCCGGACAGCCCCCACGGGGTGGTCCACTCCGGGGCGGGCGCCTACCCGCCGGGCGGCACGGAGCAGCCGCAGTGGCGGGAGACCCCGATCATGGCCGACCTGGTCCCCGGACGGGCCTACGAGGTGGGCATCGCCATCCGGCTGCCCGAGGCCGCCAACCCGCCGAACGTCAAGAACCCCGACGTGACCGGCACCCAGGTCTCCTTCGTCTACTGACCGGCTGCCGACCGGCTGCCGACCGGCCCCGGATGCACGGCGGCACGGCGGCACCGGGGCGTCAGCGGAAGTCGTCCACGTGGTCGCGGGCCCACCCGGCATAGGTACGGGCGGGCCCGCCCGTGATGTCGGCGCAGGTCAGCCAGGGGATGTCCGGCTCCACCCAGGCCTGTTCCGGGGTGTCGCCGGCGCCCTCCCCCTGCCCGCCGGGCGCGGCTTCCCCGCCTTCCCCACCGTGTCCGCCTTCCTCGGCTTCCCCGCCCTCCTCCGTCCCACCGTGGCCGGTGGCCGCGCCCGAGTAGTCCTCGAAGCCGAAGAGGAAGTCGGCGTTGTCCGCCGCCCAGCCGCCCTGCGCGCGGTAGAAGTCCCTGGCCTCCCCGGGCCCGACCTCGTCCAACCGCAGCGGTACGCCGATGGCAGCGGCGATCGCGGCGACCCGGTCGCGGTGGGTCAGCTCCTCGGGGCCCGCGAGGTCGTACGCCTTCCCGGCGTGCCGGTCGTCCAGCAGCGCGGCCGCGGCGACATCGGCGATGTCCGCCTCGTGGACGGGGGTGCCGGGCGTGTCCGGGAAGACGTCCACCACCCGGCGTTCCGCGCGGATCGAAGGACCCCACAGATAGAGGGAGTTGAGTGCGAACTCGCCGGGCCGCACATGGGTCCACTCCAGTCCGGACCGCTCGACGGCCTGCTCGACCGGGTAGTGGTGGTCGGTGTCGTACCCCGCTGTGACGGCGGCGGACGAGAGGACCACGATCCGGCGCACTCCCGCCTCCGCCGCCCGGGCGACCACCTCGTCCACGGCCTCCCCGACCGGGAAGAGCAGCATGGTCCGCACACCCGCCAGCGCGGGCACCAGCGTTCCGGGGCGGGTGAGGTCGCCCTCGAAGACACGCACCCGCCCGGGCAGTGCGGCGGCCCCCGGGCGGCGGGTCAGCGCGCGGACCTCCTGCCCCGCGCCGACGAGCCGTGCGACCACATGCCTGCCGACGTTCCCTGTCGCTCCGGCCACCAGTACGGTCATGATGTCGTGCCCCTCCCGCCCGTTGTGGAGGAGCGAGGGTACCCGGTGCTCCGGGGCGGGGTCGTCCGGTTTCGCGCGCGGCCGTTACGGGCCGGCGGTCAGGAGGCCGGCAGGAGCAGGGCGGTGCCGATCTCGGCCAGCCGGTCGCCGAGATCCCGGCGGTGCCGGGCCCGGCCGGTCCGTACCGCGTTGTCGACCACGGTGAGCACGGCACTCACGGTGATCTTCGCCTCCGCCGGGTCGAGCCCCGGCCGGACCTGGTCGAGTACGTGCAGCCACAGCGCGAGATAGTCGCGCTGCGCCTGCCGTGCCGCCCGCTGTTCCTTCTCGGGAAGCTGGTCGATCTCCCCGATGAGCATGCCGATGAGATGGCTGTGGTCGCTCGCGAACCCCACATAGGAGCGCAGCAGGAGGGCGAGGCCGTCGGCCGGGCCCGTGGCCTCGGCCAGGGCGGTGGTGGTACGGGCGCGGCGCTGTTCGCCGGCGCGGACGACGGCGGCCACGAGCAGGTCGTTCTTGCTGGGGAAGTGCCGGTAGAGGCTGGGTCCTGTGACGTCGGCGGCCTGCCCGATGTCGTCGGTGCTCACCGACTGGAATCCGCGCTCGTCGAAGAGCCGGACCGCCTCGTCCAGGAGCCGTTCGCGGCGGGAGACGGCCAGTTCGGGCGGAAGCCCGGCGGCGGTGCGCCGGACCGGCGGGTCCCCGGCGGCTTCGATGACTTCGGCGGCTTCGGCGGCCGTACCGGGGGCGGTGCCCAGAGCGGTGCCGGCCGCCGTGCCGGCGAGGGAGCGGAGCAGTGCCTCGAACCGGCGCCGGGGCAGCGCGAACCGGTGCCCCGACACGCTGCCGAAGACCGACAGGACCGCCCAGGCGAGGAGTTCGGCGTCGGCCCGCGCGAGTCCGGGCCGTTCCCGGGTGATCAGGGCGGCGATGCCGTCGGCGATGTCCGCCAGGGCCCGGCGCAGTTCGGCCCGCCGCTCCTCGGGCAGATGGCGGGCCTCCCGCTGCCAGAGGGTCGCCGCGTCGCGCCGTTCCAGGGTGCCGCTCGCGGTGTCCCGGAGGTACGAGGCCAGATCCGTGGCGTCGGCGACGCGTCGGGCGATGGTGTCGATGACGGTGGTCACCACCTGGAGCAGCAGATCCTGCTTGTTGCGGAAGTGGCGGTAGAGGGCCGACGCCGTGATCCCGACGGCGGAGGCGACATCGGCCATGGAGACGTTGTGGAAGCCGTGCCTGCCGAAGAGTTCGCCCGCGGCGGCGACGATCCTCTCCCGCCGGTCCGCCGGCCTGCGGCGGGTGGCCCGGCCGGTGACTGCCGCGTTCGTCATCCCACACCCCGTTGTCTCGGTTGCCTCGGTCCGGCGTCGGCGGCCGGGCCCGGTCCGACGTCCGGACCGGCCCAGGCTAACGCATCGACCAGCGGTGGATCCGGGTCCGGGAGGAATCACATCGGGCCGAGACACATCGGGGAATACGGAGATCGAACCCTCCCCGGGGTGAACCCCCCGAGTTATCCATTATTTACTTGATGGTCCGGCCCCGGAGAGCGGGACCGGGCCGGAGGCGGCCCGTCAGGCCCGTGCCGCCAGCTTCGCGATGTCGCGGCCGGGGTTGATCAGCGGCAGCGCCACGGCCGCGCCGACGATGGTCGTGATCCCCAGGACGAGGAAGCCGCTCCCGTACCCGGCCGCCACGGAGGCGCTGGAGTCGATGAAGTTGCCGATGACGATCGGGGCGACGACGGCGCCGAGGCTGTAGATCGCGGTGATGATCCCGAAGACGACGCCGCGCTGTGCGGCGGGGGCGACATCGGCGAGCCCGGCGAAGAGCACCCCGTACCCGGCGGAGTTGAGGCAGGAGCCGAGGACGAGCAGCACCATCTGCGGCACACCCCGGTCGAGTGAGGAGAAGGCGATGGTGCACACGCCGGAGGAGAGGACGAGCACGGCGGGGAGCAGGCCCCGGGTGACGCGGCCGGAGATGCCCCTGCGGGTCATGACGGTGGAGACCGCCCCGACGACGAGGACCGCGATCGCGGCGAACAGATAGGGCAGCGCGACCAGCCTGCCCGCCGTGGTCGCGTCGTAGCCGAGTCCTTCCCGGAGATAGAGGGGGAGCCAGCTGACCTTGACGGAGGTGTTGGCGTACGCGACGAAGAAGAGCACCGCCATGCCGATGATCGTCCCGGTGGAGAACAGCCGCCGCAGCGGCACCCGTTCGGGCAGGGCGGGCGCGGTGGAGCCGGCGCCGTGGTCGTGGCCGGCGGCGCGGCCGTGGCCCGCCGTCGTGTCCTCCGGTCCCGAGTCGCCGCCGATCAGCCACATCGCCGTGACGACCACTCCGGTGACGGCCAGCACCCCGAAGGCCGCGCGCCACGAGTACTCCAGGATCACCCAGGTCAGGACCGGGGAGGCGATCAGCGGGCCGATGCCGGCGCCCGCGACGACGATCGAGCTGGGCAGGGCCCTGCGGTGGGCCGGGAACCAGGAGTGGGTCACCTGCATCGCGATCGCGGTGGTCGGCCCCTCGGCGAAGCCCAGCAGCACCCGGCAGGCCACGATGGTGGTGAAGCCCGCCTGCGCCGCCACGGGGGCCAGGCTGATCGCCCACAGGGCGCCGAGCCCCGCGAGCAGCCAGCGGGCCCTGACCTTGCCGCCGAGCCAGCCGCCGACGACGGAGCCGAGCGCGAAGAGCCAGAAGAAACTGCTCTGGATGACCCCGAACTCGGCGTCGCTCAGGCCGAGATCCTCCTTCATGTCGACACCGGCGAGGCCGACGACGACCTTGTCGGCGTAGTTGACGATCACCAGACAGACGAGCAGCGCGAGCACGGTCCATGCCCTGCGCCGGGCGGGATCCCGACGGGCCCCGGTCGTCCTCTCCGGCACGGAGCCGGGCACTTCCTGCGGTTCAACAGCCATGGTGGCACTCCCTGATCCAGCGGGCTGATCTCGGGAAGTGAATCAGTCATAACGTCCATCAACAAGATTCCGTGCTCAAATTTCTTGCTTTGTGCGGGGGGTAGTAATTTTTCGATAACAGTATTTTGATACGCATCCGGACCGTGTGGCGGGTCGTGTGGCGGGCCGTGTGCGCGTACGGGGCCCGGCGTGACTCGACGGGGCCCGTCTCAGAGCCCCCGCGTCAGCGCCTCCACCTGCTCCTCGGCGAGCCCGGCCTCGGTGAGGACGTCGCGGGTGTGGCTGCCGATCACGGGCGCCGGCGCGGGGACGGCCGCCGGGGTGCCCAGATACCGGGGCGCGGGCGCGGGCTGGAGCAGGCCGTCGCGGGTGTAGTAGGTGCCGCGGGCGGCGTTGTGCGGATGGGCCGCCGCCTCCGTGAGGCCGTGGACGGGGGTGACACAGGACTCGCTGCCGTCGAAGACCGCCTCCCACTCGGCGCGGGTACGGCCGGCGAAGACGGCCGCCAGCCGGGCGCCCATGGCGGGCCAGGCGTCACGGTCGTGCTGGGCGGCGAACAGCGGATCGCCGGTCAGGCCCAGGGCCTTCAGCAGCGCCGCGTAGAACTGCGGCTCGACACAGCCCACCGCGAGATGGCCCCCGTCCGAGGTGCGGTAGGTGCGGTAGAAGGGCGCCCCGCCGTCGAAGAGGTTGGCGGCCCGCCGGTCGGTCCACCGCCCGGTCGCCATCAACCCGTGGATCAGGGCGAGCTGGACGGCGGTCCCGTCGGTCATGGCGGCGTCCACGACCTGCCCCCGACCCGTGCGGCGGGCGTGCAGCAGGGCGCTGGTGATGCCGAGGGCGAGCAGCATGCCGCCGCCTCCCATGTCGCCGATGAGGTTCAGCGGCACGGGCGGGTTCTCGCCGGCGCCGCCGATCGCGCCGAGCGCCCCGGCGACGGCGATGTAGTTGATGTCGTGACCGGGTGTCTGCGCGAGCGGCCCGTCCTGGCCCCAGCCGGTCATCCGGCCGTAGACCAGCCGGGGGTTGCGCTCCAGACAGACGTCGGGACCGAGCCCGAGGCGTTCGGTGACGCCGGGGCGGAAGCCCTCGATCAGCGCGTCGGCGGTGTCGGTGAGCGCGAGGACGGCGGCGGCGCCGGCCGGGTCCTTGAGATCCAGGGCGACCGAGCGGCGCCCCCGGTGCAGCACCGGATGGGCGGAGGCCCGCCCGGCCTCGGCGGGGCGGTCGACCCGGATGACGTCGGCTCCCTGGTCGGCCAGGAGCATGCCCGCGAAGGGGCCCGGTCCTATGCCGCCGAGTTCGACGACGCGCAGGCCGGTCAGGGGGCCCGCCGGGGGGCGGGGTGCGGTGCTCACGGACGTGGCTCCTCGGCTTTGATTCGGCTTGAGCGGTACGGATGGGGCGCGGCAGGGCGTACGGGACGGCCCCGCCGCTCCGTTCGTGGCGGGTGCGGCGGGTGCGGCGGGTGCGGCGGGTGCGGCGGGTGCGGCGGGTGCGGCGGGTGCGGCGGGCGACAGGAGTCGGCCGTGCCGCGGCTACAGCCCGAGGTCCTTGGCGATGATCGTCTTCATGACCTCGCTGGTACCGCCGTAGATCCGCGAGACGCGGGTGTCGGCGTACAGCCGGGCTATGGGGTACTCCAGCATGTAGCCGTAACCGCCGTGCAGCTGAAGACACTTGTCGATGACACGGGCCGCGACCTCGGTGCCGAACAGTTTGATCTTCGCCGCGTCGACCGCCGTGAGCACGCCCTCGTCGTCCAGCGCGATGCCCTTGTCGACCATCGCCTGGAGCGCTTCGACCTCGGCCGAGCACTCGGCGAGTACGAACTTGGTGTTCTGGAAGGCCGCCACCGGCTTGCCGAAGACCGTCCGTTCCAGGACGTACGCGCGGGCGAAGGCGATGGCGGCGGTGGCGGACGCCGCCGATGCGACACCGATCGCGAGACGCTCACGGGCCAGGTTCCGGCCGAGGTAGGAGAAGCCCCTGTCCTGCTCCCCGAGCAGATTGGCGACCGGGACCCTGACATCGGTGAAGGACAGTTCGGACGTGTCCGACGACCGCAGCCCGATCTTGTCCAGCTTGCGCCCGTACGCGAAGCCCTCGCTGTCGGTCGGTACGAGCAGCAGGCTCAGGCCGTGGCGCCGGTCGTCCGCGGTGGCGGGCGAGGTGCGGGCGGCCACGAGGCACAGCTCGGAGTTGCGGGCGCCGGTGATGAAGGTCTTGGCGCCGTTGAGGACGTAGTGGGTGCCGTCCTCGGACAGCTTCGCGGTGGTACGGATCCCGGCCAGGTCGGAGCCGGTGCCCGGCTCGGTCATCGCGACGCAGAGCATCGTGTCGCCGGAGGCGATGCCGGGGAACCAGCGCTCCTTCTGCCCGGGGTCGGCGAGGTCGAGCAGATAGGGCAGGACGATGCCGGTGGACACCGTGTAGTGGCCGAAGGAGACCGCCGCGCGGGCGCACTCCTCCGCGATGACGGTCTGGAACCGGTAGCTGCTCGGGCCCGTGCCGCCGTACTCCTCGGGGATGCCGAAGCCCATCACGCCCAGCGCGCCGAGCTTGCGGAACAGGTCCCGGTCGACCAGGTTCTCCCGCTCCCACCGGTCGAAGTGCGGGACCACCTCCTTCCCGATGAAACTCCGGATCACCGCCCGGAACGCCTCGTGCTCCTCGTTGTAGATCGTGCGCTTCATGAAGGGTCCCTGCGCTCTCGGTGGGGGTGGGCACCGCCGTACGACGGCGGTGCCGGGGGGACGGCGGCGGAGGTCAGCGGGAGCCGCCGTCGACGGTGACGACCTGGGCGGTGATGTAGTCGGCGTCGGGCGTGCACAGCAGATAGATCGCGCCGGCGGCCTCCGCCGGTGTGCCGGGCCGGCCCAGCGGGTTGACGGACACCACCCGGTCGAGCACGGCCCGGCTGACGCCGACCTTGATCTTCCGGCCCTCGATCTCGACGAACGTGTCGTCGTCGGCGGTCGCCTCGGTCATCCGGGTCAGGATGAACCCGTAGGCGACGGCGTTGACGTTGACCTTGTAGCGGCCCCACTCCTTGGCCATGGTCTTGGTCAGCCCGATGACCCCGGCCTTGGCGGCGGAGTAGTTGGCCTGGCCCGGGTTGCCGTACTGGCCGGAGACCGAGGAGACGTTGACGACCTTGCGGTGGTGGTCGGTCGGGTTGGCCCTGATGTACGGCTGCGCCGCCCGCAGGATGCGGAAGGGCGCCTTGAGGTGCACGTCCAGGATCGCGTCCCACTGTTCGTCCGTCATCTTCTGGATGACGGTGTCCCAGGTGTAACCGGCGTTGTTGACGATGATGTCCAACCCGCCGAACGTGTCGACGGCGGTGTTGACGAAGCGTTCGGCGAAGCCCTCGTCGGTGACCGAGCCGACGCAGGCGACGGCCCTGCCGCCGGCGGCGACGACGTCCGCCACAGTCTCCTCGGCGGGCTGCCCGTCGAGGTCGTTGACGACGACGGACGCGCCCTCGGACGCGAGCCTGAGGGCGACCTCGCGCCCGATGCCGCGGCCGGAGCCGGAGACGATGGCGACCTTGCCGTCCAGAGTTCCCATGGTGTGCGACTTCCTTGTCGTGTGAGGCGATCGGCTCAGTCGGTGGTGACGGTGGCGGATCCCCGGAGGGTCACGGTGCCGTCGGGAAGGGTCACGGTCAGGTCGATGCGGGCGAGCCCGTCCGTCACGCCGGTGACGGTGCCGTGGCAGACGGGCTCCGCGTTGACCGGGGTGATCGCGGAAAACCGCACCTCGTAGGAGCGGATGCGCTCCTGCGGCACCCAGTCGGTGAGCAGCCGGCCCAGAGTGGCCATCGAGAGCATGCCGTGCCCGAACACGTCGGGGATGCCGACGGCACGGCAGGCGTCGATGTCGATGTGGACGGGGTTGTGGTCGCCGGAGGCACCCGCGTAGAGGGCGAGCACCGTACGGGTGACCTTCGGCGCCTTGAGGGTGAAGCGGTCGCCGGCGGTCAGGGTCGGGGGCCTCATCGGGCCGCCTTCGGGTCGCGCACGACGATCGTGCTGGTGAGCGTGGCGACCGGGGCGCCGTCACGGGAGACATGGGTGGCGCGGACGATGAACTCCAGCGCGCCGCCCTTCTTGCTGAGGACGTCGGTGACCTCGGTCCACAGCGTCAGGGGCTCGTTGGCGCAGACGGTGTCGTGGTATTCGAACCGCTGCCCGCCGTGCAGGACGGTGCGCACGTCGATCCCCAGGTCGGCGAGGAACCGGCCGCGGTCGGGGTTGTCCATTTCCAGACAGAAGAGGAACGTCGGCGGGACGGGCAGATCGCGGTGGCCGGCGGCCCGCGCGGCCGCCAGGTCGGTGTAGACGGGGTCCTGCTGGCCGGTGGCCCGCGCGAAGAACCGCAGCCGGCTCCGCTCGGCCACGGCGGTGAACGCGTCGGTACGGGTACCGATGATGCCGCGGTCGACGGGCACGGCTCAGCCCACCTTCTCGAAGAGGGTGACGACCCCGGCGGTGCCCAGGCCCAGATTGTGCTGGAGCCCGAGCGTGGCGCCCTCGACCTGACGGGCCCCGGCCTCGCCGCGCAGCTGCCAGGTGATCTCGGCGGTCTGCGCCAGTCCGGTCGCGCCCAGCGGATGCCCCTTGGAGAGCAGCCCGCCCGACGGGTTGGTCACCACCCGGCCGCCGTAGGTGTTCTCCCCGTTGCGGATGAACTCCTCGGCGCCGCCCTCCTCGCACAGGCCCAGGGCCTCGTAGGTGAGGACCTCGTTGACGGTGAAGCAGTCGTGGAGTTCGACCACCGGGATGTCCCGGGGATCGACGCCGGCCCGCTCGTAGACCTCGCGGGCGGCGGCGCGGGTGACGTCCGCGCCCACCAGCGAGATGGCGCTCTTCCGGTCGAACAGGTCGTCGGCGTCGGAGTGGAGCGCCTGGGCGGCGACCGCGACCTCCGGCGTGAGGCCGTGGGCGCGGGCGAACTCCTCGGAGCAGACGACCGCCGCGGCGGCGCCGCAGGTCGGCGGGCAGCACTGGAGCCGGGTCAGGGGGCCCGCGATCGCCGGACTCGCCAGCACGTCGTCCAGGGTGATCGGGTCGCGGAAGACGGCGTACGGGTTGTTCGCCGCGTGGGCGCGGGCCTTCACCGAGACCCTGGCGAAGGTGTCGGGGCGGATCCCGTACTTCCGTGCGTACTCGATGCCCGCGGCGGCGAAGTACTGCGGGGTCATCGGCAGAGCGGGGTCGATGTCGTGGAGATCGCCGAGCGTGGCGGTGAAGTCGGCCAGCGGGGTGGGCCGGTCCGTCCACTTCGCGCCCAGCGCGCCCGGCGGCATCTGCTCGAAGCCGACCGCGAGCGCGCACTCGACGGCCCCGCTCTCCACGGCCTGCCGCGCGAGCCAGAGCGCCGACGACCCCGACGCGCAGTTGTTGTTCACGTTCAGTACCGGGATCCGGGTCCTGCCCAGCTGATACACCACGCGCTGACCGCAGGTGGAGTCCCCGTACACATAACCGGCGTACACCTGCTGGATCCGGTCGTATCCCACCCCCGCGTCCGCCAGAGCGGCCCGGACCGTTCCCACCCCCATGACGTCGTACGGATCGGCTGTACTCGGCTTGGCGAACGGGATCATCCCGACCCCGGCGACCAGGACTCGACGCCCCATCGAACCTCCCCAGTTGCAGTTAGTCGAAATTCACTTTCCTGTCATGGGAGGGCTGCTGTCAAGCATCGGTGGGCACATCGCGGCGGGAAGTGGCGGTCAGGGCGGGTTCCGTGGCGAGGGCAGGGCCGCGGTACGCGGGGCGCGCGCGAATGCCCCCGGGGCGGCCGTGCGAAGGCTTACCGCTGCTCCGCGGGGCGGATGTTCCCGGAGCTGGCTCAGAGCCAGTCGCGGCGCTTGAACACGACGTACAGGCTGGTGCAGACCACAGCCATCAGGGCGATGGCGAAGGGGTAGCCGCCCACCCAGTGCAGCTCCGGCATATGGTCAAAGTTCATCCCGTACACCGTCCCCACCAGCGTCGGCGCGAAGAGGATGGCCGCCCAGGACGAGATCTTCTTGATCTCCTCGTTCTGTTCGAAACCGGCTTCCGCCAGCGCCCGCATCTCCGCGTTCTGCTGCTGCGTCACCAGCGTCGCGTTCACGGTGAGGATGTCCGCGAGCGCCTGGCGGAAGCCGTCCACGCGTTCGCTGGTGTGGGTGACGTGGTCGGCGACGTCCCGGAGGTGGCTCTGGAGTTCCTCGTCGATGCCGTACTTGGTGAAGCCCGCCATCAGGCCCTGCAACATGCCGAGCAGCGGGCTGGTCGCCCGCTGGAACTCGACCATCTCGCGGGCCAGTTCGTAGATGCGGCGGGAGACCGCCGGGTCGCCGCCGAAGACCTCGGTCTCGATCTCGTCGATGTCGTTCTGGACGCCGGCGACCACCGGGGCGTAGCCGTCGACCACCGCGTCCAGGATCGCGTACAGCACCGCCTCCGGGCCCAGCGCCAGCAGCTCGGGGGTCTCCTCCATGCGGCGGCGGACGGCGGAGAGGTCGGGGGCCGCGCTGTGGCGGACGGTGATCAGGAAGTCCTTGCCCAGGAAGACATGGAGTTCGCCGAAGTCGACCTCCTCCTGCGCGTCGAGGTAGCGGGCCGCGCGCAGCACCACGAAGAGGGTGTCGCCGTACCGCTCCAGCTTGGGGCGCTGGTGGGCTTCGAGGGCGTCCTCGACCGCGAGTTCGTGCAGGTCGAATTCGGCCGCCAGGGAGAGCAGCTCCTCCGCCGTGGGGCGGTGCAGGCCGATCCAGGCCATGCCGTCCGGATACGCGCGCAGCCGGCGGTAGGTCTCCGCGAGCGAGTCCGGTTCCGCGACCCGGTGGCCGTCCCGGTAGACCACCGCTTCCACGACACTGGCCCGGTCCTGCGGTACGGGACAGTCCGCCCCCGGTGCCGCCGGGGTGGGCGGCCCGGGCGGGGACCCCGGTGCGGGGTCGGGGGAGCGGCGCCACGGGTGGCGTCTGGGGTACAGCGACATCGCGGTCTCCACCTCCCTGCGGCTGCCTGGGGACGACCGGCTGCGCGGGCAGGATATCCGGAGCGTCCCGCCCGGGCAGGACGGGGGAGGGGCACACCGTGCACACGGCGCACACCGTGCACACGGCGCACACAGGGTGTACGGCGTACACGGGGCAGAAAGGGGCAGAACGGGAGGACACGGGTCGGCCAGAGGCCTTCTTGAGGACAGAAGGTGTCCGCAAGGCTCGTTACCGTGGGGCCATGGTCACCAGGACGACGACGCACCCCGTACTCGGCACCCGCGCCCTCAACCGGGCCACCCTCGCCCGGCAGCTGCTGCTGCGCCGGGTGCCCCGGGCCGAGCTGTCGGTCACGGACGCCGTCGGGCAGCTGGTCGGGCTCCAGGCGCAGAACGTCCGCCCGCCCTACGTCGCGCTGGCCGCCCGGCTCGCGGACTTCGCTCCCGGGGAGCTGTCCGCGCCGATGGCCTCCCGCGCGGTCGCCCGCATGGTCACCCTCCGCTCCACCCTCCACACCCACACCGCCGACGACTGTCTCGCGCTGCGGCCCCTCGTCCAGAGCGGCGGACCCGACCGGGAGCTGAGGATGTTCCGCACGGGACTGACCGGCGTGGACCTCGACCGGCTCGCGGCCGTGGCCCGGGAGCTGGTCGAGGAGGAGCCCCGCACGATGAAGCAGCTCCGCGAGGCCCTGGCCGTCCACTGGCCCGACGCCGACCCCTTCGCGCTCTCCGTCGCCGCCCGCTGTCTGCTGCCGCTGGTGCAGGTCACCCCGCGCGGGCTGTGGGGCGCCGGCGGACAGGTCGCCCTGACCACCACGGAGCGCTGGTTCGGCCGGCCCGCCGGGCCGGCGGCCACCGCCGAGGACACCGTCCTGCGCTATCTCGCCGCGTTCGGCCCGGCCTCGGTCAAGGACATGCAGACCTGGTCCGGGCTGACCCGGATGCGGGCCGTCTTCGACGGGCTGCGGCCCCGGCTGGCCGTCTTCCGGGACGAGGCCGGGACCGAGCTGTTCGACCTGCCCGACGCGCCCCGGCCCGACCCCGGCACCCCCGCCCCGCCGCGCTTCCTGCCCGAGTTCGACAATCTGCTCCTCTCGCACGCCGACCGCTCCCGCGTCATCGCCCGCGACGAGCACAGGAACCTCACCTGGCGCGGCAACCAGTCCTGCCCCGCCTTCCTCCTCGACGGCTTCCTCGCCGGGACCTGGCGGCTCACCGAGGACGCCGGGCGGGCGACCCTCACCGTCCAGCCCTTCGAGGAACCCGGCCGGGCCGCCCGCGGCGAACTGACCGCCGAGGCGGAACGCACCCTGCGCACCCTGTCGGCGGCCACCTCGTACGACGTGCGGTTCGAGGCCGTCGACGCCTGAGAGCGGGCCCCTACAGGCCGATGTCCCGGCTGCGGTGGTCCTCGAACGTCTCCCGCCGCATCAGCGGCCGTGACCGGCCCGCGCGCACCGCCACCACCGGCGGCCGGCCCGTCAGGTTGTACCCCGACGCCATCGACACGTGGTACGCCCCCGAGGCCGGCACCGCCAGGACATCGCCGGGCCGCAGATCGTCCGGCAGTTCCACCGACTCGGCGAGCACGTCCCCCGCCTCGCAGTGCCGGCCGACCACCGTCGTCGCCCGCATCGGCGCCGCCGTCGACCGCCCCACCCGGCGGACGGTGTACCGCGCTCCGTACAGCGCCGGCCGGGGGTTGTCGCTCATCCCGCCGTCGACAGCGGCGAACACCCGGCCGCCCGTGCGCTTCACCGCCAGCACGCGGTAGAGCGCCACCCCCGCCGGCGCCATGATCGAACGACCGGGCTCCACCGTCAGCCGGGGCACCGGGAAATCGGCCGCCGCACAGGAGCGGATCAGCTCGTCGTGGATCCGCCGCCCGTACGCGGCCGGCGCGGGCGCCGGGTCCCCGGGCCGGTGGGCCACCGCGAAACCGCCGCCGAGATCCAGCTCGGGCAGGGTGATCCCGTGCCGGTCCCGGATCCGGGCCAGCAGCGGTACGAGCCGCCGCACCGCGCGGGCGTAGGGCTCCGGAGAGGAGATCTGGGAGCCCAGATGGCAGTGGAGACCGACGAGTTCGAGACAGGGCTGACCGACCACCCGGGCGATGGCGTCCTCGGCGTCCCCGTTCGCGAGGGAGAGCCCGAACTTCTGCCCCTCGCCACCGGTGCGGATCTTCCGATGGCCCCCGGCCTCGATCCCGGGCAGCACCCGCACCATCACCTGCTGCGGCCCGGGGCCCGGCACCCGCGCGGCCAGCGAGGCGATCTCGCCGGCCGAGTCGATGACGATCCGGCCCACCCCGAGCCGCAGCGCGGTCCGCAGATCCGCCGGCGACTTGGCGTTGCCGTGCAGGACGATCCGCTCCGCCGGGAAGCCCCGGGTGGCGGCGAGTTCCAGCTCGCCCGCCGAGCAGACGTCGAGCCCCAGACCCTCCTGCTCCATCCAGTCCACCACCGCCCGGCACAGGAACGCCTTCGCCGCGTACACCACGTCGGCGTCCGGCAGCGCCCGCCGCCAGGCCCGCGCACGGGCGCGCACCTCGTCCTCGTCCAGGACGTAGACGGGCGTGCCGTACCGTTCCGCCAGCTCCAGCAGCGGAACGCCGCCGACCGTCACGTCCCCGCCGGGCGCCAGTGTCGCGGAGGCGGGCCACACCGAGGGGGCCATCAGCCGCTCCGGCAGGGTCGTGGGGAGCGCGGGTACCGTCGTCATCCGTCCACCTCTGTCCACGTCGCTGTCTCTGCTTCGTTCGTCACGGTCGTCACGGGGCCGCCGGCGGGTTCAGTCGAGGAAGGGGTGGACCGTGCCGGCCGTGGTCCGCAGAAAGCCGATGGAGCCGAGCACCCCCCACGCGTCGGGACCGCCGGCCGCCCGCCGTCCGCACACCGGGGCCGGGGCGCCACGCCCGGCGCCCCGCCGGGTCACGGGCGCGGTGGGCCGGGGGTCCACCGCCACCGCGGTCACCCCGAGCGGTTCGGCGAGCACCCGCAGCGCGGGCTCCGCCAGCCTGATCCACCGATGCCCCTCGCCGAAGACGGCGGCGAGCCGTTCCGGGGTGGTGAAACCGACCGCCGTGCGCGTGCCCGGCGGCGTCCGCAGGAAGCACAGCTGGCGGCCACCGGCGGAGCCGAGCCTGACCGGCACGTACAGGGGCGCCGCCGGGTGGGTTTCGTCGGGTTCGTCCGGCTCACCGGCCCCGTCCGGCCCGGCGGCCGTGCCCACGGTGCCGACAACAGCGGTGGTGTGCGTGGTGTGCGTGGTGTGCGCGGTGTGCGCGGTTTCCGCCGCGCCGATGAGCGTGTCCATGGTTCCTCGGTCCTCCGCGGTGAGCTGTCCGGCCACCGGCCCGCGCCCGGCCGCCGTACCCGATGGGCACGGCGGGTCCGGCCGGGCGGACCGGCGCTGAGGCCGGCGAGGAACCACTGGGGAGAGCGCGTCCCCGCCGACTCTTCGAAGCTATGCCCGCCGGCGCGCCCACCGGGGCCGCCATGACGCACCACTGACTGTCCGGGCCCGCACTTTGACATGCCCCTAGCGCGCCCCGCCCGCGCGCCCCGGACACGACCGGCCGACGGGCCCTTGCGCGTACGGACACGAGCGGCCCCGCGCGCACGACACGGCGGGCCTTGCGAGTACCGGCGCGGAGGGCCCCTTCGCGCACGGGCCCCTTCACCCACCGACACCCGCCGGCCGCCCAAGCCCCCCCCTACGGCAACAGCCCCGCCCGGCGGGCCGCCACCACCGCCTCCAGCCGGGTGTGCGCCCCCAGCTTCCGCATCGCCGCCCGCAGATACCCCTTCACCGTCTCCGGCCGCAGCCCCAGCCGCTCCGCCGCCGCCGCGTTCGTCGACCCCGCCGCCACACACGCGAGCACGTCCACCTCCCGGGGCGCCAGCGCCACCCCCGCCCGCGCGCTCTCCGGATCCACCAGCACCCGGGTCGGCGCCCCCGCCAGGGCCAGCCGGCCGCACACCGCCAGCAACTGGCCGCGCAGCACCGGATCGCTCACCCGGGGCGCCAGCGCCCGCAGTTCGCCGTGGACCTCGCGGACCTCCTCCCACACCGCCGGACCCATCCGCGGATCCCGCGCCATCGACAGCAGCCCCTGCACCTCGTCCCGTACCACCAGCGCCTGTTCCACGTCCCGGGCCGCCGCCACCGCCTCGTCGAACGTCCGGTCACCCAGCGGCACGGGCCGCCGCAGCGCCCCGTACAACACCCCCCGCACCTTGCGCCGCACCACCACCGGAACCGCCAGGACCGAGCGGAGCCCCTCCGCCAGCACGGGCCCGTCGTACTCATGGCTGATGTGCCGGGCCTCGTGGTAATCGGTCACCGCGCAGGGCCGGGAGAGCGCGATCGACTTCCCCCCCAGACCATTGCCCGCACAGATCGACAGGCCCTGGAGCGCACTCGTCTGCGCCCCGCTCAGCTGGGCGATCCGCAGCCGCTGGGCGTCGTGCAGCAGCCCCCCGAACGCGATCGGGATCCCCGTGGCCCGGCGCAGCCGCAGCAGCGCCGCCCGCATCTCCACCGCCTCGGCCGGCTCGGACACCGTTCCACTCCCTCCGGTCTCCCGCCGCCAGGCGCCGCGGGGGGCCACCCCCCGATCGGGGGTGGTGAGACGTACGTCACTGATTACACGATGCTACTGAGTGTCGAGGCAATGAGGAGGGCGCATGACGGATGGCGGCGCGACCGAGGAGTTCCGGGCGGCCCGGGACTTCCTGCTGCGGCACCGGGAGGACTACCGGCGCGCGTACGACGGGTTCGTCTGGCCCCGGCCCGCGCGCTTCAACTGGGCCCTCGACTGGTTCGACGCCATCGCACGGGACAACGACCGCACCGCCCTGCACATCGTCGAGGAGGACGGCTCCGAGGTCCGGCTCTCGTTCGCCGAGCTGTCACAGCGCTCCGACAAGGTCGCGAACTGGCTCAGCGCCCAGGGCGTCGCGGCAGGTGACCGCATGATCGTCATGCTGGGGAACCAGCGCGAGCTGTGGGAGACCGCGCTCGCGGCGATGAAGCTGCGCGCCGTCGTCATCCCCGCCACCCCGCTGCTCGGACCGACGGACCTCAGGGACCGGGTGGAGCGCGGCCGGGCCGCGCACGTCCTGGTACGCGCCGGCGACACGGCCAAGTTCGACGGCGTGCCCGGCGACTACACCCGGATCTCGGTCGGCCCCCGCACCCCCGCCGGATGGATCCCGTACGAGGAGGCGGCCACCGCCGACGCCGGATTCCGCCCCGACGGGATCACCCGATCCGATGACCCCCTGATGCTCTACTTCACCTCGGGAACCACTGACCGCCCCAAGCTCGTGGAGCACACCCACACCTCCTACCCCATCGGTCATCTCGCCACGATGTACTGGATCGGGCTGCGCCCCGGCGATGTGCACCTCAACATCTCCTCGCCCGGCTGGGCCAAGCACGCCTGGTCCAACCTCTTCGCCCCGTGGAACGCCGAGGCGACCGTCTTCATCCACAACTACCGCCGCTTCGATGCGGCCCGGCTGATGGCCGAGATGGACCGGGCCGGTGTGACGTCCTTCTGCGCACCCCCGACGGTGTGGCGGATGCTGATCCAGGCCGACCTGACCCAGCTGCGCACCCCGCCGCGCGAGGCGGTCGCCGCCGGGGAGCCGCTGAACCCCGAGGTCATCGAGACCGTACGGCGGGAGTGGGGGGTGACCGTCCGGGACGGCTTCGGCCAGACGGAGACCGCCGTCCAGGTCGCCAACACCCCCGCCCAGCTGCTGAAGGCCGGCTCCATGGGCCGCCCCAGCCCCGGCTACCGGGTGGAGCTGCTGGACCCCCTGACCGGTGCGCGCGGAGCCCCCGGCGCGGCGGAGGGCGAGATCGCCCTCGACCTGTCCGCCCGCCCGGTGGGCCTGATGACCGGATACCACGGCGACCCCGCCCGCACCGCCGACGCGATGGCCGGCGGCTACTACCGCACCGGCGACATCGCCGCCCGCGACGGCGACGGCTATCTCACCTACATCGGCCGCGCCGACGACGTGTTCAAGGCGTCCGACTACAAGATCTCGCCGTTCGAGCTGGAGAGCGCGCTGCTGGAGCACGAGGCGGTGGCCGAGGCGGCGGTGGTGCCCGCGCCCGACCCGGTCCGGCTCGCCGTCCCCAAGGCGTACATCGTGCTCGCGGAGGGATGGGAGCCCGGCCCGGAGACGGCCCGGACCCTCTTCGCCCACTCCCGCGCCGTCCTCGCCCCCTACCAGCGGCTGCGCCGTATCGAGTTCGCCGAACTGCCCAAGACCGTCTCCGGGAAGATCCGCAGGATCGAGCTGCGCGAGCGCACGGCCCGGGGCTCGACCGCCGAGTACGACGAGGGAGACCTGGCATGAACGCTCCACCGAGCGAGGGCCCCGGCACGGGAGCGCTCTCGTACGACCACGGCACCGGCACCGCGCCCCTCCTCGGGGACACCATCGGACGGAACCTGGACCGGGCCGTCGCCGCCCACCCCGGCCGGGACGCCCTGGTGGTCGCGGGCGGACCCCGCTGGACGTACGCCGAGTTCGGTGCAGCCGTCGACGAACTGGCCCGCGCCTTCCTGGGCATCGGCGTCGCCCGCGGCGACCGGGTCGGGATCTGGGCGGTCAACTGCCCCGAGTGGGTGCTCGTCCAGTACGCCACCGCCCGGATCGGCGCCGTCCTCGTGAACATCAACCCCGCCTACCGGGCGCACGAACTGGCGTACGTCCTGCGCCAGGCCGGGGTCTCGGTGCTGTGCGCGTCCCTCTCCCACCGCACCAGCGACTACCGCGCCCTGGTGGACAGCGTCCGGGCCGACTGTCCGGAGCTGCGCGCCGTGCACTACATCCAGGACACCAGCTGGGACACCCTGCTGGCCGCCGCCGCGCCGGTGACCGGGGCCGAGCTGGCCGCCCGCGAGGCCACCCTCTCCTGCGACGACCCGGTCAACATCCAGTACACCTCGGGCACCACCGGCTTCCCCAAGGGCGCCACCCTCACCCACCACAACATCCTCAACAACGGCTACTTCGTGGGCGAGACCCTCGGCTACACGGAACGGGACCGCATATGCATACCCGTCCCCTTCTACCACTGCTTCGGCATGGTGATGGGCAACCTCGCCGCCACCTCCCACGGCGCCTGCGTGGTGATCCCCGCCCCGGCCTTCGACCCGGCGGCCACCCTGCGCGCCGTCGCCGACGAGCGCTGCACCTCGCTGTACGGGGTGCCGACGATGTTCATCGCCGAGCTGAACCTGCCGGACTTCGCCGCCTACGACCTCACCTCGCTGCGCACCGGCATCATGGCGGGCTCCCCGTGCCCGGAGGAGGTGATGAAACGGGTCGTCACCGAGATGCACATGGCGGAGGTGTCGATCTGCTACGGGATGACCGAGACATCGCCGGTCTCCACCCAGACCCGCCGCGACGACGACCTGGAGCGCCGTACCGCGACGGTCGGCCGGGTGCTGCCCCATGTCGAGATCAAGGTGATCGACCCGGACAGCGGGGTGACCCTGCCCCGGGGCCGGGCCGGTGAGCTGTGCACCCGTGGCTACGGGGTGATGGCCGGCTACTGGGGCGAGCCGGAGCTGACCGCCGAGGCCGTCGACCCCGGGCGGTGGATGCACACCGGAGATCTGGCCGTCATGCGCGAGGACGGCTGCGTCCGGATCGTCGGCCGGATCAAGGACATGATCATCCGGGGTGGGGAGAACGTCTATCCCCGGGAGATCGAGGAGTTCCTGTACGCGCATCCGAAGGTGTCCGACGTCCAGGTGGTGGGGGTCCCCGACGAGCGGTACGGGGAGGAGATCCTGGCCTGCGTCATCCCGCGCGACCCCGCCGACCCGCCGGGCCTGGACGAGATCGCCGCCTTCTGCCGGGACCGGCTCGCCCACTACAAGATCCCGCGCCGACTGGCGGTCCTGGACGCGTTCCCGATGACCGTCAGCGGCAAGGTGCGGAAGGTGGAGCTGAGGGAGCGGTATGCGGGGGAGGGCAACGGCTGATCCCCGCCCGCCCCGGGCCCGGCCGCCGTTCCCCGGACGCGCGGCCGGGCCCGGGACAGGCAGCTCACCCGGGCAGGTCACCGCCTCAGGGGCGCGGCAGCTCCCGGCGCATGCAGACCCGGGGCCACCGGTCCAGCCCGATCTCCCGCTCCGTGCGGCGGATCGCCCGCAGCCCCTCGGTCTCCTCCGCCTCCGGCAGCACCCGGAACCCCAGCCGGGCGTAGTACGGGGCGTTCCACGGCACCTCGGAGAACGTGGTCAGGGTGAGGGCGCCGAGCCCGCCGGCCGCCGCCCGGTCGCCGAGGTGGTCGATCAGGGCGCCGCCCAGGCCGCGCCGGGCGCCGTCCGGGTGGACCGAGACCTGTTCGATGTGGGCGGCACCGTCGACATCCTCGTGGATCAGATAGGCGAGCGGACGGTCGTCCCCGTCCGCGAGGACCCAGGCGCGCCCGGCCGCGCGGAACTCCTCCAGCAGGGCGAGGGCCGGGGGCTCGTCGTCGGCGATCGCCGCCATGCCGAGGGCGCGGAACGGCTCGCCGGCCGCTCGCTCGATCTCCTGGAGCAGGGGAAGGTCGGCCGGGGTGGCCGGTCGGATGGGCATGGGGAAAGTATCGCCCGTCCGTGTCGCCGCAGGCCGGGCGGGTGCCGGGAGGGGTCGAGCGGGTGCCGGGAGAGGCCGAGCGGGTGCCGGGGCGGGCGCGGCGGGTGCCGGGCCCGCCCCGGGGCACGGGCCGTCAGCCGCCCGAGGCGGAGACCAGATCCGCCGCCGGCCCGTTCACCGGCCGGGGCCCGCCGGCGCGGTCGAGGACGAAGAGCGGTACGCCCAGCTCGTCCGCCCGGTCCCGGGCGTCGTCGGCGTACCCGCCGAGCGCGAAACAGGCCGTGGCGGCCGGGGCCGTCAGCCCGTTCAGCCACAGGCACTCCACGGCCCGCAGATCGACGGGGTCCGGCGCCGGGTCGACCCGGGCGATCAGACCGGGGCCGCGCAGCCCCACGGCCTCGCCGTCGAACGGCCCGCCGGGGCCGCCCACCCCGGCGGCCTGACTCTGCCGCCGGACCTCGGAGAAGCCCAGCCACCGCAGATACCGTTCGGTGACGGCGACGGCGTCCCGCGCGGTGTGGATGGCGACCGGCCGGAAGGACGGGCGTCCCGCGCGGGCCGTACGCGGCAGGGGGATGTGCGACGGCGGCACCGGCGGCACGTCCGGCTCCGGGGCGGTGGCACGCGGGACCTCGCGCGGGGCGGGCGGCACGGCCTCGTCCGGCGGCGCCGGTTCCACCGGGCGGACCGGTATCCGCAGCAGCGCCCCGCACGGGCAGCCGAGTTCGGGCTGCGGCCAGTAGTCCTGCCGGCCGCAGCCGTGGCAGCGCACCAGCACCCATTCCTCGTCCCAGGTGCGGCTGACCACGGGCTCCGGCCGGGCCCCGGGCAGCAGCGGCGGCGCCACCGGCGCTCCGCACGCGCAGGGGTAGCCCGGCGGGGCGAAGAGATGCTCGTACCGACAGGACGGGCAGCACACCGGGACGGCATCGGCCATGGCACTTCCCCATCCGCTCTCGCCCGTCACGGCGTCCATCGTCCACCAACCGCGCCGCCGGAGCGAGCGGGTTGGGCCAAGGCTTGACGCGATCGGGACCACCCTCCTCGATTCGTTCCATGTATCAGAAGATGTATTCCGTAATGCGGAAATCGAGGGGGAGTGGGGGGCGTTGTTTCCGTGCGCCCCCCGGGGCCGGCGGCCCCGCGTTAGGTTGACCGGGTGCGATTGAGAGTGGAGTTCACGACCGAGCCCTTCGACCTGGACGAGCCGCCCGCCCACGCGGTCGCCGCCCGGGAGGTGATCCAGACGGGCGAGCTGGAAGCGGTGGACGTCGGGCCGTTCGGCAATACCGCCGAGGGCGGCGCGGACGCCGTGCTCGCGGCCGTCGGCGCGCTGCTGCGCCGCAGTCTGGACGCGGGGGCCACCCGGGTCTCGCTCCAGCTCAACGTGGTGGGGGAGGCGGAGCGCCGATGACCCGGCCCAAGGCCCGGCCCGGAGAACACCCGCTGACGAGCGCCGTGCGCCCGCTGGCCGACGCGCTCGGCGCGGAGCTGCTTCCCCCCGACCGCGCGGGCCCGGACGACGTCGTCCTCGCCTGGGAGGGGGAGAACGTGGTCGCGGTGCGGCTGCCCCAGCTCTCCGAGTCGCTGGACCGGATACTGGCCGGGCTGGAGCGCCGCCACGGCATGCCCCTGTCCGAACTGGACCGCAGGACCAAGCAGATGGTCGTACGGACCCTGGAGGCCCGGGGTGCCTTCGCCGTACGGCACGGGGTGGAGACCGTCGCCGGTGCCCTCGGGGTCAGCCGCTTCACCGTCTACAACTATCTGAACAGGGAGAACGCGGCCGGTCAGGGGTGAGCCGCCCGCCTTCCGCCGTGGGCGGCGGCTTCGCCTTCCGTGCCGCCGTCCGCACCCGCCGTCCGTATTTTTTCAACAAAGCGTTGACGTTGCTGTGGTGAAGGCGTTAGCTGTGCGCAGCTTGTTCGACGCACAGCGAAAACAGCCACGGAGGCTCCTGTGACGACGAGTTCGCCGACTCCGCAGCGTTCGCCGAGTTCACCGCCGGCCGCCCCGACCGTCCCGGCCGCCCCCGGTCCGCCCGCCGGGCTCCTGCGGTTCAACGCGGCCGCCGACGCCGACGCCCTGACCACCCTGCACGCGGTGTGCGCCAGCCGGGCCTGGGCGAAACGGGTCCTCGCCGGCCGCCCCTACCCCCGTACCGGGGAACTGCTCACCGCGTCCGACGACGCCCTCGCGCGGCTGACCGCCGACGACCTGGCCGAGGCGATGGCGGGCCACCCCCCGATCGGCCGCCCCACCCCCGGCGACGCCACCTCCGCCCGCGAACAGAGCGGCATGGCCACGGCCGGCGACCGCGTCACCGCCGACATGCTCGCGCTCAACGACGCGTACCAGCGCAGATTCGGCCATGTCTTCCTGATCTGTGCCACCGGGCTGACAGGGGAGCAGCTGAGGGACGCGCTCCGCGCCCGCCTCGGCAACCCGCCCGAGCGCGAACGCGAGATCGTCCGCACCGAGCTGCGCGGCATCAACCGCATCCGGCTCACCCGGCTCGCCGCACCCCCCGCCACGGTCTCCACCCACATCCTGGACACCAGCGCCGGCCGCCCCGCCCCGGGCGTCACCGTCACCCTCGCCGCCCGCGCCCAGGACACCGGCGACTGGACGGCCCTCGGCGGCGGCACGACCGACGCGGACGGACGGTGCACGGGCCTGCCGGAACTGCCGCCGGACACCGCCGAGGCCCGCCTCACCTTCCGCACCGGCGACCACCTCGCCGGCCGCACCCCGGGCGGCCGCGCCTTCTTCCCCGAGGCGACGATCGTCTTCGCCCCCGCCCCCGGGGAACACCACCATCTCCCGCTCCTGCTCAACCCGTTCGGCTACTCCGTCTACCGAGGGAGCTAGTACGCACATGCCAACGATTCTCGGACAGAACCAGTACGGCAAGGCGGAAAATCGCCTCGTCAGGATCACCCGGGACGGCACCACCCACCACATCAAGGACCTCAACGTCTCCATCGCCCTCTCCGGCGACATGGACGACGTCCACCACTGCGGTTCCAACGCCCATGTGCTGCCGACCGACACCACCAAGAACACGGTGTACGCGTTCGCCAAGGAGCACGGCGTCGCCTCCGCCGAGCAGTTCGGCATCCACCTCGCCCGCCACTTCGTGACCTCGCAGGAGACGATCCACCGGGCGCGCGTGCGGATCGAGGAGTACGCCTGGGAACGCATCCCGCGGGGCGGGGACGGCCGCGAGCACTCCTTCGTCCGCAGCGGGCGCGAGAGGCGGGTCTGCGAGATCACCTACGACGGCGGACGCTGGCAGGTCATAGCGGGCCTGACGGATCTCACCGTGCTGAACTCCACCGACTCCGAGTTCTGGGGGTACGTCAAGGACAGGTACACGACCCTCAAGGAGGCGTACGACCGGATCCTCGCCACCGACGTCTCCGCCCGCTGGCGCTACCGCTGGAGCGCGGACGCGGCGCCGATGCCCGACTGGGACGCCGCCTACGCGCGGGCCAGGGCCGAGATCCTGGCGGCGTTCGCCGGGACGTACTCGCTCTCCCTCCAGCAGACGCTGCACCGGATGGGGACGGCGGTCATCGAGAGCGGCGACCTCGTCGACGAGATCCGTTTCTCGCTCCCCAACAACCACCACTTCCTGGTGGACCTCGAACCCTTCGGCCTCAAGAACGACAACGAGGTCTACTTCGCGGCGGACCGCCCCTACGGCTTGATCGAGGCCACCGTGCTCCGGGAGGGCGCCGAAGCGCTGATCCCGGTCGATCTCACCCTGGTCTGACCTCCCTCCCCCCGGTCCGACCCCCGCCGCCACCGCCCTGCACGGCACCCCGCCGGACCCGGAGAAACGAGGACCGTCATGGCGGTATCCCGCATCGTCATCGAGCACTGTGCCATCGCCACCGTCGACGCCGACGACACCGAGTACGCCGACGGCCATGTCGTCGTCGCGGACGGGCTGATCGAGTCCGTCGGACCGGGCCCGGCCCCCGCGGGCCTGGAGCACGTCGTCCGCCGCGTCGACGGCACCGGCCATCTCGTCACCCCCGGCCTGGTCAACACCCACCACCACTTCTACCAGTGGCTCACCCGGGGCCTCGCCACCGACCACAACCTCTTCGACTGGCTGGTCGCGCTCTACCCCACCTGGGCCAGGATCGACCAGCCGATGGTCCGCGCGGCCGCCGAGGGCTCCCTCGCCATGATGGCCCTCGGCGGGGTCACCACCGCGATGGACCACCACTACGTCCACCCCCGGGGCGCGGGCGACCTCTCCGCAGCCGTCATCGGCGCCGCCCGCGACCTCGGCCTCCGCTTCACCCTGGCCCGGGGCTCCATGGACCGGGGCGAGTCCGACGGCGGACTGCCGCCCGACTTCGCCGTCGAGACCCTCGACGGCGCGCTCGCCGCCACCGAGGAGACCATCGACCGCCACCACGACCCCTCCTTCGCGGCGATGACCCAGATCGCCGTCGCGCCCTGCTCCCCCTTCTCCGTCAGCACCGACCTCATGCGCCGGGGCGCCGAACTCGCCCGCCGCCGGGGCGTACGGCTGCACACCCACGGCTCGGAGACGGTCGAGGAGGAGCGGTTCTGCCATGAGCTGTTCGGCTGCGGCCCCACCGACTACTTCGCCGAGACGGGCTGGCTCGGACCGGACGTCTGGATGGCGCACTGCGTCCATCTGCACGCCACCGACATCGCCGCCTTCGCCCGCACCGGCACCGGCGTCGCCCACTGCCCCTCCTCCAACGCCCGGCTCGCCGCCGGGATCGCCCCCGTCCCCGACCTGCTCGCGGCCGGCGTCCCCGTCGGCCTCGGCGTCGACGGGACGGCCTCCAACGAAGCCGGCGACCTGCGGACCGAACTGCGCAACGCCCTGCTCGTCAGCCGGCTCGGCCCCCACCGCGAGGCCGCCCTCACGGCCCGCGGGGCGCTGCGTCTCGGCACCCACGGCGGGGCCCGCGTCCTGGGCCGGGCGGACGCCATCGGCTCGCTGGAGGCGGGCAAGCTCGCCGATCTGGTCCTGTGGCGCCTGGACACCCTCGCCCACTCCTCCATCGCCGATCCGGTGGCGGCGCTGGTGCTCGGCGCCCCCGCGCCCGTCACCCTCTCCCTCGTCGGCGGCCGGCCCGTGGTCGAGGACAACCACCTCGTCACCGTGGACGAGGACGCCGTCGCCCGCGCCACCCGCGCCGAGGCCCGGCGCCTGGCCCGGATCGCCGCCGGGGACTGACGCCTTCCGGCCGGCCGGGCCCGTACCGCACCACCGTCGTACGGGCGGGCCCGCGCGCCGTACCGCCACCACCTGCCGTGCCGTCACCGCCGCGCCGCCGTACCGCCTCCTCGCCGCCCCCACCCTCCCGGCCTCCCCCGCCGGACGCGCACCCACCGGAGGAACCGCCGTGCCCCGAGCGCCCAGGTACCGCAAGGACGCCCCCGCCGGACCCGAACCCACCGGACCCGCCCCCGGCCCCCCGCCGCAGGTCGCGCCCCGCCACCCCGTCGACCAGGTCCTCCCCCCGGCCCGCCTCGTCACCAGCGGATTCCAGCACGTCGCCGCGATGTACGCGGGCGTCGTCGCCCCGCCCATGATCGTGGGGCCCGCCGTCGGCCTCGGCGCGCGGGACACCGCGTTCCTGATGGGCGCGAGCCTCTTCACGGCGGGCATCGCCACCCTCCTTCAGACCCTGGGCGTCCGGCGGATCGGCGCCCGCCTCCCCTTCGTCAACGGGGTCTCCTTCGCCGGGGTGACGCCGATGGTCGCCATCGGACGGGACCGCGGCGAGGAGGGCATCGCCGTCATCCTCGGCGCCGTCATCGTCGCCGGGCTGCTGGGGCTGCTGCTCACCCCGTACTTCTCCCGCCTCGTCCGCTTCTTCCCCCCGGTCGTCACCGGCACGGTGATCACCCTGATCGGCCTCTCCCTGCTGCCCGTCGCCTTCGGCTGGGCCCAGGGCGGACAGCCGGGCGCCCCCGGCCACGGCTCGGCGCGGAACATCGGGACGGCCGCCCTCACCCTGGCCGTCGTGCTCGTCCTGCGCCGGGCGCTGACCGGGTTCCCGCGGCAGATGGCGATCCTGCTGGGACTGGTCGTGGGCACCCTCGTCGCGCTGCCCCTGGGCATGGCCGACCTCGGCGCCGTCCGGGACGCGGACGTGGTCGGCTTCCCGACGCCGTTCCACTTCGGCGCGCCCCAGTTCGAGATCGCCGCGATCGTCTCCCTGTGCGTCGTCATGCTGGTCTGCATGACGGAGTCCACCGCCGACATGCTCGCCCTCGGCAGGATCGTCGACCGGCCCGCCGACCGGCGCGTCATCGAGGCCGGGCTGCGCGCCGACACCCTCGGCAGCGCGCTGAGCCCCCTCTTCAACGGGTTCATGTGCAGCGCCTTCGCCCAGAACGTGGGGCTGGTCGCGATGACCGGGATCCGCAGCAGGTTCGCGGTCGCCGCCGGCGGCGGCATCCTCGTCGTCCTGGGGCTGTTCCCGGTGGCCGCCTCCGTGATCGCGCTCGTCCCGCTGCCGGTGCTCGGCGGCGCGGGCGTCGTCCTCTTCGGCACCGTCGCCGCGAGCGGGATCCAGACCCTCGCCGGGGCCGCCCTGGAGAAGGGCGAGAACTGCCTGATCGTGGCGGTGTCCCTGGGCATCGGACTGATCCCCGTCGCGGCACCGGCCTTCTACCACGACCTCCCGAAGGACGCGCTGGTCGTCCTGGACTCGGGCATCTCCACCGGCTGTGTCGTGGCCATCGTGCTCAATCTGGCCTTCAACCACCTCGGCCGCCGCACCCGGGCGGAGCGGCCCGTACCCGGGGCGGCCCGCTGACCCCGCCGGGAAGGATGACGGCGGCGGGCCGGGCCCGCCGCCGTACGCTCACTTGACCTCGGTCAGCAGCCCTGTCGCCACATCGAAGACGAAGCCGCGCACCGCGTCGGTGTGCGGCAGGAAGGGGCTGCTCCGGATCCGGCGCGTCGACTGGCGTACGTCCTCGTCCAGATCGGGGAACGCCTCCGGCGCCCACCAGGGCCGCAGCCCGGTGTCCTCCTCGATCTCCCGTTTGAAGACGTCGTCGGTGAAGGTGAGCATCCCGCAGTCGGTGTGGTGGATCAGCATGATCTTCCGGGTCCCCAGCAGCCGCTGGCTGATGGCGAGGGAGCGGATGGTGTCCTCGCTGACCACACCCCCCGCGTTGCGCAGGACATGGGCGTCGCCGGCCCGCAGGCCCAGGATGGAGTAGATGTCCATCCGGGCGTCCATGCAGGCGACGACCGCGAGTTTGCGGGCGGGCGGCAGGGCCAGCGGCCCGCTGAAGGTGGTCGCGTAGGCCTCGTTGTTGACCAGGTACTCATCGGTCGCGGACATGGCGTTCCCCAAGCTCTCTGGAATCATCCGGACGGTTGTGGGGAAAGGTAGCGATCCGGAAATCGAACGCGGGGGAAAAGGGTCCGATACGCGCCGCCGTGCCGTCGAGAATGCCCGGATCCCGTCGTTTCCGCCGGAGCGGCGTACGGGAGCCGCCCGTATGCGCCATACGGACGCCCATGGACCGGGCCCGCGTGCACAGTGCCGTGCCCTGTGCTCTGGTGAGGGCAGACCGCCGCGCCCCGGACGCGCCGGCGGGCGACCGGGAAGAGGGGTTCGGCGATGGAACCGGTGTCCGGCGGCGCCGCCCCCGGCACGGACGACACCGGGCGGCGGTTCGTCTTCCCCAGCGCGCCGACCGTGCTCGTCGCCGTCACCCTCGCGGTCTGGGCGCTCGCCTTCCTGATTCCGCCGGGGGAGTACGAACGCGACGCCGACGGAGCGCCCGTCGAGGGCACCTACCACCGGGTCGACACCGGACAGGGCTTCGCCGACCGGCTGAACGACCTCTTCCTCGCCCCGGTCAACGGCCTGTACGGGATCCGCTCCCCGGTCACCGGGGAAGTCGGCCCCTCGCTCACCGGGGAGCTGTACGGCAGCGCGGGCGTCTTCCTCTTCGTCCTCGCCATCGGCGCCTTCATCGCGGTCGTCTTCGCCACCGGCGCCCTGGACCTGGGCATCGCCCGCCTCGCCCACCGGCTGCGGACCCGGGGCGCGCTCCTGATCGCCGGGGTGATGCTGGTCTTCTCCCTCCTCGGCACGGTGGAGGGCTTCGCGGAGGAGACCCTCGGCTTCTACGGTCTGATCGTGCCGCTGATGCTCGCCCTCGGCTACGACCGGATGGTCGCCGTCGGCGCCATCATCCTGGGCGCCGGGATCGGGGTGCTCTGCTCCACCGTCAACCCCTTCTCCACCGGCGTCGCCTCCGCCGCCGCCGGTGTCCCGCTCGGCGACGGCATCGTGCTCCGGGCCGCCATGTGGATCGTGCTGACGGCCGTGACCATCGGCTATGTGATCCGCTACGCCCGGCGGGTACGCGCCGACCCGGCCCGCTCCCTGTCCGGCTTCCGCCCCGGCGACCGCGAACACGCCAGGGCCGAGGCCGTCGAACCGCCCCCGCTGACCCGCCTCCACCAGGGCGTGCTGATCGCGGTCGGGCTGGTCTTCGCCTTCATGATCTTCTCGGTGGTGCCCTGGTCGAGCGCGCTGACGGGGGACGCCGACGCGGTCCCCTACGCCTTCGAACTGGGCTGGTCCTTCCCCGAGCTGGCGGCCCTCTTCCTGGTGGCGGCGGTGCTGGTGGGCCTGTTCGCCCGCCTCGGCGAGCAGCGGCTGAGCGCCACCGTCGTCCAGGGCGCGGCCGACTTCCTCTCCCCGGCGCTGGTGATCGTGCTGGCCCGGGGCGTCACCGTCATCATGAACAACGCGCGGATCACCGACACCGTGCTGCACTCCATCGAGGGCGTGGTCCGGGGCACCTCGTCGGGGGTCTTCGCCGTCCTGGTCTTCGTGGTCAATCTGCCGCTGGCCTTCTTGATCCCCTCCACCTCGGGCCATGCGACCCTGGCCATGCCGATCCTGGCGCCGCTGGCGGACTTCGCGGGGGTCTCCCGGGCCCTGGTGGTGACGGCGTGGCAATCGGCGAGCGGCTGGATGAACCTCTGGGTCCCCACCACGGCCGTCACGATCGGCGGGGTCGCCCTGGCCAAGGTGGGCTATGACCGCTATCTCCGTTTCGTCTGGCCGCTGTTGGCCCTGCTCGCCGTTCTGATCTGCGGCTTCCTCGTGGTGGGCGCGGCCCTGGGGTGAGCCCGCCCCGGCTGCCTGTGCTGCCCCGGCGGCGGGATGAATCGGATCGGAAGGGGCGAACACTCCGTCAATCCCCGGTGAAGGCTTGCCGTGCCCGCCCACCTGTGTCATATAGGTCTGGACCATTCCAGTTCCTTGGCGGAGGTCCCACCCGTGCAGCGTCCCCCCACTCTTCCCGCGCTGGTCGCTCTGGGCGCACTCGTCCTCACCGGCTGCTCCGGCACCGGCGACAACGACAAGAAGGACGGCAAGGCCCCCACCACGCCGTCCAACGTCACCGCCCAGGCGGGCAGCGCCACCTCGGTCCATGTCATGTGGCAGGCGTCGACCGACGACAAGGCCGTCACCGGCTATGAGGTGTTCCAGAAGGACACCAAGGTCAAGGCCCTCCCGGCCGGCAAGACCATGGTCGACGTCGACGGCCTCAAGCCCCGTACCGCGTACAGCTTCACCGTCCGCGCCCGGGACGCGGCCGGCAATCTCTCCGAACCCAGCCCGGCCGTCGCCGTCACCACCCCCGAGCCGGCCCCCGAGGACCACCGGCCCCCCACCGTCCCCGGCAAGCTCACCGGAGCGCTCGACGGCTCCCGCGCGGTACGCCTCGCCTGGCGCCCCGCCACCGACAACACCAAGGTGACCTCGTACGACATCTACCAGGAGGACTCCAGGATCCACAGCGTCGCCGGCACCGAGACCGGCGCCAGGGTCACCGGACTGCGCCCCGGCACCGTCTACACCTTCACCGTCCGGGCCCGCGACGCCGCCGAGAACTCCTCGGCCGACAGCAACGCCGTCGACCTCACCACCCCGGCCGCCGACGGCGAGGGCCCCAGCACCGCGCCCACCGATCTGGTGGCCACCGCCGCCAAGGGCAGCATCGAGCTGAGCTGGAAGCCGCCCCAGGCCGACGGAGCCATCGAATCCCACGAGCTGTACCTCAACGGCAAGCTCGCGACCACCATCGTCTGGGGCGCCATGCCGACCGGCGACACCGCCACGTACACGATGACCGTCACCGACCCGCCCGGCACCCGCTACAGCGTCAAGCTGCGCGCCAAGCTGCCCGACGGCAAGTGGGGCGACTTCTCCGCCCAGCGGACGGTCGTCGCCCGCTGAGCCCAAAGATGTGCGGCGGCCGGGCGGGGTCAGCGCGCCCGGCCGCCGAAGAGGCCGGAGGCGTCCGCGTGCCGCCAGACGTCCGCGAGACCCGCCGCGTCGATCGAGGACCAGTCCCTCGCCTCCTCCACCAGGGCCCGGCCCAGCCGCCGGCCGAGGTCGAC
This sequence comes from Streptomyces yaizuensis, assembly GCF_034961445.1. Classification (NCBI taxonomy): domain Bacteria; kingdom Bacillati; phylum Actinomycetota; class Actinomycetes; order Kitasatosporales; family Streptomycetaceae; genus Streptomyces; species Streptomyces yaizuensis. The sequence continues at coordinate 271,892 of NZ_BSBI01000012.1, forward strand.
CAGCTCCCGGCCCCGGGCGGCACGGGCCGCGTCGTACCGCAGGAGCGCCCCGCCCGGATCGGTGGGCGACGCGGCCAGGGCGGCCCCCAGACCGGCCGCGTCCTGAAGGGCCTTGACCGCGCCCGCGCCGGTGTGCGGACGGGCCACCGACGCGGCGTCGCCGAGGAGGGCGACCCGGCCGCTGACCCCGGGGTCGGCCCAGAAGTCGTACAGCGGCTGCGTGAACAGCTCACCGGGGGCGGTCAGGGCGATCATCCGGGCCCAGAACGGCGGCAGCCGGTCCGCCGCGAGACCGGTGACGTACGTGTGCAGGGCCCCGCTCAGGGTCCCCGGCGGCAGACTGCCCGGCTCCGCGTCGACGACCGGGGCATCCGGCGGCGGGGCCGCGTACAGCACCCAGTTGACATGGGTGCCGCCCGCCGGGCCCGGGATCCGGTAGACCACCAGATGGCCGCCGTCGAAGACGGCGTAGACGACGGTCGTCCGCCCCCACAGCCCGGCGTCGGGCAGCCGGTCCTCCGGGAAGGCGCCGCGCCACGCCCAGTACCCCGCGTACCGGGGCCGTATCCCCGCATGCACGGCCTCGCGGACCACCGAGCGGTAGCCGTCCGCGCCGATCACCAGATCGTGGCGGTCCGCCCGTGCCTCCCGGCCGGGCGCCGCCGCCGGACGGACCTCCGCGCCGCCGGGAAGGACGGTCACGGAGGCCACCGGTGTCCCGGCGCGGAAGTCGGCCCGGTCCGCGACCGCTGTGCGCAGCCCGCGCCAGAGCGCGCCCCAGGTACAGGTGCGGACGGGACCGAAGTGCTCCTCGGTGTGGATCAGCCGGCCCAGCGGCGCGGTGCCGCCCCGGACGTACCACTCCCGCCGGGTCACCGGGGCCCAGGGCATGGCCGGATCCAGCAGGCCCGCCGCCGCCAGCTCCGCGTACCGGGGTTCGATGACGGCGACCCCCACACCCCGCTCGGCGAGATCGCCGCCGGTGCGCTCGTACACGGTGATGTCCCGCCACCCCGCCCGGTGCAGGGCGAGCACGGCCGCGCACCCCCCGATGCTCCCGCCGACGACGGCCGCCCGCAGGCTCCTCGGGTCCGCCGGGTCGCTCATGACGGCGCCTTCTCGATGTCCATGGGCGCATGGTCGCAGCCGGGAGCCGCCGGAGCCCGGTCCCGGCGGTGGGATTCAGCCGGTCGGCCCGCCCGTCGCCTCGCCCGCTGCCCCGCCTGTCGTCCCGCCCGCTGCCCCACCGGTTGTCCCGTCCTCGCCGCCGGTCAGCAGCTCGTACGCGGGCAGGGTGAGGAAGTCCTCGTACCGCTCGTCCAGCGCCACCCGGAGCAGCAGGTCGTGCGCCTGCTGCCAGCGGCCGGCGGCGAAGGCGTCCGCGCCCAGTTCGGTACGGAGATCGCCGAGTTCGGCGGCGGCGATCCCCCGGACCAGGGCGGCGGTGACGCGTTCGCCGTTCTCCAGGACCACCCCGGCGTCGGTCCACTGCCAGATCTGCGAACGGGAGATCTCGGCGGTGGCGACGTCCTCCATCAGGTTGAAGACGGCGACGGCGCCGAGCCCCCGCAGCCATGCCTCGATGTAGCGGATGCCGACCCGCACGGCGCTCCGCAGCCCGGCGGAGGTCGGCCGGGCGTCCAGCGTGTCGACGGCGATCAGATCGCCCGCCGTCACCCGGACGTCCTCGCGGAGCCGGTCCTTCTGGTGCGGACGGTCCCCGAGGACGGCGTCGAAGGAGGCCAGGGCGATGGGGACCAGGTCCGGATGGGCGACCCAGGAGCCGTCGAAGCCGTCGGCGGCCTCCCGGTCCTTGTCGGCGCGGACCTTCTCGAACGCGACCCGGTTGACCTCGGGGTCGCGCCGCGAGGGGATGAACGCGGCCATGCCCCCGATGGCGTGCGCGCCCCGCCGGTGGCAGGTGCGGACGAGCAGTTCCGTGTACGCGCGCATGAACGGCGCCGTCATGGTGATCGCGTCCCGGTCGGGGAGGACGAACGCGGGCCCCGCGTCCCGGAAGTTCTTGATGAGGGAGAAGAGGTAGTCCCAGCGGCCCGCGTTCAGCCCGGAGGCGTGCTCGCGCAGCTCGTACAGGATCTCCTCCATCTCGTACGCGGCGGTGATCGTCTCGATCAGCACGGTGGCGCGGATCGTGCCCCGGGGGATGGCCAGATACTCCTGGGCGAAGACGAAGACGTCGTTCCAGAGCCGGGCCTCGTGGTGGGACTCGGTCTTGGGCAGATAGAAGTAGGGGCCCTTGCCGAGGTCGAGCAGGCGCCGGGCGTTGTGGAAGAAGTAGAGGCCGAAGTCGACCAGCGCGCCGGGGACGGATCCGCCGTCCGGTCCCTCGACATGGCGCTCCGGCAGATGCCAGCCGCGCGGCCGCATCACCACGGTGGCCAGCTCCGCGTCCGGGCGCAGCGCGTACGCCTTCCCGGTCCGTCCGTCGGTGAAGTCGATCCTCCGGTGGTACGCGTCGTGCAGATTCAGCTGGCCGTTGATGACGTTCTCCCAGGTGGGAGCGGAGGCGTCCTCGAAGTCGGCGAGCCAGATCCGGGCGCCCGAGTTCAGCGCGTTGATCGTCATCCCGCGGTCGGCGGGGCCGGTGATCTCGACCCTGCGGTCCTGGAGCGCGGGGGGCGCGGGGGCGACCCGCCAGGAGTCGTCGGCGCGGACGGCGGCGGTCTCCGGGAGGAAGTCGAGGCGCGCGGTACGGGCGATCTCCGCGCGGCGCTCCGTGCGCCGGGCGAGCAGTGCGTCGCGGCGGGGGGTGAACCGCCGGTGCAGCTCGGCGAGGAAGACGAGGGCCGCCTCGGTCAGGACCTCGTCCTGCCGGGGGAGGGGCGCGGCGGTGACGGCGGCCGGCCGGGACGGCGCTGGTGCGGACATGGGCGGTCACTTCCTTCGGCGGGCGGGGCAGCCGGCCGGGATCCCCGGTGGGCGCGGGGAGCCCAGGGCTTCTGGTCAGTGGATAGTAGTTTCCTCATTGTGGAACTACAAGGGTGCGAAGTGGCCGCAGGGGAAGGGGAGATGACCCCGGGGAGCGGGAGATCCGGGAGATGGTCACGGGGACAGGAGGCCGAGGTCCGCCGGGGTGTCGATGTCACGGGGGTCCGCGATGTCCCCGCACTCGACGAGGAGCAGGGAGCCGGTGTGCTCCCGCAGATAGGCGCGGGCGCCCCGGTCGCCCCGGGCCGCCGCCGCGACCCCGGCCCAGCGGTCGGCGCCGATCAGCACCGGATGGCCGCGCCGCCCGCCGTACCCGGCCGCAGCGAGCACGGAGGGGGAGGTGTACGCGGAACGGAGCCGGGCCACGGCCGCCGCGCCCACGCCCGGCTGGTCCACCAGCGTCACCAGCACGGCACCGGCGGCGGTGGGGGAGAGCGAGGCCAGCCCGGCGCGGAGCGAGGTGCCCATGCCCCGGGTCCACGCGGGATTCTCCAGGACGACGCAGCCGGTGAGGTCGGCCGCCGCCCGCACCCGGTCGGCGGCGGCGCCCAGCACCACGTGCACCGGGTCGCAGCCGCCGTCCCTCAGGGCGCGGACGGCGTGCTCGACCAGGGGGCGGCCGTGGTGGGTCAGCAGCGCCTTGGGGTGGTCGCCGAGCCGGTGCCCGCCGCCGGCCGCGAGCAGCAACCCGGCCACGACGCCGGCGCCGCCGCCGCTGACGCCGGGGGCCGGGTCCGCCGCCGCCGTCCCGGGGCTCCTGGTGGGTGCCGGCTCCGTCATGGGCGCTCCTCTTCTCATGTCCCCGAACTCCCGTACGACTGGCTCTGCCGGGTCCGGACCCGGCTGCGGGTCCGCCCGCTCGGCCCATGAAGTGACTCTCGGTCACGGGTCTGTCAAGTCCGACGCCCCGTGTTCACCCGGTGATAGCCCGCGCGCCGGGATTTCAGGACGGGAACCGGTCGGGTCGGACCGGCCCGATTCCGACAGGTGGTGGCCGGAACCGCAATCCCCCGTAAGTCTCAGGGATACCGGGCGTCCCATATGCTCGTGCGCTGGTCCGGACCTTTTGGGAGGCCGTCCGGCGGACCGGTCGATCGGAGCACGTGGGCGGGGTGCGGGCCGGGGGCGCACCCCCTGTGCCGACCGTGCGCCCCTCGTGCCCCTCGCCGATGACCGTTTGGCGCAATGCGACCGAACCCGTACAGCCATCGGCCTGAATTCGTTCCTCGGAGTGGCGCGTACCGCGCGTCATGGCGTTAACTTGCCCGCAACTCTGGGTGGTTGACCGTCGACTGACGGTCGTGCGGACCGTCCCCGGAGGTGTGCGAGGGGGAGAACTTGTTGCGCAGCGTGGGGCAGACGCAGGTGACGAGCAGTGGTACGGATCCCCAGGATCCGCGGGTGACGGCGCTGGGGGTCGCTGTGCGGCGGCTGCGCCGCGAACTGGCCGGGCACCCCGGCAGGTTCCCCGACCGGGACATCGCCGACCGGGAGCTGGTCGTGCTGGCCGCCCTGGCGGCCTCCGGGCAGCCGGACATCTGTCTGATGCGGCGCTCGCTGCTGCTGGTCGCGGGGGCGATCGGCTCGGTGAGCGCGCTGACGCCCGCGCTGTTCCAGGTGCGGAGCGCGGTGGAGCTGTTCGGGGAGGTGCCCCGGTAGGCACCCGGCACCCGGCGGTCGGCCCGGGGTCGGCCACCCGCCCGCCGGGAGGGCCCCGAGGGGCCGGGAAGGACCGGGAGCGCCAGGGGAAGACGCAGGTGGCGGCGGGTGTCGTCGGCTGCGGTGGCAGGGCTGTCGAGGCTGTCCTAGCGTGGGGGCGAAAAGTGTGATTTCGCCCACTGACGTCCAGAGGAAGCTGATATGGCTGACAAGCCGGCAATCGTCCTGGTGCACGGGTTCTGGGGAGGCGCGGCCCACTGGGGGAAGGAAATCCTCGAACTGCGGCGGCGGGGCTACGGCGACCTGCACGCCGTGGAGAATCCGCTGACCTCGCTCGCGGAGGACGCCGAGCGGACCCGGAAGATGGTCAAGCAGGTCGACGGCCCCGTGGTGCTGGTCGGGCACTCCTACGGCGGCGCGGTCATCACCGAGGCCGGTGACCTGCCGAACGTCATCGGGCTGGTCTACGTCGCCGCGTTCGCGCCCGACCGGGGCGAGAGCCCGGGGCAGATCAGCCAGGAGAAGCCGCCGGCGGCGTTCGAGAACCTCGTCCCCGACTCCGACGGCTATCTCTGGGTCAAGCAGGACAAGTACCACTGGAGCTTCGGCGCGGACCTGCCGGAGGAGGAGGCGTACGTCATGGCGGTGACCCAGAAGGCGCCGCTCGCCTCGACCTTCGGCGACAACATCACCGACCCCGCGTGGCGGAAGAAGCCCACGTGGTACCAGGTGTCCACCAACGACCGGATGATCCACCCGGACAACGAGCGCCGGATGGCGGAGCGGATGTCCCCGCGCAAGATCATCGAACTGGAGGCGAGCCACGCCTCGCTGGCCTCGCACCCCAAGGACATCGCCGATCTGATCGACGAGGCGGCGGCCGAGAGCTGAGCGGCCCGCGTCGGACGAACGGACCGCCGGACGTACGGACCGCCGGACGTACGGAAGAGCAGGCGAGCAGGCGAGCGGACGAGCGCAGGGCGCGGGCCCCGGGAGTCACCCGGGACCCGCGCCCCTGCCGTACCGCCATAGATCAGATGCCCGCCGTGCCCGTGCTCTTCAGCTCCGCCGCCAGCGCCAGCGCGACCTCCTGGAGCACGGGCACGATCGAGGCCGTGGCCGCCTCCGTGACCCGCCCGGCCGGCCCCGAGATGGAGACGGCCGCCGCCGTGGGCGACTCGGGCACCGGGACGGCCAGGCAGCGCACCCCGATCTCCTGCTCGTTGTCGTCCACCGCGTACCCCTGGTGACGCACTTCCTCCAGCGCCCGCAGAAAGGCGTCGGGCGTGGTGATGGTCCGGTCGGTGGCGGCGGGCATCCCCGTGCGGGCCAGCAGCGCGCGGACGTCGTCGGGGCGCGCGCCGGCCAGCAGGGCCTTGCCGACGCCGGTGGAGTGGGGCAGGACCCGCCGCCCCACCTCGGTGAACATCCGCATGGAGTGCTTGGACGGCACCTGGGCCACATAGACGACCTCGTCGCCGTCGAGCAGTGCCATGTTCGCCGTCTCGCCGGTCTCCTCGACCAGCCGGGCCAGATGGGGGCGGGCCCAGGTGCCCAGCAGCCGGGACGCCGACTCGCCGAGCCGGATCAGCCGGGGGCCCAGCGCGTAGCGGCGGTTGGGCTGCTGACGTACGTATCCGCAGGCCACCAGGGTGCGCATGAGCCGGTGGATGGTGGGCAGGGGGAGCCCGCTGCTGGCGGAGAGTTCGCTGAGTCCGACCTCGCCGCCGGCGTCGGCCATTCTTTCGAGCAGATCGAAGGCGCGCTCCAGCGACTGCACGCCGCCGCCGGGGGACTTGACGGCGGCGTCGGGGGTGCTGGCGCTGGCGCTGGACGTCGGCACGGGTGGCGGTCCTTTCGGGCGGACGGGCAAGTGAGCAGCCTACCGGCCCGGGTGGCGCACGGGCGATCCATCCTTCTGTTCCATGGAAAATTTATTCCATTAAGTGGAAGGTGTGTGCGCCGGACGCTTGACGGGTTCCCGGGGGCGGGTGAGACTCCCTCAACAGTTCGTTGAATTCGCCTGTGCGTTCGTCGTATGCGGGGGAGGGGAACGGATGACCGGCAACGGCGTGCGCCTGGTGGTGCGTTCGAGGCGCGTGATCACACCGGAGGGGGAACGCCCTGCCTCCGTCGCGGTCTCCGGCGGAGCCATCACGGCGGTGCTGCCGTACGACGCCCCCGTCCCCGAGGGGGCCCGCCTCGAAGACGCCGGCGACCATGCCGTGCTGCCCGGCCTGGTCGACACCCACGTCCATGTGAACGACCCCGGCCGCACCGCGTGGGAGGGCTTCCGGTCCGCCACCCGCGCCGCCGCGGCCGGCGGCGTCACCACCCTGATCGACATGCCGCTCAACTCCCTGCCCCCGACCACCACCGTCGCCCATCTGGGCGTCAAGCGGGCCACCGCCCGGCCGAAGGTCCATGTCGACACCGGCTTCTGGGGCGGGGCGGTCCCCGGCAACACCGCCGACCTGCGGCCCCTGCACGACGCCGGCGTCTTCGGCTTCAAGTGCTTCCTGTCGCCGTCGGGCGTGGAGGAGTTCCCGGAGCTGGACCCCGCCGCGCTGGAGCGGGCGGCGGCCGCGGTCGCCGCCTTCGGCGGACTGCTGATCGTGCACGCCGAGGACCCCGGCGAGCTGGCGGCACAGCAACCGGGCCCCCGCTACCCCGACTTCCTCGCCTCCCGCCCCCACCGGGCCGAGGACAGCGCCGTCGCCCGCCTGGTCGATGTCGCCCGGCGGCTGGACGCCCGGGTCCATGTGCTGCACGTGTCCTCCGCGGGCGCGCTGCCCCTGATCGCCCGCGCACGGGCCGAAGGCGTACGGATCACCGCCGAGACCTGCCCGCACTTCCTCACCCTGACCGCCGAGGAAATACCCGACGGCGCGACCGAGTTCAAGTGCTGCCCGCCCATACGGGAGGCGGCCAACCGGGACGCGCTCTGGGCCGCGCTCGCCGACGGCACCCTCGACTGCGTGGTCTCCGACCACTCGCCGTGCACCGGCGAACTGAAGACCGGCGACTTCGCCTCCGCGTGGGGCGGGATCTCCTCGCTCCAACTCGGACTGCCCGTCGTGTGGACCGAGGCCCGGCGGCGCGGACACACCCTCGCCGACGTCGCCCGCTGGATGGCGACGGGGCCCGCAGCCCTCGTCGGCCTCGCCCGCAAGGGCGCCATCGCGCCCGGACGCGACGCCGACTTCGCCGTCGTCGCCCCCGACGAGACCTTCACCGTCGACCCCGCCCGGCTGCACCACCGCAACCAGGTCACCGCGTACGCCGGGAGAACCCTGTACGGAGTCGTCCGCTCCACCTGGCTGCGCGGTGAGCGCATCGCGGTGGACGGCACCCCGGCCGCACCCACCGGCCGGCTGATCGAAAGGACCGACCGCCCATGACGTGCCCTTCCTTCACCGGCGACGCCGAGCCCTACCGGGGCGGCGACCCGTACGCCGACTACCGCGTCCCGACCGGCGGATTCCCCTTCGCCGACCGCGTCGACCTCGCCGACCGCCGTCTCGGCGCCGGGGTCGTCGCCGCCAACGACGAGTTCTTCGCGGAGCGCGAGAATCTGCTGAGCCCGGGGCCCGCCGTCTTCGACCCCGGGCACTTCGGCCACAAGGGCAAGATCATGGACGGCTGGGAGACCCGCCGCCGCCGGGGCACCGGCGCGGACCGGCCCCACCCCGGGGACACCGACCACGACTGGGCCCTGATCCGCCTCGGCACACCCGGCGTCGTCCGGGGCATCGTCGTGGACACCGCCCACTTCCGGGGCAACCACCCGCAGTCGGTCTCCGTCGAGGCGACCCGCCTCCCCGGCACCCCCTCCCCCGGGGAACTGCTCGCCGACAGCGTCACCTGGACGACGCTCGTCCCCCGTACCCCCGTCGGCGGGCACGCGGCCAACGGCTTCACCGTCACCGCCGAGGAGCGCTTCACCCATCTGCGGCTGAAGCAGCACCCCGACGGCGGGATCGCTAGGCTGCGCGTCCACGGGGACGTCGTGCCCGACCCCGACTGGCTCGCCGCGCTCGGCACCTTCGACCTGGCGGCCCTGGAGAACGGCGGACAGGTCGAGGACGCCTCCGACCGTTTCTACTCCTCGCCCACCAACACCATCCGGCCGGGGCGCTCCCGGAAGATGGACGACGGCTGGGAGACCCGGCGCCGCCGCGACAGGGGCCACGACTGGATCCGCTACCGGCTGGTGGAGCGGGCGCGGATCCGGGCGGTCGAGATCGACACCGCGTATCTCAAGGGGAACAGCGCCGGCTGGGCCTCGCTGCGGCTGCGCGACGGCGCGGACGGCGACTGGACCGAGATCCTGCCCCCGGCCCGGCTCCAGCCCGACACCAACCACCGCTTCGTCCTGGAGCGGCCGGTCACGGGCGACGGGCTCCGGCTCGGCATCCACCCCGACGGCGGCATCTCCCGGCTGCGGGTCCTCGGGTCGCTCACCGACGACGGGATCACCCGGCTGCGGGCCCGCCTCCGCGCCCTGGGCGGCTGACCGGCGGACCGTGCCCCCCTGCCCGTACGACCTGTGCGTACGGGCAGCGGAGAGGACACGCGGGGTCCCGGTTCCCCGGAAACCGCCGGGACGCGCAGCACCCTGGGAGCCGCACGCACCCCCCCACGCACTGGCGCTCCCGGACGGAGAACAGGCACCATGACCCGACCGACCCGGCTCTCGCTCACCACGTTCGTCACCCTCGACGGCGTCCTCCAGGCCCCCGGCGCCCCCGACGAGGACACCACCGGCGGCTTCCCCCACGGCGGCTGGTCCGTCCCCTACGGCGACGAGGAGTTCGGCGGCTATATGGCCGAGGTCTTCGCCGGGGCCGGGGCCTTCCTCCTCGGCCGCCGGACCTACGACATCTTCGCCGCCTACTGGCCCGCGTTCACCGACCCCGCCCACCCGATCGCCGCCCCCCTCAACTCCCTCCCCAAGTACGTCGCCTCCACCACCCTCACCGACCCGGGCTGGGCGGGCACCACCGTCATCGGCCGCGACGACCTCGCCGCCGACGTCCGCGCGCTCAAGGAAGGGGACACCGACGGCGAACTCCAGGTCCACGGCAGCGGCCGGCTCGCCCGGAGCCTGCTCGCCGCCGATCTCGTGGACACCCTGCGGCTGCTCGTCTTCCCGGTGGTCCTCGGCACGGGGCTGCGCCTGTTCCCCGAGGGATCCCGGCCCACCGCCTTCCGGCACACCGGCGCCCGCACCACGCCAGGGGGCATCGCCATCAACACCTACGCCTGGGACGGCCGCCCCCGGTACGGAAGCTACGCCTGACCCCCGCCCGCCCCGGGTCGGTCCTTCAGCCGCTCCCCGGTCATCACCAGCGCGAACCCCACCACCGCGATCACCACATTGGTGAAGACGGCGCGCTCCCCGAAGAACGTCACGTTCTCCGTCAGGAAACGGGTCGCCCCCATGACGGGGAACCACCCCGTCAGCTCACGGACGACCCCGCACACACCGAGGACCAGCAGGACCCCGCCGACCCACCCCAGGACTCTGTTCATGACACCGAGCCTCGGGCGTCCCCCCGGCCCCGCGCATCCGCCCCCGGTACCCGCCACCGCCGTCCAAAGTCTCCGGTCCCGCGACTTTGGTAGCCCCTGCCCTCTCCCCGGCGTTCGCCGCCCCGCCCGCCGCCTAGGTTGTTCTCATGACGCGTACGGAATACCCCTGGCTGCTGCCCTCCGCCATGGTGGGCCCGCCCGACGCCGGGGACGGGACCGGCACCCCCGCCGGCGGCGGCCGGCGGCCCCGGCGGACCGTGCGCGACTGGATCGTGGACACCGTCGCCTTCCTCTTCGCCGCCCTCCTCGGCCTGACGGCACTCGACGTCAGCGAACAGATCAACGGCGACTCGCCGATCGTCCTCGTCGACCAGCTGCTGGGCGCCGCCGCCTGCTGCGCCCTCTGGCCCCGGCGCCGCTGGCCGGTGCGGATCGCCCTCGTCCTCACCGTCGTGAGCGTCATCACCCCGGCGGCGGGCGGCGCCTATCTCGTCGCCCTGTTCAGCCTCGCGGTGCACCGGCCCTTCCGGCAGCTCGCGGCCGTCGGCGCCCTGGCGCTGGTGAGCGCCGCCGTCCAGCCGCTGGCCCGCCCCGACCCCTCGCTCCACACAGCGGCCTCGATCGCCATCGGCATCGTCCTCGTCCTGCTGATGACCGGCTGGGGCATGCTCGTCCGCTCCCGGCGGCAGCTCGTCGTCGTCCTGCGGGAGCGGGCCCACCGCGCGGAGGCCGAGGCCGCGCTCCGCGCCGAGCAGGCCCAGCGGCTCGCCCGCGAGGCCATCGCCCGGGAGATGCACGACGTCCTCGCCCACCGGCTCACCCTGCTGAGCGTGCACGCCGGGGCGCTGGAGTTCCGGCCCGACGCCCCGCCCGCCGAGGTCGCCCGCGCCGCCGGGGTGATCCGGGACAGCGCCCACGAGGCCCTTCAGGACCTGCGCCAGATCATCGGGGTGCTGCGAACCCCTGACGACGCTGAGGAGACCGGGGCCGCCGACCGGCCCCAGCCCACCCTCGCCACCCTCGACGCGCTGGTCGCCGAGTCCCGCGCGGCCGGCGCGACCGTGCTCCTCCACAACCGGATCGCGGACCCCGCCGCCGTCCCCGCCGCGACCGGCCGCACCGTCTACCGCATCGCCCAGGAGGCCCTGACCAACGCCCGCAAGCACGCGCCCGGCGCCGAGGTCACCGTCACCGTCGTGGGCGCCCCCGGCCAGGGCGTCACCGTGACCGTCGACAACCCGGCACCCCCCGGGGAGAGCGCCCGGGTGCCCGGCTCCGGCCAGGGCCTGATCGGACTCACCGAGCGCGCCACCCTCGCCGGGGGGACCTTCCAGCACGGCCGCACCGGGGACGGCGGATTCCACCTCCGGGCCTGGCTACCGTGGTCGGTATGACGATCCGTTTGCTCGTGGTGGACGACGACCCCCTGGTACGGGCGGGACTGGCGCTGATGCTCGGCGGCGCCGAAGGACTGGAGATCGTGGGGGAGGGGTCGGACGGCTCCGAGGTGCCCGCGCTGGTCGACCGGCTCGCCCCCGACGTGGTGCTGATGGACATCCGGATGCCCGCCGTGGACGGGCTCACCGCCACGGAGGAGCTGCGGGCCCGGCCCGGAGCCCCCGAGGTGCTGGTGCTGACGACCTTCCACGCGGAGGAGCAGGTGCTGCGGGCGCTGCGGGCCGGTGCGGCGGGCTTTGTCCTGAAGGACACCCCGCCCGCCGAGATCGTCACCGCCGTGCGCCGGGTCGCGGCGGGCGAGCCGGTGCTCTCCCCGGCGGTGACCCGGCAGCTGATGGCCCATGTCGCCGGCGCGGACCACGGCCGTACGGGCGAGCCGCGCCGCGCCGCCGCCCTGGGACGGCTGGCATCGCTCGCCGAGCGGGAGCGCGAGGTGGCCGTCGCCGTCGGCCGGGGCGGTTCCAACGCGGAGATCTCCGCCGCGCTGTACCTCAGCGTCCCGACGGTGAAGACGCAGGTCTCACGGATCCTCGCCAAACTCGGGCTCAACAACCGGGTCCAGATCGCCCTCCTCGTCCACGATGCCGGGCTCCTCGACGACGACGGCCCCTGACGCCGGCCCGCACCGGACGAAGGCAGGCGGAGGCCGCCTCCTCCCCACGGTGTAGCCACGCGTCGACGGACAGGACCGGCGGATGATGCCCCACCCCGGGGCCGATCCTACGGTGGTGCCATGGAGCCCATTCACCTCGCCGAGCTGCCCGACTTCAACGACAACCCCTATGCGTACTATGCCCGTTGGCGCAAAGAAGGCCCGGTCCACTGGCTGCGCGACCCCGGTGGGTTCGACTTCTGGCTGATCGTCGGATACGAGGAGGGGCGCGCCGCGCTCGCCGACCCCCGGCTCGCCAAGTCGCCGGACGTGGCGCCCGATCCGGTCTTCGAGGTCCACCCGATCGGGCCCAATCTGCTGGAGACCGACCCGCCGGACCACACCCGGCTGCGCCGGATGGTCTCCCGCGAGTTCACCGCGCGCCGCGTCGAGCAACTCGCCCCGCGCGTCGCGGAGATCACCGCCGGACTGCTCGACGCGCTGCCGTCCACCGGCCGGGGCGATCTGATCGAACTGCTTGCCTTCCCGCTCCCGATCACCGTCATCTGCGAACTCCTCGGCATCCCGGCCGACGATCGCGAGACCTTCCGCGCCTGGTCCCAGGAGGTGGTCGCCCCGACCAGCGTGGACGCGAGCAACCTGGCGCTGGACGGGCTCTGTGCCTATCTGGACGTCCTCATCGAGGCCAAGCGCGGTGCGGGCACCACCGGGGACCTGCTCTCCGCGCTGATCGCCGCCCACGACGAGGACGGCGACCGGCTCTCCGTGCCGGAGCTGCGCGGCCTCGCCTATCTGCTGCTCGTCGCGGGGCACGAGACCACGGTCCATCTGATCGGCAACGCGGTCCGGGCGCTGCTGCGCGAACCCGGCCTGCTGGCGGCGGTACGGGCCGACTTCTCGCTGCTGGACGCGGTGATCGAGGAGAGCCTGCGGCACGAGGCGCCGGTGGACACCGCGACCGGCCGCTACACCACCGCCCCCGTCGAGGTCGGCGACACCGTCATTCCCGCCGGCGCGTTCGTCCTCGTGGGCATCGGAGCGGCGGGCCGGGACCCGGAGCGCTACCCCGATCCGGACACCTTCGACATCGGCAGGGAGGGCCGGGGCCATGTCTCCTTCGGCCACGGCATCCACTTCTGCGTCGGCGCGCAGCTGGCCCGGCTGGAGGTCAGGATCGCCCTGGAGGCGCTGCTGACCCGCTGCCCGGAGCTGGCGCTCGACCCGGACGCGGGCCCGCTGGAGTTCCTGCCGGGCCTGCTCCTGCGCGGGGTGCGCGCGCTGCCCGTGCGCTGGTGACGAACCGGGTGACGAACCGGTTCGTCACCCGGCGGCCCGCCCCCTGTTCCGCTCAGCGGCCGGCGATCTCCGCCAGCCGCACCGGCCGCCGCTCCCGCCGGGACAGCTCGCACGCCTCGGCGATCCGCAGCGCCTCCAGCGCCTCCCACCCGTCGCAGGGGTTGGCGGCCTCACCCCGGGCCACCTTGACGAACGCGTCCAGCTCGGCCTCGTACGCGGGGGCGAACCGCTCCAGGAACCCCGGCCACGGCCTGGCGGGGGCGCCCGGCCCGTCCGGCTCGGCCGAGGTGAGCGGCGTGCGCGCGGCCAGCCCCACGGCGATCTGGTCCCGCTCGCCCGCCAGCTCCATCCGTACGTCGTAACCGGCGCCGTTGCAGCGCGTCGCCGTCGCCACCGCCAGGACGCCGTCGTCCAGGGTGAGCACGGCGGCCGCCGTGTCCACGTCGCGGGCCTCGCGGAACATCGCCCCTCCCGCGTCCGAGCCGGTCGCGTACACCTCCACGACCTCCCGCCCGGTGACCCAGCGCAGTATGTCGAAGTCGTGCACCAGGCAGTCCCGGTACAGCCCGCCCGAGAGCGGCAGATACGCGGCGGGCGGCGGCGCCGGGTCACTGGTGAGCGCCCGTACGGTGTGGAGCCGGCCGAGACGGCCGGCGCGCAGGGCCTGCCGGGCGGCCGCGTACCCGGCGTCGAAGCGGCGCATGAAACCGATCTGGAGGACCGTGCCGGCCGACTCCACCGCCCGCAGCGCGCCCAGCGTGCCCGGCAGGTCCACCGCGATCGGCTTCTCGCAGAAGGCGGGCAGCCCGGCGGCCGCCGCGCGCCCGATCAGCTCCGCGTGCGACGCGGTCGCCGAGGCGATCACCACCGCGTCCACGCCCGAGGCGAGCAGCGCGTCCACGTCCGCGACCGCCGTGGCCCCGGTCGCCTCCGCGACCTCGGCCGCCCGCGCCGGATCCGTGTCCGTCACCACCAGGGGGCCGACCCCGCCGTGGCGGCCGAGCGCCGCCGTGTGGAAGGCCCCGATACGTCCCGTCCCGATGACTCCGATGCGCATGCGCCCAAAATGGATCCCGGCCCGCCACCGTGTCAAGACTATGTCCGGACATTCGAACTTCCGGACTTCCCGTCAACATCGGTGGCGACTACGCTCGCCCCCGTGCCCAAGCAGCCCAGACACGTATCGGAAAGCTCCCTCCCGCTCCAGCTCGCCGTGGACCGCACCAGCCCGGTGCCGCTCTACTTCCAGCTCTCCCAGCAGCTGGAGGCGGCCATCGAGCGGGGCGCGCTGACCCCGGGCAGCCTCCTCGGCAACGAGATCGAGCTGGCCGCCCGGCTCGGTCTGTCCCGGCCGACCGTGCGCCAGGCCATCCAGTCCCTGGTCGACAAGGGGCTCCTGGTGCGCCGCCGGGGCGTGGGCACCCAGGTGGTGCACAGCCAGGTCAAGCGGCCGCTGGAGCTGAGCAGCCTCTACGACGACCTGGAGGCGGCGGGGCAGCGGCCCGCCACCGAGGTGCTCCGCCACACCGCCCACACCGCGAGCGCCCCGGTCGCCGCCGCCCTCGGGGTCGCCGAGGGGAGCGAGGTCCTCCTGATCGAGCGGCTGCGGTACGCCCACGGCGAGCCCATGGCCCTGCTCACCAACCACCTCCCCGCCGGGCTGCTCGACTGCGGCGCCGACGCCCTGGCGGCGACCGGCCTCTACCGGCTGATGCGGGCCGCCGGGATCACCCTGCACAGCGCCCGGCAGTCCGTCGGCGCCAGGGTCGCGGGCGCGGAGGAGGCCCGGATGCTGGCCGAGGAGCCGGGCGCCCCGCTGCTCACCATGGAGCGCACCACCTTCGACGACACCGGCCGGGCCGTCGAGTACGGCTCCCATCTCTACCGGGCCTCCCGGTACGCCTTCGAGTTCCAGCTGCTCGTCCGGTCCTGACCGTCGTCCGCTCCTGACCCTCGTCCGGTCCCGACCGCCCGGGCGCGTCCCCGCCGCGCGCGGAGCCTCGTAAGAATGTTCGGACAAAGTCTTGACGGGGGAACCCCGCCGCCGTAGAACGTCACCCAGCCGCAACCGGGCGGCCGGGAGAGAAGGCGGATCCACCCATGCGTACCCTCCGCACGGCCACGGCCCTGCTCGCCATGTGCGCCCTCGCCGTCGTCACCGGATGCAGCAGCTCCGGGGGGAAGGAGTCCGAGGAGAAGCCCGCCGGGAGCGGCGGCGGGGTCCCGGCCGCCACCGAGCGGCTGAAGATCGCCATGGTCACCCACTCCGGCGAGGGCGACACCTTCTGGGACATCGTCCAGAGCGGGGCCGAGGTCGCCGCGGAGAAGGACAACGTCGACTTCCTGTACGCCGCCCACAAGGAGGGCAAGGAGCAGGCCCAGCTCGTCCAGGCGTACATCGACCAGAAGGTCGACGGTCTGATCGTCACCCTCGCCAAGCCCGAGGCGCTGACCGCCGTCGTGAAGAAGGCGGTGGCCGCCGGCATCCCCGTCGTCACGATCAACTCCGGCGGCGAGTTCCAGCGCGCGGTGGGCGCGCTCGGCCATATCGGCCAGGACGAGACCGTCGCGGGCGAGGCGGTGGGCCAGGCGCTCACCGAACGGAACCGGAAGAAGGCCCTCTGCGTGATCCACGAGCAGGGCAACGTCTCCCTGGAGGCGCGGTGCGCCGGAGTGAAGAAGGCCTTCCGGGGCTCCGTGGAGAATCTGCACGTCGAGGGCGTGAACATGCCCCAGTCGACCTCGTCGATCGAGGCCAAGCTCCAGAGCGCGAAGGACATCGACACCGTCGTCACCCTCGGGGCCCCCTTCGCCGCCGCCTCCGTCAAGGCGAAGGCCGGCGCCGGCAGCGCGGCCGAGGTCGTCACCTTTGACCTCAACGCGGAGGTGATCAAGCAGCTGAAGGCCGGCGAGATCGGCTTCGCCGTCGATCAGCAGCCCTATCTCCAGGGGTATCTCGCCGTCGACCAGCTCTGGCTGCACCAGGTCAACCGCAACACCGTCGGCGGCGGCCGGCCGGTGCTCACCGGGCCCGCGCTGATCACCGAGAAGGACGTGCCCGCACTGGAGGAGCTGACGGCGGAGGGCACCCGATGAGCCCTTCACCACCCCGGCGACACACCCTCCCGGGGTATCCGCGCACCCGGCCTCGAAGACGCCCGGCGCACCCGATGCCCACCCGCCGACCTGGCGTGACCCATACTTGGGCGGTTGGGGGGCGACAATTCGCCCCCCGATCGCACCGGGGAACAGTTCGGCAAGAAGGGCACGGCGTCGTGGCAAGGGCAAGGACAGGGGTACGCGCACTCGGCGCGGTGCTGGCGGCGGTGCTCGGAGCCTCCCTGGCGGGATGCAGCAGTACGGGCGGCAAGCGCGCCGAGGACGCCCGCAAGGCGCAGGCGGCCGCGGGCAAGGCCAACGTGTCCACCCCGAGGTGGACCTTCGCCATGGTCACCCACTCGGGCGACGGCGACACCTTCTGGGACATCGTCCAGCGCGGGGCCGAGGAGGCCGCCGCCAAGGACAACATCAACTTCCTCTACTCCAAGAGCGACGAGGGGCAGCAGCAGGCCCAGCTCGTCCAGACCGCGATCGACAAGAAGGTCGACGGCCTGATCGTCACCCTCGCCAAGCCCGACGCGATGCGGGCCGTCGTCAAGAAGGCCGTCGACGCCGGCATCCCGGTGATCACCGTGAACTCCGGCTCCGAGGAGTCCAAGGCGTTCGGCGCGCTCACCCACATCGGCCAGAACGAGACCGTCGCGGGCGAGGCCGTCGGCGACGAGCTGAACGAGCGCGGCCGCAAGAAGGCCGTCTGCGTCCTGCACGAGCAGGGCAACGTCGGCCACGAGCAGCGCTGCGCCGGGGTGAAGAAGACCTTCGACGGCGAGGTGGAGAACCTGTACGTCGAGGGCACCAACATGCCCGACGTCCAGGCGACCGTCGAGGCCAAGCTCCAGACCGACCGTTCGATCGACTCGGTGGTCACCCTCGGCGCACCCTTCGCGGACACCGCGGTCAAGGCCAAGGAGTCCGCCGGCAGCAAGGCCGAGATCGTCACCTTCGACCTCAACGCCAAGGTCGCCGCCGCCGTGAAGAACGGCACCCTGGGCTTCGCGGTCGACCAGCAGCCCTACCTCCAGGGGTACGAGGCCGTCGACCTGCTCTGGCTCTACCGCTACAACGCCGACGTCCTCGGCGGCGGACAGCCGGTCCTCACCGGACCGCAGATCATCACCCAGGCGGACGCCGGCGCACTGGAGGACTACACCAAGCGGGGGACCCGATGAGCGCCAGCGCACCACCCGCCGGCAGTGGGCAGCGGCCGGGCGCGACGGACGAACGGCTGCTGCACACCTCGGCCCTGCGCAAGCTGCTGGGCCGGCCCGAGCTGGGCTCCGTCGTCGGCGCGGCCGCCGTCTTCGTCTTCTTCGCCTTCGCCGCCGACTCCTTCCTCCAGGCCAGCAGCTTCTCCACGGTGCTGTACGCGGCCTCCACCATCGGGATCATGGCCGTCCCGGTCGCGATGCTGATGATCGGCGGCGAGTTCGACCTCTCCGCCGGTGTGCTGGTCACCAGCTCCGCGCTGGTGTCCTCGATGTTCAGCTACCAGATGACGACGAACGTCTGGGTCGGCGTCCTGGTCTCGCTGCTGGTCACCCTCGCGGTCGGCGTCTTCAACGGCGTCCTGCTCACCCGGACCAAACTGCCCAGCTTCATCATCACGCTGGGCACCTTCCTGATGCTGACCGGGCTGAACCTCGGCTTCACCAAGCTGATCAGCGGCACGGTCTCCACCAAGTCCATCGCGGACATGGAGGGCTTCGCCTCGGCGAAGGCGGTCTTCGCCTCCGAGTTCACCTTCGGCGATGTCACGATCAAGGTCACCATCCTCTGGTGGATCGGCCTGGTCGCGCTCGCCACCTGGATCCTGCTCCGGACCCGCTTCGGCAACTGGATCTTCGCCGTCGGCGGCGGCCCCGACGCCGCCCGCGCGGTCGGCGTCCCGGTCACCCGGACCCGGATCGGCCTCTACATGGGCGTCGCGTTCGCGGCCTGGATCTCCGGGCAGCACCTGCTCTTCTCGTTCGACGTGGTGCAGTCCGGCGAGGGCGTCGGCAATGAACTGATCTACATCATCGCGGCCGTCATCGGCGGCTGTCTGATCACCGGCGGCTACGGCTCGGCGATCGGCTCGGCGGTCGGGGCGTTCATCTTCGGCATGACCAGCAAGGGCATCGTCTACGCCGAGTGGAACCCGGACTGGTTCAAGTTCTTCCTCGGCGCGATGCTGCTGCTGGCCACCCTGCTGAACGCATGGGTCCGCAAGAGGGCGGAGGCGACACGATGACCGGTACCGCTCTGGTCGAGCTGGACGACGTCAGCAAGTACTACGGCAACATCCGGGCGCTCCAGGGCGTCTCCCTGGAGGTCCACTCCGGCGAGATCACCTGCGTCCTCGGCGACAACGGCGCCGGCAAGTCCACCCTGATCAAGATCATCGCGGGGTTGCACCAGCACGACGCGGGCACCTTCTCCATCGAGGGGGAGGAGACCCGGCTCGCCAACCCCCGCGACGCCCTGGACCGGGGCATCGCCACCGTCTACCAGGACCTCGCCGTCGTCCCGCTGATGCCCGTGTGGCGGAACTTCTTCCTCGGCTCCGAGCCGGTGAAGGGCGCGGGCCCCTTCAAGCGGCTCGACGTGGCGACGATGCGCGAGACCACCCGGGCCGAGCTGCTGCGCATGGGCATCGACCTGCGCGACGTCGACCAGCCGATCGGGACCCTCTCCGGCGGTGAGCGCCAGTGCGTCGCCATCGCCCGCGCCGTCCACTTCGGCGCCAAGGTCCTCGTCCTGGACGAGCCCACCGCCGCCCTCGGCGTCAAGCAGTCCGGCGTCGTGCTCAAGTACGTCGCCGCCGCCCGCGACGCGGGCCTCGGGGTGGTGCTCATCACGCACAACCCGCACCACGCCTATCTCGTCGGCGACCGGTTCGTCCTCCTCAAGCGGGGCACGATGACCGCGAGCCACGCCAAGGGCTCGGTCACCCTGGACGAGCTGACCCGCCAGATGGCCGGGGGCAGCGAGCTGGACGACCTCCGCCACGAGCTGGAGCGCGGCACCGACGAGCCGCCCGCAGGGCCCTGAGCCCGCCGGGCCACCAGGCACCCTGCCCGGGGCCCGGACCGGCCCGGAGGGCTTTCCCGCCGCCCCCACGCCCCCCGGCGGCGGGAGTGGCAGAATCGTCGGCGGCGGGCGCCGCCCGCCGCCGACCCCCGTGCGGACCGACCCCGCACGGTGACCGGACCCCACGACACCAGGGACGACGCGACCCGTGCGAACCGCACCCGCCCCCCTCTGCCCCACCGCCACGGGCTCCGCCCGATGAGCGGCTACCGCGACTTCGCCCAGCGCGGCACGGCGCGCGGCACCGTCCTGCGCACGGCCGGCACCCGCGAGCGGCGCTCCCACCTCACCGCGCCCCGGGTCCCGACCGTCGGCATCGACATCGGCGGCACCAAGGTGATGGCGGGCGTCGTGGACGCCGACGGGGTCATCCTGGAGAAGATCCGCACCGAGACCCCCGACAAGTCCAAGAGCCCCAAGGTCGTCGAGGACACCATCTGCGAGCTGGTGCTCGACCTCTCCGACCGGCACGACGTGCACGCCGTCGGCATCGGCGCGGCCGGCTGGGTCGACGCCGACCGCTCCAAGGTGCTCTTCGCCCCCCACCTGGCCTGGCGCAACGAGCCCCTGCGGGACGCGCTCTCCGCCCGGCTCGCGGTCCCGGTCCTCGTCGACAACGACGCCAACACCGCCGCCTGGGCGGAGTGGCGCTTCGGCGCGGGCCGCAACGAGGACCACCTGGTGATGATCACCCTGGGGACCGGCATCGGCGGCGCCATCCTGGAGGACGGCCGGGTCAAGCGGGGCAAGTACGGCGTGGCCGGCGAGTTCGGCCATATGCAGGTCGTCCCCGGCGGGCACCGCTGCCCCTGCGGCAACCGGGGCTGCTGGGAGCAGTACAGCTCCGGCAACGCCCTGGTGCGCGAGGCCCGGGAGCTGGCCGCCGCCGAGTCCCCGGTCGCCCACACCCTCATCGACCGCGTCGGCGGCAACGTCGGGGACATCACCGGACCGCTCATCACCGAGCTGGCCCGCGAGGGCGACCCGATGTGCGTGGAGCTGTTCCAGGACATCGGCCAGTGGCTCGGCGTCGGCATCGCCAATCTCGCGGCCGCCCTCGACCCGTCCTGCTTCGTCATCGGCGGCGGCGTCAGCGCAGCCGACGAACTGCTGATCAACCCGGCCCGGGACGCCTTCCGGCGCCATCTCACCGGCCGCGGCTACCGCCCCGAGGCCCGGATCGTCCGCGCCGAGCTGGGCCCCGAGGCGGGCATGGTCGGCGCCGCCGACCTGGCCCGGCTGGTCGCCCGCCGCTTCCGCCGCGCCAACCGGCGCAGGGTCGAGCGCCACGAGCGGTACGAGCGGTACGCGCAGGCCCTGCGGAACTCGACGTCGGTGCGGTCCCAGGAGACCTGAGCCCTGCCACCCGAGTCCTGACGCCTGAGCCCTGCCGACTGGGCCCCGACGTCTGAGTCCTGCCACCCGGGCCCTGCCACCCGGGCCCGGGACCGTACGGCGCACGGCGCCCCGCCCCGGCCGCCCCGGGGCCCGGTCCGCCGGATTCCTCCCCCGGTGTCCTAGCGCCGTAGACTGCCTCTCCCGGGCGACCCGCCCGGGAGCCCGCCCGACCGCCCAGGACCGACCCTCCCAGGAACCCCGCGCCATGACCGTGCCCCGGCAGTCCGCCGCCCCGGACGAGAACTTCCGTCCCCCCGAGGACCGGCGGCAAATGATCATCCGCCGCTGGGTGACCGCGATCATCATCGTGCTGCTCGTCGGCATCCCCGCCGGCTATCTGGTGATCTCCGCCCAGCAGAGCCGGGAGAGCGGCCGCCACAAGGCCGCCGAGTCCTCCGCCAGCGGCATGCGCGACGGCTGGCCGTCCCAGATGAAGCGGCGGATCTTCGAGATCCCGATCCCGGCGAAGTCCACCGAGGTGGCCTACTTCGAGACCAGCAACTGGCGCACGAGCAGGCTGTACGTCCGGTTCACCACCACGGAGGCCGGCCTCGACGGGTTCCTGAACAGCGTCGGCACGCCCCGCGACACCCTGCGCGAGGGCGACATCACCATCGGCGACCGGGACGCGGACATCGCCGGCTGGGACTTCACCACGGACCGGCAGTGGCAGGGCACCCGCCACGAGCACAAGAAGCCCCGGCCCTCCCGCGACATCGTCGTGGACACGACCGATCCGGCCGCCCCGACGGTGTACATCGTCTCCACCGCCACCCCCTGACGGCGTACGGACCGAGCCTTCCGCCATGCCCTTCAGGCAGGCAACCAGGCCGGCCACCACTCCGGAATGTTCTCCTGCGAACAGCGCCCACTGTCGCTGACCACTCCGGCAGGGGTTCCCTGCCAGGCGAAATGGCCCCACATGGCTGCGCCCAGGAGCAGAGCGGCCGCCGTGGCCGAGAAGATCACCCGGCCACGGCGGCTGCGGACACCACGGGTCAGGAGCATTCCGGCTCCGAAGGCGGCCACCGACACCAGCACCCCGCCCACCATGGCTACAGGAAGCTCGAAGAATCCGCTTCCCCCGAAGTCGAGCCGTCCTTCCACGTACGAGCCGCAGTACTTGCGGGCGTTGTCGGACAATGCCCACGAGCCCGCACCGGCAAGCGCTCCAGCCAGACCGGTGAGGCATCCCGCTGAGAGCGTCGCTGATCTTTTATCCATGATCTACACGACGACTGTCCCCGTCCCGGAGTTCCCTGAAGGCGAGAGTCGGATCGGTGAACTGCGGCTTCGGAAAGGGTGGTTCAGGTTCGGCGGCCTCCGCCTCACGGGCGCGCCCCTGTGCCGGGTCTGCCCGTGAGGCGGAAGCCGGTGCAGCTCAGCTACGCGGCACCATCAGCTGAGTCCAGGTCGTCGGTCCCGGCCAGCCGTCGGCGGCGGCGCCGGTGTGGCCGAGCTTCTGTTGCCACCTCTGGTACGAGAGCCGATCGGACTCCGTCCACTGCGGGCCGGCACCCAGCTCGTACTCGCTGCATCCCTCGGCGATCAGCCGCCGGCCCATCGCCGTCACGACCGGGCTGTGCGGAAGGGTCTTGAACCATGCCGCACCGGGAAACGGCTCGTACTGAAGGGCTGTCTGGCGGGGCACCCGGAGTCGGTTCCAGGTGGTCTCGCCGG
Source organism: Streptomyces yaizuensis (assembly GCF_034961445.1). Classification (NCBI taxonomy): domain Bacteria; kingdom Bacillati; phylum Actinomycetota; class Actinomycetes; order Kitasatosporales; family Streptomycetaceae; genus Streptomyces; species Streptomyces yaizuensis. The sequence goes on from NZ_BSBI01000012.1 coordinate 294,669, forward strand.
GCCAGCCGTCGGCGGCAGAGCCGGTGTAGCCGAGTTTCTGCTGCCACTTCTGGTAGGAGAGCCGGTCGGTTTCGGTCCACTGGGGGCCGGGGCCGGTGGTGTACAGGCCGCATCCTTCGGCCACCAGCCGTGTGCCCATCGCCGTCACGATCGGGCTGTTCGGGTTCGCCGTGAACCATGCCGCACCAGGAAACGGTTCAAAGTCCACCGGCGTCACCTTGGGCACCCGGAGTCGGTTCCAGGTGGTCTCGCCGGGCCAGCCGTCGGCGGCAGAGCCGGTGTAGCCGAGCTTCTGCTGCCACTTCTGGTAGGAGAGCCGGTCGGTTTCGGTCCACTGCGGTCCCGGGCCGGTGGTGTACAGGCCGCATCCTTCGGCCACCAGCCGCTTCCCCATCGCCGTCACGATCGGGCTGTTCGGGTTCGCCGTGAACCACGCCGCACCAGGAAACGGCTCGTAATCCACCGGTTCCGGCGTCACGCCGATGTCCGGAATCGTCAGGAGGTCCCACGTGGTGCGCCCGGGCCAGCCGTCGGCGTCGGCGCCGGTGTAGCCGAGTTTCTGCTGCCACTTCTGGTAGGAGAGCCGGTCGGTTTCGGTCCACTGGGGGCCGGGGCCGGTGGTGTACAGGCCGCATCCTTCGGCCACCAGCCGCGTGCCCATCGCCGTCACGATCGGACTGTAGGGAGAAGCCTTGAACCATTCGGTGCCGGGGAACGGCACCCGGCCCGACGGCGGCGGCGTCTCGCCCCCGCCTCCGCCGCCTTCGGGAACCCCCGCGCCCAGCGGCACACCACGCGCGGGGATCTTCAGGCTCTGGCCGACCGTCAGGTTGTACGGCGCCGTCAGGTCGTTCACCGCGATGATGTAGGTCTTGGGGACGTTGAACTGGAGACTCACCGCGTCCAGTGTGTCGTTGACCTGCACCGTGTAGGTGCCGCCGTTGTACAGCGTGCCGGGATCCAGCGTTCCGTCCTGCACCAGGGCGTACAGCGGACCGCCCGGGCACGCGGTGGAATACCCGTCCCGGTGCCCACGGACCTCACTGCCGGCTCCGTGCCGCCGCAGATAGGCGATGGCGTCCTGGATGCCGGTGATCATCGAGCTGCTCGGCTGGGTCACCAGCGAGCTTCCCACGAACCCCAGCACCGCGAAGTGGTCGCGGTTCAGCGTGGTGTTGCCGTTCGCCGAGTTCTGCGTGTTCTTTCCACGGCCCTCGAACACGTAGCCGTGCTGGCAGACCGCCAGGTTGTAGCCGAAGTCGGCCCACCCGTTGCCATCCATGTGCTGGTTCTGGACCGTGCGCATCTTCTGAGCGCACTGATGATGCTCGATGCCCACGAACAGAGAGCCAAGGTAGTGCACCTTGACTCCCTTGTTCGAGGCCACCGGTGAGTGCCCGTTGTCCGGCTGACGGGCGCCCCACTGTGCTCGTGTTACGAACCGCATGCGGTCTCCTCTGTCGGGGAAAGTCACGTGAGCCAGGCGCAGCGGGCGGAGAAGCCCGAAATGGGGAGGGTGTGGTGCCGATCGCGATGGACCGGCCGGCGGCGGAGTGCTTCCGCGCGGGACCCTGCGCATCAGCCGTCGCGATGGCGGACGGCACTGCGGCAATGACCAACGGCAGTACCGCACCCGCATCCGGGCGCAGCACTGCCGCTGCACCAACTGTGACACGTTGCGTGCGCGTGCGCAACGTTGGGGTTCGCGGGAAGGCAGGCAGGAGCCGGCACGACCGTGCGGACGATTCCGTTGCGTCCACCGGTCTGCGGCTCAGCTGGAGGACCACGGCGAACGGAGGCCCCGCCGCCACGAGTTGTCCGCGCGTGCCGCCTGGGCAACTACTCCACGGGCTGCACCGGAAGCGTAGGGACCGGACGGATCCGTGCCCCCGGGGCCGGTAGGGACGCGACGGCTACGATGAATCCCCTGCTTCTCCACCGCGGGGAGGATGACCTGGCCGCCGTCCGACGATGCACGCCCGCCGCGGTACCAGCCTGCCAGCACGATGGCGCCTGCCGGTGCCGTCCGAACAGATTGCGGAGCATCCATGATTTGCCGGTCGAGACTCGCCGTCGGCACCGCGGCCGTCATGACGACCCTCCTCACCGCGACAGCGTGCGGTGGGGACACCTCGCAGAGCGCGCAGGATCCGCCCCCTTCCCGCGCGGCGGAGAGCTCGTCAGCCGCACCGGGCGTCGACCCCGGCAGCGGCACCGGCACCGCTGACGACACGGCCACTCCACAGGACGGCCGCGCGCAGAACCTCTGCTCGGAGGAGTCCGGGCTGAGCCAGGGCGCGACATCGGGGAAGGGGGCCGACACGACCTCGCCCGACGTGCCGGAGCTGAAGGATGTGCAGGTCACCAGCCACGACACCTGCGACCGTGTGACGTTCACCTTCTCCGGTCCCGCCCCGGGCTACTTCGCCGGTTACGAGGACCCGCTGCGGACCCCGGGCCTGGGTGACGCCGTGACCATGCCGGGAGAGGTGCACCTCAAGCTGGTGCTCTCCGGCGTCCCGGAGACGGCTTCCCTGCGCCGGCACGGGAACATACGCACCACCGGGACGGTGCGGGGCATCAAGGACCTCGGCACCTTCGAAGGGGAACTCGCCCTGGGTGTGGGACTCGACACCGCCGACGGGGAGCCGACCGGATACCAGGTCACGGTGGAGGGGAACGAGGTGGTCCTCACCGTTGCACACCGGTGAGCGGCGTGTCCCGGACGTCGGGACGATGCCACCCCCTCCGGGTGACGTCGTCCCACCTGTCCGGCTCTACGCCGCTGACGCGAGGTCAAACCCCGGCCAACCGCCACAGAGAGACGACCTCCGCAGCGCGTGCGGCATGCAGTGCGTCGAGGCGGTCGCGAGCCCTGGAGTGAACGGGACGGGTGTCCAGCCGGTCCACCACGCGCAGACCCGCCCGCTCGATCAGATCCGGCAACTCGGTGGGGCCCCGCAACCCCAGCCTCTCGGCGAGGTCGGAGATGATCAACCATCCTTCCCCGTTCTGGTCCAGATGCTCGTTCAGCGAGCCGACGAACGATCGCAGCATGCGGCTGCCGGGGTCGTAGACCGCGTACTCCAGCGGTGTTCGCGGCTTCACCGGCAGCCACGGGGGGTTGCACACCACCAGCGGTGCCCGTCCGGCGGGGAACATGTCGGTCCGCTCCACAACGACACGGTCGGAGAGACCGAGCCTGTCCATGTTCTCCCTCGCGCATGCCAGAGCGCGCTCGTCCTGGTCGGTGGCGATCACCTTCTCGATGCCGCGCCGAGCCAGGATCGCGGCGAGCACGCCGGTGCCGGTTCCCACGTCGAACGCCGAGCCGTACGAGGGAATCGGGGCCCTGGCGACCAAGTCGAGGTACTCGCCGCGCACGGGTGAGAAAACACCGTAATGGGGGACTATCGTGTCGCCGAGCGCCGGCAGGCGCACCCCTCGGCGACGCCACTCCGCAGCACTCAACACCCCCTGCAGTTCCCGCAGGGACACCACGTACCGTCCTTCTCCCGGCCCGTAGACGGCCTCGCAGGCTGCTTGTACGTCGGGTGCCCTGCGAAGCCGCAGAACATGTCCGGCATCCACGCAGACCAGCAGCATTCCCAGAATGCGTGCCCGCCGGCCCTGGGCCTGGCGATACCGGTGGAACGTCTCCGTCAGGGAATCGCCCACCTTGGGATCCTTGCGGTCCACCCTCTTGGTCAGGGCTTTCAGTAACTGACGGGCATGGTGAAAGTCGCCCCGCCACACCATGCCCGTACCCTCACACGCCCAGCGGAAGGCATCGTCGGCCTTGGTCCGATCGTCAACGACGACCACCCGCCCGGGAACTCGGGCATCGTTCTCCGATCGCCACGCGGCGACGTGGTCCCCTCCGGGGTCTTCCTGCCACCTCATGAGTTGTCCGGTCATCATCGCCCCATCATCCCAGCTCATCCGGGTTTCACTCGGCCGGCGGCGGCCTGTTGACCGCGGTTCCGCGTGGGGTCTTGACCCCGGACTCCGAGCCGCCTTCCTCGCCCGGTGGTCAGGGCACACCGGCGTCAGGACCACGAAGCGCCGGCAGGGGGAGCCGGATGTGGAGGATCCCCGCCCGGCGGCGGACACATATGGGGAGGTCTGGCGCGTGTCCCGACCCCCTCCTGTGGGCGGTCGCCGGTTGTGGGAGCGTGGACGGGTGAGTGACACGACGACGAAGACCCTGCAATACCGCGTTGACGGGCCTGAAGACGCCCCGGTCCTGGTCCTGGGACCCTCTCTCGGCACGACCTGGCACATGTGGGACCGGCAGATCGCCGACCTGTCCGGGGAGTGGCGGGTCCTCCGCTACGACCTCCCCGGCCACGGCGGCGCCCCCGCCCACCCCGCCCCGTCCATCGGTGAACTCGCCGACCGGCTCCTCGCCACCCTGGACGAACTCGGCATCCACCGCTTCGGCTACGCCGGCTGCTCGATAGCAGGCGCCGTCGGCATCGATCTGGCGCTGCGCCATCCGCAGCGCATCGCGTCCCTGGCCCTGGTCGCCGCCTCGGCCCGGTTCGGCAGCGCCGACGAACTCCGCCGGCGGGGGGTCGTCGTACGGACCAACGGGCTCGAACCCATGGCCCGCAGCGCCCCCGAGACCTGGTTCACCGGTGGCTTCGCCGCCGCCCAGCCCGCGATCGTGGAGTGGGCCGTGCAGATGGTGCGCACCACCGACCCCGGCTGCTACATCGCCGCCTGCGAGGCCCTCGCCGCCTTCGACGCGCGGGCCGACCTCGGCCGGATCGGTGTGCCCACCCTGGTCCTGGTGGGGTCCGAGGACCATGTCACCGGGCCAGCCGAGGCCCGTACCCTGGTCGCCGGGATACCGGACGCCCGGCTGGCCCTGGTGCCCGGCGCCTCCCACCTCGCGCCCGTGGAGCAGCCCGCAGCCGTCACCGACCTCCTCGTCGGCCACTTCGCCGGGGTTGCCCAGGACACCCACTCCGCGATCCCCGTACCGCCCGCCCCCGCCGTCTCCGCGCCGGTCACCCCCATCGCGGAGATCGCCCCGGCAGTGCCGCAGGCCCGTCCCGGCCAGGCCGCCGACCGCGACGGCACCCACGAGCCCGGCACGAGGATCCGCCGGGAGGTGCTGGGGGACGCCCACGTCGATCGTGTCACCGGCGGCGCCGACGGCTTCACCGCCGACTTCCAGGACCTCGTCACCCGCTACGCCTGGGGCGAGATCTGGTCCCGCGAGGGCCTGGACCGGCGCACCCGCAGCATCGTCACCCTCACCGCGCTGGTCGCCGGCGGCCACCGGGAGGAGCTGGCCGTCCACACCCGGGCCGCCCTGCGCAACGGGCTCACCCCGGACGAGATCCGCGAGATCCTGCTGCACACCGCCGTCTACTGCGGCCTGCCCGCCGCGAACGCCGCCTTCGCCGTCGCCGGCACGGTGATCCGGGAGGAGACCGAGCCCGGTACGTAGCAGGATGGAGGCATGAGGCTCACCAAGAGGACCCACTCGTGCATCCGGCTGGAGAAGGACGGGGCGACCCTGGTCGTGGACCCGGGCGCGTTCAGCGAGCCGGACGCCGCACAGGGCGCGGACGCCGTACTGATCACGCACGAGCACCCCGACCACTTCGACGAGGGCCGTGTGCGCGCGGCCCTCGCGGCCGGGGCCGAGGTGTGGACCCTCGGGAGCGTCGCCGGGCGGCTGTCGGCGGCGTTCCCGGGCCGGGTGCGGACCGTCGGCCACGGCGACACCTTCACCGCCGCCGGCTTCGAGGTCCAGGTCCACGGCGAACTGCACGCGGTGATCCACCCGGATCTGCCCCGGATCACCAATATCGGCTTCCTGGTCGACGGGTCCGTCTTCCACCCCGGCGACGCGCTGACCGTGCCCGGGGTACCGGTCGAGGTGCTGATGCTCCCCGTCCACGCCCCCTGGAACAAGATCTCCGAGGTGATCGACTACGTCCGCGAGGTACACCCCGCGCGGGCCCTCGACATCCACGACGCCCTGCTCACCGAGGTGGCCCGGCCGATCTACGACACCCAGATCGGCAACCTGGGCGGCGCGGCGCACGGCCGGCTCGCACCCGGGGAGAGCATCGAGCTGTGACGGGCGACCAGGGCGAGCCGGGTGACCCGGGCTCGCCGACCCGGGCGGTCGGCGAGCCCGCCGATCCGTGACTGTCGTACCCCGGCGTTAGGCTCTTCCCATGCGTATCGCCACCTGGAACGTCAACTCGGTCACCGCCCGGCTCCCCCGGCTGCTCGCCTGGCTGGAGAGCAGCGGCACGGACGTCCTGTGCGTCCAGGAGACCAAGTGCACCGAGGAGCAGTTCCCCGCCGAGCAGCTGCGCGAGATCGGCTACGAGTCGGCCGTCCACGCCGACGGCCGGTGGAACGGGGTGGCGCTGATCTCCCGCGTGGGCCTGGCCGACGTGGTGCGGGGCCTGCCCGGCGACCCGGGGTACGACGGGGCCCTGGAGCCCCGGGCGATCTCCGCGACCTGCGGCCCGGTCCGGCTCTGGTCGGTCTACGTGCCCAACGGCCGGGAGATCACCCACGACCACTACACCTACAAGCTGGCCTGGCTCGGCGCGCTGAAGGACGCCGTCGCCGCCGACGCGGCGGGGACGCGCCCCTTCGCCGTCCTCGGCGACTTCAACATCGCGCCCACCGACGACGACGTGTGGGACCGGTCCGTCTTCGAGGGCAGCACCCATGTCACCGAGCCGGAGCGGGCGGCCCTGGCGGCCCTGCGCGAAACCGGGCTCGGCGATGTGGTGCCCCGCCCCCTGAAGTACGACCACCCCTTCACCTACTGGGACTACCGCCAGCTCGGCTTCCCGAAGAACCGGGGCATGCGGATCGACCTGGTCTACGGCAACGGCCCGTTCACCGCCGCCGTGAAGGACGGGTACGTCGACCGCGAGGAGCGCAAGGGCAAGGGCGCGTCCGACCACGCGCCGGTCGTGGTCGACCTGGACGTCTGAGCCACTGCGGCCACCCGGAGGCCCGAGCCACCGAAGCGACACTCCCTGGGTCGTGTCTGTGGTGTGCCGGGCCGGGGGGATGCGACGCTGAGCGGTATGAACATCCCTTTCTTGGACAACTGGCTCAAGAAGCAGGGCAAGCGGCGGCCGCCCGGGGACTTCGGCGCCGAGAGCGACCCGGACCGCGCGGCCGGCATCGCGGAGCTGCTGTCGGAGTGCGAGCTGCTCCGGGCCCGTGCCGGGGATCTCGGTCTGGAGCTGGACGACTCCCCGGCCTCGCTGGCCGCCCTGGACCAGCTGCCGCCGCGCTGGCGCGAGGACCCGGAGGAGCTGCCCTGGTTCGGCAACGACGCCGGGCTCTACCTCGGCACGGTGATCGTGCGGACGGTGCCGGGCGCGCGCTGGCACATCTGGCCGGGCGGGCACCCCGTGGTCCTGCTCGCCTCCGGCCGGGAGCTGGCGGTGGTGGAGTCCGGGGCCGACTGGGCCCTGACCGGGGCACCCCAGCTCGCGCAGGTCTACGCGGAGGCCGCCGAGGCGTGAGACCCGGCCGGCCGGACCCGGCCGCCCGGATCCGCCCGCCCGGACGCGCCCGCCCGGACCCGTCCGCCCTGCCCCGGCCACCGCGGCGGTGAAATCAGTACATGCGGTAAATACTGCTTATGCCCGTATCGCGCGTGTCGGGCGCGAACCCCCCGGCCCGGCTGGATAGTTTGCGCTGACCCGACAACCGATGAGTGGGGCAGGGCGCGCATGGCCGTCGTCGATCCGTTGATCGAGCTGCGGGACGTCAACAAGCACTACGGGCAGTTGCACGTCCTCCAGGACATCAACCTCACCGTCGGGCGCGGCGAGGTGGTGGTGGTCATCGGGCCGTCCGGCTCCGGGAAGTCGACCCTCTGCCGCACGATGAACCGGCTGGAGACCATCGAGTCCGGCACGATCACCATCGACGGCGAGCCGCTGCCGGAGGAGGGCAAGGGCCTCGCCGCTCTCCGCGCCGACGTCGGCATGGTCTTCCAGTCCTTCAACCTCTTCGCCCACCGCACCGTCCTCGCCAATGTCTCCCTCGCGCCCGTCAAGGTCAGGGGCCGCAAGCGCGAGGAGGCCGACCGCCGCTCCCGGCTGCTCCTCGACCGCGTCGGCCTCGCCTCTCAGGCCGACAAGTACCCCGCCCAGCTCTCCGGCGGCCAGCAGCAGCGCGTGGCCATCGCCCGCGCGCTCGCCATGGAACCCAAGGTCATGCTCTTCGACGAGCCCACGTCGGCACTCGACCCGGAGATGATCAACGAGGTCCTGGAGGTCATGCAGCAGCTCGCCCGGGACGGCATGACGATGGTCGTCGTCACCCACGAGATGGGCTTCGCCCGCTCCGCCGCCAACCGGGTCGTCTTCATGGCCGACGGCCGCATCGTCGAGGACCGCTCCCCGGAGGACTTCTTCACCCACCCCGAGAGCGAGCGGGCCAAGGACTTCCTCTCCAAGATCCTCAAGCACTGACCGGGGGCCCAGGCACGATGGCACGTACCCGACGCGCCCTGGCGGCGCTGCTCCTCCTGCTCGCGGCCGCCGCCTGCGGCAAGGAGGGCAGCCCCCCGGTCAAGGGCCCCCGGCCCGAGGCGCTGCCGCACTACAAGGTGAACACCGCCTTCCAGCTGCCCGGTTCGCCGACCTGGCGCAAGGCCGAGCGGCGCGGGCACTTCGTCGTCGGCGCCAAGGAGGACCAGCCCTACCTCGGCGAGAAGGACCCGGCGACCGGCCTCTACTCCGGCTTCGACATCGAGATCGCACGGATGCTGTCCGCCTCCCTCGGCCTGGACCCGGACCGGATCGTCTTCGTCACCATCGCCTCCGCGAACCGCGAAACCGCCCTCCAGAACGGCCAGATCGACTACTACGTCGGCACCTACACCATCAACGACAACCGCAAGAAGCAGGTCGGATTCGCCGGCCCCTACTTCATGGCCGGGCAGGACCTGCTGGTGCGCAAGGACGAGACCGGCATCAACGGACCCGACGACCTGGCCGGCAAACGGGTCTGCTCCGCCACCGGCTCCACCCCCTACCAGCGCATCAAGGCGGACTACCCGAAGGCCGAACTCGTCGCCTACGACACCTACTCGATCTGCGTCGACAATCTGCTGACGTACCAGGTCGACGCCGTCACCACCGACAACGCCATCCTCACCGGCTACGCGGCCAAGGTCCCCGACGAACTGCGCGTGGTCGGCCGGCCGTTCTCCCAGGAGCCGTACGGCATCGGCGTCCCGCGCTCCGACAACGCCCTGCGCTTCGCCATGGACGACGCCCTCGAAGAGAACGAACGCAACGGCAACTGGAAGAAGGCGTACGAGGCGACGCTCGGCCTCTCCGGGGTCCCGGCGCCGACACCGCCCCCGATCGACCGCTACCCGGCGGGCTGAGGCGAGCCATGGACGTACTGACCGAGAACTTCTCCACCTACGCCGAGGGCTTCCTCGGCACCGTCGAGCTGACCTTCTTCGCCTCGCTGCTCGCGCTCGCCCTCGGCTTCCTGATGGCCGCCTTCCGGGTCGCCCCGGTCGGCTCGCTGCGGGCGATCGGCACGGTGTGGGTGACCGTCCTGCGCAACACCCCGCTCACCCTGCTCTTCTTCGCCGTCCTGCTGGGCCTGCCGCGCTTCGGCCTCGTGCTGCCCTTCACCGTCTTCGCCGTCCTCGCGCTCGGCTGCTACACGTCCGCGTTCATCTGCGAGGCGCTGCGCTCCGGCATCAACACCGTGCCCCGGGGACAGGGGGAGGCGGCCCGCAGCCTCGGCCTGAGCTTCGGCCAGACGCTGACCGCCGTCGTCCTGCCGCAGGCGTTCCGCACCGTCATCCCCCCGATCGGCTCCACCCTCATCGCGCTGGCGAAGAACTCCGCGATCGCCGGGGCCTTCAGCGTCACCGAACTGCTCGGCACCTACAAGACCCTCAGCGAGCTGGGCTACAACATCATCTGGACCTTCGTCTGGATCGCCGTCGGCTATCTGATCATCACCCTCACCATCAGTGCGCTGTTCAACGTGCTGGAGAAGCGCTATGGGGTCGCACGATGACCGATTCCACCGCCCTCTACGACATCCCCGGGCCCCGGACCCGCAAGCGCCACCGGCTCTACGGGGTCGCCACGACCCTGGTCCTGCTGGCGCTGCTCGGCTGGATCCTCTACCTCCTCTTCGACACCGGGCAGTTCACCGCGGCCAAGTGGACGCCCTTCGCGTACAAGGGGATCCAGGAGCTGCTGCTGACCGGGCTCGGCAACACCCTGAAGGCGTTCGCGTACGCCTCCGTGCTCTCCCTGGTCCTCGGCGGGATCCTCGCCTGCGGCCGGCTCTCCGACCATGCGCCGGTGCGCTGGGTCTCCACCCTGCTGGTGGAGTTCTTCCGGGCGATGCCGGTGCTGGTGATGATCTTCTTCATCTTCGTGGCGCTGAAGGTCCAGCCGCTGCCCGCACTGGTCGCCGGGCTCACCCTCTACAACGGCTCGGTCCTCGCCGAGGTCTTCCGGGCGGGCATCCACTCGGTCGACCGGGGACAGCGGGAGGCCGCATACGCACTCGGACTGCGCAAGACCCAGGTCATGACGCATGTACTGGTGCCGCAGGCGGTCCGGGCGATGCTGCCCGCCATCATCAGCCAGCTGGTGGTGGCGCTGAAGGACACCTCGCTGGGGTATCTGATCACCTATGAGGAGTTCCTGCACGCGGGCAAGCTGATCGCGTCGAACCTCGACTACGACCTGCCGTTCATCCCCGTGGTGATGGTGATCTCGCCGATCTACATCGGGCTCTGCATGCTGCTCTCCTGGCTCGCGACCTGGGTGGCCAGGCGGCAGCGGCGCAGCCCCAAGACCGAGGCCGTGGACGTGGCCCCGGCCGAACCGGGGACCCTGCTGCCCGGGGACCCCATGGCCCCCGGAAGACTCCAGGGGCCGCAGGGTCCGTAGGGAGCGTCCTCGAAACGGACGACCGGGGCCGGCGGCAGCCGGTGATCACTCCTCGCGCAGCGGCACCGACAGCCGCGACGGGGCGCCGTCGGGCGAGGAGAAGGTCAGCTGCGCGCCGGCCGGGTTGTGCTCGTTGTAGAGCGGGTCGACGGTGTCGATCACCACCGCGAGCCGGTGGCCCGCCGGGACGTCGTAGGCGGTGGAGAACAGCTCCAGACCGACGGCGAACGGCGTACCGGGCGTCCGGTCGTGGAAGCTGTACGGGGCGCTGGTGACCAGCCGGCCGAGGCCGAGCGGGCCCACGTCGTAGAGATGGGCGACGAAGGTTCCGCTCGACCTGGTGGCCGTCACCGTGGTCTCCAGCCGCGCCGTCCCCCGGATCCGCCGGGGCTCCTCGTACCGCTGCGACTGCCAGACCGCCGCGTACGCGCGGGGCAGCAGCGGGATCGACGCGAGCGGCGGCAGCTGGGCGAACTGGTCGAGCAGCCCGGAGAGGAAGACCGTGCCGCCGTTGGCGCCGGAGTCGAGGCCGGTCCTGATCCGCTGGGACCCGGCGAGGGGGAGCACGGACCGCGCGCCGGTCACCGACGCCCAGTCGCGGTAGCCCTCGTAGCCGCTCCCGGAGCGGGCCTTGAGCTGTACGGGGTGCTCACGGTCGACTCCGTTGGCCACGCCCCGCAGATGGTGGTCGAGCCAGCGGCGGGCGCCGGCCCAGGTGTCGTTGGGGAGCCCGAACAGCCCGCCGGCCTCCGGTGTCGCGTGGTCGCCGGGGCGGAACTCCAGCCGTTTGGGGCCGGTCAGCCGGGTGAAGAAGTCCGCGTACTGGTTGGGCGGGAAGAGCGAGTCGCCCCAGGCGTTGCCGAGCATCACGGCGGTGCCGTGGGAGTTGATCCGGGCGACGCGTTCACCGGCGGAGCGCCGTTTCGCCCAGTCGATCAGGGCGCCCTCCCGGGACAGGTCCGAGCCGAGGAAGTCCGCCATGACCCGGCGCAGTTCGGCGCTGGGCCGGCCGGTGAGGAAGCCGGCGCCGGTGAGGACCAGGGCGGCCTGGCGGTGCTGGGTGCGGCCGCTGTAGATGGAGTCGATGAGGTCGGCCCAGCCGCTCAGCGCCACCACCGCCCGGATACGGGGGTCCTCGGCCGCCGCGAGCAGGCTGATCCCGGCGCCGTAGGAGACGCCCGCCATGCCGATCCGCCCGGGGTCGGCGGGGGTGTTCGCGAGCGCCCAGTCGATGACCCGGGAGGCGTCCGCGACATCGGACGGTCCTGCGACCTCGATCTCGCCGCCGGACTGCCAGAAGCCGCGGGAGTTGTAGCCGACGACCACATAGCCGTCGGCGGCGAGCAGCCGGGCCTGGGCGAGGTATTCGATCTGGGGCATGGCCCAGCTGGTGGGCAGGACGACGAGGGGGTAGGAGCGGCCGGTGTCGGCGGGGGCGGTGACGTTGGCCTTGAGCACGGTGCCGCCGGCGCCGCGGATGTCGGTGAAGCGGAGCGTGGTTCCGGAAGCGGCGGACGAGGTGCCGGACGACGTGGCGGAAGAGGCGGCGGATGGCGTGATGGCAGAGGTGGTGGGGCGGCCGACCGGTGCGGCGGTGGCGGGCCCGGCGAGCAGGGCGGCCGACAACGCACCGGCGACAGCGGTGCACAGGGCCGTTCGGGGGAGTCCCACGGGTCCCTCCTCAGGGGTGTCGCGGGGGGTGTGGCCCGACCGTAACCGGAATGACTTACCGTCGGTAACTCCCGGGTAAGTTACGCCAGGGTAACGATTCCCCCACCTGACGGCGGCAGGCCGCTGCGGTTACAGTGCGCGCACGTCTGTCGACCGGAGGTAAGTACGGATGACTCGCTCACCCGGACGCCGCGCACTGGCGCTGGCCGTGGCGGCGGCCCTGATCCCGGCACTCGGCGCGGCCGCGCCGAGTGCCATATCCGACGGGCACCAGGTCCGGGCCGGGACACCGGCGCCGCCGGTGAAGACCCCGGTCGCCGTCGGCCACGGCGGCGCCGTCGCCAGCGTCGACGCCGACGCCTCGGCCGCCGGGATCGAGGTGCTGCGGCGCGGCGGGAACGCGGTGGACGCCGCCGTCGCCACCGCCGCCGCCCTCGGCGTCACCGAGCCCTACTCCGGGGGCATCGGCGGCGGCGGCTACTTCGTCCACTACGAGGCCGCCACCGGCAAGGTCCGCACCATCGACGGCCGCGAGAGCGCCCCCCGCTCCGCCGACTCCTCCCTCTTCCTGGAGAACGGCAGGCCGATCCCCTTCGAGGAGGGGCAGACCAGCGGACTCGGCGTCGGCGTGCCCGGCGTCCCCGCCACCTGGGACGCGGCCCTCGCCTCCTGGGGCACCCGGCCGCTCGCCGAACTGCTGCGGCCCGCCGAGCGGCTGGCCCGCGACGGCTTCACCGTGGACGCCACCTTCCGCGCCCAGACCGAGGCCAACCAGGCCCGGTTCGCCGACTTCCCCGACACCGCGAAGCTCTTCCTCCCCGGCGGCCGGCTCCCCGTCGTCGGCTCCGTCCTCAAGAACCCCGACCTCGCCCGCACCTACCGCCACCTCGGCCGCGAGGGCGCCCGCGCGCTCTACCGGGGCCCGATCGCCCGGGACATCGTCAAGACCGTCCGCACACCCCCCGTCGCCCCCGGCGCCACCCGCACGGTCCGCCCCGGCGATCTGACCGAGCGGGACCTCGCGGCGTACGGGACGATCCGCCGCGCCTCCACCCACGTCTCCTACCGGGGGCTCGACGTCCACGGCATGGCCCCCTCCTCCTCCGGCGGCACCACCGTCGGCCAGGCGCTGAACATCCTGGAACGCACCGACCTCTCCCGGGCGAGCCACGCCCGCCATCTGCACCGCTTCATCGAGGCCAGCCGGATCGCCTTCGCCGACCGGGGCCGCTGGGTGGGCGACCCGGCCTTCGAGGACGTCCCCGTACGGGAACTGCTCTCCCAGCGGTTCGCCGACAGCCGGGGCTGCCTGATCAAGGACGACGCGGTGCTCACCAGCCCGCTCGCGCCCGGCGACCCGCGCCGGCCCCTCCCGTGCTCCGCCACCGGCGAGGCCGCCCCCACCACCCACGAGGGCGACAGCACCACCCATCTCACCACCGCCGACCGCTGGGGGAACGTCGTCGCCTACACCCTGACGATCGAGTCCACCGGCGGCAGCGCGATCACCGTGCCCGGCCGGGGCTTCCTGCTCAACAACGAGCTGACCGACTTCTCCTTCGCCCCCGCCAACCCGGCCGTCCACGACCCGAATCTGCCCGGACCCGCCAAGCGCCCGCGCTCCTCGATGTCCCCGACGATCGTCCTGAAGGACGGGAAGCCGCTGCTCGCGCTGGGCTCCCCGGGCGGCTCGACCATCATCACCACCGTCCTCGCCACCCTGACCAACCGTCTGGACCGGGGGATGCCCCTGGTGGAGGCGATCGCCGCGCCCCGTGCGAGCCAGCGCAACCAGACCACCACCGAAGTGGAACTCGGCCTCTGGAACAGCCCGCTCCGGGGTGAACTGGAGCGGATCGGCCACGGTTTTCGGCAGAACCCGGAGATCGGGGCGACGACCGGCGTGGAGCGGCTGCCCGACGGGCGGTGGCTGGCCGCCGCCGAGAAGACCCGCAGGGGCGGCGGCTCGGCGATGGTGGTCCGCCCGAGCCGCTGAGCCCACAGGGGCGCCCGCCCGCCCCGTACCCCCGACGGCCCATCACGTGCCCCGCCCGCCCGGTGTCAACCGCCGGACGGGCGGGGCATCTTGGCTCCCCGGTGCCGCCATCTGCCTCGCGGAGTGGATGATTTCCTTTCCAAGCGGGTAAAGGACGCTTTTCCGTGCACAGTCGTGCATATCTGTACAGAAAGGCACCTTTCTCCATGCTCGCTCACGCGCTCGCCCTCTCCACCGCACTCGGCGTCACCCTGCTCCCCGCCGTGGCCCAGCCCACGCCCGCCGGCCCCGACCGGCGGATCGCCGTACCGGGGCCGCAGCGCGCCGGGGCGGGGGCGGGGGCGGGCGCGGTCACGGCGGCGGAGCTGCTGGCGGGCGTGGCCGCGTGCGAGCGGATCTCCACCGGGCTCTACCCCACCGACGCGCGGGCCCCCGCCACCGTCCCGGTCTGCGACACCGGCGACGCGGTGTTCTGGAAGGCGGACCTGGACGTCGACTGCGACGGACAGCCCACCGCCCGCTGCAACACTCGGACCGATCCGTACTTCCTGCCGCACACCGCCTTCCGGCAGTCCGACGGCCGCCCGCTGAACGCGGAGACCCTGCCCTTCGTGGTGGTGCCCGCGCCCAGCGGGCTGTGGCGGTTCCCGGAGTGGGGGATCGGCGGCGGCTCGGTCGTCGCGGTCGTCCACGGCGACACCGTCCGCTACGGGGTGGTCGGCGACACCGGACCCGCCGGGATCATCGGCGAGGCGTCCCACGCCATGGCGGTGGAGCTGGGCATCGACCCGGACCCACGGACCGGAGGGGTCACCTCCGGGGTGACGTACATCGTCTTCAAGGGGGCGCGGGTGGCCCCGGTCGAGAGCCGCGCCGCCGCCGTGGCGCGCGGCGAGGAGCTGTCCCGGGGCTTCCTCGCGGCCCACCGGATCCGGACCTGACCCTTCCATGACCTAGAGGGTGGTGAGGATCCGGGGTCCGTCCTCGGTGATCGCCACCGTGTGCTCCGCGTGCGCGGCCCGGCTGCCGTCGGCGGTACGGATGGTCCAGCCGTCCCGCGCGGTCCAGTGCCCGTCCGTGCCGCCGGCGATCACCATCGGCTCGATGGCCAGCACCATCCCGGGGCGCAGCGGCACCCCCCGCCCCGGTCGGCCCTCGTTGGGCACCCCCGGGTCCTCGTGCATGCTGCGGCCGATCCCGTGGCCGCCGAAGCCGTCCGGGATGCCCACGCCCGCGTCCCGGCAGACCCGGCCGATCGCGTGCGCGATGTCGCCGATCCGCCGGCCGGCGACGGCGGCTTCGATGCCCGCGCGCAGGGCCTCGTCGGCGACGGCGATCAGCCGGGTGTCCTCGGGGCGGGCCCGGCCGACGGTGAAGCTGACGGCGGCGTCGCCGGCCCACCCGTCGAGGATCGCCCCGCAGTCCACGCTCACCAGGTCGCCGTCGCGCAGCCGGTAGCCGTCCGGGATGCCGTGCACGACCGCGTCGTTGACGGAGACGCAGAGGACGGCGGGGAAGGGCACCGGGGCCCAGTCGGGGCGGTAGCCGAGGAAGGGTGAGGAGGCGCCGGCCTCCGTGAGGGCGGCGCGGGCGGCCCGGTCCAGGTCGAGCAGGGGGACGCCGACACCGGCCGCTTCCCGGGCGGCGGCCAGCGCCTGTGCCACGACCCGGCCCGCAGCACGCATGGCCTCGATCGCCAGATCGTTCTTGAGTTCCATCATGCCAATTACTATACCGGTCGACCGTTATTCTCATACCGGTTTCAGCGGCATTAGAATAACGGCATGGTGCGAACCCCCCTCACCCCCGAAGAGCGCGAGCGCGGCGAACGGCTCGGCCGGCTGCTGCGCGTCGCACGCGGTGGCCGCAGCATGGTGGAGGTCGCCGCCGCCGCCGGCATCTCCGCCGAGACCCTGCGCAAGATCGAGACGGGCCGCGCCCCCACCCCGGCCTTCTTCACCGTCGCCGCCCTCGCCGCCGCGCTCGAACTCTCCATGGACGACCTCATGACGCGCTGCGCGCTGGCCCCGGCCGCCTGACGCGTCCCCCCGCCCCCGTACCCCCGCCCGACGGGTCGCCGGGGCGCGCCCCGCGGCGTACTCTCGCCGGATGACCGCCCACGACCTCGCCACCGCCCGGTACATCAGCGTGACCACCTACCGCCGCGACGGCACGGGTGTCGCCACACCCGTCTGGTTCGCCGAGGACGGCGGCCGGCTGTACGTCTGGACCAACAGCGACTCCTGGAAGGTCAAACGGCTGCGCCGCGACCCCCGGGTGACGGTGGCCGTCTGCGACCTGCGCGGCCGGATCGCCCCCGGCACCCCCGTCCACCGCGGCACCGCCGACATCCTCCCCGACTCCGGGACCGCCGCCGTCCGCAAGCTGCTCGTCCGTAAGTACAGCTGGCAGTTCTGGCTGGTCGACCGGCCTGCCGCACTGCTGCGCCGGGGCAACAGGCCGCACACGGCCTTCGCCGTCACCCTGGAAGCCGCCCAGGACCCGGGGGACGGGCGGGGCTGACGGGGCCACCCGTGCGGCGCGCGTCCTCCGGCCGGGTGAAACGGGATCGTCCGCGCCGGTTGGCGGTGATGGTCTTGCCCCAGCCTGTGACGGGGCTTACGTTCTCCCTCTACGCACCGCGTCTACGTGCGTAGAGGCTCATCGCCGCCCGGCCGGAGGAGCAGCCCATGCCCCATGTCGTACGTGCCGCGCTGGTCCAGGCGACCTGGACCGGCGACACCGAGTCCATGATCGCGAAACATGAGGAGCACGCCCGCGAGGCGGCCCGCCAGGGTGCGAAGGTCATCGGTTTCCAGGAGGTCTTCAACGCCCCCTACTTCTGCCAGGTCCAGGATCCCGAGCACTACCGCTGGGCCGAGCCCGTGCCCGACGGGCCCACCGTGAGCCGGATGCGGGAACTGGCCCGGGAGACCGGCATGGTGATCGTCGCCCCCGTCTTCGAGATCGAGGACGCCGGCTTCTACTACAACACCGCCGCCGTGATCGACGCCGACGGCAGCTATCTCGGCAAGTACCGCAAGCACCACATCCCGCAGGTCAAGGGGTTCTGGGAGAAGTACTACTTCCGTCCCGGCAACGCGGGCTGGCCCGTCTTCGACACCGCCGTCGGCCGGGTCGGGGTCTATATCTGCTACGACCGCCACTTCCCCGAGGGCTGGCGGCAACTCGGACTCTCGGGCGCCCAGTTGGTCTACAACCCCTCCGCCACCTCGCGCGGGCTCTCCGCCTATCTGTGGCAGCTGGAGCAGCCGGCGGCGGCCGTCGCCAACGAGTACTTCATCGCCGCCATCAACCGGGTGGGCCAGGAGGAGTACGGGGACAACGACTTCTACGGCACCAGCTACTTCGTCGACCCGCGCGGCCGCTTCGTCGGCGAGGTCGCGAGCGACCGGGACGAGGAACTCGTCGTCCGCGACCTGGACTTCGACCTCATCGAGACCGTACGCACCCAGTGGGCCTTCTACCGCGACCGCAGGCCCGACGCCTACGAGGGGCTGGTGCGGCCATGAGCCTGCTGGACCGGCACCGCGCGGTCGTCCCCGACTGGCTGGCGCTCTACTACCGGGAGCCCGTCGAGATCGTCCGGGGCGAGGGCCGCCATGTCTGGGACGCCGAAGGCCGCAGGTACCTCGACTTCTTCGGCGGCATCCTCACCACGATGACCGCGCACGCCCTGCCCGAGGTCACCAAGGCGGTCGGCGAGCAGGCGGGGCGGATCATCCACTCGTCCACGCTCTATCTCAACCGGCCCATGGTGGAGCTGGCGGAGCGGATCGCCGCCCTCTCCGGCATCCCCGACGCCCGGGTCTTCTTCACCACGTCGGGCACCGAGGCGAACGACACCGCCCTGCTGCTGGCCACCGCGTACCGCCGCACCAACCAGGTGCTCGCGATGCGCAACAGCTACCACGGCCGGTCCTTCTCCACGGTCTCGATCACCGGCAACCACGCCTGGTCGCCCACCTCGCTCTCCCCGCTCCAGACGCTGTACGTGCACGGGGGCGTGCGCACCCGGGGCCCGTACGCGCAGCTCTCCGACGACCGGTTCGTCCAGGCGTGCGTCGCCGACCTGGAGGATCTGCTCGGGCACACCCGTGAGGTGGCCGCCTTGATCGCGGAGCCCGTGCAGGGCGTCGGCGGGTTCACCTCCCCGCCGGACGGCCTGTACGCCGCCTTCCGGGAGGTCCTGAACCGGCACGGGATCCTCTGGATCAGCGACGAGGTGCAGACCGGGTGGGGCCGTACCGGCGACCACTTCTGGGGCTGGCAGGCCCATGACGCCGCCGGCCCGCCGGACCTGCTGACCTTCGCCAAGGGCATCGGCAACGGCATGTCCGTCGGCGGGGTCGTCGGCTCGGCCGCCGTCATGAACTGCCTGGACGCCAACTCCATCTCCACCTTCGGCGGCTCGCCGATCACCATGGCGGCGGGCCTCGCCAACCTCGGATTCCTGCTGGAGAACGACCTCCAGGGCAACGCCCGCAGGGTCGGCGGCCTGCTCATCGAGCGGCTGCGGGCGGCCGCCGCCAAGGTGCCCGCCGTGCGGGAGGTGCGCGGCCGGGGGCTGATGATCGGTGTCGAGCTGGTCCGGCCCGGCACCGACGAGGCCGACCACCAGGCCGCGTCGGCGGTGCTCGAAGCCGCCCGCGAGGCCGGGCTGCTGATCGGCAAGGGCGGCGGCCACAACACCAGCGTGCTGCGGATCGCCCCGCCGCTCACCCTGACCGTCGCCGAGGCCGAGGAAGGCGCCGTCCTCTTCGAGCGGGCCCTGCGGAGCCTGTAGGCCGCCCGCCACCGGTCCGTGCCGGGCCGAACCGGCCCGCCACCAGTCGGTCCGTACGGCCACGGGACCCACCGACCGACCGTGCGGGGCCCGGTCCGCCGGGCCCGCGCGCACGCGTACCGAGGGAGCACCCCAGCAATGAGCAGTGGCACCCGCACACTCATCCGTGGCGGCCTCGTCGTCACGGCGGCGGACGAGACGCACGCGGACGTGCTGATCGAGCACGGCCGGATCGCGGCCCTCGCCGCCCACGGCACCGCCGTCGCCGAGTCCTGGACCGCCGAGCGGGTCATCGACGCCGCCAACAAGTACGTCATCCCGGGCGGCGTCGACGCCCACACCCATATGGAGCTGCCCTTCGGGGGCACCGCCGCGTCCGACACCTTCGAGACCGGCACCCGGGCCGCCGCCTGGGGCGGCACCACCACCATCGTCGACTTCGCCGTCCAGAGCGTGGGGCAGAGCCCCCGCCACGGCCTGGACACCTGGTACGCCAAGGCCGACGGCAACTGCGCCATCGACTACGCCTTCCACATGATCCTCTCCGATGTCGACGAGCGCTCGCTCGCCGCGATGGACCGGCTGGTCGAGGAGGGCGTCACCTCCTTCAAGCTCTTCATGGCGTACCCCGGCGTCTTCTACAGCGACGACGGGCAGATCCTGCGCGCGATGCAGCGCGCGTCGGACAACGGCGGGCTGATCATGATGCACGCCGAGAACGGGATCGCCATCGACGTCCTGGTGGAACAGGCGCTCGCGGCGGGCCGCACCGACCCCCGGTACCACGGCGAGGTCCGCAGGGCGCTGCTGGAGGCGGAGGCCACCCACCGCGCCATCCAGCTGGCACGGGTCGCCGGCAGCCCGCTCTACGTCGTCCATGTCTCCGCCGCCGAGGCCCTGGCCGAGATCACCGCCGCCCGTGCCAAGGGGCTGCCCGTCTTCGGCGAGACCTGTCCCCAGTACCTCTTCCTCTCCACGGACAACCTCGCCGAGCCGGGCTTCGAGGGCGCGAAATACGTGTGCAGCACCCCCCTGCGGCCCGGGGAGCACCAGGCCGCCCTCTGGCGCGGCCTGCGCACCGACGATCTCCAGGTGGTCTCCACCGACCACTGCCCCTTCTGCTTCAGCGGCCAGAAGGAGCTGGGCCGGAACGACTTCTCCAAGATCCCCAACGGTCTGCCGGGCGTGGAGAACCGGATGGACCTCCTCCACCAGGCCGTGCTCGACGGGCACCTCACCCGCCGCCGCTGGATCGACATCGCCTGCGCCACCCCGGCCCGGATGTTCGGCCTCTATCCGAAGAAGGGCACCATCGCCCCCGGCGCCGACGCCGATGTCGTGATCTACGACCCGCATGCCGAGCAGACCCTCTCGGCCGCGACCCACCACATGAACGTCGACTACAACCCCTACGAGGGCACCCGGATCACCGGACAGGTCGAGACCGTGCTCTCGCGCGGCGAGGTCGTCATCGACCGGCGGACCTACACCGGCCGCGCGGGGCACGGGCAGTACCTCCCCCGAGGCACCTGTCAGTACCTCGGCTGACATCCCGACCCCGGCCGGCACCCGGCCGGGCAGCGAGAGGAAGAGAGCCAGGCCCATGGACTTCGGACTCGTCCTGCAAACGGACCCGCCGGCCTCCGCCGTCGTCGGGCTGATGAAGCGCGCGGAACGCAACGGCTTCCGCTACGGCTGGACCTTCGACTCGGCGGTGCTCTGGCAGGAGCCGTTCGTCGTGTACAGCCGGATCCTGGAGCACACCGACAGGCTGATCGTGGGCCCGATGGTGACCAACCCGTCCACCCGGACCTGGGAGGTGACGGCCTCCACCTTCGCCACCCTCAACGACATGTACGGCAACCGCACCGTCTGCGGCATCGGACGCGGCGACTCCGCCATGCGGGTGGCCGGGCGCCGGCCGAACACCCTGGCCCGGCTCGGCGAGGCGATCGACGCCATCCGGGACCTCGCCGAGGGCCGCGAGGCCGACGTCGACGGGGTGTCACTGCGCATCCCGTGGGTGCGTGACGGCCGGCTGCCGGTGTGGATGGCCGCGTACGGCCCCAAGGCCCTGGCCCTCGCCGGGCGGAAGGCGGACGGCTTCATCCTCCAGCTCGCCGACCCCTATCTGACCGCGACCATGGTCGAGGCGGTCCGCACGGCCGCCGCCGACGCCGGGCGCGACCCCGCGTCGATCACGGTCTGCGTCGCCGCGCCCGCCTACATCGGCGACGACCTCGCCCACGCCCGGGACCAGTGCCGCTGGTTCGGCGGCATGGTCGGCAACCACGTCGCCGACCTCGTCGCCCGCTACGGGGAGCACTCCTCGCTCGTACCCGAGGCGCTGACCTCGTACATCAAGGCCCGTGAGGGGTACGACTACAGCCACCACGGCCGGGCGGGGAACCCGTCGGCCGACTTCGTGCCCGACGGGATCGTGGACCGCTTCTGTCTGCTGGGGCCCGCCGAGGCCCATATCGACAAGCTGCGGGCGCTGCGCGAGCTGGGCGTCGACCAGTTCGCCGTGTACGCCATGCACGACGCCAAGGAGGAGACCATCGACGCGTACGGCACCACGGTCATCCCCGCGCTGAACGGCTGACGGGAGCCGACGGGAGCTGACGGAGCTGACGGAGCTGACGGGAGGACGACAGGAGACGACCGGGCACGGTCTACGGGACGCGCGCCGTCCACTCCCGCGTGCCGAACTTCCGCTCCACCAGCTCCTGGGCGCGGGCCAGCTCCCCGTCGGAGATCTTGGCGCCGGTCAGGCCGTACCGCCCCCGGAAGGAGTCGATCATCCGCTCGATGACCGCCTCCCGGGGCAGCCCGGTCTGCCGGCGCAGCGGGTCGACCCGCTTCTTGGCGCTCTGGGTGCCCTTGTCGGACAGCTTCTCCCGGCCGATGCGCAGCACGTCGAGCATCTTGTCGGCGTCGATGTCGTACGCCATCGTCACATGGTGCAGCACGGCCCCCTGGCCGGAGCCCGCCAGCCGCTTCTGCGCCGCGCCCGCGATCTTCCCGGCGTCGGTGGCGATGTCGTTGAGCGGCTGGTACCAGGCCCGCACCCCCATGTCGCCGAGGGCACCGAGCACCCAGTCGTCCAGATAGGCGTAGCTGTCGGCGAAGGACAGCCCGGAGACCAGCGCCTCCGGGACGGAGAGCGAGTACGTGATGGTGTTGCCCGGCTCGATGAACATCGCGCCACCGCCGCTGATCCGGCGGACCACCTCGATGCCGTGGCGCGCGGCCGCGTCGGCGTCCACCTCGTTGCGCAGGGACTGGAAGCTGCCGATGACCACGGCGGGCGCCCCCCACTCCCACACGCGCAGCGTCGGCGGCCGCTGACCGGCGGCGACCTCGGCCGTGATCACCTCGTCCAGCGCCATGTGCAGGGCGGGGGACTGGGGGCCCTCGTGGATCAGCTGCCAGTCGTAGTCCGTCCAGTCGGTGGCGTGGGCGAGCGCCCGGCGCACCGCGACCCCGATCCCCTCCGAGGTCAGCCCGAACATCTGGGTGCCGGGCGGCAGCGCGGCGTCGATCCGCGCCGCCAGACCGGACGCGTCCGTGTCGACCGGGGCGCCCTCCAGCGCCCGGTCGATCGCGAGGATCGCCTCGTCGGGCTCCAGGAAGAAATCCCCCGCGACCCGCACATCGCGGAGCACACCGTCCGCCGTGTCGAGATCGACGACCACGAGCTTGCCGCCCGGGACCTTGTACTCGCCGTGCATGCCCGAAGCCTCCGGTTCCGTAGAGCCTGTCCGACGCGGCCCGCACGGCCGCAGTCGACATCAGCAGCGTACTCCCGGGGTACGACAGCGCGGCCCGGCCCCCGGCGGCGGCCCCGGGGGCCACCCGGCGACAGTCCCTGGCACGGCCATGTTTAGCTGGGCATATGATCGATGACTTTTTGGCCGGGAACCTGACCGCCGTCGAGGAGGCCATCCGCAAAGCGGCCGCCGCCGAGATCCTGCCGCGCCACCGCCGGCTGGCCGACGACGAGATCACCTCGAAGAGCGGACCGCACGACCTGGTGACGGCGGCCGACCGGCTCGCCGAGGAACACCTCACCGCATCCCTCACCGTGCTCCTGCCCGGCTCCGTCGTCGTCGGCGAGGAGGCCGTCCACGCCGACCCCGCCGTTCTCGACGCCCTGCGCGGCGACGCGCCCGTATGGATCGTCGACCCGGTCGACGGGACCCGGCAGTTCGTCCGGGGCGAGGACGGCTTCTGCACCCTCGTCGCCCTCGCCCACCGGGGGGAGACTCTCGCCTCCTGGACCTACGCCCCCACCCTGGGATTCATGGCGACGGCGGTCCGGGGCTCCGGCGCCTTCCTCGACGGCGTGCGGCTGCACTCCGGGGAACCCGCGCCGGGCGCCGTCCTGGAGGTGGCCACCTCCCACCCCGACTACACCACCGACGCCCAGAAGCAGGCCCTGCTCGGCCTGCGCACCGAGGGGATACGGCCGAGGCCCTGCGGCTCCGCCGGCCTGGAGTACCTGGCCGTCGCCCGGGGCGAGCTGGACGCGACCGCCTTCAGCTGGGAGCACGCCTGGGACCACGCGGCCGGCCTGCTGCTGGTCACCGAGGCGGGCGGGGACCACCGCACCCTCACCGGGGAACCGTTCCGCTACACCGGCGGCAACACGCTGCCGTTCACGGCGGCCCGCTCGGCCGCGACCGCCGAACGGATCCGGGCGCTGCTCGCCACCGGCTGACCGACCGGCCCACCGGGCCCTGGCTGCCCGACCCCGGTTACGCGGCCCCCAGAGCGGTACGGACCTCGCGGACCACCCCGTCCGCGAGGTCCACCGCCTCCCGGTCCAGACCGGTCAGGGCCCGCCGTACCCGCTCCGCGAAGCCCGCCGGGGTGTCCGGCAGGGCGGCCGCCCCGGCCAGGGCCCCCTTCTCGTTCACGCACCAGACCCGGTGGTGGGCGTGGAGCGACTGGGTCAGGACCCCGAAGGCCCGGCCGAGACAGAGCGCGACATGCAGCGTGTCCCCGGCCCCCGCCGACTTCACCGCGTTCCCCACGGCGAACTCCGCCTCCCACGAGGCCGCGACCAGCGACGCCCGCAGCGCCTGGGGATACTCCCGGGCCGCGTCCCGCAGCGCCGTCAGCGCGCCCGACGGGTCGGACAGCACCCGGCAGAGCGCCACCTCGCCCGCGTACGCCGGGGACCAGAAGCCCAGCGGGTGCCCGGCCTGGATCCCCACCTCGTAACGGCCCGCCCGGCAGTCCTCCCAGACCCGCTCGACCCGGTCCAGGTCGCGCAGGATCCAGTCGACGGCCACCCCGCCCACCGGCAGCCACGCCCCGCCGTCGACCCATGGCCCCCACTCACCGGGGGCCGCGACCGCGACCGGGGCGCCCGCCACCTCCGTGGCCAGCTCCGCCAGGGCGGCGACGTCGACCGCGCCCCGGTAGTACACGCCGAGGTCCCAGTCGGAGTCGGGCCGCCCGGCGCCCCTGGCCCGGCTGCCGCCCAGCGCGACGGCCACCACGCCCGGCACCCGCGTCAGCCGCCCGGCCATCTCCCGGACCGCGCTCTCCATGCCGTGACCGCCGCCGAGTGCCGCCGCCCGCGCCGTGTCGTCCACCGGCTCGTCCACCCGGCCGTTCCCCCGCTCGTCAACCCGCTCGTCCATGTGCTTGTTCACGTGCTTGTTCACGTGCTCGTCCACCTGCTCGTTCATCGCGTCGGACCGTACCCGCACCCGCACTGTCGGTGCCCGGGAATATCCTGGGCACGTCCGGCCGGTGACAGCGGCCGGCCACGGGTGACGAGGGGTGACGAGGGGCGTGACGCCGATGCTGGACGCCGTCGTGGTGGGGGCGGGCCCCAACGGGCTGACGGCCGCCGTCGAGCTGGCCCGCAGAGGACGGTCCGTCGCCGTCTTCGAGGCCAAGGACACCGTCGGCGGCGGCGCGCGGACGGAGGAGCTGACCCTGCCGGGCTTCCGCCACGACCCCTGCTCCGCCGTGCACCCGCTCGGCATCGGCTCCCCGGCGTTCGCCCGTATGCCCCTGGGGAGATACGGGCTGGAGTGGCTCCACCCCGAACTGCCCATGGCCCACCCCTTCGACGACGGCACCGCCGCCGTCCTCGCCCGCTCGGTCGCCACCACCGCCGCCTCCTTCGGCCCCCGGGACGCCGGGGCCTACCGCCGGATGATCACCCCCTTCCTGGGCCACTGGGACACGCTCGTACGGGACTTCATGTCCCTGCCCCTGACCGCCCTGCCCCGGGACCCGCTGCGGCTCGCCCGCTTCGGCGCCACCGGCCTGATCCCCTACACCTGGCTGGAGCACCGCTTCCACGACGACCGGGCCCGCGCCCTGCTCGCCGGCCTCGTCGCCCATGTCATCGCCCCCCTCGGCGGCGTGGCCACCAGCGGCGTCGGACTGCTCTTCGCGCTCGCCGCGCACGAGAAGGGCTGGCCGATGCCCCGGGGCGGCTCCCAGTCCATCGCGGACGCCCTCACCGCGTATCTGCGCGACCTCGGCGGCACGGTCCACACCGGCTTCGAGGTCAAGCGGCTGGACGACCTGCCCCCCGCCCGCGCCTACCTCTTCGACACCTCGCCCACCGCGCTCGCCCGGATCGCCGGACTCGGCACGGCGTACGGGAACTACCGGTACGGAGCCGCCGCCTTCAAGATCGACTACGCGCTGGACGGGCCCGTGCCCTGGACCGCGCCCGAGGCCCGGGCCGCCGGGACCGTGCAGATCGGCCCCGGCAGTCGGGACATCGCCACGGCACTGCGGGCCGCCACCGGCGGCCGGGCCCCCGAGACACCCTTCCTCATCACCGCCCAGCCCAGCCTGGTGGACCCCGGCCGCGCACCGGCGGGCCGGCAGGTCTTCTGGGCGTACGGCCATGTCCCCAACGGCTGGCGGGGCGACCTCACCGACGCCGTCGAGCGGCAGATCGAGCGCTTCGCACCCGGCTTCCGCGACCGGGTCCTCGCCCGCGCCACCGCCGGGCCCCCGGTCCTCGCCCAGCGCAACGCCAACTACGTCGGCGGCGACATCGCCTGCGGCTCCGCGAGCGGACTGCGGCTGCTGCTGCGCCCCGGGCCCACGCTCTTCCCCTACGCGACCCGGCACCCGTCGGTGTTCCTGTGCTCCTCCGCCGCCTGGCCGGGCCCCGGCGTGCACGGCATGTCCGGGCACAACGCCGCCAAGGCCGTCTGGCGCGCCCTGCGGAAGGCCGACGCCCAGGTGAGCTCATGACCGCGATCCAGCTGGTCCAGGGGGACATCACGGAGTTCCCCGCCGACGTCGTCGTCAACGCCGCCAACTCCTCCCTGCTGGGCGGCGGCGGGGTCGACGGCGCGATCCACCGGCGCGGCGGCCCGGACATCCTCGCCGCCTGCCGGGCCCTGCGCGCCTCCCACTACGGGAAGGGGCTGCCCACCGGGCGGGCGGTCGCCACGACGGCGGGGCGGCTGCCCGCCCGGCACGTCGTCCACACCGTGGGCCCCGTCTGGTCCGCCACGGAGGACCGGAGCGAGCTGCTGGCCTCCTGCTACCGGGAGTCCCTGCGGCTGGCGGCCGACCTGGGCGCGGAGACGATCGCGTTCCCCGCGATCTCCACCGGCGTCTACCGCTGGCCCATGGCCGACGCCGCCCGGATCGCCCTGGACACCGTCGCCGCGCACCCGGGACCCCCGCACACCGCGACCTTCGTCCTCTTCGGCGCCGACGCGTACCGGATCTTCCAGGAGGCCGTAGGGAGACAGTGAGGGTTCCTGGCAGGGGCAGGGTGATGTCGTTTTTCCGCCAGCGTGAGCGGGCGCAGTGGCCGATCCTGGAGACATGCACACCGACACCGAGCGCTGTGTCCGCGCCGTCCAGTCCAAGGACGCCCGCTTCGACGGGTGGTTCTTCACCGCCGTCCTGACCACGGGCATCTACTGCCGGCCCAGCTGCCCGGTCGTGCCGCCGAAGCCCGCGAACATGACCTTCTACCCGAGCGCCGCCGCCTGCCAGCAGGCCGGCTTCCGGGCCTGCAAGCGGTGCCGGCCCGACACCAGCCCCGGCTCCCCCGAGTGGAACGCGCGCGCCGACACCGTGGCCCGCGCCATGCGGCTCATCGGCGACGGCGTGGTCGACCGGGAAGGCGTCACCGGGCTCGCCGCCCGCCTCGGCTACTCCACCCGGCAGATCGAGCGCCAGCTCGGCGCCGAACTGGGCGCGGGGCCGCTCGCCCTGGCCCGCGCCCAGCGCGCGCAGACCGCCCGGCTGCTGATCGAGACCACCACGCTCCCGCTGGCCGAGGTCGCGTTCGCCGCCGGCTTCTCCTCCGTGCGCACCTTCAACGAGACCGTCCGCGAGGTCTTCGCCCTCGCCCCCGGCGAGCTGCGGGCCCGCGCCGCACGCTCCACCGGCGCGCCCCCGCCCGCCCCCGGCGTGATCACGCTGCGGCTGCCGTACCGGGAACCCCTCAACCCCAGCAACCTCTTCGGCCATCTCGCCGCCACCGCCGTCCCCGGTGTCGAGGAGTGGCGGGACGGCGCCTACCGGCGCACCCTCCGGCTGCCCCACGGGCCCGCCACCGTCGCCCTCGCCCCGGGCCCCGGGCACATCTCCTGCCGGCTCGCCCTCACCGACCCGCGCGACCTCACCATCGCGATCAGCCGCTGCCGCCGGCTGCTCGACCTCGACGCCGACCCCGTCGCCGTGGACGACCGGCTCCGCCGGGACCCGGTCCTCGCGCCGCTCGTCGACGCCGCCCCCGGCCGGCGGATCCCGGGCAGTGTCGACGCCGCCGAGTTCGCCGTCCGCGCGGTCCTCGGCCAGCAGGTCTCCACGGCCGCCGCCCGCACCCACGCCGCCCGGCTCGTCCGCGCCCACGGCGAACCTCTCGACGAACGCGTCGACCGTATGGACCCCGGCGGCGGGCTCACCCACCTCTTCCCGGAGCCCGAGGCCCTGGCCGGCCTCGACCCGGAGGCCCTGGCCCTGCCCCGCAGCCGCCGCACCACCCTGACCACCCTCGTCGCGGCCCTCGCCGACGGCTCCCTGCGGCTCGGCGTCGACAGCGACTGGGAGGAGGCCCGCGCCGGACTGCGCGCCCTCCCCGGCTTCGGCCCCTGGACCATCGAGATCATCGCCATGCGCGCCCTCGGCGACCCGGACGCCTTCATCCCCGGCGACCTCGGCATGCGCCGCGCCGCCCGGGCCCTGGGCCTGCCCGCCACCCCCGCCGCCCTCACCGGGCACGCCGCCGCCTGGCGGCCCTGGCGTGCCTACGCGGTCCAGTACCTCTGGGCCACCGACGACCACCCGATCAACCACCTCCCGGACTAACGACAGGACACCACCGCCATGACCAGGCAGCACACGGTTGTCGACAGCCCCTACGGCGAGCTGACCCTCGTCGCGACCGACGGCGTGCTCAGCGGCGTCTACATGACCGACCAGCGCCACCGCCCCGCCGAGGAGACCTTCGGCGACCGCGACCCCGCCCCCTTCACCGAGACCGTCCACCAGCTCCAGGCGTACTTCGACCGCGAGCTGACCACGTTCGACCTGCCCCTGCGGCTGGAGGGCACCGACTTCCAGCGCCGGGTCTGGGAACGGCTGCTCGCGATCCCGTACGGCGAGACCCGCACCTACGGCGAACTGGCCGAGGAGCTGGGCAACCCCCAGGCCTCCCGCGCGGTCGGGCTCGCCAACGGCCGCAACCCCGTCTCCATCATCGTCCCCTGCCACCGGGTCGTCGGCTCCACCGGCAGCCTGGTCGGCTACGGCGGCGGAATCGCCCGCAAGCGCCGGCTCCTCGCCTTCGAAGCGGGCGACACCGCCCCGGCGGACGCCCTCTTCTGACGGCAGGACCCTCTCAGGGCTCCAGCCCGTCGAGGAGCCGGGGCAGCGCCGTACCGATGGGATCGCGCACGACCCCGTCCGCGATCCCGTCGTACGGCGTCGGCTCCCCGTTCACGATCAGCAGCCGGGCGCCGTGCTCCGCCGCGATCCCCACCAGCGAGGCCGCCGGCTGCACCTGAAGACTCGTCCCCACCGCGACGAACACCCCACTCGCCTTCGCGATCGACACGGCCTCGGCCAGCACCCCCGGATCCAGCGGCTGCCCGAACATCACCGTCGCCGACTTCAGGATCCCCCCGCACACCCGGCACGGCGGATCCTCCTCACCCGCGTCGACCCGGGCCAGCGCCTCGGCCATCGGCGACCGCGCGCCGCACTCCGTGCACAGGACCGACCGAATCGACCCGTGCAGTTCGAGGACCTTGCGGTCGGGGGTGCCCGCGCGCTGGTGCAGCCCGTCCACGTTCTGCGTGAGCACCCGCACCGCGAAGCCCGGCCGCAGCCCCAGGGCGGCGATCGCCCGGTGCGCCGCGTTGGGCTCGGCCTCCCACGCCGGGCTGCTCCGCCGCATCCGCCACGACCGGCGGCGGATCTCCGGATCGGACATGTACGCGTCGTACGTGACGAGCTTCTCCGCCTCCGGGTCCCGCCGCCACAGGCCGTTCGGCCCCCGGTAGTCGGGAATCCCGGAGTCCGTGGACACACCGGCACCGGTCAGGAACGCCACAAGGGTCATACGCCGACCCTAGAGCGGCGTTCCGCGCCCCGGCGACCGGTTTCCTCCCCACCACGACACGGCCTACGGACCCACCGGCAGCCCGTCCACCAGCTCCACCGGGCCCCGCCCCGCCGCCAGCGCCTCCAGGGCGGCGGCGATCCGGGTCGCGAGCATGTCCGGCAGATATACGGGCAGCTCGGCGGGGGCGACCAGCCGCCAGGACAGCAGCTCCGCCTCCTGGAGCCGGATCCCGTCGAACCGCTCCACGGGCAGCGTGCCGCCGTCGTACACATAGGCGGCGATCGGCGGCCGGCCCGGCCCGCGCACCCAGTCGACCGCCAGCAGCCCGCCCGGCTCGACGCTCAGCCCGATCTCCTCCAGGGTCTCCCGGCGGGCCGCGTCCCGGGGCGTCTCGTCCTCGTCGGACTCGACCGTGCCCCCGGGCAGCGTCCAGCCGTCCCGGTAGTTCGGCTCCACCAGCAGACACCGGCTGGCCGGATCCCGGATCAGCAGGGCGGCCCCGGCGAGCACCTTGGGGAGCGAGGCGATGTACGCCGCGTAGTCCATGGTCATCCGCACAGCGTAGGACCCCGGTCAGACCGTCGCGGCCAGCCGGACCGTACGCTCCGCCAGCTCGCCGATCCGTACCCGGTCGAAGCCGATCACGGCGCTGCGCACCTGGTCCCGCAGCGGCGCGGTCCACTGCGGGGGGATCGCGCCCGCCCCGCACAGCACACCCGCGACGGAGCCCGCCGTGGCCCCGTTGGAGTCGGTGTCCAGCCCGCCGCGCACGGTCAGCGCGATGGTGGTCGTGAAGTCGCCCGCGCCGTGGAGCAGCCCGGCGGTGATGACGCCCGCGTTGGGCACCGCGTGGATCCAGTGCAGGTCCCCGGTGCTCTCGGTCAGCTCCGTCAGGGTCTCGGACCAGCCGGCCCCGGCCTCGTGCAGGGCCGCCGTGCGCCGGACGGTCCGGGCGAGCCGGCCGTCCGGCGGGATCTGCGCCAGCGCGGTGTCGAGCGCCGCGCGCGGCCCCTGCGCGGTGAACGCGGCGGCGACCAGCGCCGCGGCCCACATCGCGGCGTGGACGCCGGTGCCGTGGTGGGAGAGGGCCGCGTCCCTGCGGGCGAGCGCGGCGGCCCGCACGGGGTCGCCCGGGGAGGTCCAGCCGTAGATGTCCGCCCTGATCAGCGCGCCGATCCAGTCCTGGTACGGGTTCTCGTGCACGGCGGTCTGCGGCGGCTTCAGCCCGTTCACGAGATTGCGGTAGGCGACCCGCTCGGCGGTGAAGGTCTGGAGATAGGGCAGCCGGCGCAGCCACATGGCGCCCACCTGCTCGGTGGTGAAGCCAAAGCCGTGCGCCTCCAGCAGATGCAGCCCGAGGACGGCGTAGTCGATGTCGTCGTCCCGGCAGCTGCCCCGGATCCGGCCCCGGACGCACTGCGGCCACTCGGGGCGCAGCTCGAACTCCCCGGGCTGTGCGTCGGCCGGGGGCGGGGGCAGGTAGTCGGTCAGCGGCAGGGCGTCCGTGCGCCGCAGATAGCGGTCGATGCGCTCGCGGGTCCAGTGGTCGCCGCGTTCGACGGGCTTGCCGAGCATGTTGCCGGCGATCCGGCCCAGCCAGCCGCCCAGGATCCGGTCGGACAGCTCGGTGTGGTGCAGTCGCATGGGACTGGTCTACCGCGTCCCGGGCGGCGGGTGCGGGACCCCGCGAGGGACGGTGGCGTAGGACCCCACCGGGTCGCCCGCCGGCCCCGGACACGGCTAGTGACCTGAGTCGGAGGTTTGTCGTTGGTTGGGGTGTGAGTCGTCCTGGACCGAAGATCCCGCCGTTGTCGTTGACCGATGCCCAGAGGGTGGTGCTGGAGGGCTGGGTCCGTCGTCGTTCGA